>CAMHAH010000020.1 GCA_946183365.1 uncultured Clostridia bacterium
GGCTCGGTAGCCTGTGTTGCAGGCTCGGTAGCCTGTGTTGCAGGCTCGGTAGCCTCGGTTACAGGCTCTGTTGCTGTTGTCTCGGGCTCTGTCGGATGCTCGGGCTCTTCGAAGAATGCGTCTCCGCCTATTACTACGCCCTCAGCAGGCTCACCCTTGTTTACGATCCTTGTAAGAGTATCATCAGCAAGAGCAAGAGTCTTGAGAGATGTTCTTACCTCAGCTTCGCCGGCTGCTGTAACAACATAGCTTGTTACGATCAGCTCATCGTCGTCGCTGTTGAATGTGAACGCGCCGTCAGGTGTAGAAGCGTTGAATACGATCTTGCCGCTCTGGCTTGCGTTAGCAAGAGACTTATCGCCGGTGATCGGGAACATAGCGTCGAGATTTACGATCTCGCCGTCTGCTGTCTTTTCGTCATTCAGAGCGATAACTGTATCTGTGTATGTCTGTGTACCGCTTAAAGCAGCGATCTTACCGTTGTTCTGATCGGCAACGTTCAGAGTTGTATAAACCTTGAATGTATCGCCGATGTTGAAGGTCTCGGTCTTAGATGTGCCGTCAAGCGCGTAAATTGTAACTGTAGCTGTCTTAGCGGGCTCTGTAGCCTGTGTAGCGGGCTCGGTAGCCTCTGTCACGGGCTCAGTTGCCTGTGTTGCAGGTTCGGTTGCCTCTGTTACAGGCTCAGTAGCCTCTGTTACGGGCTCTGTAGCTGTTGTCTCAGGCTCTGTGGGATTATCGGGATCATTGAAGGTCTCGAAATAGTTGATCGAATAGCCGTCCTGGAGAACGTACTTGTCAACTACTCTTGTAAGATAGTCGTCGATAAGAGCAACTGTCTTAAGGTCTGTGTTGACTGTAGCGGTACCTGCTGCGGTTACCTTATACTGGGTAACTACGAGCTTTGCATTCTCGCCGAAGACGAAGGGCTTCTTCTTAGAGGCGTTGGAGCCTGTGAAGTAGAGAGCGCCCTCGTCCATACCGTTACCCATAGCCTTATCTCTCATTACGGGGAATACGGTATCGACGTCGTCGATCATATCTTCATCATCCAGAGCGTCTACGCGCTGAAGGATAGATGCTGTATAATACTGCTCACCTGCGATGGTAGAAACCTTACCGTCGTCGTTAGCGCTGGAGTCAAGGATGGTGTAAACTGTGAACTCGTCACCGATGTTGAAGGTCTTGCTCTCAAGAACCTCGCCGTTGTTGACTGTCAGGTTTACGATAGCCTTGTCGCCTGCGGGCTGAGTTGCGGGCTCAGTAGCCTGTGTTGCGGGCTCGGTAGCCTGTGTTGCAGGTTCGGTAGCCTCTGTTACGGGCTCGGTAGCCTGTGTTGCGGGCTCGGTAGCCTGTGTAGCAGGCTCGGTTGCCTGTGTAGCGGGCTCGGTTGCCTCTGTTACAGGCTCAGTAGCCTCTGTTACGGGCTCGGTAGCTGTTGTCTCAGGCTCTGTAGGATTATCGGGATCATTGAAGGTCTCGAAATAGTTGATCGAATAGCCGTCCTGGAGAACGTACTTGTCAACTACTCTTGTAAGATAGTCGTCGATAAGAGCAACTGTCTTAAGGTCTGTGTTGACTGTAGCGGTACCTGCTGCGGTTACCTTATACTGGGTAACTACGAGCTTTGCATTCTCGCCGAAGACGAAGGGCTTCTTCTTAGAGGCGTTGGAGCCTGTGAAGTAGAGAGCGCCCTCGTCCATACCGTTACCCATAGCCTTATCTCTCATTACGGGGAATACGGTATCGACGTCGTCGATCATATCTTCATCATCCAGAGCGTCTACGCGCTGAAGGATAGATGCTGTATAATACTGCTCACCTGCGATGGTAGAAACCTTACCGTCGTCGTTAGCGCTGGAGTCAAGGATGGTGTAAACTGTGAACTCGTCACCGATGTTGAAGGTCTTGCTCTCAAGAACCTCGCCGTTGTTGACTGTCAGGTTTACGATAGCCTTGTCGCCTGCGGGCTGAGTTGCGGGCTGTGTCGCCGGCTCAGTTGCCTGTGTCGCGGGCTCGGTGCCGGGCTCGGTATGAGGACAATCAACTAATACCAGATTATCTGAGACGTTAGGCATCTGATTGACTTCGTAGTTATTGATGAAGTCAGTAACATCACCGCCATTTACCAGATAAAGAGTTCTGATAGTAGTGTTGACAGAAGTATTACCCTCTCCGATTACCTTGAAGGTAATGTCAGCAAGAGCTGTGTCATCAGAATTGAATCTGAAGCCTTTGCCGATACTTGAGTCGTTGAATTTTACGGCATCGGCAGCGTCATTGATCTTAGGATCATTGAGATTGGGGCAGACATCGTCAAGATTCTGTACCGCGAGGACGTTGTGGTCAAAATAGACCTGAGCGTCTACGCCGCTAACTTTACCGTTGGCAGAAATATTAGAAGCATTCATATAATAGGTATACCGAATGGTATCGCCTACATGAAAGCTCTGTGTCTTTCCGCCTGCCGTGATGGAAGCACTCGGCAGGTCAGCCGATGTAGCTGCACCGTCGAACGCCGCTGCGCCTGTCGAGACGATCCCTACGGAAAAAGCCGAGAAGACCATAGCTACGACAAGCAGCAGACTAATTAGTTTCCTAGTCTTAAGCATTCGTATTTCCTCCTAAATAATTTTGCTAAAGATATAGTTTTCGCCAATTCTAAGCAATTACATTATATTTCAAGCGCTCAGTCATTGCCAACAACAATTCTGTAACCTTTTTATCTATTCTGTAACTTATTTTTAACTATTTGTAACTTCTTTGTAATATTTATGCTTTTTACTTCCTTTTTGTATTTTTTACTTAAGTTTTTTGTTTCTGATTAACTCGATTTCAGTCAACTCGCTGTGTTATAATGAACTTCGATTTTTGCCGATAATACGTACATATTGTGGCTTTGTCCTTTATAAAACGCAAAATGCCCGCAGTTATTACAAGGCCGTAACCTGATCTGTGTTTAAACGCGCGCTATGTGTGGGTTTGGCTTTTTTACCAAATTTTTTATCCTTCTTTTGTGCACAAAAACGAAACGACCGTCCTGATGAACAGAGCAGCCGTATAAATCGGTATTATCAATCGCTATCCTTTACGATTTTCTCGGGAGGAAGCTCAAGAAGAGAAGGATCTTTAAGATATTTTTGGAACCTGCGGAATGCCAGAGCGAAGTACGCGCCCGATGCGATACGCTCATCCATGACCAGACCGAGCGGCATACAGCGAACGAACTCTATTTCGCCCCTCTTGCGGACCGGTACCTCGTGAGGATTACCCATAGCGAGAGACATAGAGACCGTACCGAACTCATATATATGATGATAAATGTAATTCGTCTTGATACTTGCGAGATTGGTCAGCATTATTGTACAGTGGAACGGGCTCGCCTCGATAATCGCCTTAGGGCACATATTATGCTTATCGAGCCACATCAGGAATTTCGCTCCGCCCCTCAGCAGTCCGGGTACAGAGGTAAGTACTCCCGCGACCTTATCGGTCGTATTCACCTCATCCTGATCTCTGTTCTTCTTAACATAATCATTGATGATATTATTTACTTCGTCGATGGTCACCGTCGGGTCGAACTTCATTTTGCTCGTAGCGCCCTCTTCGTCCATTCTGCCTCCCTTAAGGACAACCATGCCTACCTCTATATCGTTTCTGGCATAGATACGCTTATTGACGATAAATCGGTTGAGCTTGGGATACTCGGCGATAGCGCGTACCAAAGCGGCGATGATAAGGGTAAGGTGATGATAGTGCTTGCCCTCGAGGCGCTTCTTAGAGATATATTCGTGCATCGGCTCAATAGGTATGTCGAGGCGTATCATGTTCATAGCGTCTGTGCGCTTGCTCATAACATGGACTTCAACTAATTCTTCAACACCAAGGTTCTTCAATCTTCTTCCGTCAGATCTACCCATTTCAGTTACCTCAGTCATATTATTTGTTGACAAAAGTTGTCTATTGATAATAATACATGATTTTTCCTCACATTACAATAGTCAAACTGATTTTTATCATATACAAGATATATATGATCAGAGCAGCCGCTCCCTGAAGTCGAGAGAACCGCCTTTTTATCATGGCGGGTATCAGCATGACCGCCGCAGACAGCAGACAAACGGGCAGATCCAAGGTGACCGCTCCCGCAGAGACCGGCAGACCTCCGCTTATCAAAGAGCACAGCGGCAATATCAGCAGGGTATCTATTATATTGGCGCCGAGTATATTGCCCACAGTCAGCGCTGTCTGCTTCTTCATTACGGCAGAAACAGCGGTAACAAGCTCGGGCAGAGAGGTGCCGACAGCTATAAGCGTAAGCGAGACCACCCTCTCGTCCACGCGCAGGATATCCCTCGCTATGGCTGTGCCGTTGTCTATAAGCAGCCGCGAGCCGACTACTATAGCCGCGGCTCCTAAAACAAAAGAGATTATTTTTCCGGCTATCTCTCTACTGCCCGCGGTGTGATCGGTGATCTCTGCCGATTTCTCTGCTTTCGCGGCTTTCAGAGTATCATATATATAATAAGCGAACAGCGAGAGCATCGCTCCTGAGCCGAACAGCGTAAGCGTACCGCCAACGGAAAACAGCCACAACAGGATGATCGCCGACAATAGTATTACTGTCTTTTTCAAATACGCTCGCCTTGAGATCGCAATCGGAGCGAAAAGAACGGTAAACCCCATTATCAAAGCGGTGTTCGCTGTCACTGAGCCTATGGCGTTGCCTGCCGCCATATCGGACTGACCGTTGACAGACGCCATAACAGAGACCAAAAGCTCAGGCAGAGTTGTAGCAACAGAAACGACAGTCGCGCCTATCACGAACGGCGGGATGCCGGATATCTCAGCTATCCGCGCCGCGGCGTCAACAAATCTGTCTCCGCCCCGAATAATAAAGACAATCCCCACACCGAAGAGCAAAAATATCATAAAACTATGTATAGTATCACCTTTTTTCAAATCAAGGAGCGATATATAGGGAATGAACGTAAAGGCTTCGATAATACGTCACAATAAACTCCCTAAAACAAAATCGCCTCTGACATATTTCTATGCCAAAGGCGCTGTTTCTATACATTGTATCAGGCTCTATCCTCAGCCTCGCGGCGGGAGTATACGCAGCCGCAGTAATTCTGGCAGTACAGGTCATACTGCTTGCTGAGCTCTATGGAGCGCTTGTATCCCTCTTTCTTCTTGAAATCGGAGCAAAGGTAGTTTACGCCGAATTCAGCGGCTTTCTTTTCACCTATCGCGTTGATGAGCTCCGCGTTCTTAAGCGGACTGATGGTCAGGGTGGTGGCAAAATAATCATACCCGCCCTCTTTACACAGCCTCGCCGTATAGCCGAGCCGCTGTGAAAAGCACAGCGAACATCTCGCTCCGCCCTCGCGGTCATTCTCTCTGCCTTTTGTCAGCTCAAAAAAGCTCTCGGGGCTGTACTCTACCTCGATAAAGCGCACACTGTCGCCGAGCCCCGCCTCTTTCACATAGCGCTTAAGCTCAGAATATCTGTAGCGATACTCGCTCTCTTCGGTGATGTTAGGGTTAAAATAGGCAATAGTGATATCAAAATAAGAGTGCAGGTACTCGAGCACATAGCTTGCGCATACCGCGCAGCACGCGTGCAGAAGCAAACTAGGACGAACTCCGTCCTTTATATTCCGCTCGATCAGAGCGTCCATTTCTTTCTGATAATTTCTTTTGTTCATCAAATATCAGTCAATTCTTTTGATCAGTTTATATAATTCGTCCGCGTGATCGACTATATGATCCGCGCCCGCTTCTCTGAGCTCCTCCGCTCCGCGGAAGCCCCAGCTGACACCGCAGACCTTTAGCCCCGCGTTATGGGCGAATACCACATCGACATTGCTGTCGCCGACATACAGAGCCTCGCTCTTATCATAACCGTACTCTTTAAGATACATACACAACGCCGTCGGGTCGGGCTTGCGGGCTATGCCGTCCCTCTGGCCCCATGTACAGCCGAAGCTGTGTTCGGGATAAAGAGCCGCGAGTATCTCGGGCACAAAGCGGTCGGGCTTGTTTGAGATCACCGCGGTAGCTATACCGTCGTCGCTCAATTTGTTGAGAAGCTCGGCTACCCCGTCATAAGCACGGGTGAAATCCTTGCAGTGATCGGCGTAATAGGCGTTGAAATCCGCCTTTACGACCGCGGCGCCGTCAGGAGTATACCCGTCAGCCATAGTCACTCTAACAAGATTATCGATTCCGTTGCCGACAAAATGACGGTAATCGTCAACGGGATAGGTCCTGAGCCCCTGTTTTTCAAGAGCGTAGTTCATAGCGTGGGCGAGGTCGGCGAGGGTATTCGCCAGAGTTCCGTCAAGGTCAAATACTACCGTCTTGATCATTATCGTTGTCCTCACTTTGGTTTTGCTGTATCTCTGAGCTTTCCCGATCATCCTGAACGTCAGTCGGTTTTTCTTCTTCATCAGAGCCGTATACCCTTCGGCTCATTTCCTTGAGCTCACGCGCGCGGATGTCGTTCTTCTGATCTCTCAGGCTGTCCTCATGGATGCGCTGCTCTATGTCTTTATTGATCTCATCAACATACTTTTTGTTTCTGCTCAAAGCGTTGAGCTCAAATATACTGAAAGTTGTGGTCTGAGCGAGCGAGTTCTTGGAGGGATCGTTCTCTGCCTGAGCCTCAGCCGCGGCGGCTTCATCGTCGGTATAAGCCTCGGGGTTATTCAGCGGGTCAGCGACTTTGCGGCGCTTCTTGGGCTTCAACAGCATTATGCAGACGAAGGCTGTGAGTACCAGAAGCAAAGAGCCAACGACCACATATATGATTATATGAGATACTATCGGGATATTGCCGTGGTATTCTACTACAGCGCAGCCACCCTTTACAGGCAGCGAGCTTGAGCTGTGGTCGGTATAGGCGGTCTCTGAGCCGTCTACCGATACCGAAACGATATTATCTCCGTGATCCGAGCTGACATAATAGGTCATCGGACGGTTGGCGTTCGATGAATTGAGCATATAACCGAGGTTCACATAATCGGTCATCTCGGTCTTTACAGTGAGCGAAAGGCCGCCCTGTGTCTGTCGATACGCCATGAAGTTGCCGCTTCCGAACAGCTTGACCAGCTCATCGGTTATCTCATCGACGGTGCCCTCGCTTACGACGCGGCAGAAAAGGTTATCCTCATTCTCGCCGGTCGAGCTCTCAACGCCCTTGCCTTTAAAGAATTTATCGGCATAATTCATACCGTCATGGCCGTCGGTCTTTGAATACAAGAACTCAGTCGAACGTCTGAAGCGGCTGTCACCGAGGCTCTCGAGATAGAAATTGATACCGTTTATCGAATACTGTATACCGTCGGGGATCCGTACCTTGCCGGCGCCGGCCTCAAGAGTGAGCTTATAAACGCCGTCCTCCCACGAGCCCTTGCTGACCCATCTGCCGTCCTCGAATACCGAGCCGTCGCCGTGGATAGTGTTTGTGGGCAGAGAATATGAGTACTCAAGTTTCGGGTAACCGTTATCGGCGCCGATAAATGAGAAGGTGTCGAGCGTCTCTTCAAAGCTCAAGCCCTCGGACAGCGGCGTAGAAGCGTTATCTCTGTCGCCGTAGAATATCTCGGTGCTGTCGGTATCGAGAAGCATCGAGGTCACCTCGGTGAGCTTATCCATGCTCAGGCCGCTGAATATAACGGTATAGACCATGTTGGTGCCCTCGGCGCTCCAGCCGGAGTACTCGGCGACGGGAGAGGTATTGGTCAGAAAATACTGTTCGACAGCCTCCTGATCTTTTTTGTAAGTTTCATTGGGCACGGTAAAGACGAAGGTTCGTCCGTAGCCGCCCTCTTTGTCGTTTGACGTCTTTATTGAAACAGAGTTGATCTGACTTCCGGTGCAGTCGTTTATATCGACCGTCGACGATGTTTTATACTCTGAGTTACCTATCCTTACGGTGTTCCTGTTGTAGTCAAAGGTGATATTCTTAGTGTTGTTATCGGCCGTAGTATCTCTTACCACCCATCCGATAAGCTCGCTTACGTCAAAGTCCTCTGCCATTCTGGTGCCCTTAGTCAGAGCGGTATCCTTCTGAGAAAGGATGGGAGAAACCCTCCTGCCGAGCAGGGCTGAGACCTCTTCTTCATATTTATCTCTGCCGTTGAATGTGAGCTTGAGTTCAAAGTGGTATCCGTCCTCGGCAACACCCGTATAGGTGAACTCAGCGCCGTTTATGTCGGCTGTCGGAGCGTTATTTACCAGTGTATCCTTTATCGCGTCGATGTTCACATTCAAGGGATATACCACGTCAACGGTACGCGTACCCGCGAAGTCGGGGCTGATATCCAGCTCAGAGATAACATTGACAACAGGACCGCCGCAGCCCGTGAGAGCAAGGCATACGCCGAAGCACAGTATTATTATCAAAAATAACGAAATAAGCCTTTTCATATATACCACCTTTATCGGCAGAGATCAGCGACGATCTCCGCTTTGCGCGCTTTATATAAACACACAGTTATCGTATCAAAAACATTCATGTGTTCACGGTCTCTTATTTTTTACCGTCAATACCCTTTCGGCTCACGCATGAGGATCGCTCTGCACGGCGACGCCTCGAGACCTTTCATCTTGAGCGGAAGCGCGGCCAAGGTATAATCTCCGTCCTCGATACCCTCGAGGTACAGCCCCTCCAATACCGCTACGCCTGCTCTGGCAAGCTCCAGATGAGGCATATGCTCATCAAACGGCGGAGCTATGGACATAGCGTCGGTGCCGACAAGCACCAGCTTGCTGTCAGCTATCACGCGAGCCGCCGAAACGCTCAGAAAAGCCTTGCCCGAGCCGTGGAATATCAGCCTCTTGTTGCAGTGAGGCAGCAGGCGCTCCATATCCTCACCCGTAAGTATTCCGTCGATAGTCACTACCGTACACTTGCCGCAGAAATGAGATATCCTCATAGAACCGATGTCCGCGCCCTCTTCGTCATAATGCAGAGGCGCGTCGATATGGGTAGCCGCGTGAGTACACATACTCACTGTCGACAGATTATAGCGGCTGTCATCACCTATAGTGCTGATAAATCTGCTCTTCGGCTGAGGGTCGCCCTCATATACAGGCGCCGAAAAAAGCTCTCTGCTGATATCATACAGTAACATACTCGCTCCTCCGTTCTTATCATTATTACGGCATAATACCGCATATTACACCTATTATACTGTCATTATACCACATCTTGACAAAAAATAAAGAACTTTATATGAACAAAGTTGTAACATTGTAAGAACGCGTTTGATCATATACCTCTGTTTATCAGTATCATTTTTCAGTTATGACCTATGATCATAGCTGCAAAAGCGCTGCGTTTCTCTCTGTCCGCTGTTGAACGATGATCGGAGACCTCATTATCAATTCCGCGCACGAAAAAGCCCTGCCGGATACGGCAGGGCTTGTACTCTGTAAATATCAGATATCGCTATCAGATAAGCTCGATGATAGCCATCTCGGCAGCGTCGCCGCGACGGGGACCGATCTTAGTGATGCGTGTATAACCGCCGTTGCGGTCAGCATACTTGGGCGCGATCTCCTTAAAGAGCTTGGTAGCGACGTCCTCTTTTGTGATGAACGCCATAACCTGTCTCTTGTTAGCGAGCGTATCCTTCTTAGCAATAGTAATCATCTTCTCCGCCATGGAGGCTGTCTCCTTGGCGCGGGTAAGAGTGGTCTCGATCTTACCGTTCTCGAGCAAGAAAGTAACGAGAGCTCTCAGCATAGCCAGACGAGCGTCGGTAGCTCTGCCCAGTTTTCTTGTACCCGGCATTTATGTTCACTCCTTTCGGGATTTCCTTACAGACAGCGCCGTAAGGTAAACAAATCTTAAAATTATTCGTCCTCTTTACGCAGGCTGAAGCCGAGCGTATCGAGCTTGAAGACTACTTCCTCGAGCGACTTGCGGCCGAGGTTGCGAACCTTCATCATATCTTCCTCAGACTTAGAGATAAGGTCCTCTACGGTGTTGATACCCGCGCGCTTGAGGCAGTTGAAAGAACGTACGGAGAGATCGAGCTCTTCGATAGTCATCTCGAGCACCTTCTCCTTGCCCTTATCATCCTTCTCAACCATGATCTCAGTGTTGAAGCCTCTGTCAGAGAGGTTGACAAAGAGGTTGAGGTGCTCGGTCAGTACCTTAGCCGCTAAGGATACAGCCTCCTGAGCGTTGATGACGCCGTTGGTCCATACGCTGAGGGTGAGCTTATCATAGTCGGTGATCTGACCTACACGGGTGTTGTCAACCGTATAGTTGACCTTGAGGACAGGGGTATAGATGGAGTCGATCGGAAGCACGCCGATGACCTCGTTGCCCGCGATGAGCTTGTTCTTCTCAGCGGGTACATAGCCTCTGCCTTTATCGAGGGTGATCTCCATGTTCAGCACAGCGCCGTCCGCGAGAGAGGCGATATGCAGCTCGGGATTGAGGATCTCAACTTCGCTGTCGCACTTGATGCTCTCAGCGGTGACCTCGCAAGGACCCTCGGCTGAAATCTCAACGACCTTGGGGCCGTTGGAGTGGAGTTTAGCTACCAAGCTCTTCATGTTCAGAACGATCTCGGTGACGTCCTCTTTGACGCCGGGGATAGTAGAGAACTCGTGAAGAACTCCGTCAATCTTGATCGATGTAACGGCTACGCCCTCTAAAGAGGAGAGCAGTACGCGTCTCAGAGAGTTGCCCAGAGTATTGCCGAAGCCTCGCTCAAGGGGCTCAACCACAAATCTGCCGTACTTACCGTCCGAAGATAATTCTTCTGTATCAATTCTGGGTTTTTCTATCTCTATCATTAGCGAATTCCTCCTTAAATTTTTAGCTGCGCGAAAACGATCTCGGACCGTTACGCGATGCCCGGGTATATAAGGTTCACCCTCAGCCGCATTGCGGCAGCTCTCTTATACAGAGACGATATACACGGGCGCGGTGTCGGCAGAGCCGACCGGCGTACAAATTACTTGGAGTACAACTCGACGATGAGGTGTTCCTCAACAGGATAGTCGATATCGTCACGCTGGGGCAGCGCGATGACCTTGCCGCTGAGCTTGTCGGTCTTTTCGAGCCACTTGGGGATGAGGACCGCTACATCGCTCTCAACGAGAGCCTTGAAGCGGTTTGTATCCTTAGAGCCGTCAGAGACAGCGATCTCGTCGCCGACCTTAATGATATAAGAGGGAATATTAACCTTCTTGCCGTTTACTGTGAAATGAGCGTGGTTAACGAGCTGGCGGGCCTCACGGCGGGTAGCCGCTAAGCCGAGACGGTAAACAACGTTGTCGAGTCTGCGCTCAACGAGAGAGAGCAGGTTCTCACCTGTCTTGCCTTCCATCTTCTCTGCCTTCTCATAATACATACGGAACTGCTTCTCGAGGATGCCGTAGATAAACTTTACCTTCTGCTTCTCAGTCAGCTGGATACCGTATTCGCTCTGCTTTCTTCTCATCTTGCCGCCGGGGTTACGGTTAGATGTCTTCTTGGAGTAACCCATAACAGCGGGTGAAATGCCCAGCGCTCTGCAGCGCTTAGCGATAGGCTGTGAATTTTTAGCCATGATCTATATCCTCCTTATTCTTTTATACACGTCTTCTCTTGGGAGGACGGCATCCGTTGTGCGGGATGGGGGTAACGTCTTTGATCATTGTGACCTCGAGACCTGCGGTCTGCAGAGCGCGGATAGCCGCCTCACGACCCTGGCCGGGGCCCTTTACAAAGACCTCAACGCTCTTCATACCGTGCTCCATAGCAACCTTAGCGGCTGTCTCCGCTGCGGACTGAGCCGCGAAGGGAGTAGATTTACGGGAGCCGCGGAAGCCCAGCTCACCGGCTGAAGCCCAAGAGATTGCGTTGCCCTGTGTATCGGATATAGTAACGATCGTGTTGTTAAAGGTAGACTGAATATGCGCCGAGCCCTTTTCGATATTCTTTCTCTCACGGCGGCGGCGGATAGGAGCCTTCTTACCTGTTTTAACTGCCATTTAATTGCCCTCCTTACTTCTTCTTGTTAGCCATAGTCTTACGGGGGCCTTTGCGGGTACGAGCGTTTGTCTTTGAACGCTGACCTCTTACGGGGAGACCCTTTCTGTGGCGAACACCGCGGTAACTACCGATTTCGATAAGTCTCTTGATGTCAAAAGCGATATCACGACGGAGATCACCCTCAACTCGGCAATTATGGTCAATATATTCTCTTAATTTTGAAACATCTTCTTCGGTGAGATCACGAACGCGTGTGTCGGGATTTACACCTGTTGCTGCAATAATGTCTGTAGCGGTTTTGCGGCCGATACCGTAGATATAAGTGAGTCCGATTTCAACTCGCTTGTCACGGGGTAAGTCAACACCTGCTATACGAGCCATTTAGCGCACCTCCATTTAGATTAAATAATAGTTTAGTTTGTGTGAAAACTCTGTCGAATAATGAAGCCGAAAGCGATTTATACATATCGCGTGAGAGCATAGCCCCTCAGCCGTTCATTATTCACCGCGAGCAAAGCGGGTCTTAGCCCTGTCTCTGCTTATGCTTGGGGTTCTCGCAGATTACCATTACCTTACCGTGTCTCTTGATAACCTTGCACTTTTCACACATTTTCTTTACTGAAGGTCTGACTTTCATCAATATCATTCCTTTCCTTCTTAGTAAGATGATGTCGGCTTCCCTTTAAGGGAGCCGGAGGCGTTTTTATTTTGTACGCCATGTGATCCTGCCGCGGGTGAGATCATAGGGCGACATCTCTACAGTCACCTTATCACCCGGGAGAATACGGATGAAGTTCATTCTCAGCTTGCCTGAGATAACGGCCAGTATCTTATGGCCGTTGGGGAGCTCTACGTTGAACTGAGCGTTCGGCAGAGCCTCGGTCACGATACCCTCAATTTCGATAACGTCCTGTTTTGACATGACTTAACCCTCCTGTGAATAGTCTTTAGAAAAGTCTTTCAGAATAATTCGTAGTTGTCGGTTTGTTGTAAAGCAATCGATAACGGTCGCGGTAGGCTGCAAGTGGATGACGTTCTTGCGCTTCGGCTTCTCTAAGGGGCGGCGCTTGCCGTCCGCTATGAGCACCGTACGCGGATCGATGATCTGTGTCACCGCGAACGCCTTGCCCTTATCGCGTCCCGCTTTAGCGATGACAACAGAGCCTTTAGTGATATTCATAATGATCAATCCAATAAGGTCATGATACGCGGACCGTCGGGAGTGATACATACGGTGTGCTCAAAGTGAGCCGCTAAGGAGCCGTCTACAGTGACGGCGGTCCAATCATCGTCAAGTATCTTTACCCTGTAGCCGCCTAAGGTTATCATCGGTTCGATTGCGATCGTCATGCCCGGTATGAGGCGAGGGCCTCTGCCGGGTGTACCGTAGTTGGGGATACTCGGATCTTCATGCAGTTTCGTACCTACGCCGTGGCCGGTAAAATCCCGTACCACCCCGTAGCCACGAGGTTCGACATACCTCTGCACAGCGCTGCCGATATCGCCTACGCGATTACCCGCCTGCGCCGCCTTTATTCCCTCATAAAGGCTCTCCTCGGTGACCTTCAGAAGGAGCTGAGCCTCTTTGCTGATGTCGCCGCAGGGGAAGGTATAAGCGTTGTCGCCGTGATATCCGTGCATTCCTGCCATGATATCTATCGACACTATATCTCCCTGTCTGAGGACAGTTTTTTTGCTCGGTATGCCATGGACTACCACACTGTTCACTGAGATACAGGTAGATGCCGGATAGCCGTTGTAACCGAGGGTGGAGGGCACTCCGCCCTCACCCTCGATAAACTTTTTTACAGCTTTGTCGATCTCAATAGTCGACACGCCCGGCTCGACCATCTCTCCCGCGAGCTTCAGAGCCCGCGCGGACAGTGTACACGCGTCCTGCATTTTTTGTATTTCACGTGCGGTCTTGACAACAATCATGCTTAAGCCTCGAGTGCCTCAAAGGTGAGCCTTGTGGTCTCTTCTACGGAGCTTGCACCCTCTACCACATAGAGCTTGCCCTGCTTCTCATAGTAATCCTTGAGAGGCTCGGTCTCTTTGTGATAGATATCAAGGCGGGCCTTGACTGTGTCAGGATGGTCGTCCTTGCGCTGAATAAGGGCGCCCGCGCAATCATCGCACACACCCTCTACCTTGGGCTTCAAGCTCTCGGTATGATAGGGTCTGCCGCATTTCTCGCACACGCGGCGTCCGGACAGACGGTTTACGATTACGTCGTCGGCGACCTCGATGTCGATCACCTTGTCGATCTCGATACCCATTTCGTCCAGAGCCTCGGCCTGAGGGATGGTACGGGGGAAGCCGTCGAGGATGAAGCCGTCTTTGCAGTCATCCTCGGCGAGACGCTCTCTGATGATGCCGATAACGACCTCATCGGGAACGAGCTGACCCGCGTCGATGAAGGACTTAGCCTTCAAGCCCATCTCTGTACCGCTCTTCAGCGCGGCACGGATGATGTTACCCGTGCTGATCTGGGGAATATTCAAGCGCTCGCTGATTACAGCTGCCTGAGTGCCTTTGCCGGCACCGGGAGCGCCTAATAGGATAAGTTTCATGCTTTATCTCCTTTTATCAATCAAGGAAGCCCTTATAATGACGCATCATCATCTGGCTTTCGAGCTGCTTAGCTGTATCCAGAGCAACGCCGACGATAATGATTACGGAGGTACCGCCCATAGACAGGCCGTACAGACCGGTAAAGTCGGAGTACAGGATCGGGAACAGCGCGATAACAGCCAGGAACAGAGCGCCGATCAGGGTGATTCTTGAGAGTATCTTAGCGATGAAGTCAGCTGTAGGTCTGCCGGGACGGATACCGGGGATGGTACCGTTGTTCTGCTTGAGGTTGTTAGCCATCTCTACGGGATTATACTGGATAGTGGTGTAGAAATAAGCGAACGCCAGGATCAGTATGAAGTAGAGTACGGCATACAGCCAGCCGGATGTCTTGAACGCATTCAGGAAACCGTGCCAGAAGCTGCCCTCGGGCGGATTTGCGAACAGCTGGATTGTGCTGGGGATAGAAAGGATGGATGAAGCGAAGATGATAGGCATAACGCCGCCCAGAGCTACCTTGATAGGCAGATGAGTGGACTGGCCGCCGTACATCTTTCTGCCGACAACGCGCTTCGCGTACTGTATTGGGATCCTTCTCTCCGCGTCCTGCATGAAGGTGATGAACCAAACAACAGCAAGGAAGAGGATGACCCAGAGCGGAACAAAGATATAGAACTGGGTGCTGCCCTGAGCGCCGAGGTTCCAGTACTGAGCGAGGAGGTTGACGGTATAGGGAAGTCTGGCGATGATGCCGGCGAACAGCAGGATGGATATACCGTTTCCGATGCCGTTCTTGTTGATCTGCTCACCGAGCCACATGATCAGCGCGGTACCCGCGGTAAACGCGAAGATGATAACGATAGCGCTGAACCACATCGAGAAGCCCTCGGTGTACTTGGCGATAGGCAGACCGGTGGCGGTGTCGCCCTGAGTGTCGATGGTGTTCTTCAGGAAGAAGTAGTATGCTGTACCCTGAATAAGACCTAAGCCGACAGTTACATATCTTGTGATAGCGGCGATCTTCTTTCTGCCCTCTTCGCCCTCTTTTGAGAGGCGCTCAAGGGGAGGGATCGCTACGCACAGCAGCTGCATGATAATGGAGCTGTTGATGTAGGGAGTGATACCCATAGCAAAGATCGTTGCGTTTGCGAACGCGCCGCCGGAGAGGGTGTTCAGGTAGCCGACGAGTGTATCGTCTACGCCCTGAGCGTTGCCCATAACGTTAGCGAGTGCGTCCATGTTCAAAAACGGAACAGGGATTACCGAACCGATTCTGAATATAATGACAATTAACAGCGTGAAGAGAATCTTCTTACGCAGATCCGGGATAGACCAGGCGTTTTTGATTGTTTGAAACAATTAAATCACCTCAGTCTTTCCGCCGGCAGCCTCGATCTTAGCGACAGCGCCCTTGGAGAACGCGTTGGCCTTGACTGTTAGCTTCTTTGTAAGTGTGCCGTTGGAAAGAATCTTTACGCCGTCAAAGGAGTTCTTGACGATACCCTTCTCGGTAAGCGCAGCGATATCTACAACAGCGCCGTCCTCAAACTTGTTGAGAGTGCCTACATTGATAGCAACGATATCCTGTCTGAAGATATTGTTGAAGCCACGCTTAGGGATACGTCTCTGCAGCGGCATCTGACCGCCCTCAAAGCCTACGCGCATACCCTTACCGGATCTCGCCTTCTGTCCCTTGTGACCTTTACCGGCAGTCTTGCCCCAGCCTGAACCGTGACCTCTGCCGATTCTCTTAACCTGCTTTTTGGAACCCTCTGCGGGTGATAAATCGTGAAGTTTCATTTGTTCGCACCTCCTTAGTCATTCTCAACCACTACGAGGTGGATAATCTTCTGTACCTTACCCTTAGTAGCCGCGTTATCGGGCTGCTCAGTGGTGTCGCCGATCTTCTTGAGACCCAGAGAATAAGCGGTAGCAATCTGATCCTTCTTGGAGCCGATAAGGCTCTTAACCAACTTGATTTTCATGTAGCCGCCTCCTTACAGAATCTCTTTTACGGACTTACCGCGTACACGCGCTACCTCTTCGGCTGTGCGCAGAGCGCCCAGACCCTGGAGAGTAGCTCTTACAACGTTGCAGGGGTTGTTAGAGCGGAGAGCCTTTGTACGGATGTCCTTGATACCGACAGCCTCAACAACTGCACGAACGGGGCCGCCGGCGATAACGCCGGTACCGGGAGCGGCGGGCTTCATCAGAACCCTGCCCGCGCCGTAGGCGCCGATAATCTCGTGCGGAATTGTTGTGCCCTTGAGGGCTACTGTCATAAGGTGCTTTTTAGCGTCCTCTATTCCCTTGCGGATCGCGTCGGGAACTTCACCGGCCTTGCCGATACCGAAGCCTACGGTGCCGTTGCCGTCGCCTACGACTACGAGGGCTGCGAATTTCATTACGCGGCCGCCCTTAACGGTCTTTGATACGCGGTTGATAGCAACAACGCGCTCAGTCAGCTCCAGTGTAGATGCGTCAATAATATTAGCCAAAGTAATTCCTCCAATCCTTAGAAATTGAGGCCGCCCTCACGGGCGCCTTCGGCCAACGCTTGTACACGGCCGTGATAGATGTTACCGCCTCTGTCGAATACGACGTCGGTGATGTTCTTTTCTTTAGCGCGCTCAGCGATGAGCTTGCCTACAGCTTTTGCAGCCTCTTTGTTGCCGCCGCCTTCTATGGTCTTATCGAGAGAAGAAGCGCTGCACAGGGTAACGCCCTTTACATCGTCGATGATCTGAGCATAGATGTTGTTAGTGGAGCGGAACACACAAAGGCGGGGACACTCGGCTGTGCCGCTTAACTTACCGCGTACTCTCTTGTGTCTCTTGACACGAGCAGCTTTAGAATCAGGTCTACTTACCATTGTATTTTCACTCCTTTATTAAGCCTTACCGGCCTTGCCTTCCTTACGGCGGATATATTCACCGGCATACTTGATGCCCTTACCCTTATAAGGCTCCGGCGGACGTTTCTCTCTGACCTCGGCAGCAAACTGACCTACCTTTTGCTTATCAATGCCGTGGATGATGATGCTGTTGGGGTTGGGGACCTCGATAGTGATGTCCTCGTTATCCTCCATGATCACCTGATGGCTGTATCCGATGTTCATAACGAGCTGCTTGCCCTGCTTCTGAACACGGTAACCAACGCCGTTTACCTCGAGCTCCTTCTTGTAGCCCTCGGTAACACCGATAACCATGTTGTGGATGATAGTACGGGTAAGTCCGTGCAGAGAGCGGTTCTGCTTCTCATCGTTCGGACGCTTTACCTCGATCACTGCCCCATTGATCTCAACAGTCATGTTGGGGTTGACCTTCTGGGTAAGAGTACCCTTGGGGCCCTTGACTGTGATAACGCCGTTTTCGAATTTAGCTTCGACGCCGGCGGGAATATTTATAGGTTTTCTTCCAATTCGAGACATATTCGCACCTCCTCTTTACCAAATGAACGCGAGGACCTCGCCGCCGACGTTCTGCTTTCTGGCTTCACGGTCGGTCATAACGCCCTTAGAGGTCGAGATGATGGCGATACCAAGACCCTTCATAATCTTGGGCATATCCTCTACGCTGCTGTAGATACGCAGACCGGGCTTAGAAACTCTTCTAAGGCCCTGGATAACGGGCTGCTTGCCCTCAAGATACTTGAGAGTAACAGTGATAACGCCCTGCTTACCGTCTTCTTCTACAGTGAAATTCTTGATATATCCCTCATCCAGCAGGATCTGGCAGATAGCCTTCTTCATATTGGACGCGGGGATCTGAACTGTTTCGTGTTTAGCTGAATTAGCATTACGGATTCGTGTCAGTAAATCAGCTATTGTATCTGTAATTTGCATAACTTAAATCCTCCTTGCTTACCAGCTTGCTTTCTTTACGCCCGGGATCTCGCCCTTATAAGCGAGCTCGCGGAAGCAGATACGGCATACGCCAAACTTACGAAGGTAGGCGTGTGGTCTACCGCATATCTTGCATCGTGTATACTCACGAGTAGAGAACTTCTGTTTTCTCTGCTGCTTGTTTTTCATAGCAGTCTTTGCCACAACAATCCCTCCTTACTTCTCGAACGGAGCGCCCATCAGAGTGAGCAGCTCGCGCGCTTCTTCATCGTTTGTCGCTGTGGTGACGAATACGATATCCATACCACGAACCTTATCAATCTTATCGTAGTCGATCTCAGGGAAGATCAGCTGCTCCTTGAGACCCAGAGCGTAGTTGCCTCTGCCGTCGAAGGAGTTGGGGTTGATACCTCTGAAGTCGCGTACACGGGGCAGAGCTACGTTGAAGAGTCTGTCGAGGAACTCATACATACGCTCGCCGCGGAGTGTGACCTTAGCGCCGATGGGCATGCCCTCACGGAGCTTGAAGTTAGCGACTGACTTTCTTGCCTTACAGATGTGGGCCTTCTGGCCGGTGATCTGAGCAAGGTCGGAGAGGATAGCGTCCATCGCCTTAGCGTTGTCCTTTACCTCGCCTGCGCCAACGTTTACTACGATCTTATCGAGCTTCGGAATCTGCATAACACTCTTGTAAGAGAATTTCTTCATAAGAGCAGGTGCAACTTCCTCAGCGTAAAACTTCTTAAGTCTTGCCATTTCTTATAATCCTCCTTACAGTGCTTCGCCGCACTTCATACAAACGCGGCCCTTGGTTCCGTCCTCATAGAGCTTGTGACCTACGCGGGTAGGCTTCTTGCAGCGGGGGCAAACGATCTGGACCTTGCAGGCGTACATAGCGCCCTCAGCCTTGATAATGCCGCCGGGCTCGCCCATACGGCGGGGCTTGATGTGCTTAGAGACCATGTTGATCTTCTCGACGATCACCTTGCCCTCTTTGGGAGAGACAGCGAGGACCTTGCCCTTCTTGCCCTTTTCCTTACCGCTTAATACAACTACGGTGTCACCGGTTTTTACATGAACTTTACTCATAATCTATGACACCTCCATTAAAGTACTTCCGGAGCGAGGGAGAGGATCTTCATGTAATCTTTATCACGAAGCTCTCTTGCTACCGGTCCGAAGATACGAGTGCCGCGGGGGTTCTTATCTTCCTTGATGATAACGGCTGCGTTCTCGTCAAAGCGGATGTAGGTACCGTCCTCACGACGAACGCCCTTAGCTGAGCGAACTACAACCGCGCGAACAACGTCGCCCTTCTTAACAACGCCGCCGGGCGCTGCCTTTTTAACAGAAGCAACGATAACGTCGCCGATGTTTGCATATCTTCTCCTGGTACCGCCGAGTACACGAATGCACATAAGTTCCTTTGCACCGGTGTTGTCGGCGACCTTGAGATAAGTTTGCTGTTGAATCATGTGTTAATCTCCTCTCAAGAACTTATTTAGCTTTTTCGACGATCTCGACGAGTCTCCATCTCTTGTCCTTAGACAGGGGACGGGTCTCCATAATCTTAACGCGGTCACCTACGCGAGCCTCATTCTTCTCATCGTGAGCCTTTACGCGGATGGTGCGCTTGATAACCTTGTTGTAAAGCTTGTGCTTTACGCTGTCCTCGATCGCAACGACGATGGTCTTATCCATCTTGTCCGAAGCAACGCGACCGACGAGAGTTTTTCTCATATTTCTATCGCTCATGACTTACCTCCTTATGCTTCCCTGTCAAGGTTCTCACGCATAACGGTAGAAACGCGCGCGATATCTCTCTTGACAGCGGTGATACGCATTGGGTTATCGAGCTGGTTGATAGCAAGCTGGAAACGAAGGTTGAAGAGCTCCTGTTTGAGGTCCTTCAGCTTAAGCTCGAGCTCGCTCTGGGTTAATTCTCTTAATTCCTTAGCAGTCATGCTTAAACCTCCTCATCCTTCTTAATGAACTTGCACTTGATCGGCAGCTTTGCAGCGGCAAGGCGCATAGCCTCTCTCGCTGTCTCTTCAGGTACGCCCGCGATCTCGAACATTACTCTGTCGGGCTTAACAACCGCTACCCAATACTCGGGTGAACCTTTACCGGAACCCATTCGGGTCTCAGCGGGCTTCGCTGTAACCGGCTTATCGGGGAAGATCTTGATCCAGACCTTACCGAATCTCTTGCAGTAACGTGTCATAGCTACACGGGCTGCCTCGATCTGGTTGCTGGTGATCCATGCAGGCTCTAATGCCTGCAGACCGTACTCGCCGTAGGTTACCTTGTTGCCTCTGTAGGCGCGGCCTGTCATTCTGCCTCTGTGAACTCTTCTGTACTTCACACGCTTAGGCATCAGCATTATTTTCTGCCCCCTTCCCTATTATCTCTGCGAGGTCTTCTGTCTCTTCTCTCGCGTCTCTCTCTGCGCTGCTCAGATCCTGCGTTATCTCGCAGGACCTCGCCGCGGTACAGCCATACCTTTACGCCGATCTTGCCGTAGGTAGTGTTAGCCTCGGCAAAGCCGTAATCGATGTCCGCGCGCAGAGTCTGAAGCGGGATAGTACCCTCGTGGTACTGCTCTGAACGAGCGATCTCAGCGCCGCCGAGACGGCCTGAGCACTGGGTCTTGATACCCTTGGCGCCTAAACGCATAGCGCGGCCGATAGACTGCTTCATAGCGCGGCGGAACGAGATACGTCTCTCAAGCTGTGAAGCGATGCTCTCTGCTACGAGCTGAGCGTTAAGGTCGGGGTTCTTGACCTCTACGATATTAATGGCAACGGGCTTGCCTAACTTCTTCTCGCACTGCTGACGGAGCTTCTCTATCTCAGAGCCGCCCTTACCGATGATCATACCGGGCTTAGCGCAGTGGATGTGAATGCGAACCTTCTTGCCGTCACGTTCGATTTCGATCTTGGGAACGCCTGCTGCGAAGAGCTGCTTCTTAAGATCACGGCGGAGGTTATAGTCCTCAACCAGTGTATCGCCGAAGTGCTTCTTATCAGCAAACCAACGTGAATCCCAATCCTTGATGATACCTACACGTAAACCGTGCGGATTAACTTTCTGGCCCATAACTCTACCTCCTTATTCTCTTTCCTTGAGCACCAGGGTGATGTGCGAGGTCTTCTTATCAATGCGGAAGGCTCTGCCCTGTGCGCGGGGACGGATACGCTTGAGTGTGGGGCCCTGACTTACATGGCACTCAGCCACATAAAGACTAGCCACATCCATATCGTGGTTATTCTCAGCATTTGCTACGGCGGACTTGAGCAGCTTTAAGAGCGGCTCTGTAGCGGCCTTGGGAGTCTGCTCAAGAATAGCCTTCGCGAGCTTTACATCCTTGCCTCTGATGAGGTCAAGTAAGATGGAAACCTTGCGAGGTGAGATACGGACATAATTTAAATATGCCTTACTTTCCATTCTCTGTACTCTCCTTTGCCTTACTTACTTGTCTTTGAACCGGCGTGACCGCGGAAGGTACGGGTGGGAGCGAACTCGCCGAGCTTGTGACCTACCATATCCTCGGTTACATATACCGGAACGTGCTTTCTGCCGTCGTGAACAGCAAATGTGTGACCTACAAATTCAGGGAAGATAGTAGAGGATCTTGACCATGTCTTTAAGATTCTCTTCTCGCCTGAAGCGTTCATTTCCTGAACTCTTTTGAGCAGCACAGGCTGAACAAAAGGTCCTTTTTTAGTACTTCTACTCATAAGTTAAGTTCCTTCCTTTCTGCCTTACTTGCTGTTTCTGCGTCTTACGATGAGCTTATCGGACGCCTTGTTTGTCTTTCTGGTCTTATAACCCAGAGCAGGCTTACCCCAGGGGGTAACAGGGCCGGGACGACCTACGGGGGACTTACCCTCACCACCGCCGTGCGGATGGTCGTTCGGGTTCATGACGGAACCGCGGACTGTCGGGCGGATACCCATGTTTCTCTTACGTCCTGCCTTACCGATCTTAACGTTCTCATGGTCGATGTTGCCGACCTGACCGATAGTGGCCATGCAGGTCTCGGGTACGTTTCTGAGCTCGCCCGAGGGCAGTCTTAAGAGCGCGTAGCCGTTCTCCTTAGCCATGAGCTGAGCCATGTTGCCTGCAGCACGGGCAAGCTGAGCGCCTTTGCCGGGATAAAGCTCTACGTTATGAACGAAGGTACCTGTGGGGATGTTTACGAGGGGCAGTGCGTTGCCGGGCTTGATATCGGCGTTAGCGCCTGCGACGATCTTGTCGCCGACCTTGAGACCCTGAGGCGCGATGATGTACGCCTTCTCGCCGTCGGTGTACTCTACAAGAGCGATGAACGCCGAACGGTTAGGATCATACTCAAGGGTCTTTACTGTGCCCTCTACGTCAAACTTCTGTCTCTTGAAATCAATTATACGGTATTTTCTCCTGTTGCCGCCGCCTCTGTGACGAACTGTGATGCGGCCGTAGCTGTTACGGCCTGAGTTCTTCTTGAGAGGGGTGAGCAAGCTCTTTTCGGGAGCGACCTTTGAGAGTCCGGAGTAATCCGTAACCGACATATTACGTCTTGCGTTAGTAGTCGGCTTAAAAACTTTAATAGCCATGTTATTTCACTCTCCTCATGATGGCTTTGCGGGATTATGGCGTATCCCATACATTCATGCCTGTGTCTTTAAATTTAAGATGATTTTCTGTTTTTCGCGGGAAGGTTCGGAGTTGAAGAGAATAGAAATCGGGTGCGGGTGTCCCGCCCTGGATTTTTCATTATTCGTTATTCACTCCTGTGTTCGCCCCGCGAACACAGGCTTACATCATGCCTTCAAAAAACTCGATAGGTTTGCTGTTGGCGGCAAGCTGTACATAAGCCTTCTTCCAGCTGCGGGTATAACCCTCGAAGCGGCCCTGTCTCTTCATGCGTCCGCGAACGTGAACGGTGTTCACCTTTGCGACCTTAGCGCCCTTGAAGAGCTCTTCTACAGCCTTAGCCACGTCTATCTTAGTAGCGTTCTTAGCTACTTCAAAAACATACTTTTTCTGAGTTACGCCGAGCATCGCTTTCTCAGTGATGATGGGGCGGATAATGATATCTTGTGCTATCATGCGTATACCTCCTCGATCTTTGTGAGCGCGTCCTTAGCGATAATGAGCTTGTCAGCGTTAAGAATGTCATAAACATTCAGCTCGTTGACCTGAGTGGTCTTTACACCCGCGATATTGCGAGCGGACTTGATTACCTTCTCGTCGACCTCGGGCAGTACGATCAGAGCCTTCTTCTCAGAGCCTACGGCGCTGAGCATAGCGGCGATCTTAGCTGTCTTGATCTCATCGAGAGCGATCTTATCGATAACGATGATCTCGTCAGCCTGAGCCTTAGCCGAGAAAGCGGACTTCATAGCCAGCCTTCTGACCTTCTTGTTAACAGAGAAACGATAATCTCTGGGCTTAGGAGCAAATACTACGCCGCCGTGGTACCACTGGGGAGCGCGTGTCGAGCCCTGACGGGCGCGGCCTGTGCCCTTCTGTCTCCAGGGCTTTCTTCCGCCGCCGGAAACCTCAGAACGGGTGAGAGCTGACTGTGTGCCCTGACGCTGGTTAGCAAGGTAGCTAACGACCATCATGTGCATTACAGCAGCGTTCGGCTCAATACCGAAGATCGACTCTGCAAGGTCAGCGGTAGAGACCTTCTTGCCCTGCATATCTACAACCTGTACATTAGGCATATGATTTCCTCCTTCCTTAAGCCTTTACGCTGTCTTTGATGACAACGTAGCCGCCGTTCGCGCCCGGGATGGCGCCCTTGATGGCGATGAGGTTATCCTCAGCGTCGATCTTTACAACGGCAAGATTCTGAACGGTGACCTTCTCAGCGCCCAGGTGGCCTGCCATCTTCTTGCCCTTCCAAACTCTGGAGGGAGATGAACAAGCGCCCATTGAGCCGCCGTGACGAGCGTTAGGACCGGTACCGTGAGATTCCTTGAGGCGAGCGAAGTTCCAGCGCTTGATAACGCCGGCGTAACCCTTACCCTTGCTCTTACCGGTAACGTCTACCTTGTCACCTGTCTCAAATACGTCTGCTTTGATTATCTGACCCAGCTCATAAGCGCCGCAGTCGTCAAATCTGAATTCCTTGAGAATTCTCTTGGGTGCTACGTCAGCCTTCTTGAAGTGACCCTGCAAAGGCTTTGTAACGTGCTTGGGCTTGATGTCGCCAAAGCCCATCTGGATGGCGTTGTAGCCGTCGGTCTCAACGGTCTTTACCTGAGATACTACACAGGGACCCGCCTCGACAACGGTTACGGGAACTACTTTTCCCTTTTCGTCGAAGATCTGTGTCATACCGATCTTCTTGCCGATTAATGCTTTCTGCATTCTGTATATCCTCCTTTTAGGTTATTGGTCGTACCTATACCGATCTTTATAACCCGATATAAGCCGACATGACCCTGTCTGCGTGGTAGGTTGGGAATGTGATTATATAATTGTATATCTTGCAGTTGCCGTACCGAGTAACTTGTACAGCGCGGGAGGAGCAATCCCCTCCCCTGCAATTAGGGTTTGCAATTATAATTTAATCTCAATCTCAACGCCGGCAGGGAGCTCTAAGCTCATAAGAGCCTCGACTGTCTTGTTTGACGGTCTTAAAATGTCGATAAGACGCTTGTGAGTTCTCATCTCGAACTGCTCACGGCTGTCCTTATACTTATGAACAGCGCGAAGGATCGTAACTACCTGCTTCTCTGTAGGGAGCGGAACAGGGCCCGAAACTCTGGCGCCTGTACGCTTAGCTGTAGCGACGATTCTCTCTGCGGACTGATCTACCAGCTGGTGATCATAGCCCTTTAATCTTATCCTTATTTTTTCCTTGACTGCCATATCTTCGCCTCCTAAATATTGTTTGGGTGGTACGAAAATAAGTGAACTTTTTTCAAACACCCGTCCGGGTGTTCCTACCCTGTCCGTTAAAAAAGCCGATAGCCGTAAAACGGCAACCGGAAGCGGATCTCGGCAGAATGGCATAGCAACCCCAATGCCACAGTAAAAGCCTAACTATTCTTTCGCCCGGTTTAAAATCGGACATACTCCACGGAAAAACCAACGTAAAACGTTGCAACCTCCCGCTTCATCGCATATCTTGTGCAGTCACGCAGGTTTGATTATACATTAAAAGCCCCTGAAAAGCAACAAATCTGCAATAATTTCCGATGTAGAAATTATGTAGAACTTATCGTCTCCTTTTTATGCACTTTGCACAACCATTCTTTTATACATCTATATATAGTGTTTTTCATAATTTGAAGCACAATTTTTCAATTGACAACACTCAACTTTTGCTTTATAATTTTTCCATCAAAAAACGGAGGTATAAATAATGAAAAGGATTTTAGTATTATTCTTAGCCCTTATCATAGCTGCGGGCGTTTGCGCCTGCGGCGCGCCTAAGGCTACAGACCCCGGCTCGACTGAAGCTCAAATGGATAAGGCAGCGATCCGCGAAGCCTTCAACAAGGCGACCGCTTATATTGAATCCAACATCGACATGAGCAAAATGACTAAATCTACTCAGGATGACGACAACGGCAATGATCTTTATAATTACTGGTCAAGCGACGGCGGCAACAAAGCGACATTCAGTAATGAGATCCTGATCGCCGGCAACGCTGTTGAGATCGGCAAGACGACCGTCAAGGATACCGAAAGCTTCGATCTCGAGGTCAATAAGAGCAAAAATACGGTCAAACCCAACGAATTTGTGTCCGTTGAGCTTACAAAGAACGGTAAGACCTGTATGCTGATGACAGGCGACAATCTGACCGGTAAAGAGGCGAATATAGATGATATGCCGATCGGCTCTGTATCGGCTGCCTTTGATGAATACGCTCTTCCGTTTGAATACGGCGGATTGACCGACAAGTCGACCCTCAAGGACGTTATCTCTCTCATAGGCGAGCCGAATAACACAGTCAATCTGTCGGTGTCACAGGCCGGCTCTGTCATCGACGTCTTCTACACAAAAACAACTGAGGACGCGGGAATGACGATCGACGACAATCTCACGGTCTTTCTGTACTACGATGCCGCGAGCGATTCCGCCATGGTCAAAAGCGTACAGCTCAGCCGCAGCATCATTGAATAAAAAAGATTTGTTTTCAAATAGCATAACAGATCAAAAGTATCAGAACATAATATCAGCTATGAACAAGCCGGCGGCTCACGAAGAGTCACCGGCTTTCTTTATCATTTAAAATACTTTACAGCGGCCTCGAACATCTTTATATCATAATCGCCGGGGACATTCTTATACAGTCCGTAACCTCTGCGCTCAGAGTGACCCATCTTGCCGAATACTCTGCCGTCGGGCGAGGTTATGCCCTCTATCGCGTAGGCTGAGTTGTTAGGGTTGAAGTGAACGTCTGTAGAAGCGTTGCCCTGCAGATCTACATACTGGGTAGCTATCTGACCGTTCTCGGCGAGCTTTTTGATAAGCTCCTCACTCGCGTAGAAGCGGCCCTCGCCGTGAGAGATCGGTACGCTGTAAATATCGCCGACCTCGGTAAGGCTCAGCCAAGGGCTCTTGTTTGAAGCTACGCGCGTACGCACGATGCGGCTCTGGTGGCGAGAGATGGTATTATATGTCAGGGTCGGGCAGCTCTCATCTGTATCGATTATTTTGCCGTAGGGCACCAGACCGAGCTTGATAAGCGCCTGGAAGCCGTTGCAGATACCGCACATCAGACCGTCACGGTTTTCGAGCAGCTCTGTTACTCCCTCTTTGACAGCGGCGTTGCGGAAGAACGCCGTGATGAACTTAGCCGAGCCGTCGGGCTCGTCGCCGCCCGAGAAGCCGCCGGGGATGAATACCATCTGAGCGTCCTTAAGCTCGCGCGCGAACCTCTCTACGCTCTCCTGTATACCGGAGGCGCTGAGGTTGTTTATCACGATTATCTCAGGCTCAGCTCCCGCGTCGGCCATAGCCTTGGCTGAATCATATTCGCAGTTTGTACCGGGGAACGCCGGAATCAGCACCTTAGGCTCAGCGACCTTGATCGCGGGCGAGATACGGCTCTCAGCCTTATATGAGAAGTTCTCTACAGGCGCCTTGGTATCGGGGATATTGCAGGAGTAAACGCCCTCGAGCTTATCCTCATATACCTTTAATATATCGTCAGCGGCAACGCTCTCGCCGCCGCAGGCGAATTTGCCGTCATCGGTGATCTCACCTATATATATACCGTCAAGCTCAGCGTCGGTCTCGACCATGATACTGCCGTAGCTGTAGCCGAAGAGCTTATCTATAGTCATATCAGAGCTGAACTCAAAGCCGAAGCCGTTGCCGAACGCCGACTTCATCACAGCCTCGGCTATACCGCCGACCGTGGGAGTATACGCCGCGTATACCCTGCCCTCACGCATTAACTGTGTGACCTTGCCGTATATCGCGATCAGGCTCTCGGTCTCGGGCAGGTCATCGCCGTCATACTCGGGGCTGAACATATATACCTTGTGACCCGCCGACTTGAACTCGGGAGAAACTATATTGTCGACCTTATCGGTCGTAACGGCAAAAGATACTAAGGTAGGCGGAACATCGAGCTGTTCAAAGCTGCCGCTCATACTGTCCTTGCCGCCGATAGAGCCGATGCCCAGCTCCATTTGAGCCTTGAAAGCGCCCAACAGAGCCGCTAAGGGCTTGCCCCAGCGCTTGCCGTCTGTACCGGGCTTCTCAAAATACTCCTGGAAGGTCAGGTAAACATCCTCGAACGAAGCGCCTGAGGCGATCAGCTTTGTAACGCTCTCTACCACCGCCAGATAAGCGCCGTGGTAGGGGCTCTTCTCAGCTATCATGGGGTTGTAGCCCCACGCCATCAGAGATACGGTATCGGTGTGCTTCTTCTCGACAGATACCTTCTGCACCATAGCCTGGATAGGCGTGAGCTGGTTCTTGCCGCCGAAGGGCATCAACACCGTGCCCGCGCCGATAGTAGAGTCGAAGCGCTCTGACAGACCGCGCTTTGAGCATATATTGAGGTCAGAGGCGATAGCCTTCATATTCTCGGCAAAGCCGCCGCTGACGTTCTTTTCGTAGCTTTCGGGAGCGGCGGGAGTGATATCGATATGCTTCTCAGCGCCGTTGGAGTTGAGAAACTCACGGCTGATATCTACTATCTTGCTGCCGTTCCATGTCATTGTAAGTCTGGGCTCAGCCTTGACGACCGCTACGGGGCAGGCGTTGAGGTTCTCAGCCTTTGCCAGAGCCATGAAGCCCTCGACGTCCTCAGGGGCGACGACGACAGCCATACGCTCCTGTGACTCTGAGATAGCGAGCTCAGTGCCGTCCAGACCCTCATACTTCTTGGGCACGGCGTTGAGGTCAATATCAAGACCGTCGGCGAGCTCGCCTATAGCGACAGAGACACCGCCCGCGCCGAAGTCGTTACAGCGCTTTATCATGCGTGTAGCGTTGCCGTTGCGGAACAGCCTCTGCAGCTTGCGCTCCTCGGGAGCGTTACCCTTCTGTACCTCAGCGCCGCAGGTCTCGACCGAATGGGCGTTGTGAGCCTTTGAAGAGCCTGTCGCGCCGCCGATACCGTCTCTGCCTGTAGCTCCGCCGAGCAGGATGACTATATCTCCGGGAGCGGGCACCTCGCGCCTTACGTTCTCAGCGGGAGCAGCCGCGATGACCGCGCCGATCTCCATACGCTTAGCGGCATATCCGGGGTGATACAGCTCGTCGACTATACCCGTCGCGAGACCGATCTGGTTGCCGTAGGAGCTGTAGCCCGCCGCCGCCGTGGTGACTATCTTGCGCTGGGGCAGCTTGCCCTCGATGGTCTCCGATACGGGAACGGTAGGATCAGCCGCGCCGGTCACGCGCATAGCGCCGTAAACATAAGCTCTGCCTGAGAGCGGATCGCGGATAGCGCCGCCGATACAGGTCGCCGCGCCGCCGAAGGGCTCGATCTCAGTGGGATGGTTATGGGTCTCGTTCTTAAAGAGCAAGAGCCACGGTTCTCTTACGCCGTCTACCTCAACGTCCATCTTTACGGTGCAGGCGTTGATCTCCTCGCTCTCGTCGAGCTTATCGAGCTTGCCGTCCTTTTTAAGCTGACGGACGGCGATAGTCGCAAGATCCATCAGGCAGATAGGCTTTGTCCTGCCTAAGCTCTTTCTTACATTTATATATTCGTCATACGCGCTCTGTAAAAGCCCGTCCTCAAACTTGACGCTGTCGATAGTCGTGAGGAAGGTTGTATGACGGCAGTGATCCGACCAATAGGTGTCTATCATACGTATCTCGGTGATAGTGGGATCGCGGTGCTCGCTCTTGAAATACTGCTGACAAAAAGCGATATCGTCAGCGTCCATAGCGAGGCCGTACTCGTCTACAAAGCTCTCAAGACCCTCTCTGTCGAGCTCGTTGAATCCGTCGAGCGTCTTGACCGCAGTCGGGATATCATACTTCACCGCTAAGGTCTCGGGCTTATCGAGAGCCGCCTCGCGAGCCTCAACGGGGTTGATGACGTATTTCTTGATCTCGGCGATCTCGCTCTCGCTGAGCTCTCCGTACAGGACATAGACCTTAGCCGAGCGGATAAGGGGTCTCTCGCCCTGAGAAATGATCTGGATGCACTGGGCGGCTGAATCGGCTCTCTGGTCGAACTGACCGGGCAGATACTCTACCGCGAACACATACGCGCCCTCTGTATCGATATCCTCGCTCGCGATATCCAGCTGAGGCTCCGAGAACACAGCGCCGACAGCATAGTCAAACAGCTCCTTGGAGATATCCTCAGCGTCGTAGCGGTTTATTACGCGCACATTCTCAAGAGCTTTTATCGAGAGAAGGTCGTTGATCTCAGTCAGCAGCGCCTTAGCCTCGTTCTGCAGACCCTCGCGTTTTTCTACATATACTCTATATACCATGTTTATCCTCCGTGGGAAAGTCATAAGCAGTCACCCATAAAAGGCGATACATTAACTGTAGGGGAGGGGCTTGCTCCTCCCGCGCCGCACAGCGGCATTCAGAGAAGTCGTGTGAAACTTCTCAGGTCTTGATTATTCCGACGCCTTGAGCGCTCTTGCGCCTATATCGTGACGGTAGAACGCGTTGTCAAAATGAATTCTCTCAACCATATCATATGAGCCGTCGATAGCTTCTTTCAGCGTATCGGCTATCGCGGTGACGCCGAGCACTCTGCCGCCCGAGGTAACGAGCCTGCCGTCCTTCAAGGCGGCTCCCGCTACGAACACACAGTCCGCGATATCATCGGGGATAGTGATCTCATAGCCCTTTTCATATGATACGGGATAACCCTCGCTCGCCATGATGACGCAGGCGGCGTGCTTATCGCTGAACTCAACCTTGATATCGGACAATGTACCGTCGGTCACAGCCTGCATGACCGTGAACAGATCCGTTCTGAGCAGGGGCAGAACCACCTGTGTCTCGGGATCTCCGAAGCGGCAGTTATATTCGATCACCTTAGGCCCGTTCTTTGTTATCATCAGGCCGAAGTACAGACAGCCCTTGAAGGTACGGCCCTCGGCGTTCATAGCGTTTATGGTGGGGATGAATATCTTATCCATACACTCCCTCGCTACAGCCTCGGTATAATAAGGGTTGGGAGCGACAGTGCCCATACCGCCTGTGTTAAGGCCTGTATCGTTATCGCCCGCGCGCTTGTGATCCATTGACGAGATCATCGGCACAACGGTCTTGCCGTCGGTAAAGCTCAGCACGCTTACCTCGGGTCCTTCAAGGAACTCCTCGATAACTATGCTGTTGCCGCTCTTGCCGAACTTCTTATCCTTCATTATGGATATTACCGCGTCCTCGGCTTCTTCACGGGTCATGGCGATGATAACGCCCTTACCCAGAGCCAGACCGTCAGCCTTTATTACGGTAGGTATCGGAGCGGTCTTTATATACTCGAGAGCCCTATCGGCGTCATCGAACACCTCATAAGCCGCGGTGGGGATACCGTACTTCTTCATCAGGTTCTTTGAAAAGGCCTTGCTGCCCTCGATGATCGCGGCGTTCGCTCTCGGTCCGAAGCAGAGTATGCCCTTTTCCTCAAGAGCGTCAACACAGCCAAGCACCAGCGGATCGTCGGGAGCTACCACAGCGTAATCGATCGAATTCTCAACGGCGAATTTTACTATGCCGTCGATATCGGTAGCGCCTATCGCCATACACTCGGCGTCAGCGGCTATACCGCCGTTGCCGGGCAGAGCGTATATCTTCTCAATAGTTTTATTCTCTTTAAGCTTCTTGATTATGGCGTGCTCGCGTCCGCCGCCGCCAACGACAAGTATTTTCATAGCTTACTCTCCTTTGCAGTGTAGCCCAAAGCCCCCCTTTCCTAAGGGAGGTGTCGCAAAGCGACGGAGGGTTTTGTGATAATAAAGGTTTTTTACCTTATGGAAGGAGACTTCTTATCAGTGGTGGAACAGTCTCATGCCCGTGAACGCCATAGCCATGCCGTAGCGGTCACAGCAGTCGATAACAGCGTCGTCGCGGATAGAGCCGCCGGGCTCAGCGATGTATTTTACGCCGCTCTTATAAGCGCGCTCGATGTTATCTGAAAACGGGAAGAAAGCGTCCGAACCCAGAGCGACATTGTCGATGGTGTCGAGATATGCCCTCTGCTCCTCGTCGGTGAAGGGAGCGGGCTGCTCGGTGAAGTACTTCTGCCAGTTGCCGTCGGCTGTAACGTCCTCTTCGTTGCGGTTGATGTAGCCGTCGATGACGTTATCGCGGTCGGGTCTGCGGATATCCTCTCTGAACGGCAGGTTGAGAACCTTGTCACTCTGTCTGAGGAACCATGTATCAGCCTTTGAACCCGCTAGACGGGTGCAGTGGATACGGCTCTGCTGACCCGCGCCTACGCCGATAGCCTGGCCGTCGACCGCGTAGCATACGGAGTTTGACTGGGTGTACTTAAGGGTGATGAGAGAGATGATAAGGTCGCGGACAGCGCTCTCGGGGAGCTCCTTGTTCTTTGTCACGATATTTGTGAGCAGTTCCTTGTTGATCTCGAAGTTATTTCTGCCCTGCTCAAAGGTGATACCGAACACCTGCTTGTGCTCAATGGGGTCGGGAACATAATCGGGATCTATCTTAACTATATTATAGTTGCCGTTTCTCTTTGATTTGAGTATTTCGAGAGCCTCAGGCTCATAACCGGGAGCGATGATACCGTCAGAAACCTCACGCTTTATCATAAGAGCCGTCGTAACGTCACATACGTCAGACAGAGCTACCCAGTCGCCGAAGGAGCACATACGGTCGGTACCGCGGGCGCGGGCATAAGCGCAGGCTAAGGGGCTGTCGTCGAGACCCTCGATATCGTCTACGAAGCAGGCTTTCTTCAGCTTATCGCTGAGCGGTACACCTACAGCAGCGGATGTGGGGCTGACGTGCTTGAACGAGGTGACAGCGGGCAGTCCGAGAGCCTCTTTGAGCTCCTTGACGAGCTGCCATGAGTTGAAAGCGTCGAGGAAGTTTATATAACCGGGTCTGCCTGAGAGTATCTCGATAGGCAGGTCGGAGCCGTCATGCATAAAGATCTTTGCGGGTTTCTGATTGGGGTTACAGCCGTATTTTAACTCAAATTCTTTCATTATTCTTTCTCCTTTTCTATAATAAGCGGAGTGTTTTAAGCGTTCTTGTTTATCAGTCTGTTGTCCTCGTCGCCTGTCTCGAGGTCAATATAGCGGACATACAGAGAGATCTTGTTGTTCTCGTCGAGAGCGTTCCACAGCTTGTCGGTAAACTCGTCGATATCGTCGGGGATAGCTACGCGCTCAGGCTCGCCCTGGAATGTGGGTATCGGGTTGCCGTCGCAAACATAGGTGTGGATGAAGTGACCTAAACCCGCCTTTGACGGATAATCAAAGCCGTAGCGCGCGCAGGCGCTGCCCTCGGGGTCAACGGACTTCAATATGCTCATGCTGTAGCAGAAGTCGCCGTCCTCAAAGGTCAGCATACCGCTGATACGGGGTGTGAGATTGGGAGCGTCGGGCTCGAACTCACGCGCCGCGAGCGCTCTGTTGAAGCTCAGACCCTTTTCAAGGCCCTCATAGACGGTATCGGTCTGGTCGCCGTTTGTGACGATGAGGTTGTTTTCATACTCGCGGATAGCCGCGTAGATGATGAGCGAGGGATCCTCTACCTTAGAAGCGTCGAAGGGCTCGGTGTAGACCGCGCCGTCGCGCTCGGTGAATATTCTGTTGCGTGAATTGGCGCTGCGGCCCATGATGAAGTAGGCTGTCGCCGCCTTTTTGCCGTCGGCAGTCTTGCCGATCACTATACCTCTGCCGGGATAGGTGTTGCCCTCGAGCAGCTCGGCGATATCATTGATCTTATAGATTTCCATATACATTCCCCTTTATATAATTGTATCGGCACTCAGAGCGCCGCTGAGAGAGCGGGTATGCGCTTTGCCCTCCCCTATTACTTTTCATTTATGAGCTCAGCCGATATCTTCTCGACCGACTGAGGCAGGATGATCCATTCAGCCTGCTCCATAACGCGTTTCTGGAGCACCTCGGGAGTATCTCCGTCCATGACTTCGACAGCCTTCTGAGCGATTATCTCGCCGCCGTCGGGTATCTCGTTGACGAAGTGTACCGTAGCTCCCGTGACCTTGACGCCCTTTTTCAGCGCCGCCTCATGCACTTTGAGCCCGTAATAGCCCTGACCGCAGAAGGACGGTATCAAAGACGGATGGATATTTATGATACGGTGATCATAACGCGAGGTAAAGCTCTCAGAGAGTATCGACATAAAGCCCGCGAGGACGATGAGGTCGATACCGTTCTCTTCAAGAGCCGCGATGACGGCACTCTCAAAAGCCTCCTGCGTTTTCAACTCTTTTTTAGAGATACAGACCGCCTTTATACCGGCGTTCTCAGCTCGCGTGAGGGCGTAGGCTCCCGAGTTGTTCGATATGACCAGAGCCACCTCGCCGCTCTTTATAACGCCGCTGTTCTGAGCGTCTATGATCGCCTGAAGATTAGTGCCGCCGCCAGATACGAGCACGGCGATCTTTGCCTTTAACATAATACGATCTTCTCCTCGCCGCCTGCCTTGACGATCTCGCCGATAAGATAAGCGTCCTCGCCCTGAGCCTTGAGTATCTCAAGAGCTCTCTGAGCCTGAGCGGCAGGTACGACTATGCTCATGCCGACGCCCATGTTGAAGGTGTTGAACATATCGTGCTCGGATATACCGCCCCTCTCCTGTATGAGCTTGAATATAGGCAGGATACGGACGTCATCCTTGTTGATCTTCGCGCACAGACCGTCTGGGATAGAGCGCGGGATATTCTCATAGAAGCCGCCGCCGGTGATGTGCGAGATGCCCTTGACCTGTACCTCATCGAGCAGAGCCAGAACGGGCTTTACATATATCTTTGTAGGCGTGAGCAGGGTCTCGCCTATACTCTTGCCGCCCAGAGCCCCGACAGGGCTCTTGATATCGGCGTTCTCAACGTCAAACACCTTTCTCACAAGCGAGAAGCCGTTTGAATGAACGCCCGACGACGGCAGAGCGATCACGACGTCGCCCGCCTGCATGGTCTTGTTATCTATTATCTTAGCCTTATCGACCACTCCGGTGCTGTAGCCCGCGAGGTCATACTCGTCCTCGGGGTAGAAGCCCGGCATCTCAGCGGTCTCGCCGCCGATGAGAGCCGCTCCCGCCTGAACGCAGCCGTCGGCAACGCCCTTGACGATATCGGCGATACGCTCGGGCACATTTTTGCCGCAGGCGATGTAATCGAGGAATACCAGCGGCTTTGCGCCTGCACAAACGATATCGTTCACGCACATAGCCACGCAGTCGATACCGACGGTGTCGTGCTTATCCATCAGAAAAGCCAGCTTGAGCTTGGTGCCAACGCCGTCGGTGCCGCTTACCAGCACAGGCTTTGAGATACCCTCAAGATCAAGCTCAAACAGACCGCCGAAGCCGCCTACGTCTGAGCATACTCCCGCTGTAGCGGTACGGGCGACATGGCTCTTCATCAGCTCTACAGCCTTATAGCCCGCGGTGATATCTACGCCCGCCGCGGCGTAAGCGTCGGATTTTGATTTTGTATTCATCTATATACTCCTTACAAAAAGTTCTGTCTTATATCAGCGAGGTTTTACAGCCGGAGGAGCGGTATCACTCCTCGCCGTCCCAGCAATAGGTACACAGGTCGCATTTGTCAAGACCAATCGCCTCTACGATACCGTCGAGCGACTGGAAGTCGAGCGAGTCGAATTTCAGCTTCTCACAAATGGTCTCTCTGAGCTTCTTACCTCTCTCTGTAGAGCCGTCGGCGTATTCTTTGATATGATCAAAGCCCTCTTCGCCCTCGAGCTCCATTATCACCCTGCGGGCGATGAGATCCATATCCGATGTAGAGCGCGAGAAATTAAGATATTTACAGCCGAACATTATCGGCGGACAGGCTGAGCGCATATGTACGCTCTTAGCACCGTTCTCATAGAGGAACTCGACGGTCTCTCTGAGCTGTGTGCCGCGCACGATACTGTCGTCTACAAACAAAAGGTCCTTGTCCTTTATCAGATCATAAACCGGTATCTGCTTCATCTTGGCTATCTTGTTGCGGTCGCTCTGTCTCGTGGGCATGAACGAACGCGACCAGGTAGGCGTATACTTGATAAAAGCTCTGGCGAAATGCTTTCCGCTCTTATTGGCGTAGCCTATAGCATGAGGCGTGCCCGAGTCGGGAACACCGCCGACATAGTCGATATCCAGCTCGCCGAGGTTCTCTTTATCATGCTCAGCCATGATGGCGCCGTTGCGGTAGCGCATGACCTCAACGTTTACGCCCTCATAGGTCGAGGTAGGATAACCGTAGTAGCTCCACAAGAAGGAGCATACGCGCTTTTTGGTACCGGGTTTCCTGAGCTGCTTTATGCTGTCGGGCGTGATCCTGACGATCTCGCCGGGGCCGAGCTCTCTCTCGTCCTCATAGCCGAGCTTCTGAAAAGCGTAGCTCTCAAAAGACACCGCGTAGCCGTCCCCGTTTTTGCCGATACATACAGGCAGTCTGCCCACCTTATCGCGGGCGGCGATGATAGAGCCGTCCTCGCACAGTATCAGTATGCACTGGGTTCCCTCGATGATATCCTGAGCGAGCTTGATGCCCTCGGCAAAGCTCGACTGGGTATCTATGAGTGCGGCGAGCAGCTCAGTGGTATTGACCCTGCCGCCTGTCATAGCGTCAAAATGACCGTATGACTGCTTTAGGTGCTTTTCGATAAGCTCCTCATAGTTGTTTATGATACCTACGTTACAGATAGCGTAGGTGCCGAGATGAGAGCGGATGAGCAGCGGCTGGGGATCGGTGTCGGATATGACGCCGATAGCCGAGGTGCCTGTCATCTCGTCAAAGATATGTTCAAATTTAGTTCTGAACGGCGCGTTCTCTATATTATGGATCTTGCGCTGTAAGCCGATCTCGGGGTCATAGGCGGCGAGTCCGCCTCTGCGTGTTCCGAGATGGGAGTGATAATCAACGCCGAAGAATACATCCATCATGCAGTCCTCGCGCGAGGTGATGCCGAAAAAGCCTCCCATATTTACCTCCAAATCAAATCAGAAGTCAGGGATAAGGAGTTGACGGCGTAGTTTGCCCATGCCCGTTTACAATTCGCGATCAAACTTACCGCAAGTCAAAACGCTGTCACGCGTTATTTTAACTCCTCGGTCCTTACTTCTTGCTCCTGACTATATTACAGTCTGTCTGTTATTCCTTTGTCTTTTTCAAGTACGACCGCCGCGTCGGCTCTGCGTTTAGCGTCGAGCTTCCCGGCGAGGGCGCTGTCCTCTACGGCGATTATCTGAGCCGCCAAGAGCGCCGCGTTTGCCGCGCCGTTGAGCGCAACCGTCGCTACGGGTATGCCCGTGGGCATCTGAACGGTCGAGAGCAGCGCGTCTAAACCGTCCATCATACCGCCCTTGCAGGGGATGCCGATAACGGGCAGAGTGGTATTGGCGGCGATAGCTCCCGCTAAATGAGCCGCCATGCCGGCCGCCGCGATGATAACGCCGAAGCCGTTCTCTCTTGCGTTCAGGGCGAAGTCGCGTGCCTCTGCGGGCGTTCTGTGAGCCGAATAAACGTGTACCTCAAAGGGTATGTCAAGGCTCTTCAACATATCGGTCGCTTTCTTTACGATGGGCAGATCACTGTCAGAGCCCATGATTATACCGACTTTTTTCATATCTATTCCTCCAAATGGTTTTAGTTAGGAGTGAAAAGTTAATGGAAACGCTGACGCGTTTTGAATTAATAGCACGTTGTATAACCAACTATTAATGGGTGTGGGCGCAACCCACCATATATTCCTAACTCCTAATTCCTAATTCCTAACTCCTATCTGTCATCATTTCATTGCCGAGCTCTTATCCTTCTGGATAACGTCGTGAGCGCCGCCCTCTACTATAGATGTAGCGGATACTAAGGTCAGCTTAGCCTTCTGCTGAAGCTCTCTGATAGTCAAAGCGCCGCAGTTGCACATAGTGGACTTTACCTTTGAGAGCGAGAGAGCTACGTTGTCCTTCAAGGGACCCGCGTACGGCACGAGGGAATCTACGCCCTCTTCAAAGCTGAGCTTCTTGTCGCCGCCGAGGTCATAGCGCTGCCAGTTGCGAGCGCGCTGTGAGCCCTCGCCCCAATACTCCTTATAATATGTGCCGTTGATAGATACCTTGTTTGAGGGGCTCTCGTCAAAGCGGGCGAAATATCTGCCCAGCATGATGAAGTCAGCGCCCATTGCGAGAGCCAGAGTGATATGGTGGTCATAAACGATACCGCCGTCGGAGCAGACGGGGATATAAACGCCTGTCTCTTCAAAATACTTATCTCTCTCGGCGCAGACCTCGATCAGCGCGGTAGCCTGACCGCGGCCGATGCCCTTGGTCTCGCGGGTGATACAGATAGAGCCGCCGCCGATACCGACCTTGATGAAATCGGCTCCGCAGTCTGCGAGGTAACGGAAGCCCTCGGCGTCAACTACGTTGCCGGCGCCGACCTTTACGCTGTCGCCGTAATTCTCACGGATCCAGTCGATGGTGAGCTTCTGCCATTCAGAGAAGCCCTCTGATGAATCTATACACAGAACATCAGCTCCCGCCTCTATCAGAGCGGGTACGCGCTCGGCGTAATCACGGGTGTTGATACCCGCGCCTACAACATATCTCTTATGCTCGTCGAGCAGCTCGTCGGGGTTCTGCTTATGGCTGTCGTAGTCCTTGCGGAATACAAAATATCTCATTCTGCCGTCCTTTGTGATAACGGGCAGAGAATTCAGCTTGTGGTCCCAGATTATATCGTTGCACTCAGAGAGCGTTGCGCCCTCATAAGCGTAGATCAGCTTATCAAAGGGGGTCATGAAGCTCTCGACCTTCTCGGACTTATCCATACGGCTGATACGGTAGTCACGGCTGGTGACGACGCCGAGCAGCTTTCCGTCGGGAGCGCCGCCCTCGGTAACTGCTAAGGTCGAGTGACCCGTACGGGCGGTAAGCTCGATAACGTCGGCTAAGGTAGCGTCGGGGCGGATATTGCTGTCGCTCTGTACAAAGCCCGCCTTATAGCTCTTAGCGCGGCGCACCATAGCCGCCTCGTCCTCTACGCTCTGAGAGCCGTAGATGAAGCTCACGCCGCCCTGTGTAGCCAGAGCCACCGCTAACTTGTCGCCCGAAACCGCCTGCATGATGGCTGATACCAGCGGGATATTCATGGTTATTGCGCTCTCTTCGCCCTTTTTGTACTTTACAAGGGGAGTTTTGAGAGTGACGTTCGCGGGGACGCACTCGCTTGAGGAGTAGCCCGGGATAAGCAGATATTCATTAAAGGTATGTGCGGGTTCGTTGATAAAAGTTGCCATATATCAGTATTTCCTTTCAGCTTTTGTCTCGCAGTAAATACAGCGGTAGATTTTATTCTCGGGATCAGTCAGCCTGAACACATGGTCAAGCTCCTGCTCTGTAGTAGTGATACAGCGGGGGTTCATACACCTTATGACGTTGGTCAGCGTATGGGGCATATCGATGCAGCGCTTGCGTACAAGCTCGCCGTTTCGGATTATATTGACAGTCGCCTGAGGATCGACGAAGCCGATAACGTCCATATCTATATGGGTCGAGGAGTCTATCTTGATGATATCCTTCTTACCCATCTTCTTAGAGGTGACGTTCTTTATGATAGCTACCGAGCAATCGAGGTTGTCGAGCTTTAAGAGCTCATACAGTCTCATTCCCCTGCCGGCGGTAATATGGTCGATAACGATACCGTCACGGATTGAATCTATATTCATATAGTGCCCGCCTCCTTCAACAGCTTCAGGATAAGCGCCATGCGCATATATTTACCGTTCGCGACCTGCTTGAAGTAACAGGCTCGCGGGTCGTCGTCTATTGCTACGCTGATCTCGTTCACTCTGGGCAGAGGGTGCATGATCGCAAGGTCCTTCTTAGCCGCTATAAGCTTCTGCGGAGTGAGTATGTAGCTGTCCTTGAGCCTTAAATAATCCTCTTCATTAAAGAAGCGCTCACGCTGTACGCGCGTCATATAGAGGATATCCAGCTCAGGCATTGCGGTCTCGAGGTCGGTAGTCTGAAGATACGGTATACCCTTCTTCTGCAATACGTCCTTCTTGACGTAGCTCGGGACTTTTAATTCTTCAGGAGAAATAAGCACGAAGCGTATGTTCTCATAACGCGACATAGCATTGATGAGCGAATGTACCGTCCTGCCGAACTTAAGGTCGCCGCACAGGCCGATGGTCATATTATCCATCCTGCCCTTTTCACGGTAGATGGTCAGCAGGTCGGCGAGCGTCTGAGTGGGGTGGTTATGACCGCCGTCGCCCGCGTTTATAACGGGGATGGTCGCCGCGCGCGAGGCTACCAACGCCGCGCCCTCTTTAGGGTGGCGCATAGCGATGATGTCGGCGTAGCAAGAGACGGTCTTGGCGGTATCGGCTACGCTCTCGCCCTTTGCGGCAGAGCTCGCGCCCGCCGATGATACCGAGATAACGTTGCCGCCGAGCTCATACATAGCCGCCTCAAAGCTCAGCCTTGTGCGCGTAGACGGCTCAAAGAACAGGGTGGCAAGCTTCTTGTGACGGCAGACCTCCTGATACTTCCCGGGATCATCTATGATATCGCAGGCAGTGTGCATGAGCTCCTCGAGCTCTTCAACGCTGAGGTCGACTATATCGAGCACAGATCTCATGCTCTGCCTCCTATCCAGCTCTCATCAGAGGGATTGTTGCGGAATTTTATAAGTCTTTCTACATCCTCGGGGCGGATGTAACCGTCCTCGGCGGCTACCTCGGCGATCACGTCGAAATTCGTCAGAGAGATATTCTTCACATCCGCGGCGGCGAGCCTGTCAAGACCCTTCTGCATACCGTAGGTGAAGATAGAAGCGATACCCAGCACCTCAGCGCCCGCTTCTCTGAGGACGTCTACGACCTCGAGCACAGAGCCGCCGGTAGAGATCAGATCCTCTACAACGACTACCTTCTGTCCCTTTTCAAGTCTGCCCTCGATCTGGTTCTGTCTGCCGTGATCCTTATGACCCGAGCGTACATAACCCATGGGCAGTCCCATGATGTGAGCGGTGATAGCGGCGTGAGCGATACCTGCGGTCGAAGTACCCATCAGCACCTCGGCGTCGGGGTAATTCTCGCGGATCACCTGAGCCAGACCCTCTTCAACGTCGGTACGGACGTCCTTATCCGAGAGGGTGAGGCGGTTGTCGCAGTAAACGGGGCTCTTGATGCCGCTCGCCCATGTGAAGGGCTCTTCGGGGCGGAAGAAAACCGCCTTTATCTTTAACAGATCTTTAGCTATTTTTTTATTCAGTTCCATATTTATCTCCTTTCTCAACCTACGAATTCCTCAACGCAGCGTCTGTAAGCCGCTACAGGGTCGTCGGCCTGAGTGATAGGTCTGCCGACTACGATGTAATCCGAGCCGATCTCCTTAGCCGCGGCGGGTGTCATAACGCGCTTCTGGTCGCCGATATCTCCGTCAGCGAAGCGAACGCCCGGGGTAACGGTCAAGAAGTCCTTGCCGCAGATATCATGCACCTTGCCCGCCTCAAGCGGAGAACATACAACGCCGTCGAGACCGCTCTCTTCGGCGCACTTCGCGTAGTGCATGACGACCTTATCGATGGGCTCCTTTATGAGCAGGTCATTCTCCATAGCCTGCTGATCGGTAGAGGTCAGCTGAGTGACGGCGATCAGCAGAGGTCTTGTACCGTCGGGACGGGTCAGCCCCTCCAAAGCCGCCTTCATCATCGCCTTTGTACCGCCCGCGTGGAGGTTTGTGATATCCACATCGAGCTGTGAGAGCACGCTCATAGCCTTCTTGACGGTATTGGGGATGTCGTGGAGCTTGAGATCGAGGAATATCTTATGTCCCCTGCGCTTGATCTCACGCACTATCGAGGGACCCTCGGCATAATAAAGCTCCATACCTATCTTGACGAAGGGCTTGCGCTCCTCGTTCTCGAACTTATCGAGAAAATCGAATGTAGCCTCAGCTGAGCTGAAATCACAGGCTACTATAACATCCTTACCCATAAAAACGCCTCCTTATATCCTTTTTATATCCATTAGATTATCTATACCGTATTTATCCATAACAGAGGGCAGAGCCTCGATTATCTTCTTACACGCCATGGGGTCTACTAAATTCTGAGCTCCAACCTCTACTGCCGCGGCGCCGGCTATCATCATCTCGAGCACATCCTCGGCGCAGCTTACGCCGCCCATGCCGACAACGGGGATATCCACCGCGTGAGCGACCTGATATACCATCCTCAGCGCTACGGGGAAAACCGCGGGGCCCGAAAATCCGCCCATAGTATTGGCGATAACGGGCTTCTTTGTTTTCAAATCTATTCTCATGCCGAGCAGGGTATTTATCAGGCTTATTCCGTCAGCGCCCGCCTGCTCGCAAGCTTTCGCGATACTCACGATATCCGTGACGTTCGGTGAGAGCTTGATGATGACGGGCTTTTTTGTAACCGCTTTGACGGCTCTCGTGACCTCTGCCGCCGCGTCGGGAGATGTACCGAAGCTCATTCCGCCGCCGTGGACGTTGGGGCAGCTTACGTTGACCTCAAGCCAGCCGACCTGCGGCTCTTTATCGAGCCTCTCGCAGGTGTAGGCGTAATCATCTACCGAAAAGCCGCTGACGTTAGCCATAACAGGCTTATCAAAGCATTTCCTGAGCTTTGGCAGCTCCTCGGCGATGACCTTATCCACGCCCGGGTTCTGCAAGCCGACAGCGTTTATCATACCCGCCGTACACTCGGCGATACGCGGCGTAGGATTGCCGAAGCGCGGATCCTTGGTCGTGCCCTTGAACGAGAATGTACCCAAAATATTTATATCATACAGCTCGGCGAACTCATAGCCGTAGCCGAATGTACCCGAAGCGGGGATAACGGGGTTATCGAGCTCTATGCCGCACAGGTCAACACTCAGTCTGCCCATATGATCTCCTCCTTCTTGAGCACGGGGCCGTCTTTACAGATGCGCTTGTTGCCCGTGAGGGTCTTGCATGAACAGCCCATACAAGCGCCGAAGCCGCAGCCCATGCGCTCTTCAAAGCTGAACTGACCCGAGGTCTTTACCGCCTTATTAAGAGCCTTGAACATAGGCATCGGGCCACAGGTGTAGAAATATGAGTAGCTCTCAGGCAGAGCGTCGGTGACAAAGCCCTTGACCCCGCGCGAGCCGTCTACGGTGGTGACGGTCACATCACAGCCGAGCGCCTTGAACTCATCCTCATAGAAAACCTCGTCGGCGGTATTGAAGCCCAGCACTACGCTGACCCTCTTGCCCTGAGCCAAAAGTCTTTTCGCGAGCAGATACATTGGCGGTACGCCAACTCCGCCGCCTACCAGCAGGGGGCTGTCGCCCGAGAGGCTGAGGTCATAACCGTTGCCAAGCCCCGTCAAAAGCATAAGCTCGGTACCCTGAGCCATATCGCTCATGACCTCGGTGCCCTTGCCGACGACCTTGTATATAAGGGTGAGCTTATCGCCCTCAACGTCGCACACGGAAATCGGACGGCGCAGATAAAAGCCGTCGAGGCGTATATTGACGAATTCCCCGGCGTTTTTTATCGCCGAGGTATCGCCGCTGAGGATCATTCTGTAAACGTCCTTAGCTAGTCTTTTATTTTCGATAATGGTAAAACCTGTATCCTGCATAATCTCACCTTTTAAGCCTCCCTTTTCTAAGGGAGGAGGACCGCGACAGCGGTGGAAGTTTCATTCCCCGGTCGCTTCGCTCCTCCTCAGAAAGGGCGCCGTATCTTTAAGCGTCTATAGTCGAGATGGTCAATGTGGTCTCTTCGAGTACGTCAAGCAGTACTCTTACTGTGTCGAGCGAAGTGAAAATGGTGACACCGTTCTCGACAGCCGTCTGTCTGATAGCCGTACCGTCCTCATAGTGTACGCCCGACATGATAGCTCTGGTATTGATAACGTAGCTGACATAGCCCGCGCGGATAGCGTCGAGGATCTGAGTAGAGCCCTCTGAGAGCTTCTTGAGCGTTCTCGTGCGTATACCGTGCTCGCGCATAGTCTTTGCAGTCAGGTCGGTCGCCTCGATGTTGAAGCCGAGATCGTAGAAGCGGCGTACCAGCGGAACTGCCTCTTCCTTATCCTCATCGGCAAGGGTAACGATAACTGTGCCGTAGTTCTGCACCTTAGTGCCTGCCGCGACGAGCGCCTTGTACATAGCTCTCGAGAGCTTTTTATCATAACCGATGGCTTCACCTGTCGACTTCATCTCGGGAGAGAGGTAAGCGTCAAGACCCTTGATCTTCTGGAAGGAGAATACCGGAACTTTGACATAATATCTCTTCTTCTCCTCGGGATAGAGCTGGAAGATACCCTGCTCCTTTAAGGACTTGCCGAGGATTACCTCGGTCGCGATATCCGCAAGGGAGTAGCCTGTGGATTTAGAGAGGAACGGAACGGTTCTCGAGGATCTCGGGTTGACTTCTATAATGTAAACATCGTCGTTTTCGTCAACGATGAACTGGATATTATACAGACCGATGATGCCGATGGCTTTACCGAGCTTCTTAGCGTACTGTAAAATGATACCCTTGACCTTGTCGGAAATCGAGAAGGACGGATATACGCTGATACTGTCGCCCGAGTGAACTCCTGTTCTCTCTACCAGCTCCATGATACCGGGCACGAATACGTCGATACCGTCGCAGATCGCGTCTACCTCGACCTCTTTGCCCATGATGTATTTATCGACTAAGACAGGCTTGTCCTCGTCGATCTCAACAGCCGACTTGAGGTAGTGTCTTAAATCTTCTTCTTTAGATACAATCTGCATCGCTCTGCCGCCCAGTACGAAAGACGGGCGGACGAGCACGGGATAGCCGATCTCGGCAGCCGCCTTTACGCCCTCTTCGATAGAGGTGACAGCCTTGCCCGCGGGCTGCGGGATACCGAGCTCCTTGATGATGGCGTTGAAGCTGTCACGGTTCTCGGCGCGCTCGATCGCGGCGCAGTCGGTACCGATGATCTTCACGCCTCTGTCCATCAAAGGCTGAGCGAGATTGATCGCGGTCTGACCGCCCAGAGAAGCAATAACGCCCTCGGGCTGTTCAAAGTCGATGATCGCCATGACGTCCTCGGGAGTGAGCGGCTCAAAATAGAGCTTGTCGGCGGTGGTGTAGTCGGTAGAAACGGTCTCGGGGTTATTGTTGATGATTATCGCTTCATAACCCGCTCTGCGGATGGTCTGTACCGCGTGAACGGTAGAGTAGTCGAACTCAACGCCCTGACCGATACGGATGGGACCCGCGCCGAGCACGATGATCTTCTTTTTATTGCTGAGGCGTGAGGCGTTCTCGCCTGTGTATGATGAATAGAGATAAGCGATATACTTGCCTGTATGCAGGGTATCTACCATCTTGAATATCGGGGTGATACCGTTGTCTTTTCTCGTCTTGTATATCTCGACCTCGGGCATATCCCACAGGTCAGAGATATATTCGTCTGAGAAGCCCATGATCTTGGCTTCTTTAAGTATCCCGATACTGCCCTTGTTCTCTTTAAGGGCGCTCTCCATATCGACGATCTTTTTAAAGCTCTCAAGGAAGAGCTCGGTTATCATCGTTACCTCGTGGAGCTTCTCGATAGAAGCGCCGCGTCTGAGCAGCTCAAAGACAGCGTAAACATTGTCGTCCTTGAATTCGCTGATATAATCATACAGCTCTTCGTCACTATAGCTGTCGAACTTTGAAAGATAGAAGTGACACACGCCTGTCTCGAGCGAGCGCACGGATTTAAGACAGCACTCCTCGAGAGTTGAGCCGATACCCATTACCTCGCCGGTAGCCTTCATCTGAGTACCGAGGGTGTTGGGAGCGTCTGCGAATTTATCGAACGGAAATCTCGGGAACTTAGCTACGATATAGTCGAGCGAGGGCTCTATAGCCGCCGTGCCGCCCGCTACGGGGATCTCCTCAAGAGCCATGCCCATAGCGATCTTGGCGGTAACTCTGGCAATCGGATAACCCGAAGCCTTTGAAGCCAGAGCCGATGAACGGGAAACTCTGGGGTTGACCTCGATGAGGTAATATTCGCTTGAAGTAGGATTGAGCGCGAACTGTACGTTACATCCGCCCTCGATCTTCAGCTCTCTGATGATCTTGATCGCGCTGTCGTTGAGCATCTTGAGGTCGCTCTCATTGAGCGAGAGGATAGGAGCTACAACGATGCTGTCGCCTGTATGTACGCCGACAGGGTCTACGTTCTCCATACCGCAGATGGTGATAGCGGTATCGTTACTGTCGCGCATTACCTCGAACTCTATTTCCTTATAGCCCTTGACGGACTTCTCGATAAGCACCTGATGAACGGGGCTGAGCTTAAAGGCGTTCATACCTATCTCGATAAGCTCTTCTTCGTTATTGGCGAAGCCGCCGCCCGTACCGCCGAGGGTGAACGCGGGGCGCAGAACTACGGGGTAGCCTATCTCTTTAGCCGCCTTCTTGGCTTCTTCAAGATCATAGGTGATCTGTGAGGGGATGACAGGCTCGCCGATGCTCTCGCACATCTCCTTGAACAGCTCTCTGTCCTCGGCGCGCTCGATACTCTCTGAGGATGTGCCTAAGAGCTGTACTCCGCACTCCTTGAGTATGCCCTTGCGCTCGAGCTGCATTGCGAGGTTCAGACCTGTCTGACCGCCGATACCGGGCACGATAGCGTCAGGGCGCTCATAGCGGAGTATCTTAGCGATATACTCGAGGGTGAGCGGCTCCATATAGACCTTGTCGGCTATCTGTGTGTCGGTCATGATGGTCGCGGGATTAGAGTTGCACAGGATGACCTCATAGCCCTCTTCCTTGAGCGCTAAGCACGCCTGAGTGCCCGCGTAGTCGAACTCGGCAGCCTGACCGATAACGATAGGACCCGAGCCGATGATAAGTACCTTCTTTACGTCTGTTCTTTTTGCCATTTTTCATACCTCCCAAATTTTCATATCTATATCAATTATGTGATAACATATACCTTATTTCTTATAGACCGCCTTGCCGTCCTTTACGGTCAAGAGACAAACTCCGCTGAGCTTCCATCCCTCAAACGGCGTTGCCTTGCCCATCGAGATGAACTCCTCGGGATCGACGGTGAATTCCTTATCGAGATCCCATACCGAATAATCGTTTCTGTTCATCGGGATATCAAAGCGCTTCCTCGGATTAATCACCAACAGCTCCATCAGCCTTTCAAGCGTTATAAAACCCGTTTTTACCAGCTTTGTATACAGCAGCGGGAACGCGGTCTCGATACCCACAATGCCGAAAGCGCTTTTCTCGAGCCCCTTCGACTTTTCCTCAGCGCTGTGGGGAGCGTGGTCGGTGGCTATCATATCTATCGTGCCGTCCTTGATACCCTGCAAGAGAGCCTCTCTGTCAGCCTTATCCCTGAGCGGCGGGTTCATCTTGAAGCGCCCGTCCTCTTTAAGGTCGCTGTCGTCCATGACAAGGTAATGCGGAGCGGTCTCACAGGTTATGTTCACGCCCTCGGCTTTAGCCTTGCGTATGAGCTCAACGCTCTCTTTGGTCGAGATATGGCACACGTGATATCCGCAGCCTGTCTCTCTGCACAGATCGATATCTCTCTTTATCGGTCCCCACTCGCTCTCTGAACAGATACCGCGGTGGGAATGAGCCTTCGCGTATTCTCCGTCGTGGATATAACCGCCGCGCAGGAGCGAATTATCCTCACAGTGAGCGACTATCAGCTTGCCGAGCGCCTTCGCTCTTTTCATAGCCTCAAGCATCATATCAGCGCTCTGTACACCTCTGCCGTCGTCTGAGAAGGCAACGACCTTATCAGCCATACCCTCAAGGTCAGAGATCCGCTCTCCCCTCTCGCCTACGGTAATAGCGCCGTAGGGCAGGACGTCGATCACGGCGTCGCGATCGATAATCTCACGCTCGATGCTGAGATTTTCAACGCTGTCCGGTACGGGGTCGAGGTTCGGCATAGCGCAAACGGCGGTGTATCCTCCGTGAGCCGCCGCTGCGGAGCCTGTAGCGATTTTTTCTTTATAAGAAAAACCCGGCTCGCGAAAATGCACATGCACATCACAAAAGCCGGGCAATACTACCGTATTTTGAGAGCAAGAAAGGGCGCTCGGGCAAAAAAGAGCGTCGGGAATTTCGGGCAGAAACTCTGCCATACCGATCTTGTCGTAAATCTCTTTCTTAACGCCGCCCATAGTCATGCTCCTTTCGGTTGCTAAAATGGTCAATTATAATCAAAAAGCCTCACACAAGGCGAGGCGGGATACGCAAAACCCCGGGTATGAACAAGTACCCGTATACACACATATCTTGTCGATATCACAGTATCGCCTTAAAGATTTGTTGTAAGTATTTTACCATACGGCAGTAATCCTGTCAAATAGGTTTATTCTTCTAAAAGCGCATAAATTCTGGTGAAATTGACTAAAATAAATCATCATTATTCCCCTGAGAAAAAATCCCGGGCAAGCGCTCAGTAAATACCCGTCAAAAGCCTGTATGATCCTACAAAATCATCTTTTTCAAACCATTTACCGAGAGCGCTTCTCTGAAAAGAGAACCCTTTTGAGCGATATCAAAATACCGCCCGTCAAAAACCGGCGGAGCTTTACAGCAAAATAAACAAAAACATCATCATAAAACAAAGACGTTATCAGATAATAATTTGTGTTGACAAACCGATAATTCCTTGATATAATAGTTTAGCTGTAAAAAGCTCAATTGACAAACGGGCCATTAGCTCAGTTGGTTAGAGCAACCGGCTCATAACCGGTTGGTCCGGGGTTCGAGTCCCTGATGGCCCACCAAAGCATAACAAATCCGAAATCGTCATCTTAGGTGATTGTTTCGGATTTGTTGCTTTTTACACATTTACATAGTTTTATAGGCAGGGAGCTTCACATTTGCTCCCTGCCTATTTTTCTTTTATTTATTCTTACCTTGCCGCTTCGTCCGTTCCTGCTCCTGCTTCCATTCGCTGAACCTCCTCTGTCCTTCTTCGCTTTCATAGAAGGCTATGATATCGGGGAGGAAGGTTCTGGCTAATGATTCAAGCTCATATTTCGGAACTCCACTCTTTGTTTCGGGTGACGGCGGTAATCCTTTCAGATCTTCCTTATTTATTACTTTACGGTTTGCTGCCATAAGGCAGCGCTTCTATCTTTGTCGGTCATTCCTCCTTCTTGATTCAGATAGATTGTGCCCATCGGGCGGTTGATTTGTAATTCATTTTTCCTCCGAAATTTGGTTTTTGCTATTTGGAAAGAGTAACTGAAAATGAAATAGCCTTATGTGTCAAGTTGGGTGACACACAAGACTATGAATCATTTATATTCAATTATCTTTCTATTGTTATTGTATCAAATTCGAACATATTTGTCAAGTCTTTGGTGTCGAATCAACATTGGTTAGTTCCTTTCCGCATACCGAACTGTTCTTCGGAGCCGTTCGGCGTTTTCTTTGTATTGCGCCGCAATATTTGACATTGGATTTGAGTCACACCGAACAAATAAAAACTGAAAACTTTTACTTGTAAAACCTCCGAACCTAAGCTAAAATACACCAAACCGTGAAGGAGGTTTATTTATGATAATCAAATCTGTTTTATCTTTATCACTTTGTATGGCGATGATGATGTCCGTTTCCGTTCGTGCTGAGAGCCGAATGTTAGGTGACGTCGACGGTGACGGTGAGATCAGCATCACCGACGCGACGTTCATTCAGCGGTACACGATCGGTATCCAAACACCTGTCGCTGTAACATCGTCTGTCGCGGATATAGACGGCGATCACGCCGTGACCGTGATGGATGCTTCACACCTGCAACGCTGGATGGTGAATGTATCAGACAGCTATCCGATTTCGAAGCCTGTCGTTGAACCGTCACCGACCGATCGGTATGTCACGGTTGATGGAGTCACCTTTGATTTGAAGAAAGTTCCGTCGGAGATCACGCTTACAGATAAAAGCATTACCTTGATGCTCATACCGAAGAGCGAGATCGATCCGCACGATATCATGACGGTAATCAACAACGGTCACTACCGAAACGCAATCGACTACACCGACAGCCGTTTCAAGGAGAGTTACCTGATCGAAAAGGAGAATGGAATCCTTCACGGTTATGACTGTGAAGTGACCGACAGCGAGGATAATCCTCTTGCTTATGTGTATGCACACTACAGGAGCGGACTGTACTTTCCTTTCCAGACAACGATCAGCTGCATCCGAGAAGCGCACGGAAGCTTCCCGATCGAGCTGTATTACAAGGGTGAACTGATCCGCCGAGTGAATGTCAATGTCGACGTCAGCCGTGCTCCCGAGGATATCGAAAAGACATTAAGGATTGTCCGGTCGGCAGAGAAAGCATGCTGGACTTCGTCCATGACCGACAGAGAAAAGATGAAAGCCTTTGCCGAGTACATTCGGGATCACTACACATATGATCAGATCATGTGCGTTGAGGGAGCGGTTCTGACCGCCTTTGCCGCCAGAGATCTGGGACTTGAATCCATGCTCCTCTATCCCGGCGGTGAAGCAACCCAGCACTGTGACCGCCATATCGTTACATATAATCTGTATGCCAATACAGCCGTTCCTGGCGGTCACTGCGCTTGCCTGGTCGAGTACGATGACTGCACCATGCGCTACGATGTGCAGGGTGAGTTGTGCATCATAAAGGAATATACATTCTAATATGACCATAAGATTTGCCGTCCTTCGGGACGGCTTTTCTTTTTACACCCGGTTAATCCGGACATAGTTACATCGACTGACCCCAGCCCTGACCTTCCTCTTCATCAAAGTCTTCGTCATAATTGTCGCCGTACTTCTCTCTGAGATATGCTTCATAATCCTCTTCTATTTTCTCTTCGGACGGCACATGAACACGGCGGAGTTTGGTCGGCTTTTTGTTCAGCAGGATAATGTCAATGGTATCGAGGAGCAGTTCGAGCGAGAAGTTCTCGGTCGGCTCTTCCTCTTCCTTTTCAGAAGCTCCTCCCGATTTCAGTCCGTGAGCGAGCTTCTTTTCATTGATCTTCTGCTGTTCTTTCTTTTCTCCGCGGACAGTTTTCCTGTTCAGAGCGTCGAGCTTTTTCAAAGAACTTTGCGCGATTTGCTTCGCAAGCTGAGATAATAATCCGCCGATGTTGCTGTAATTTTCGGTCGGAGACTGCGTGAAATCCATCGCCAAAGCCGCTTGGATCACGGCGTTTTTCAGCGAACGAAACGCGCCGTTATCCTCCAGAGGAACGTCGTCTTCCTGCAGGCTGTCGTGGTACATACTCAGCTTCTGACGGTTGACTTCACACCACTTTTGATACAGCTCTTTGATGCTCGGATCGTTGGCAAACTGAGCGACGGCATAGTCGACAAAACGCTTCACTTTCTTCGGCAAATAACCGTAAACCTTCTTGCCTTTACAGCCGTCCAACTCCTTTCGAAGCCGTCCCAAAAGCGCAAGATAATACATCTGAAAAGGACTATCGGAGCGCAAAGTTTCTTCCAATAAATCATTGACTTCGCTCTTCAAACGATTACGAATCTCCGTTTGATTTGTGAACATACGGAACATTTCACCGCGAAAAATATCGTTGGTAAGCACGCTGCGCATCTTCTCCATACCCTTCGTGCTGAGGTAGCCTTTGCCTGATTTTGAGAACACCAACATATGGATATGCGGGTGATGATCCTTTTCATGGAACGCCGCGTACCACCGGATATCCGAAGGATCCATGTGATGGATCTGCGCAAGCTCGTTGATGTTTCTGCGTATCAAATGCTTCCACGCATCGGCGTTATCGTAGTGCAAACGCGCGGCGTCCTCCGCCTTTAAACTGATGATATGATTCCACACATTTCCCTTGCGATCCTCGACTGTTTTGACCGCTTCTTCGAGATTGATCGGCTCGTCCGTCTGAGAAAACAGACCGTGAGAACCGACCTTTTCCACTCCCGGACGGTTGGCGATATACTTCAACAGCTCGGGGACGTCGGCGAGATCGTCGGCGTGAGCGTCGAGCACCGCGTCGATGAATTCGCTTGCGCGGTAGCGTGTCGGCTCATCGAGGAAGGCCTGTAGCTCAGGCATCTCAGCGACATCGGTAAAGGTAAAGATACATTTATCCATCAGCTCCTGCTGTGCTTTGGTACATGGATTGTTATCCTTCTTCCCGCGCTGCTTCTCTACGCCGTCGCGCGTGGCGATATAGCGGACGTATCTATCAATATGATAGCTCTGAGGATTTTTATAATAATTCGTTTTAATGATCAGCTTCGGCATGATGATCACCGCCGTTCACATACTGTTCCAGGTGAATGATGCCGTTGTTCTCGGCGACCTCGCGCGCGGTCTGAGCGGTCAGACCTTCAAGATAGCTTCTCGGAATCCTGAAAGAATCCGCCAGAACATGATTGATCTTAGATAGCTCAACAGCCGTCTTGAACAGCATCTCGGACACTCTCTGCTCATAGCTGTACTGGATCTCCTTCATCGTATCGGTGATGATCGGAGAGAGATAGTCGGCGGACTTCTCCGAAAAGATATAACCGATATAAAACTCGACAGCGTTACGGATGAATTCGCTCTCGGAACTTGCGTCGGAAAGCTCCATCGCAGCGGTCATTTTCTTACTTAAATCCTCGTCAAGATAGGTATTGAATCTATTCTTTTTCATCTAAAACCTCCAAATCGGGACGACCCTTTCGCAACCCACCTAAGGAAAACCCCAAAGAACGGCGAAACGGTCGGCTCTGCCGTCCGATGTGATCGGCGGGGGAAGCCACGTAAGCGACCCCCGCTTTTACCTGCTCAAAATCGTTGGGCTTCAAACGCTGAAAAACCCCTATGATTATGGTACGATGATTTACGCGGTACGGTGCAGACCGTTCTCAGAAATGCCGACAAACGGCTCCTCACCGGGCTTTTTCAAAGCTTCAGGGGTGTATGCCGATTTCATCGTACCATCGTACTCGGGCTCTTTTCGGTTGTAATTCAGGGTGAAAACTTTATGATTATTTCGCTTCTCCTTGGTGTAATCAACGCCGAGTTTTTGAAGCGA
>CAMHAH010000021.1 GCA_946183365.1 uncultured Clostridia bacterium
AGATCGAGGTACAGAACCGTGCCTTGCTCGGTGTCATGGTCGAGAAACTTCTCGCCCTCGGCGACGGAAAAACAGAGGTCAAGCATGAGCCATGACTTGCCTTCCTTGCGCTTGCCCGCGACGATATTCAGCCCTCGGGGGAGCAATCCGTTGACAACAAAGCGGGCGGGCTTGACGGTTTTCTTCATCAATTCATCCCCGCTGACCGTCCTCAGCTTCTTGAACTTTTTTCGCTTTTGATCAGCTTCATACGGATAAACCGCTGCGGGAACCTCCTTGCTGTGATCACGTTGTACATAGTATCTGCCTTCTGCAATGTCTTTGTCATATTGATTCATTTTGACCTTCCTCTCAAATATAGAATATATGTACGAACTCCGCTATCTAAATATATCCTGTAACGAAGATACACTGCAAGAGAATACCTTCGCTACAGGATACTTTCATCTCTCAACTAACCTTCATTTATTCGCTATCTCGTATTCAATTATGATTCAGCTTATGTGTCACGCATACCGCGACACCCTGGATCTGCAGATCCTCGGGATAGATGTCAGGATAGGTTTCCTTATCCTCGTTGCAGGAGCGGAGGATATACCGTCCGTCCTCTTTGATGAGCTGCTTCAAGTTGTTCTTACCTTCGTATAAAGCGACGACATAATCGCCGTCATTCGCACCCTTTTGCTGTCTGACAATGACGTAATCTCCGGGGTGGATACCCGCGTCTATCATGGATTCACCTTTTGCGATCAGCGCAAAGAAGTTGCCTTTGCCGACGATGCTCTCGGGCATACGGATGTATTCGATGACGGTTTCTTCTTCCTCCTGACCTTCGCCGCAGGCGACGTATCCGAGGACTTTCATGTACTTCGAAGGGCTTTCCATCTCTGTCTGCGCGGTGCTGATATTTCTTCTGCCGTTGTATACGATCTCACCGCGCTCTTTCATATCGGTCAGACAGCGGTGAACGGTAGAAACAGAAATACCTGTTCCTGCCGTAATATCTCTGACGGACGGATATTTGCTTTGCTCCGCATAGTACTGGTTGACATAGTCGTAAATGATAGAATACCATTTGGGATTTCTTCGTGCCATAAGATGACCTCCGGTATGATAGAAACGTAGCGTTTCAATAATGGTAACAGTATAACATCGAAGTGAGCATTTGTCAATAGTTTTAGAAACAAAATATTTCTATTTGTTTCAACTCGTCCGTTTTCTTTGTTATTGCGTAGTATTTTTTGACACGCTCTCAGACGTAAATCCCTCTCATAAATCGTCTGTATCGCGTTTTGATTTATACTCCGAGTCTATATTGGCAGAGGAAGAATATCCCGACAAACGCGAACAGCGGGGACGACTATTGTGTCATCCCCACTGCTGTGTATCTGCGTATATTTCTGTTGTCATTTTCACGCCAAGCCTGAAGCCTTCGATATAGGCATCCCTCTCAGACAGAGCAATCAGCGATAGTTGGCAGTTTTCTATCTGCTCCAGCTTCTCCTTTTGCTGTTCAGTCGTGAGCATGGATCGGAGTTCATCAAGCAACCTCGTCATTTCCGACAGCTTTTTCTTGGTGCTCTTGCTCTGCTTGTACTCGCTCGGATTCACATTTCCAAAGTAGAAGTCCTCTAACGTGGTCATTGTATCTCGCCCCTTTCAAGCATAACACAATACCACATAATACGAGTAAGTCAAGCGATTTTTCAACAAAAGTTTACCGGCATTTATTATATCAATCCAGTCATCTTTATCCGACTCGTGATTGATGATCGCGTCAAAGTGACATTTGATATATTCGTCTGTCATCACAAGACGGATAAAGCGGATTGATGGCAGGTATCGCTCGTTAAAATTCTTTCGCCAGTCAAACGGAATATAGTAGCCTTCTACGATCAGATTTTGATTGTTCTCTATTGCGGTTTTTATCATTTCGCGCACGATAGGCCGGAGATACGCGGTCAGCGCATCGTCGTCGCTCATAGGCGTCAATTCCGTATTCTCGCTGCGGATGAGACCCATCTTCAGATGGTCGATCGACAGATAGTGTTAGTAATATTGTTCCAGCAGTTTCTGCGCCAATACCGTTTTGCCGGTGTGCGACGCGCCGGTTATTATAATAATCATAGCCTTGTCCTCAGTACCTTTTTCACCGCCACCCAGATACCACACTCGTAGTCATGTGACTGCGGATCATCTGCAGAATACACTTCGATTTTTCTGATAAAAAACAAATCCATCCTCAACCTTTACGATACGGTAGCCTATTTTTTTGTAAAAAGTATTTGTCCGCTCATTCCAACACGGGGTATCCAAATTGAACTCAGCAGCAAAAGGAAAATACTTTTCTATACATTCCATCAAACGGATTCCGTAACCTTTTCTGTGATAGATGCTGTCGATAAATATTCTGCCGATGTATATGCTACTTTTGGTTTCGTCCGGGAAAATAATGGCTGCCCCTACCAAATCATTGTCTATCATCGCTTGATACAAATGCCCCTCCCGAGCCATTTGTTGATGCCATTCTAACGAATCAAATCCGGGCGGACAATCACCTTTTGCTCCGCCGACATTTACATCTGTTTCAAAAGCTCTGACAGACATATCCACGATTTTTTCTGCCTGACTTGCTTCTGCTTTGACAATAACCATCTCACTTCTCCTGACTGTCTTACAACTTCCGTTTTATCCATGAGTAGAATCGTTTGGAGCTCTCGATATCTTTCACGACAATCTATAACGTTTTTAGTTTCATTTTCCATGTTCCTTTATCGGATGCCGGATTACAGTTTTCAGCTTTTCCGGGGCGACTTTTCTTGCGTCACTCAAATATATTTCATGATGTAAACGCTGATCCGTGATATCCAGCGCATAGCCCTGTGCTTCCATGTATTCATGCATTATTTGAACAGTAGCAGGCTCATCATCATAAGAACCGATATGCATACATTGAACGCATAAGCCCTCATCATAGGTGAAAAACTCTACCTTGGAATAGTCGGTTTTCTTCTTCCTTGTCGCTTCTTCGATTGCCCAATCGAAATCCGTTTTTGTTACGAAATCGGGCAGACGGATCACAGAGATCCAGTTGAAGTCTTCCTTTCGCGCATAGTCAACGCCGCATACGCCGTCCTGCCACCAGAACCCCTCCAGAGGCGGCACGACATAATCGAAATATCCCTCGATCTGATGATCTCCTTTTTTACTCATTTTTATGGTAAAAGCGATGCCGTATAGCAAACCGATCGCTTGCTTATATGCTCCGTCCTCCGCATTTGGGTCGCCCTTTCCGCGCACCGCGATAAAATTCATCTGCGGCACGGTCACGATAGACGGCTTGTTCTTTGGCATATAGAATTCCTTGTATTCTTTTTTGTAATCAAACGCCATACTTTATCCCCTTTGATCTGATTGATTGGTTTCAGTTGACGGTTCCATTGACGATTTCTGCGTACTGCTCCTCGGGGATCATCGGCGAGGTTATCTCTTTTAATAAATCCTCGCCGATCGTTCCGCTCTCGGCGTACTCTCTGCCTGCTTTGCGGATGAGGTTGAGGCGCGGCTCGGTGACGGCAGCCGCTTCGGGCGCGTTGAACATCGGGCTTTCGGGAACGGTGATCATCGTGTGTTCATTAGGAAAACACCTGATAAACTGCATAACGGCAGGCTCAAAGTTATGCCTGCTGTTCGGGAAACCGCAGCCGCAGATCATCACATATTTCAGGTGAGAAAAATCCGCCTGACCGACGTGCTCATAGCGGTCGCCGACCTTCTGCATCGTCATCCTTGACAGCGGCAGCGTGCGTTCAAGCAGCGCCTTCAGCGGCGCGGGCATACCGTAGCAGTAGAGAGGATAGCTCCATATCAGCAGATCGCTGTCGAGGATTTCCTCCAGAATCCCGCGCATATCGTCGTGGTGGACGCAATCGCCGCCGTTTCGCATACAGGCAAAGCAACCGGTGCAGTATTCGATGTGCTTCTCGACCGCGTGAATCGTATGTACTTCGTTCTGTGACGCCTCATTCATCCCGTCCACAAAGGCGCGGGTGATGTGCATGGTGTCGCTTTTATCCCTTTTGGGACTTCCATTGATGACCAGTATTTTCATTTATGTCAGCTCCTTTCGCATATAGATGACCTCCTGATACCCTGTCAGGCGGGATTTGAAGTCGCGCGGATTCCTGCCGTATTCCGTAAATCCGGCTTTCTCATACATCCGTACCGCGCGTTCATTTTCGGCGACGACCTCCAGCTCCATTTGTTCATAGCCGGCGCTCCTCGCACATTCGATACAGGCTTCTGTCAAAGCGCGACCGAGACCGAGACCCCAATACTTCTTATCAATACTGATCCCGAATTCACAGCGGTGTCTCAGCTTGTACTTCGGGCTTTTCTGTCCGATCCCGGCGGTGCCGACAATCCTTTCGCCGATCTCCGCGAGGATCTCGATCTCATTCTCACTGTCGGCTTTCTTTTGCAAAAAATCCGCCTCTTCCTCCGCAGTGAAGGTGATCTCGTCCGGATAACTCAGCAGATTGTCCGTCTGTTCGTGCGTCAGAATGAAGATATCCAGCGCCGCCTGTCCGTCCTGCGCGGTACCGTTGCGGAGGGTGCAGGTTTTCCCGTTTTTTAATTGGATTGTTTGATGATATTGCATATTGATTTCTCCGTTACTTTTTTCTCAATACGATTTTGATAAAATTCAGATATTTTCCGCCGCCTGCTTCCATTGCCTTTCGGTCGCCGACGGCGTATTCATTCTCCTGCTTGAGCCAGTCAGCCCAGACCTCTGCGTTTGACTCCATCTCGGATACCCCCAGCACCTCTGCGCCCTTGCATGCGCCGACGATGTTTTTCCAGTAAGGGACGTCGTGCAGATAGTCGAGCTGCTCGGGCGTCCATGAGAGCAGCAGCTCCGGCGGCAGATCATCGTGACAGTCCTCTTTCATCCCGGGGACGGTGATATAGAGATAACCGCCCGGCTTTATGAACGGCAACAGTTTATGATCGAGATAATCGGGATCGCGTCCGAAATAGTTATACGAATCCGTCGATACCACCGCGTCGAAAAACGCCTTCTCAAACGGCAGGTTCTCCGCATCCGCCTTGACGGGGACGATCTCATCCTCGCTCAGTCCCATCGTGTCAAAGAAACGTCGGTTCTCCCCGGGATCACTCCACAGGTCGGCGGCATAGACTGTAAAGCCGTATTCCTTCACCAGAAACACGCTCGTCAATCCCTGACCACTGCCGAGGTCACAGACGGTCGCGCCTTTGGGGATAAGATGATTTGTCAAGAGTTCTTCTTCGAGCTTGACGGGATTCGGTCCCATGATCTTTGCCATCAAATCGGCGGTCATATATTTTTCACTTAGTGGGTAATTCATGTTTTCCTCCTACATATCAGACAGCCCTTGATCATCAGAATGGCAAAACAGAACACGCCAGCGTAGGGCTGTCGGGTGATAATAAACAGCAGACACACGATAACAGATAAAGCGATACCTGTTATCAATCGGTGCTTGCTCCACAGCGGTTTGTCAAATCGGCTGATGATCAGTCCGCAGATGCCGTTCAATACGGTAAGGCTTATGACAACAGTATATACTATTTTTATCCAAAGCGGCGTGTTGGAAAGGACAAATAAAGATACCGATTGCTTTTCCGCGCCGTTTCCGAAAACAGGAATGAACAGCAGTAACGCCGTGAATACATCCATCACATGGCACAATAGTGAGGTGTAATTACCGATCAGCTCCCGTTTTTCTTCCTCTGCCGCAGCGATGATCTCATCCGGAGAGATCAGTTCATCAACGGTCACACAGAAGAATTTGGCAAGCCCCTTGAGTGAATCGATGTTCGGGTAGCCTCTGCCGGACTCCCATTTCGATACAGCGGTTCTGGATACAAAGATCGCCTGCGCCAGTTCCTCCTGTGTCAGTCCTTTGCTTTTTCTCAATTCCTGTAACTTTTCATTGAACTCCATTTTTGTTCCTCATATCTGTTGAGATTACCGCGCTTTGGTAGAGCTTGAATAGACCGAAGCTCAAGAGGACGGCGCCGATAATATCCGTCGCCCAGTGAACGCCCGACGCCAATCTGCCAATGACCATAAAGGCAGAAAACAGAATTGCAAGTATCATTATAATTCGTTTTATCATCGGACTATTACATCTTCTGTTGATCTGAAATACCAACGTCGGCATAACGGACAGCACCAAAAGCGTTGTCGAGGACGGATAGGACGCTTCCAAAAATCCGTCAATCAGGATCGGGCGGTAATTGATCGGCACCATCTCAAAGAACAGATAGCCGAAAATCACAAGAATGTAATAGCCGCCTAACAGCAGAATATCCGCGTCTACCTTAAACAGACTTCTCCTTTTGATGAACTGAACCAGTCCCAAACAGCCGAAGCACAGGCATACGACAATCGGTACTAATCCAAGCCAGTCCGTGACAGTATATAGCGTCATGTGTACGCCTGTCAGCTGATGAAACCATGTGTTAAAGTTTGCCAGTCCAACCTTTGATTCATTCGGTCCTACCGCCTGCACATCAACAAACATAATCAATATTGTCCACAGTGCAAAGGTAATTAACAATACGATACCCAATGTCAAATTCCTTTTCAAATCAATCAGTCCTTTCAAATTGGTTAATTTGAAAGTAACATAGATTGAGCTAAAAGGAAAGAAACGCTCCGTCACATGGATGACACGATGCGTGTCAGTGCTGATTTTGGTTTAAATACGCTTCAAATTCAGGCGTTCTCGACCAATATTTGACGCCCCAGTTTTCAAAGCTCCATTCTTCCATATAGCCGTTGCACTCATAGTCAATATAGTAAAGCAAGCCGCCCTGAACGACAAAGTTTGTCGGGAAGTAATCAATATTCAGTCCTGCGTTTTTCGCAAGCGCCGCCATTTCACGGACTTGCGGTAAATACGCTGCAACGGAACAGCCATTTTTTACCATTTCAAAAATCGTATCGCCGTCGATATATTCCTTGACGATTCGCTCGTTTTTGATATCAATATCAAGCATTTTCGGGATTCGGATTCGCGCATCCGTCAGCCGTCGATAGTCGTTTTGTTCCGCTTCGATTTTGTTGCCGAAGGTGTAGTAGTCGCACGGCTCGTGATGAGTCTGCTTGACAACGTACTGCCTGCCGTCACGTTCTGCAAGGTAGGAATAGCCGCCTTTGCCCTTGCCGAGCAGCTTAATCACGTTGTATGTTACATTGTTAACAGTTATGTTGTTCATATTAATTGCCTCTTTTCCAATAGGAAGTGAACTGCTTGTCCTTGATAAACCCGAGCCTATCGTAAAACGACATATCGGACAGCACATATGCTTTCTTTGCACCGAGTGATCTTGCGCGGTTCAGCGCTTCATAAATCACTGCTTTCGCTACGCCTTTTCCACGGTAGGACGACACGGTGCAGACAGGCTCAACATAGGCGTAGTCGGTCTTATCAGAGTACCACAGACAACAGTAGGAAACATATTCTCCGTCGCGATTTTTAGCCGCTATGCTGAGCGCAGAATTGAAATGCTCGCGGAATATAGGAATTTCCATGATAATATCGCCATTCCTTTCAAATTCCGCTTTGTCTGTTCCATGGTCGAAGCCCTGCCACAAGAGCCATTGGAAGGCGTACGGCTCTTTCACAGGGTCAAGCTCTGCATATTGTAAGCCGTCGGGCAGATCGGCATGAAGCTCCTTTATAAGATCAATCCGCATAACAGTTTCTGTTTGTTCGGCAGGTGCGAAGCCTGCCGATTCAGCCATGTTGATTTTATCGGCACAGTCATCGCAGATTGCGATGCCCAAGCCGTTTTCATCCCTCAATTCACGATAAGCATAGTCGAGGATCTCGGGATAGAGTGCGCCGTATCCGGGCAGAACGCCGACGAACGCCTCGCCGAAATACATGTCATAGATCGCCGCGCCGACGACCTTCTCGCCGTCTGTCCAAAGCCCGATCGAGCGCATCAGGCTCTTGTCAAATTCGGGATGCTCCGCCATCCACTCGAACCGTCCCCAGTTCCAGTTGATATGGTTCTGATCCTTGCGGTTCAGCTCGATCAAAAAATCGCAGACCGCTTCGTAATCCTTTTCACAGTAATTCCTGAATCTCATAGTCCTCACCGTATCATCTTGAACATTCCCGGACCGTCCCACTCACAGGGGCGTTCCTCGAAACCATGCTTTTGATAGAACCCGACCGCTTCCTTTGAACTGATCAGCTCCAGACTGACCGCCCAACCGGGGGCGATATGCTCCCTGACATATTGCTCCAAAGCGTTTAGCAGCAGCGTGCCGACGCCCTTTGACTGATATTCGGGGACGACGGCAAAGTCCTTGATGTAGAACGACATACCGCCGTCGCCGATCAGGCGTACCATGCCGACAGGCGTATCATGATCGTAAGCTGTAAAGGTCGCGATGGTATTCTCAAGCGCCGTTTGTACCTGTTCGATTCCCGGCGGCTCCCATCCGACAGAGGCGTAGAGCTGCAAAAACAATCCAGCGGATAATCCGTTAGCTTTTACTGTCATATTATTCTCCTTTTCTGCTTTTCTTCCAAGGACGCGCCTTACCTGTCCAACCTTTCTCTCTCCAATAGCGCATATCTGCCTCATTCCAACCGCTTTTCTGCATGAGGTGCATCAGCCAAAAGTAGCCTTTGGTTTTCAGACCGGGCTTTACGCAGCCTTTATGACGACAGATCCTTTTCGCGATGGAGTCTGTTTCCCTTTTGATTTTCTGCTTTTTCTTTTCAGACACCTTGCTCCAATCAATTGCGGCAACTCCGAGTCCGAATTTGTATATCTTAGCCACGCCCCAGAAAAACAAGCTGTATGACATATCCTTATTGGTGGATTTCATGCCGCCGCCCGCGGCTGTGGAAATGCACACGCCCTGCTTTTCAAACATCTTTTCCTCAGGACGGTGAACCATCCACCTGTAACCGTAGTGATCTAAAAACGCCTTCATAGCTCCCGTTGCGTGATAGACGTAGACGGGACTTGCGAGGATAATCACATCCGCTTCATCAATTGTCTGTGTGATAGTGGTGAGCTTGTCATAATGCGGACATTTAGTTTCGCTTTCGACAAAACAACGCGTGCATCCGCAGCAAAATTCTCCGAAATCCCTCGGTAAAAAGAATTCAGATATTTCTCCGCCGATTTTTTCCGCAAGTATACGCGCAATATGGTAGGTCGATCCTTTGTGGCTCTGACCGTGAATGATAACTATTTTCATTTTGATTTCTCCCTGATCCAATTATCTAAAAACTGCATCTGTTCCTTTGTGTGGAACCAATGCTCGCCGTTTTCCATAACGGTAAGGCTTGCGTGACGCTTTTCGGTAAATGCGATGATCGTTTCATAGGAAGTGAGCGCGTCATTCCTGCCGTACAGAATCGTCGTAGGAACACTCCATTTCACCGGGTGCTCACGCACATAACAAAGATATTCCCACGACAAGTCCTCACCGAAATCGGTGCGGATCACGCCCTGCTCCTTCAACTCGTCCTCGGTCACATTCGTCCAAGTCATCCTATCGGCGATCAGCTTTTCCATATCGACGATCGGCGAGATAAAATAAGCTCTATCTATCATCGCGCCGATATCAGCGTTCATGCTGAAATACGCGCCGATACTGTTGGCGATCAGGATAACATGGTCATATTCCTCTTTCAGCCTTGTGACCGCATGATATATCTCTTTACCCGTCTCCCACGGCGTAAAGGTCTGATAATCCAAGCCCATCACATCATAATCGGGAAACAGCAACTTGTAATGCTCGCTTTCTGTCGCACTGCCGCCCTTACCGTGGATATACAAAACTGCGTTTTTCATATTTCCGTATTCTATTCAACTATCCTAAGCGCTCATATACACATCACAGAAATGTCGGATGTGCCGCTCAATTCTATCTATTATCTCCTGCTCAAACTGCGGCTGTCTGTCCGCTTGGGATATCCAAAGAACAACAGGCGATACAAGCTCTGTCGCGAGCAGCGCGGGGTCATCCTTGACGAACAGCCCCTTCTCCATCATGCCCTCGATGATCCTTGTGTACATCTTCTGAACGCCCTCGAGCTGGTGGCGGGTGGTGATAGCGGCAAGTCTGTCGCTTCGGAATTGCTCCTGCACCAGGAATTTGCGGATCTTGCGGATCATCGGGTCGCGCATGGTGAACAGGATCCTTTCCATCGTGACGCGGACGAAATCTTCCCTGCTTTCGGGAATCTTTCCGATGTGCTGCTCCGAACCGAAGGATTCCTCATACCGCGCTTCCGCGTTGTCGATCAGCGCGTTCAAAATATCCTCTTTTCCCTTGTAATGCTTATAGAGCGACGGCGCTTTGATCCCAACCTTTTCGGCAATCTGTTCTACACCCGTTCCGTCGTAACCGTTCTCAGCAAACAGCGTTAACGCTTCATCAAGTATTCTATCTTTTGTAGACATAATTCCCTCCAAAAAGAAAAGCTAAAAAACATTAGCTTTATTATAGCTAATGTTTTTTAGCTCGTCAAGAGTATTATAAGATTATTATAAAAAAACAGGGCTATTACTTTCTGTAATGCGATAACCCATAATCCTGTGTCTCTGAATTTATTATATGCGTTTACCTATACACGCACCTACTATTTGCTTAGAATATTGTATTTCTATGCTAACTATTGGTAAGGCTGCAAGATTGTACGATTGCAAGTGGGCGTACGGTTCTGCAATCTTACTTTAGCTGTTTAGCACCAAGCTAAAAGCTGCCTTGGCTTTCCAAGACAGCTTTCTATATCCTATTCAGTTTTCACTTTCTCCGCTAAGGACATCGCCCTTTGTGGGGAGAGGAGGAACCGCCACATGAGTACGGGAGTGGTCACACTTGACCGCTCCCACCGAATACGGCGCGTGACGACGACGGATTGATGTTCCCAAAGTAGATGTCCTCTAATGTGGTCATGATATCACGCCCCTTTCAAGCATAACACAATACCACAAGTTTTGGAGAAGTCAAGACAAATATAGTAAGGTTAATCGTATTCTATGAACAATTGAAAAATACAACCGCCAAGCGGGATAATCTCCTGTTTGACGGCTGTAACTTTATTCTTGATTCAACCAATCACGGATGGTTTGGTAATCCTTCTCATGAACGATGCCGTGAATATCATCGTCATAGGTGATAAAGGTACAGTCGGTGTTGTCCTTTAACTTCTCGTACAACTTCTCCGCCTGACTGTAAGGAACCTGTTTGTCCTGCTTTGCGTGGAACATCAGCACGGGCATTTTGATTTCGTCCGCCCAATAAACAGCCGAGCGTTCTTTGTACTCCTCGGGCTTTTCCTCGGGCGTAAAGCCTATTGTTTCCTTCAAAACGGTTTTCATATCGTCGCGGACTTCATACGCTTCAAACAAATCGCATAGGGCGCTGAGAGCGATTATCCGCTTGATCCTACTGTCCTTTCGTGCCGCAGGGTAGGTCATCACGCCGCCGCGGGAAGAACCCGCCACGCAAAAATCGTCCATATCAATAAACGAGAAATGCTTTTCACACAGATCGATAAGCTTGATAACGTCATTGAGGTCGTCGCCGCCGAAGTGATCCTCTCCCTCCGAGCCACCGCAGCCTCTGTACTGAGACGCGATAACAATGCGGTCACACACGGCGCAGATCGGGGCGAGCGTGTTGTTTTCCAGCTTGCCGTAATCTCTGTTGCCGCCGTGGTTGAACATGACACATTTGCCGGGCTTCTGCGTTTTTTCAACGGAAAGCGGTATGGACAAGTAGCCTTCGATTTTCAGTCCGTCCGAAAGGTAGTTGAATTTATATGTGGTACAGAACCCATCATATTTTCCGCCCTGATTGACCTTGACGAAGCCAAACACCTCGCTGTTTTCGTAATTCTCCATATCGTAAATATTGATTTTCTCGGTTGCAACTGCTGTCTCACTGACGGACTCTTGATTCTTTACGATGCTGTTTTCACTGCAAGCTGAAAAAACTATTGCCGCCATAACCAGCGACAAGATGATAGCTGTTAATCTTTTCATTACTATTACCTCGTTATAGTGTCATCTGAATTACAAGCTGTCTCTTGCGGTATAATGTCGCCGCCATGTATATGATAAGGATTGGAATCAGAGAGAGTGCAAAGACGCGAAGCGATGAGGTGATAAGATATTTAGTAAGCTTTGCGGTTCCGAGAACCGAAATCAAGCTGCTGATATAAGCCCCAAAAATCTTCATCATTACCAGACCCGCGCATATACAGACTGCAACCGGTTTCTGCGGCTTTTTTCCGAGAAAAAACAGCAGCACCGAAATAATGAACGCCGCATCTATCGCCGCGCTGAGTGCAAAGCTCCATGCGGAAGCCGGATTGTTTTTCCTCCAATCCAAATATTGCATTACGAATATATTAATGAAATCGATGCCGATAAGCATTACCGCAATTTTCGCAGCAGCACCGGGGGTAATCGTATCCTTTATCGATTTTATCATGCCAAAAAGCAAAACGGCTGTAATCAAGCCTGCGCTTATCGCGTTTGCAATCTGCGCGGCAATCTCATAATTCGTTTGGAATGCTCGGTTTTCAGTCAGGTTAAAACAAATGAACCATATTAGCTGCACAAGATTGGTAACAAACGCCGCAGTAAAAATGGCTGTCTGTATTCTTTTATATAACGGATATTCGATTACCGGGTTCACATCGGGATAGTTTTGCATATCATCATTATCTAACAGCTTATCCAAAGTGGTGTCAAGTGCCACGGCAAGTGACTTTGCCGTCAGTAAATCAGGGTAGCGCGATCCGTTCTCCCAGCGCGAGACCGCCTGACGTGAAACAAATAATTTATCCGCAAGCGTTTGCTGGGTGATTCCTTTTTCTTCTCTTGCTTTTCTTATGTTTTCCCCAAATTCAGCCAAGTATAACTACCTTTCCGTTTTTTCTTCATTATATATTATAACCGCAAAAAAAGAAAGCACCACCTACCAAAAACGATGTTGACAGTATGGTGCGTTCAGTATTTAAGCCGTTTTCACGATTATAGGCTTTCTGACTGGGGAGAGACTAATAAGATAATTGTTCATATTCAACTTTCTAAATAACTGAACAAAATATTGTTAAGCGGGATAGTCTCCTGTTTGGCGACTCATTTCTTTGAATAATAACCACTTATATTATTGTTACGTGCGTATAAGTGTATAATTGCTCATCGCAACTCCCGCGTCGGTAGTATAGACAAATGTCTGTTTATTTGCTATAATAGACTCATCAATCAACGGAGGGTTGAAAATGAGCGTCATCGGAGAGCAAATCAAGAAATACCGTATTCAAAAGAATTATACACAGGAAAAGCTAGGCAACTTAATCGGCGTCACGACGCAGGCGGTCTCTAAATGGGAACGAGGCGGTACTCCCGACGCGGAGATTCTGCCGAAGCTCGCCGACGCGCTTGAAGTGAGCATCGACGCACTTTATGGCAGAGAGGAACAGGATTTTCAGCTTGCGATCATCACAAAGCTGAGTTCCATGCCGGGCGATGAAGCTTTTCGCTGTGCGTTTAATTTCTGCTGGTCGCTGATCCTGGGGCTGACGGGAAGAGAGAACTTCTCTGAGGATTTTGCCGATACCTTTGTCATCCATTCCGAGAAAAAAAGAGATCCCTGCCCGGATTATTTTGCCAAGCTGTTGAACGACGACGGCTTAGCCTTGGCGCGGATCTCAAATGACTTCCGTCATTTCTTTCTGATGACGCGTCCTAAGACAGACAACATTCTCTCGCATTTTGAAAGCGAAGAAGCTATCAGACAGGTTTTCACGCTGTTTGCGGACAAGAAGATACTGCACATCATGTATTATCTTTATACGGTATCTGATATACCGGTCACCGCGCCGCTCATCAGCCAGGGAACCGAGATAGAATTACAGGATGTCGAGCGCTGTATGAAGACACTCTGCGACAAGCAGATCGTGCATCCCATGAAGATCGCCTCCGTTGACGGAGAGATCAACTCCTACATCATGCGCTTCGAGACCAACGTACTGCCGTTGCTCTGCTTTGCGGATGGGATTGCCAAGGGCTCTCCGCACCCTGTTTTCGGTGTGTGCGACAGGAAAAAACCGGTTTTCTAAACTAACAGTTGTATTATTCTATTATCCGTTGGATAGATGGTTAAACAGTTGCTTGATACTTATCAGGCAACTGTTTTATTATATAGATAGTAGTCAACTCGCAAATTATTGTTGAAAGGATGATTTATATGAAAACTGTTTTGACAAAAGTCTTAGCTTTGATCCTCGTTATCTTTATGATGACCTCCTGTGCTATAACCGTTGTCAGCGCACAGGACATGAACTATCAACCGCAGCGCTCCGTCGATGAGGCGATCGCTCAGGCGGAATCGGCGGCAGGCGAACCTATCGCTACCAACCGTATCTACTTCCAAATGCCCCGTTTGGACAGCTGGTACAGCGAATACGGCGTCTATCAGGACAGGTTTTGCGCAGGCATTTACTGGTGGGACGGTTCCGTTATTCCTCTTTCCTACCCCGGCTATCGCGCGTCCGTCGATAATTACGATCAGGGAGTCTACTATGCCGACGTCCCCGCCGACGTTATCAACGTGATCTGGAACAACGGCTTTTTCGCGGAGCAATCGGAGAATGCCGATGTATTTGATCAGCATTGTCAGACTAAAGAAGTCAACATCGAAGAAGCATATGCAGGCGACTATGACACTCTCCCCGAGGGCAGTCCCAACCAAAACAATATGGACGGCTGTATCTTCATCGTCGATCCCGATCCCGAGACAACCACAAGTCAGTATATACCCAACAGACCGTACTCAGGCAACTGGTATGTTTACTACGGCGACGGCTGCTACGGCAGCTACGCGACAACGAGCGGGAACTTTATCTCGTATGATACAAACTGCCTGAACCCTGATCACTTCGACGATAACGGCAACCATATCGGCGGCGATCATATCAAAGCGCCTGTCGCGTTTGTCTACGGTGACGCCGACTGTGACGGCGAGGTCACGATAACTGATGTAACGGCAATTCAGCGAATATTAGTGAAAATGAGCTTTGAGCCGTTCAATGAAAAAGCCGCCGACGTGAACGGCGACGGTTTGGATATCACTGACGCAACCTTGATCCAGCGCTTCGAGACAAAGATGATCGACCACTTCCCTATAGAAAATGAAACAGCAAACGAATAATATATATCAGTTGAGGAACAGAGAAATGCGTTTTTACAGAGGGGGTATAGCATGAAAAGACGAATCACCGTCATCCTGACAGCATTGATCCTGGCGCTCATACTTGCGTCGTGCGGCTCGAACGGACAGGAAGGCTCCGGCGATCCTGCATGGGCGAAGGCGAACGGAGACAACGCTCTCCACACCCTGTACTTCAAGGATATCACCAAAAGAGAAGACGTTAGGGCAGTGTTTTATAACAGCAACACGAAAGAGACCGCAGAGGTCAAAATGACAGCCTCCGGCGAGGACTCTGACGGCTTCGTATATGCATGCGAGGGCGATACCTCTGCGTACAACATGGTGAAGATCGCTTACGGAGATAAACACACGAAGGAATTTGCTTTTAATAAATGCGTCAGCGGCTGGTATGATTCCAAAGACGGCTTGCTGCCCTATACGGAAGGTGAAGAGATCAGTTATCCTGCCCAGCACGACGAGATCACCCTTACCTGTAACGGGTATGAAAAAGAGATCCATATCTTCAAGCCGGATGATTACGACGCGGATTCGCAGGAAAAATACGCGTCCGTCTATGTGCTGGACGGTCAATGGATGACATTCCTCGGCAAAGAGGGGATCAGTCTTGATGACAGCTGTCTTGTGACCGAGCAGGTCAAAGCCATGACCTCCGTGACCGGAAGCAAAGTGATCGTGATCGCGGTCGATACCTACGGCAATATGAAGGACGTCTCGCGCGACGTCGAGCTGGCGCCCGATCTGAGCAAATACGGCGCGGAGCTTGATAGGGAGATGAAAGGAAACGAATTCGCAGCTTTTGTCGCTGACACACTGGTTCCGTATGTTCAGGAACACTACAATGTTTATACCGACGCGCTGCACACTTCGATCGCCGGCGCTTCTCTCTCAGGGCTGGAATCCTTCTATATCACGATGGAGTATCCGGAGCTGTTCGGAACCGTGGGTGCGCTTTCTCCTTCCTTCTTGTATTATGATAACGACGAAATGTGGCGAAAGTATCTGGGTGAAAAGACCTTTGATGATAACTCGCCTGTCTTATATTTTTACACCGGTCCTCAGGGTGGGGATACGGACCCGTTTGTGACGGATATGGTCAACCGCTTGAAGGATCTTGGCTATCCGTCGGATAAGCTGATTCTGCATTATAATGAAAACGGCGATCATCGTGTCTGGTTCTGGCGAAGCGTATTTTCCGAGTTTTTAGAGGCGATGGTTTTTCGCAATGTTAAGCCTCTACAACAGCCTTGAATGATGGTCTGTTATAAAAGGTGCGCACCCAAGATGTTGCGATCATAGGTGAGATTTTTTTAAAACAATCATATGTACAGGAGCTTCCACAGGCGCTGCTCGAGTGCATTTTAACAGAGGGGGTATAGCATGAAAAGATGTATCACCGTCATCCTGACAGCATTGATCCTGGCGCTCATGCTCGCGTCATGCGGCTCGAACGAACAGGAAGGCTCCGGCGATCCTACATGGGCGAAGGCGAACGGTAACAAAACTCTCCACACCCTGTACTTCAAGGATATCACCGAAAGAAAAGACGTTAGGGCAGTGTTTTATAACAGCAACACAAAAGAGACCGCAGATGTCAAAATGGCAGCCTACGGCGAAAACTCTGACGGCTTCGTCTATACATGCGAGGGCGACGCCTCTGCGTACAACATGGTGTCATTTTCCTGTGATGGGATCAACACCATCGACGTCGCGTTCAACAACTGCGTAAGCGGATGGTACAATTCCGGGCACGGCTTTTTACCCTATACCGAGGGCGAACCTAACCCCTACACCGACCTCGAGAAGAATACCGCAACACCTGTGGCGGACGGATTAGCCTATGATAACGTGATGTTTGACGATATCAGTCTCACCTTCAACGGCTATAAAAAGACGATCCATGTCTGCACACCGTCCGGTTATAACCCGTCCTCGGACGAGAGGTATGCGACCGTCTACCTGCTTGACGGTCAGGCGATGGTGTACCTCGGTTTTCCGGGCGAGACGCTTCTTGACAGCGAGCACGCCGACGTACAGGTGCAAAGCATGGCGGCGGCTGCCAGTTATCAGGCAATCGTCGTAGCGATTGAGACCTTCGGAGATGAAGCCCGCTACACCCGTTTAGATGAGCTGATCCCCGATCTGGGGGAGCTTGCTTATGATGAGGATACAAAAAAGTGCGGCAATCTGTTCTCTGATTTCGTTGCCGATACCGTAGTGCCCTATGTGCGGGAGCACTACAGCGTGTATGACGACGCTCTCCAAACCTCTATCGGCGGCGCGTCGCTCGGCGGACTGGAGGCGTTTTACATCGCGATGGAGCACCCTGAGCTGTTCGGCACAGCCGGCGTGCTTTCGCCCTCCTTCTGGACATATGATGACGACACATGGAGAAGCTATCTGAAAGAAAAGAGCTTTGATGAGCATATGCCCTTCCTCTATTTCTACTCCGGCGATGATGATGCGGACACCGGCAAGGAGACACGCGAGATGGTTGAACGGCTGGCGGATATGCACTATCCCGAGAGCAGTTTTATCTACCACCGCACCGAGCCGGGCGGACATGAGGTTTCGTTCTGGCGCAGCATATTTTCCGAGTTTTTAGAGGCGATGGTTTTTCGCAGTGTTAAGCCTCTGCAGCAGCCTTGAATGATGGTCTGTTATAAAAGGTGCGCACCCAAGATGTTGCGATCATAGGTGAGATTTTTTTAAAACAATCATATGTACAGGAGCTTCCACAGGCGCTGCTCGAGTGCATTTTAACAGAGGGGGTATAGCATGAAAAGACGAATCACCGTCATCCTGACAGCATTGATCCTGGCGCTCATGCTCGCGTCATGCGGCATGAGCGGACAGGGGAACTCCGGTGAGAGTGCAGGGGCAAAGACGAACGGGGACAAAGCTCTCCACGCCCTGTACTTCAAGGATATCACCCAAAGAGAAGACGTTAAGGCTGTGTTTTATAACAGCAACACAAAAGAGACCGCAGATGTCAAAATGGCAGCCTCGGGCGAAGACTCTGACGGCTTCGTCTATACATGCGAGGGCGACGCCTCTGCGTACAACATGGTGTCCTTTTCTTATGACGGGCTAAGTACCGCCGACGTCGCGTTCAACAACTGCGTAAGCGGATGGTACAATTCCGAGCACGGCTTTTTACCATTCACTTTCGGCGTGGATGATCCGTATGAAAGACGCATCAAGAACAGCGCTGTCTTAGAAGAAACATTTATTTATGATAACGAGATATACGATGATGTGACTCTTACCTTCAACGGTTACGATAAGGTCATTCACGTTTGGACACCTGACGATTATGATCCATCCTCAGACGAAAAATATGCGACTGTATATTTGCTTGACGGTCAGGTTATGATCTTTCTCGGTCTTCCCGGTGAGACACTACTCGATAGTGAGCACGCGGACGTGCAGGTACAAAGCATGACTGCCCAGACCGGTTACAACGCGATCGTGGTAGCGATTGACACCGGCGGTGATGCGAACGGTCTTTCCACCCGCTTGGATGAAATGACGCCCGATCTTGGTGAGCTTGCCTACGAAGAAGAGACCAAAAAGCAAGGCAATCTGTTCTCTGATTTTGTCGTCGAAAGCGTCGTGCCTTATATTCAGCAGCATTACAATGTCTATACCGACGCACTACATACTTCGATCGTTGGCAGGTCTCTCGGAGGACTTGAATCCTTCTATATCGCCTTAGAGCATCCCGATCTCTTCGGTACGGCAGGCGCTCTTTCGCCGGCATTCATGCTGTATAACGATAATATATGGCGGGCATATCTCGGCAAAAAGAACTTTGATGAACGTTCTCCGTTTCTCTATTTTTATTCCGGAAAAATCGAAGAGGAAGATAACGGAAATACAACTGACAAAATGGTAGATCGCATCAAAGAGATGGGCTATCCGGAAAACCGCTTGGTATATCATCGTGACAAAATAGGCGATCATGCAGTTCCCATGTGGCGCAGTTGTTTTTCCGAATTTTTAGAGGCGATGGTTTTTCGCAGTGTGAAGCCTCTGCAGCAGCCTTGAATGATGGTCTGTTATAAAAGGTGCGCACCCAAGAGGCTGCGATCTTAGGTGCGCTTTTTAAAAAACAATCATATGTACAGGAGATTTTGCAGGTACTGCTCAGTATTCTTATTTAAAAAGAAAGAGGAGACTAGCTTATCATGAAAAGAATAACAGCTATGATAATGAGCGTGATTATGATGGTTGCTTTGATGACGACATTGTTAACTGGGTGTTCAGACTCCGGGAATACAACCAAAGGCACAGATGAAATCGACGTCACAACGCTACCGTCGCGATTTGATCTGAGAAATGTAGACGGCAAGAATTATGTCACACCTGTCAAAACACAGCGTTATGGGGATTGTTGGACGTTTGCTATGGCAGGTTCTGCCGAGATCGCGTATTTATATGCGAACGATATGGGCGTTCCTGCGGGAGAGAAAAACGATCAGGTCGATTTCTCCGAGAAATATATTGCTTGGTATATGTTTCACGGTATCACAAAGGATGACGTTGTAAAGGGCAAGGTTAGTTCCTCGCAGGAAGGAGAAGGCTTTGATCCATCCGCAATGGAAGAAGAGAAAGGCGAACTCTCCGCATATTTTATCGGCGGACCGTTTGTACAAGCCGCGAACTTTTTCGGCTCGGGTTTTGGACCGGTTGATGAAAGCATGGAAATCAACGGAGAGAAACCTTATGCGTATAATGATTCATGGGATGGTGAATGGACGCTTCCGTTGAACACAGAGTATCGCGGCGTTCCTGCTTCCGCACTTTTCAGAGACAGCCGTATCCTGCCGCCTCCCGCAACTTTTGATGCAAACGGCAGCTACACGCTGAACGCAGACGGACTGAATGCAATCAAGTCGGAGTTATATCAGGGACATGGTGTTACGATAGCCTTAAATGCTGAACACCCGGGCTTCAACAGCAAAAACCGCGCCGTTTACGACAACGGTGACAATGAGCCGAATCACGCCGTTGCCGTCGTGGGATATGACGATGACTTCCCGAAGGAAAAGTTCACAAGGACAAAATCAGACGGTACGGTGATCGAGGGGAGCACACCACCCGACAACGGAGCATTGATCATTAAGAACAGCTGGGGTCTGACGACCTTTGACGGAGATATCGACGACGGCTATTTATATCTTTCCTATTATGATCATAGTTTGTTAGCCGCACTGAGCTATGTGTTTGATAACAATAACAAAGCAAAACACACCGCGCAGAATATCGATCAGTACGATCTGATGATGACGATATGGTACGGTACCTCGGACTATGAAGCTGAAACCAAAATGGCTAACGTATTTGATGCCGAAGAGGATGAAAGCCTATTTCAAATCGAGTACAGAACAAGCTATCCGGACGCTCAGGTGAGCTACGAGATATACAAGGATATCGACAAGAATGATCCTTCTTCCGGTACACTGCTGGAAAAAGGAGAACACACCCATCAGTATGCCGGCTCTCATGTGATCGACCTGAATCAGGAATACTCTCTTAAAAAAGGAGATCGCTATTCGATCGTTTTGACGATGAAACGCGGTGAGACCTATACCGAGGTATTCCCGTATGGTACAGAGATCGATTGGGAAATGATCAAGGACTTAAAGATGACGGGTATCATCAATCCCGGCGAGAGCTTTCTGTACACTGACGGCAAATGGAGCGATATGTCAGAGAGGAAGGACAGCCTCATCGACAGCGCGTATCAACAATGCGCACAGGTCGTCGCTTCCGACAAAGCCATTCCTCAGTTAGAGCTGAATAAAATGGATTTTACCATTGACAACTATCCGATCAAGGCGATCCTCGCGCCTAAAGAGAAATAACGGCTCGTAAGATAAATACCAGCATCTTGCATGAAAGGATAAATTGACAATGAAAATAAAGAGAATACTATCAGGTTTATTATGCGGCGTCATCTTTCTTTCGATACTGGCCGCCTGTTCCAATAACAGTGAATCTGCAAAAAGCACCCCTGACGAAAAAGCGGAGCTGATGCACGATTTCGTTGTCAGAGCACCAAAGAAAACAACGGAGCTGACAGCGACGTTCCTGAATACAGGCAACGGCAAAACCGCGGACATTACGATGGAAAAGGACAGCGAGGATAACAGCTGTACCGTATTCCGCTGTGAAGCGGACGTTAACCTCTACAACATGGTGCACGTGACCTATCAAGATGAATCTAGCATGGACGTCGCATTCAACAGCTTTGTCAGCGGATGGAATTATACCGGCAAGGATTTTCTGCCGTATATACAAGGCAAAGAGCCTGTCTATGATCCAAAGTTCGAGACAAAGAAATTTCAGTTTGACGGACGGGACAAGCTCGTCTATATCTGGACGCCCGAGGATTACGACGCAAAGTCGGCTGAGAAATACTCCGTCATTTATCTGTTTGACGGTCAAAGCGTACTCGCGACAGGCAAAGACCGCGGCATGGACAACGACCTTGTCTGCTGGAATGTTGCCGAGCATATCGAGAGCATGATGGCGACAACCGAGCATAAAGCGATCGTGGTTGGCATCGAGAATAATGACGTTTACCGATGGGACGAGCTGGTTCCCGATCTCGGTGAGATCAATATGGAAGAATCTCCCGACAACGCCAAAGCAGAGGATCTGACGAAAAAGCGCGGCACTGCCTTTGCGGATTTTCTTATCAATACCGTCATGCCGTATGTGAACGAAAGCTACAACGTCTATACCGACGCAAAGCACACGGCGCTGGCAGGCGCGTCCTTGGGCGGTCTCGAGACATTCTATACCGTTCTGTCCCATCCCGACAAGTTCGGCACGGGCGGTGTGATGTCAGCAACCTTTGATATGTTTGCCGATAAGGAATGGACGGCGTTTTTGAAGGATAAAATGAAGATGAAAAACGCGCCGTTTCTGTATTTCTATGCCGGAAGCTATATGGGCGATAACGGCGACGTATCTACGCCCATCTATAATAAGTTGATCGAGGACGGTTACGCAAAGGATAAGCTCGTGTTCAGTAAATATGAACCCGGCGAACACCTGATCGAGTATTGGAGAAATATCTTTCCCGAGTTCTTAGAAGCAGTTTTTACACAGAATGTCTCTGCGCTCGAATTTGCCGTTCCTGTTGAGTATGAGGATAAAAGCGATCATCTCGAAGAACTGCTTGAGGATCTGGAGCTTGATCCCAATGACATCAAGCCCGGATATATCTACTATGACAACAGCGAAACACAGTGGGATAAGGTTTACGCATACTGGTGGGGCGGAATGGCATTCAACAGCTTCACCAAGGATCCCTATTATTTTGCCGAGTGGCCCGGCTTCCAAATGGAACAGATCGGAGATACCGACATCTATCGCGTCAAAGCCCCGTGGGGCAATCAAGGGATCATCTTTGACTCAGGCGTGACCGACAGAGAGGTCGCCGAGGGTAAGCCGGCGTTCCAGACGACCGATATCCAGTATAACAACGACCTGATCGGGAAGCTTTACAAGATCGACTTGTCGGTCGAACCGACAGCCGATCCCGGCAACATGAAATCAAAGCTGAGATATCCTGCCGGAAGCTGGTCTGACTATTCACCGAAATCATAACAGGCAACAATCCTTTGAAGCACGTTCACAAGAAGGAGAACGACATGAAACAAGCAGTCGCTTTGATATTGATGCTGGCGGTTTTACTATCCGCGACTTCCTGCTCAGTTTCACCTAAGACTGAACAAACCGAAAAACCCACTGTCGTGAAGACAGATGCTGAGCTTGCTGCAACCATCGACAGCAAGCTCGCGGACATCAAGTATGACGGAGTCATCTATCTTGTACATAACGGTAGCGTTGTATATCAAAGAGCGACGGGCACGGATGCGAACGGCGATCCTTTGGCGATCAATACATCCATGTATATCGGTTCTGTGTCAAAGCAGTTCTGTGCCGCCGCCATCATGATACTTCGCGATCAAGGCAAGCTCAGCGTTGACGATACGATCGGCAAATACTTTCCCGAGTACAGCAAAGGCAAAGATATTACGATCAAGCACCTGCTGACGATGCGTTCGGGTATTCGCGATACGGTGGGCGAAGGTTTTGCGGGCACACTGCCTTACACGAATACGGAGGAGAAGAACACCGCTTTGATCAAGGAGTGGATCTTCGGTGAGTCTCTGTTATTTGAACCCGATACCGCGTTCCGTTATTCCAACTCCAACTATATCCTGCTCGCGGACATCGTGGAACAGGCCTCGGGTCAGTATTATAACGACTTTCTGCGCGAATACATTTTTGATCCGCTTGATATGAAGCATACCGGTTTGATCACCGAGATCCCGGATTCTCCCGCGTGGGCAGAGAATCTGATCGCCGATGACGATGTAGAGGAGGTCAAGATCAAGGGCGTTGCAAAGGGCGCGGGAGATATCGTTTCCAACGCTCCCGATATGGTCAAGTGGATGGAGGGTTTATCCGGCGGCAAGATCGTCAGCGCGGAGACCCTCCGTGAGATGACAACGGATCATTCACCTGATTACGGCGAAAAATACGGCTACGGGCTGATGCAGATGTTTGCGGAAGGCGCGGGGCATCCGGGCGCTATATCTGACTACTCCTCAGAGGAATACTTCAACGCTGAAAAGGGCTATTACTTCTTCTGCGACAGCAACGGAAGTGATCCGGGAGGTATGGCATGGATGTTGCTCGGTGAGTTCCTATCTGAACATAGCGGCTGATGATACGAGTTATCATCAAAGGAATCAAAAATATTCAATGACAGAACAAAAAAATACAAACTAAATGTGCTGAGTGTAAATCATTTTCATTATTACATCAATTACAAAACGCTACACAGGATTAGGGTTTAAGTCTTGTATTACCTTGAAAAATACAATATAACAAATCAATAACATTAGAAAAGCTGCCTTGAATTCAAGACAGCTTTTCTGTATCCTATTCAGTTTTATTCCGTTAAGGACATCGCCCTTTGTTATGCAGTTGTCCTTAACGGATAATTACCGGCTGTAGGTCGGGGCTGTCTCAAAACCAGAAGTTTTTGCGGCAGCCCCTTTCGATGCTATAGCGGTCACGCCGAGAATATGCGGCGGTTCCTTTTATCAATATGCGGTCATGACTCCGCGTTTGTTTCCTGTTTCTTGTTTTTCACACTTTTGATCAACTCATATACTACGGGAATGTAGGTGGTGAGCGGAAGGACGAAGCCAAGATACTTCAGCCAGCTGTCAGACTGGACAAGCATGTTGAAAATGCCGTGGTAGATGATCGAGATCATCAGCAACGCAAAGGTGCCGCAGTAAAACAGCTTTTTATGCTTTTTGACAAAGCTCATGCCGTAGCCGACAGTCGCGGTGCAAATACCGTGCATCAACGCGGTAGAAAAGCCTCTGATGATCGCCCATTCGATCGATACGGCGTCAACGCTGGTAACAAGAATATAAGTGTTCTCAAACAGCGCGAAGCCGATGCCGACCGCAAATGAGGACGCAACGAGCTTTTTGGGATCATCCGAGACGACAAACGCGTAAATGAGCACCGGGATTGCCTTGATGATCTCTTCTGTCACAGGCGTAACGGTGGTGGTCACATAGGGCGTATTATATCCCAAAAGCCTGAGCATAAGACCGTTGATCTCGGAGATGAACAGCGCGGCACTGATGCCGATCAGCAAAAATACCATGATCCTGCGCGAGGTTTTATGGATCAGCGGCAGGCTGAGCAGCAAGGGAACGAACATACAGATATACAGAATATAGATCATGTTTTCCATTTAGCAATCCCCCTTACAACCGTCGGAATGATCGCCGCCGTGACAAGACCCGTGATACAGCAGCAAACGAGCGTTAAAACCTCATTGGAGCGGCTCATGGCAACACATTCCGCAAAAATCGAAGCCGTATAAATCAATGCCAGAAGATTGTACGGTTTCAGGAACTTGACAATGCCGAAAGCAGCATCCGGGAAAATCAGGTGCTTCAAATGATAGTAAGACGACGCCATAGCGAACAGGGTCAACACGCCGCCCTGGATTTTCCATAACGCGGAAACATCGCTCAGCAGGAACAGAACGATATACAGCACAGCGAAAAGCCCCGGCGCGGCAAGCGGGATGAGCCTGTACTTGCTGAATTCCTTGGCACCGTTGTCCAAATGAGTATCAACGGCGCTGAAGTTGGCTGAGAAAAAGAACATCAGGCTGCCGATCATGCCCAGAAAGCCGAGCTGGAAATGATCCGTCAGGTTTCCGTCGGTCAAAAGACGAACGATATTGAACATCCTTCCAAAGGCGATGCAGCCGAGTGATAGGGTGATCATCTGCGCGTAAAGAGCCTGTTTGGGACGGAAGAATTTGATTCCCCCATAGTTACACCCCGCAAGAGCACATACACAAACAATGATGTTTGCAATCAGATACATACTCAAGTATACCTCCTTTTTATTTGGACAATATTTTTCTGATTAACTGCGCCGCAACCCCGCCTTTGAAAATGTCTTTCAAACGAAAGAGTATTATCAAAGACGGGATCGGGTGCAGCGATTTGCTGTTATTGCTCGAGATAGAGCTTATTTTCTGTCACTGAAGCCGTGGTGTAGCCGCCGGTGATCTCTGCCGAAGCCTTGACGTTTCCGGCTTCACGCTGAGCAAACATATAGATGCGGTTGTCGCCGGTCATGTGATATTTGTCAAAGGAGACGGCTCCTTCGTTGAGCTCGAGCTGCTCCTTGTTATCGCTCTTCATCACATACTCCCACGGTATGACTTTGTTATCGCTACCGGTCGAAGCCGCCTCCATATCCTGCGAATACGGAACGTAATCATACAACGCAAAGCCGATCTTTGTCAAAGGAGATTTCATATACTCCTTCGGCATGGTGGAGAATATGGGATCCTCCTCGCTTCTCATTCTTGTGTTGTAATCGTCGGCGGCGTACATCGTTGTATAGTACATATAGATCTTGGGACCGTTTGTTCCTTCGTTGAGGTCTGTGGCTACAGGGTTCTTGTTCCTGTCGTACCTTACCACCGGAGCGTAATAGATCTGGTGACGCTCCGATATGATGCCCTCCGGGTGGAATTCCTCGCCGACCGTACAGATAATGTCATAGACCGCTTCATACAGCTGCTCCTGCTTTTCTGCCTCCTTTGCCGATTCCGAGGTCTTTTCATTGATCGCATCCTCATCGAGCGAATAACCGCGGTAGCCTAAGTAAACGAACTTTCCGCCGACGCCGCGGTTGAGATCGATGTCGCAGAACTCTGTACAGCCTTGCTCGAGCAGGGAGAGCTGCGCCTCCTTCGCGGTATCTCCAGACGCGGTGTATATCTTACTGAAATAGGAGGTCGTTACGTCGTATTTCGCGTGGATAAAGACCTCCATCCTCGGATCGCCGTAGGGCACGGCAGGCTCGGTAACCACGTTTTTACCGTTCTTTTTACCGATGACGTCGGCTTTATTGACGACGAGAGCGGTAGAATAACCGGAGATGAAAACCTTGTCGCTGATCTCAAGCTCGGTGATCGGCTTACCGGGTACGGTACCTTGGTTATAGGAGTAATAGACGAAGTAGGTGTTGCCGTTGTTCATCTTGATCGACGTTGAGTTGGACGCGCAGTAATAGGTCGCTCGGTCAAATTGCAGCTGATCCGGTGTGTTCTTTGCGTCCGACTCATAAAGCAGCACGCTTCGGATCGCCTTATCGACGTCGTCCGTTCTGGTAACGCTGAGATAAGCCGCCGGGTCGCCCTTCTTCGGCGGCTCCGGCTCGCTGCCTGCCTTCACATGATTATACCAAGCCTTTGTCGGGTCGCCCGCCACATCGTACGGGATCATTTCGTCAGTGCCTGCCGACACCGCGTCCGACATGGCTTTCAGATCGACCTGCTTGTCAAAGGCTTCCAGCTCATCGTCGGTGGGCTTCTTGTTTTTATTTTCAAAGGTGTTCTTGACGTCTTCTCTTACGGCAGCGCCGACTAAGATCTTGGAAATATACTTTTTCCTCACCACAGGATGCTTGACATACATATAGACCGAGGAGCCGGCGTGGTAATGGTCGCCGTTATCCTCGTCGGACTTTTTCGCGCTGCCGCCGTCGTCTGTCCATGAGGGATAAGCGATATTGAACGGCGTCAGGTTGTGAGGATCCTTCATATCCTGAACAGAGAAGAAGTCTCCTTCGGGCGTGTTACCGGCGAGCGTCTTATCCTCAGATACGTCGCAGGTGAGCTTGCTGTTGTTGTTTACGCCCTGACGCGCGGATGTGCTGACGACGACGTCATCCAGCGTCAGACCCGAGCGTCCCTTGACATAGCCCGAGACATACAGGTTAGTCGGCAGCAGCGTCATCTTTCCGTCTGATACCGTAAAGCCGCCCTGCGCCTCTCTTGTAAAGCCCTCACTGACCTCCGTGTTCTGGCCTAAAAGTCCACAGGGCGCCATATAGGCGTTTTCGGGAGTGATCGCTCTTATGATAAGGCGTTGATCTATAGAGCGCTGCACCGCAACCGTAGCCGCGGCATAGCTTGCGCTGCTTTCCTTGCCGGAGACCGATATGCTTTTTGACAGGAACAGGGGCAGCTGAGACGTATACGGCGAGCCTCTGAATGCCTGTACGTCTGTCAGCGCGCGGTAGGGATTGTAGCTCCAGGTGTAATACAGCCGCATGTATTTTTGGTTGCTGTCTACGACAAAGCCCTTGTAAAAATAGGACTGCGCCAGATTAACGCCGCTTGACGCGCTCGGCTCTTCAACATTGGGGAGATCGGAGAGCGTGTCAAACAGTTGAGTAACTTTAGCTACCGTTGATCCTAAATAACCAAAGCCTCTCTCTGAATCCGGACCGAAGCCGAAGAAGATACCAGAGAGGTATTTGGTACCCGAGGTGTATGTTACCTCCGGCTCATAGTAAAGATAACGCTTCGGATTGTTCCAGGTGTTATCCGTTTTTGTCATGTATCCGGTATAGTTATATGCGGACATTCTCAGTCTTACGGGATCGCTGTCGCCGCCGTAGCTCATGCGAGTAGTGGCGAAGTTATAGGGAAGACCGCTGAAGGTGGTGACAGGCTCCCAGCCTGCCTTCGCCTCGCTGTGAGAGGATACCAAATGCAGCTTGCCGACCTCGATGGGAGATCCGGCATTCTCGTTTTTGGTGATATACAGACCGTCCAGATCCGCCGGGAATTTGCTGTCCTCATTTTTGTCGTTCGCCGGATAACCGAGCGTACCGGCGCAGCCGTAGTTGATCTCTCCGAAATTGATCTGACCGCCGTTTTGGAAGGTCGCCACCCTGATATCGCGAACCGCAAGATTGGGGTTTTCTGTTACGGTGTAGGCGAGGTAGGTGTACTGCGGCTCGTTCAGCTGCACCTTTCTGGCGTCGGGACAGAGGTTCTGGTCAATGACCTGATATTTGCCCTCCATCTTAGCGATCCTTGCCTTTACAGTTTGCGGATCCTTGCCGGAAACAACGACGATATCGGCATAGTAGCTTTTTGAGCCGCTGCTCTTCTGCTGTGTGCCGGTGTTGGCGTCGGGCGAGCTGTTCGCTATCGATCTCTCGGTGCGATAATTGATAAAGATACCGTTTACGTCGTCGGACTTCGCGCCGGTGTTGCAGTTAGCGGGCGTTATCCGACCGAACTCGCTTGTGCATTCATAGCCGTTTGGCGTGCTTGTGTCGCCGTAGACGATATCGAAAACATTACCGTTTGCGTCCGCGCGGATCGGGCTGCCGGATCTTTCATCCTTAGAGGTGTACATGCACAGCCAGCCGTTTTGCGCCTCATAGGCGTTCAGGTCGGCGATCCTGCCTTGATTATCCTTGACCGCCTCATAAATCAGGTTGATATTATTACCGTCGTCGATCTTTGTATCGACCGCGAAATCAGCCATTTCGGTGTATTCCTTCGGCTTGCTTTTCAAGATCGCGTCGATGATCAGCGATACGATAAAGAAAAGAAAGGTCACCGCCAGTATTACCAGGCTAAAGATACCCGTCCAGCTGCTGACCATCGCCGAAATGGCAATCGACTTGGTACAGATGGCAGAAACAGTGGCGGAAATAACGGTTGACGCTGTTTTGAGAACCAGTCCGGCTAAGCCGTAATTTCCGGCAATCCAGGTCAGCACAAAGAGAACGGAGCTGCCGACATTGATCCATTTGAGAACGTCGTTCACAATCTTTTTCGCTTCGTTCCACTTATCCATATCGGTCTTTTTGCCGACCAGCTGCTGCGCAGCGTTAAGACGGATGGCGTCAGAGGTAAACGCGACCTTTTTGTCAGCCAGCTCGGGATTGGTATTGATCCATACGGAGAAGGAATTTTCACCCATCTTCTCCTTGATCTTCGCCTTAGCGCGGTTGAGGATCTTTTCAACCTCGGGATTCGCCTTGTTCTCGCCCAGACAGCCGATCAGCGGCAGCACGCCTACCAAGCCGATCATTCTTCTCTGCGCGGGGGTCATCTGCTCCATCACGGGATAGAGCCTTCGTAGGTCTACCTTATCGCTCGTCTTTTTGCCGATATCAACAAGGAATTCGCCGAGCGGTCTGCCCTGGTAAGCTTCATATTCATTGAGGAAATTATAAGCGTTGACATACGTCATGGCGCGATCCTCTTCGGTCGGCTCATCGGAGCCCTCCACCGCCTCGTCCATACTGAGCTTCTCCGCCTTGTCGACATATTCGCCTTCATCATAGGCAGACTGAGCGTTTTCAAAATCAGTCGCGAACTTTTGGAGCTGCTTGAAAAACGCGTTGGCGTCGTCGCCATACTCCTTGTCGTAGCTCGAAAGCTCATCCTTAGAGGTCTTTTTACTCTCGAGAATCTTCCAAAGGGCGCTGTCGCTGACCTTGTCAGCCCATGAGATATCCTTTTCCTTGCCTGTTTTTTGGTCTTTGCCCTTCTCGAGCGGCGTCAGACCGGAGGCGAGGAAATTAGAGATAGCGGTTAAGGCGCCGGAGCTGGCGCGGGTAACGATCTTGGTAAAGAAGTTATCGTCCGCCTTGTCCTGCACGATAAAATCGCCCAGCCCGATATTGTTCTCCTCGGGAACGCTGAACAGGTTGAGTCCTTTATAGGCTTCCTGTGCCTTAGGGCTGCCGTCCTGATAGTTGGCGATGAATTCGTTCGCGGCGTCGTACAGGGCTTCTCCCGTGCCCGCGTTATCCTTCTCGAGCTTCTCGTTAGCCTCGGCGTAGTTCTTGATCTGATAACCGCCGTTCATGTGGAGCAGCTTGATATCATAGATCGCTTCATCCTTATCTTCAGTGAGCTTGTAGCCCATTACGACCGCGTCCTTGCCCGTGCCGGCGTTGAGGTCCTTCTTCGCGCAGGTATAGCCGTCGCTTTCACAGAGCTTGATCGCCTCGGCTTCGGTCTTAGCCTGAAAGGTTTTGACCTCAGAGATATAATACACCTTTTCTGCCGCGTATGCTTTCCCGAGCATTTGGACTGGGTATTCTAACGCAAAACATACGACCAGAATAATGGCGATCGTTTTGATAGTAAAGAAAATGGTATTTCGCAAATTATGCTCCGTTGTTCTGATCATTTTCTTCACCGCCTTCCTTCGCTTTGTTCTTTTTCTTCTGACGGACGATCAGGATGACCGCGCCGATAATACCGGCGACGCCGATAATTGTCACAGCGTAGAATCCGTTGCTGAAAACGGAGCCGCTTGTTATCATTTGCGCTTTTACAGTTCTCGATTCATTGGATATGAGGTTGCCCATGTCCGCCTTAAAATACTGCTGTTGATAGGTGCTGACCCATTCGGAGACCTGCACTCCGCTGCTGCTTGTCGAGCCAAAGTGGATCTCTGAGCCCTTATACAATCCGGCGTCGATGATGCGCGCTGTTCCGAGCGACTGATCTTGCAGCGCGAGATTGGCAACACCGTCATTCATGTAGCTGGAGTTGTCCATGATCTTTGTCAGACCCATGACCGTGATATTATAACGGCCGTCAACATAAACGCCGCCGCCTTCTTCGACTGCTTTGTTGCCGGTTATTTCGCAGCTCGAAAGCGCCGTGTTGTCATCGTTGATAAAAATCGCGCCGCCCTTTAGGTTGGCGGAATTACTGCGGAACACGCATTTGTGGAACAGCATCGCCTGGTTGTATTCGGGATTGTCGTTGATAAATACCGCGCCGCCGTCTTTGTCCGAGTGATTTGCCGCAAAGATACAGTTGTGGGCTTTGATCACCGTCGCCTGATTTTTTGCCAGATCGAGCGCCGTGTAGATCGCTCCGCCATTATCTTGCGCATAGTTGCCGGAAAAGACAACGTTATCCAGATTAATGACGCCGCGGCATGAATAGATCGCGCCGCCGTCATCCTCGCTGTAGCAGTCGTCGATCTTCGCGTTTGAAATGCTGACGACGCCCTTGCGCAGATAAACACCGCCGCCGCAGCAGTCGTCATTGCTATTCATGGTTTTGCAGCCGTAGATCCTGCCGCCGGTCATGGTGAATTTGGTATCCATGGAGGAACCGTCTACATAGACGCCGCCGCCGTCCTCGTCGGTTCTGCAATCGTAGATGGTGCCGCCCTGCAGGCGGAATTCGCCCTTCTCTTCGATATGTATGCCGCCGCCGGTGTTGGAGCTTGCGCCGCCGGTGATGACGCCGCCCCTGACACCTTTATAGCCGACGCCCTTGGGGTTGCTGTCACGCACGGTAAAGATGGCGTTCTCTTCTACCCTAAATACGTAGCCGTTCCTTATCATGTTGTGATCTCTGGTGCGGTGAACATAATGACCGTTGAGGTCAAGCGTAATATGCATGGAAGCGCCCACCGTCAGCTCTGTGTCCTCGATCCAGTCAGAACCGAGCGTGATGACGACCTCCTTCGAGTGGTCCGCGGTTTGGATCGCCTTTGACCACGCCTCCGCCGGCGAGCCGCATTCGGTGACGGTCGGCTCTCCCTCTCTCGGGATCTCCTCCACGACCGCTCCCGAGGTGACCGCCTTCGCGTCGATCGCTCCGGCGCTCGTCACGCCGACGGATGTCAGGAGCAGGCACAACGCGAACAGTATCGTGATGATCCTTCTAATTTTCATCAGCTGTCTGCTCCTTTCCTTCTTTCTTCTTCTTTTTAGAGTATATGATAGCTGCCGCTATTGACAGAAGCAATATGCCCAAGCCGACATAGATCAAGGCTGTTCCGTCGGAGAAGATTGAGGAGGTAGTCGCCGCGGAGTTATCAGGCTTCCAGATTGCGTACAGGGTGACAGTGTCGCCCTTTTTGCTTGTAAGGTTGACCACGGACGCGTCCTTTGCGTACATCTTGCCCATACCGTCCTGCTGTGTGTTCCAGCCGACAAAGGTGTAGTTCTTGCGTATAAGATTAGTTTTCGGCAATTGGAACTCTAGGTCGTAGTAGAGCGTTTTAGAGGTTACGGTTCCTTTTACGTCATAGCTCTTTTTTAACACCTTGCCGGTTTCCTTGTCCACCTTATCGCTGCCGTTCTTGTCAAATTTCAGAAAATAATTGTTTGGCTGCAGCTTCGCGGTAAGCGTAACGGAATCGTTGATGAAGGTAAATTCATATTTGTTGGTATACTTGTCTTTATTATCCTCATCGGATATATCTTTGATTATCCCGTGACCGTTCATATCAAAATCATCGATATAATAGCCGGCGGGAGTCTTTATATTCTCAAAGCTCACCGTTTGGTTTGCATAAGCAGATTTTTTGTATACTTCTTCATCGTCCACAATGACGGTCAGATGCAAAAGGAATACGAACTTGACATTGATCGCCTTGGTGATGGTCGGATAGACGTCGCTGCCGGACTTGAAGGTCATCTTGTAGGTGCTGTGATGATTGCTCATATGATTGCTGGTCACCTTCCACTTGAAGCCGGAGTTGTCGACCGGCTCGATGGTATCCTCATCGGGGAAGGAGACGTTTTCCATGGTAACGTCTGAGCCTTTTGTCGTCCATGTCATTCCGTACTGGTCGACCGCCGCAACGGTGATGATGCCGGTGGTGTCGATATTCTTGGGCATATCGACCTCAAAGGCGTCGGGGTCGGGATAGGGATATTTGTCGCCGCCGATGTTGATCATCGTATTCTTTCTTTCATCGCCGTAGACTTTATGCACGACATGGCGCGAGGCTACATTGACGCCGTTGATGTATATAGTCACGTCGGCCTCAAAATCGCGCCAAACGCCCCAGCTGCCGAAGGAGGTGACCACATCTACCGCCGTGGGGAAGAAATCAGAGCCGCAGTCGTATTCGTATGTATAGGACTCGCCGTCATCGTCGATCGATTCATGAAAATCGGGGGAGGTATTGATGTGCTGCTGACTGCCTGTTCCCCTGCCGCTTTTGCCGTAAATATAGAAATTGGCATAATCCCACAAGTCGGCGTCATCAGTCACGGTGATATCGATCCGGATCTTGTAGCTGCTGTTGTTGGCTGTCTGCATCGTCTTGATCAGGTTAACCTCTTTGACGCCTTCGTCGCGGTTGATCTTGTAATGGTTGTTATCACAATAAAAGATATCCGCGGGAGCACCCTCGTTGAACTCACCGAAGCCCGTGGTTGCGTTCTTGCTGTCGGCATTGTCGGGGGGAGTGATGCCGATCGATGAGCCGCTCGATAATCTGCCCTTGATCTGAATGGGAACCAGCTCTCTGAAGCAGATATTAGATGAATTGCCGTCAGCCGTGCTGTCGGTGACCCTTGTTTTACCGCCCAAGAGGATAAGGGATCCGGCATAGAAGTTGATCCCTGCGCCGCTTACGGACATACAGTTGGTGATCTCGCACGATTGCAGGGTCAGCGTACTGCTTGAATCCATATAGATACCGCCGCCGCTGTTCTCGGACGAGCAGCCGTTGATGGTGCAGCTGCTCAGGCTGAGCGTTCCGTGTGAATTCAGACAGCCGCCGTTGGTCTTGCAGCTGTTATTGGACATATCCGCGTCAGTGAACTCTGCTGTTGTCCCGGAGTTTGCCCACATAGCGCCGCCGGCTTCATCGGCGATATTATTGTTCATCGTCGATTTCTTGACGGTGAGGTCACCTCTGTAGAGATTGACGCCTGCGCCGACCTTGCCGACGTTGTCCGAGAGTGTGCAGTTGTTGAGCGCGGTGGTACAGCCGTTCGCGTCAATGTACATTCCGCCGCCCCTGTTAATCGCCTTGTTGGCGGAGACGGTACAATCCGTCAGCGTCATGTTTTTGTGGTTGGTTACGCCGCCGCCGTTCACAGCGCCGCTGTTCTGGGTGATCTCGGTCTTGGTGAGGGTCGCCTCTCCGTTTGACCAGATACCGCCGCCACCGCCGTTATCGACGATGGTATTGCTCTTTATCAAACAGTTTTTGAGCGTCAGCGTGCCGCTGTTGGCGATACCCGCGCCGTCGTGCGCCTGGTTGCCGGTGATCTGACAACCGGTCAGCGTCGCGGTCGAGTTTTCGTCTATATACAGAGCGCCGCCGTTTTCATAGGCAAGATTGTTTTTGAAATTGCAGTTTGTCAGCTCAACCGTACTGTTTTCAACTCTGATACCGCCGCCGCGCTGTGCCTTGTTATTGGAGATGTTCATATCCTTCATGACCAGCTTGCTGTTCTTGAGCACGCGGATACCTCCGCCGACCGAGGCGTTGTCTCCGCCGGATATCGTAGAGGTGCCCTCTTCGCCGGTGCCTGTGATCGTCAGGGTAGAGCCGCCGCTTATCGTGATAACGGAGGGACCGTATTTTTTTTGAGTAATAGAATAGCCGTTGGTGTTGAGGACATGGTCATTACCGTCGTCGATGACCAGCTCCTCTGTCAGCACGATGTTGTCTTTCAGATCGGTCGTGCTGTTGTTTATCGCCATTCTCAGCGCTTCTTCCGTATTGACCTCGTTCTTATCACCTAACGTCTCAAAATAAAACACCGGATGAATGGGCTTTGTGTAATCAATGGATTTCTGCGTCAATATCAGCGGACGGTCAACGGTGAACTCATCCTCCTTGACGTCCTTATACAGCTCGCCGTCGATATAGACGGTATAAAACGGACTACCATTCTTTTGTTCATATGGTTTGTACTTGACTATTGTTGCTCCTTGGTCCAAAAAGTCGCCTTTACTCAGGTTGGTCAAATACGCTGGTTGGTTACTTCTGTAATCTCTTGCCGCGACGGTCGGGATGCCGATCGCCGTAGTTCCCATTATCAAAAGGATTACCAGCATCATCGACAGCGTTCGCGCGAAAACTGATATGCGTTTCTTCACTTTACTCACTTCCTTTTCACAGCTTGTGTCGGGCTTCACGCCGTCGCTTTTTCTCTTCTTTTCCTGGAGGAAAAGGTGATCAGCATCGTCAATCCGACGCCTGCGATCAGGCCTAAGATCGCTCCGAGCATCAGCGAGCCGCCGGAGAATACGGAGCCTGCTATCAGACCCTTGACGGGTGTTGTATCACGCTTAAAGAACACATAGGTGCCCTCGTTGGGGTCGTTGTAGGAGTAGCCGGATTTTTCATCGGTCAGGTTCTGCACCGCTTCATCGCCGAACATATGGATGCCGGTAGTGTAGCCCTCGGGCGCGCCGCCCTTGCCGAGCTTGAGCTTTAAGGAATCGGCGAGGATCGGCATGCCGTTCTCATACTTTACGCTGTACAGCGCCAGCCACTGCTGACCGACGTCGCCGTTGAGGTCGGCGCGGTCGAGGAGGATCTTGTGGTTCTCCTTCTCCACGTCGCTGCTGCCGTCGGTACGGTTGCAGGGAACATACCGATAATACGCGGTCTGGTTCTGTATCATCATCTCTTTACCGGTTTTGGTATCGGTGGCGGTAATGTCGGTTTTCTCTACAATGTATTTCGGAACGGGAGCGAACGTCACCCTGTAGTACTCCATCATCTCGGTAACGGTGGTGTAGATAGAAAAGCCCGCGAGGAGCGCCGAAACAACCGCAAAGCCGACAGAAAGATATTTGCACAGAGTTGATTTTGCGGCGCTCTCCTGCATCGCCTTCCTCGCCGCTTCTTCGGCTTTCGGAATATCTCTGGTTTCAAGACTGTTGATCTGCCTGGTCAATTGTTTAACAGATGTATCTTGTCCGGATCGACCGAATCTCTCCAAATAAGCGTCAGATTTTGAATAATCCAAGCTTTTGTTTAAATCGCTCAGTTGCTTTTGCAGATTTCCAAGCCTCGTTACAGCCCTTTCCCCTGTTTTTGCGATCATCTTGCTGGCTATGCCTGTACCAAGTGCCACCGCCCCGGTTGCCGCGGTACAGCTCCAGAGGACGATACTGAGGGTGCTTAGCTTAAATCCGGAGTTGGTTGCGCTTGCGCTTGTGCTTGCGTCCGCGCGCAGCGCGTTGTCGGTCAGCGCGACGCCGCCGTTTTCATATATCTCGCGGTTGACTCCCTCATAGATAGAGGCGGGCTTCACCTTATCGAGATCAACGCTGTTAAATCCCTTTTCGTCCGTGAAAGCCATGATGATCATATCCTTGATGGACAAAAAGTCGAGTCCGGCAATCTGACCGCCCGAGAGCGCGTCTACGATCGGATACAGGGCGCGGATCTTCTTCTCGCTGTTGAACTCAGACACGTCCTTTTGGAAGAAATCCAGCAGCGTACCGTTGTCATACTTTATTGCTTCAAGAAAATCGTGGACAGCGATATCTTCCGCCGCCTTGCCGCCGTCAAGCAATAAATTATGCTTGTCGAGCTCCTCATCCATCGCCTTGTCAAGTTCTTCATCAGATGAATTTTCGTTTACTTTAGTGTTTGTATCACTTTCGAGCTCAGTATCGATTACTTCTTCAGCGCTGTCGACCGCGTTGTCGTAGTTGAGCAGGAGCTCGTTGAAGGTGCTCCACTTTTCACGGATCTTCTTAGCGGTGTCGTAATATTTTTTATCCAGCTCCTGGTTGATCTCAGAGGGGGTCATACCGGGGTTTTCTTCCTTGACCTCTTGGGTCAGCTTATCGAGATCGGTTTCCAAAAATCTGTCGAGCCATGTATTGTCGGAGGAATCCGACGCCTTAGTCAGCTCGGTCTCCATCAGCATGACAGCCTGACCGTTGCCCTGCATGAGGAGGGTGAGGATGTCGCAGTGCTCTTTCTTCTCTTCCTCCGAGAGGGCGTTGTATGTCTCGTCGCCCATTTCATACTTGGTCTCGTTCATCAAGAGGTCGCCCAGCGGCTTGCCGCCCGTATCGTCGTCGGTCAGCTTGTTGAGCAGCATCCTATAATAGTCAGCGCGCTTGTAGTTGGCGGAATCCTGCGGCTTTTTCAGGTTCTCACGATACTCGTTCAGTGTCGATATAAAGCGGTCGACAAAGGGCTTGATATGGGTGTCCATATGATCCTGCATCAGTTGTTCATATCCCTGATAGCTAAATCCACCTCTCATGTTCATGACCGCAAGGTCGGTGATAGCGTCACTCGCGTCATCGGTGGTCTTGTAGCCCAGATAGACGATTTTCTGGTTGGGGCCTTTTTTGAGGGCGTTCGTAGTGCCGGCGCCCTCGTTGAGGTCGGCGTAGTTGCCCTTATCGTCGGCGAGGATGGTATAGCCCTCATCAAGAAGCTCCTTTGAGGCTTCGTCAGAGGTCTTGCCCATGCCGACCTTGACCTCGCTGATGTACTTCTTACCGTTACCCTCTGCGGACGCGATAACCTGCGCCGGAGAGAGCACCAGCATCGTAATACACAGCAAAGCCGAGGTGATGATTGTCAGTATTTTCTTCATTGTATACCTCCGTTTTTATATTCTAAAGGTTTTAACAATGGTATTATAGCATAAGAAGGGGGACAATTGGGGGACAAATAGGAATTATTTTCATCATTTTTAAAAAAATCAAAAAAGGGCTATCGCGCAGATAAACGCGACAGCCCCTGATGTGGTTTGTTAATTCGATTGTACTTGCTCGGCTTCCTTCTTTTTCTTCTTGTTTGCCAGCTGAATGACGGCGAAGGTGAGCAAGCCGCCTACGGCAAGACCGATCACGCCGCCCAGCGCGAGGGAGCCGCCTGAGAACAGCGAGCCTGCCGCTGTTTGTGCTGTGTCACGCTTGAAGAACACATAGGTGCCCTCATGGGGGTCGTTATAGCAAAGGGGCATGCTCTTACTTGCGTCTGTCAGGTTCTGCACCGCTTCCTCGCCGAACATATGGATGCCGGTAGTGTAGCCATCGGGCGCGCCGCCCTTGCCGAGCTTGAGCTTTAAGGAATCGGCGAGGATCGGCATGCCGTTCTCATACTTCACGCTGTACAGCGCCAGCCACTGCTGACCGACGTCGCCGTTGAGGTCGGCTCGGTCGAGGAGAATCTCGTGGTTCTTCTTCTCCACGGCGGAGTCGCCGTCAGTCCTGTTGCAGGTGACGACCTTATAGTAGGCAGTCTGGTTCTTGAGCATGATCGTCTCGGTCTTGCCGTTGATGGTTTCAGTTGTAGTGATATCGGCTTCATCAACGATATATTTGGGAATAGGCGCGAAATCGACCTTGTAGTATTCCATCATCTCCGTGATGGTGGTGTAGATAGAGTAACCGGCAAGGAACACACCGGCTATGGTAAAGCCTATCGACAGATACTTGCATATACTCGACTTTTTTGCCATCTGCGCAGTTGCGTCCTGGGTTTCATCAAGGTCATTGTAGTTTTTAATCGCTTCTTTATATTCAGGCGATCTGGAATATTCCAAGAATTCTTTATTCTTTGCTATCATTTCATTTTCTACCGCTTTAATTTGATGCGCAGGGTTGGCATGCTCGTTCTGAAACATATGGTTTAACCGTTCGGCTAATATATCCGATTGTTTAAAGAGCTTATCATATTTTGCTTGAGCGGCAAGCATTCGCTGTTCCGCCTCATTAAAGGCTTGAGCAGCGGCTGCGGCTTTTTTCCCGTAAACAACAGACGCGACACCGGTACCCACCGCTACGGCGCCCGCAGCAGCTGTACAGGTCCAGAGCACTATGCCCAAGTTGCTCAGCTGGAAGGCAGATTTCGGTTGCTGAGAGGCAGCTTTTTCGCGCAGCGCCTTGCTGGTCAGCGCGACGCCGCCCGTTTCGTAGATCTCACGGTTGACATTCTGATAGACGGACGCGGGTTTCATGTTGCTGACATCTATACTGTTGAAGCCGTTTTCGTCCGATATCGCCATCAGGATCATGTCCTTGATGGAAAGAAAGTCCAGACCGGCGATCTGACCGTCCGAGAGCGCGTCAACGATCGGGTACAGATCGCGGATCTTCTTCTCACTGGTGAATTCCGATACATCTTTTTCAAAGAAATTGAGCAGAGTGCCTTTGTCGTATTCGGTAGCCTCAAGGTAGTCGTGAGCGACGATATCCTCAGCCGCCATGCCGCTTTTGATCATGGTAGCCTGATCATCGAACATCCCTTTGTTGAACTCCGCGATCTCCTCTTTCTTTGTGACGTTTTCTATGTCAATTTCTTTTCTGTCTTTGTTTTCTTCATTTGTTTCTGCCGCTTCTTCCGCCTTATCAAGAGCGTTATCGTAGTTTAGCAGGGTCTCTTGGAAGGTGTTCCACTTTTCGCGGATTTTCTTAGCGGTGTCGTAATATTTTTTATCCATCTCCTGATTGATCTCAGAGGGGGTCATACCGGGGTTTTCTTCCTTGACCTCTTGGGTCAGCTTATCGAGATCGGTTTTCAAAAAGCGGTCGAGCCATGTATCGTCAGAAGAGTCGGACGCCTTTGTCAGCTGTGTTTCCATCAGCTGTATCGCCTGACCGTTGCCCTGCATCAAAAGGGTAAGGATGTCGCAGTGCTCCTTCTTCTCCTCGTCGGAGAGCGCGTTGTAGGCGTCGTCGCCCATTTCGTATTTTGTCTTGTTGACCAGCAGATCACCAAGCGGCTTGTCACCGGTGTCGTCGTCGGTCAGCTTATTGAGCAGCGTTCTGTAATACTCCGCGCGCTTGTAGTTAGCGGAATCCTGCGGCTTTTTCAGGTTCTCACGATACTCACTGAGCGTAGAGATAAAGCGGTCGACAAATGGCTTGATCTGCGTATCCATTTGAGTCTTCATCAGATTTTCATATTCCTGATAGCTGAAGCCGCCGTTCATGTTCATCACCGCAAGGTCGGTGATGGCGTCACTCGGGTCGTCGGTAGTCTTGTAACCCAGATAGACGATCTTCTGATTGGGACCGCCTTTGAGGGCGCTCTTGGAGCCTGCGTCCTCGTTGAGGTCGGCGTAGTTGCCCTTATCGTCCGCAAGGATGGTGTAGCCCTCATCGAGCAGTTCCTTAGAAGCTTCGTCAGAGCTCTCGCCCATGCCGACCTTGACCTCGCTGATATACTTCTTGCCGTTACTCTCCGCGGACGCGATAACCTGCGCCGGAGAGAGCACCAGCATCGTCATACACAGCAAAGCCGAGGTGATGATTGTCAGTATTTTCTTCATTGTATACCTCCGTTTTTATATTCTAAAGGTTTTAACAATGGTATTATAGCATAAGAAGGGGGACAATTGGGGGACAAATAGGAATTATTTTCATCATTTTTAAAAAAATCAAAAAAGGGCTATCGCGCAGATAAACGCGACAGCCCCTGATGTGGTTTGTTAATTCGATTGTACTTGCTCGGCTTCCTTCTTTTTCTTCTTGTTTGCCAGCTGAATGACGGCGAAGGTGAGCAAGCCGCCTACGGCAAGACCGATCACGCCGCCCAGCGCGAGGGAGCCGCCTGAGAACAGCGAGCCTGCCGCTGTTTTTGCCGTATCACGCTTAAAGAACACATAGGTGCCCTCGTTGGGGTCGTTGTAGGAGTAGCCGGATTTTTCATCGGTCAGGTTCTGCACCGCTTCCTCGCCGAACATATGGATGCCGGTAGTGTAGCCCTCGGGAGCGCCGCCCTTGCCCTGCTTGAACTTTAAGGAATCCGCGAGGATCGGCAAGCCGTTTTCATATTTCACGCTGTAGAGAGCCAGCCACTGCTGACCTACGTCGCCGTTGAGGTCGGCTCGGTCGAGGAGTATCTCATGGTTTTGCTTCTCGATCTTGCTTCCGCCGTCCTTCCTGTTGCAGGAGACGGCCGTGTAATAGGCGGTCTGGTTCTTGATCATGACCTTTTCGCCCTTTCCGTTGGTGGCGGTGATGTCCGCTTCTTCAACGATGTATTTGGGGATGGGCACGAAATCCACCCTGTAATACTCCTTCATCTCTTCGATGGTGGTGTAGATGGAGATACCTGCAAAGATTGCCATGACTACGGTAAAGCCAGCCGCGAGGTATTTACAAATATTGGATCTTTTGGCAAACTGTTCAGACGCATTATCAAATGCTTCCTTATTTGTTCCTTCAATTTCGTGCAGCTTAGTCGCAATTTCACCTCTCTGTTTATACAATTCATTAAATTTCTGGTGCGCCTCACTCCATTCACTTGATCCGCGCTCTAACGTGTTTTTATAGTTTTGTAGATCATCCATCTGATTATCTATGGAATTAAAGGCGTTTTGCAGTGCATCACGTTGTCTGAGGACGCCCAGCTTAGTCGCGCCAAGCGCCGATCCGGCTGCCGCAAGTCCGGCTGCTGCAGTACAGCACCAGAGCACGATGCCTGTTTTGCTTAGCGAAAAAGAAGGGGACGCCTGTTGAGCGGATGCCTTCTCACGCAGCGCCTTGTTGGTCAGCGCAACACCGCCCTTTTCATAAATCTCACGGTTGACGTCCTGATAGATGGAGGCAGACTCAATATTGCTTACATCCACCTTTTCAAAGCCGTTCTCGTCCGTGATCGCCATCATGATCATATCCTTGATGGAGAGGAAGTCCAGACCGGCGAGCTGTCCGTCTGAGAGCGCGTCAACGATCGGATAGAGCTCGCGGATCTTCTTCTCGCTGTTGAACTCGGATACATCCTTTTCAAAGAATTCGAGCAGAGTTCCCTTGCCGTATTTGGTCGCTTCAAGGAAGTCGTGAGCGACGATATCCTCTAACGCCATGCCGCCCTTGACCATATTATCCTGATTCTTAATCATAGCGCTGCCGACTTGGACGATTTCGTCATCCGTCGGATTTTCGCTGATTTTGATCTCTTTTTTGCTCTCGGTATCTTCCTCCGCAACCTCATCCGCGACATCTACTGCGTTGTCGTAGTTGAGCAGTATATCATTGAAGGCGCTCCACTTCTCGCGTATCTTCTTGGCGCTATCGTAATACTTTTTGTCAAGCTCCTGATTGATCTCGGAGGGAGTGAGGTTGGGGTTATCCTCTTTGACGCTCTTTGTCAGATCGTCGAGATCGGTTTCCAAAAATCTGTCGAGCCATGTATTGTCGGAGGAATCCGACGCCTTTGTCAGCTCGGTCTCCATCAGCATGACCGCCTGACCGTTGCCCTGCATGAGGAGGGTCAGTATGTCACAATGGTTTTTCTTTTCTTCCTCCGAGAGGGCGTTGTATGCCTCGTCGCCCATCTCGTACTTGGTCTCATTCATCAAGAGATCGCCCAGCGGCTTGCCGCCGGTATCATCGTCCGTCAGCTTGTTGAGCAATGTCCTGTAATACTCCGCGCGCTTGTAGTTAGCGGAATCCTGCGGCTTTTTCAGGTTATCACGATACTCGCTGAGCGTAGAGATAAAGCGGTCGACAAAGGGCTTGATCTGAGTATCCATCTGCTTCTGCATCAGCTTTTCGTAGTCCTCATAGCTGTAGCCGCCCCTCATGTTCATGACCGCAAGGTCGGTGATGGCGTCGCCTGCGTCATCGGTGGTCTTGTAGCCCAGATAGACGATTTTCTCGTTGGGACCTTCTTTGAGGGCGTTACCGGTGCCGGCATCCTCGTTGAGGTCGGCGTAGTTGCCCTTATCGTCGGCGAGGATGGTATAGCCCTCTTCAAGAAGCTCCTTTGAGGCTTCGTCAGAGGTCTTGCCCATACCGACCTTGACCTCGCTGATGTACTTCTTACCACTGTCCGCGGCGGATGCCGCCACCTGCGCCGGCGAGAGCACGAGCATGGTCATACATAGTAGCATCGATGTGATGATCGTCAGTAATTTTTTCATCATAAACCTCCGTTTTATCTTTTTAAATACTATTACAATACTATATTAACATATCTTGGGGGACAATAGGGGGACAAATCTTCCATTTTCAGAGTCTTCCTTGATAATAATACTATGTTTTCTTAAAATATCAATAGTTTTCAAGATGATATATATAGGTCTCCGCCCAACTGTATTGATTGAGGAACTCACCTCTGAACAGGTTTTTGGAACCCTGTTTTCGATCCAGATAATCATAGTAATCGCATTTGATCAAAGCCGTGTTGACAGAATAGGCGTTACGGCTGTGTTCCAAAACATCCTCGAGCTGATATTTTGAAAGATCCTTTTTGAGGGACTGGACCGCCTTCTTCAAGTGTTCAAAGCCCTGTTTTTCGTTGCTTCCCTCAAAAAGATTGGCGCATATCTCACCTCTGGTGGCAGAAGCCCCTTTCAGACACACAAGATACGCGAACAGCTCCTTACCCTTCTGGCGTGAAAACCTGATCTTCTTATCTCTGATGAACACCTCAAAATTTCCGAAGCATTTTACTGTCAGCTTACCTACGCTGTTTTGTGAGGCGCCAAGCGGGTTTCGTAGGTTCCTGAGGGCTTCTCTGAGATCATCATCGTCGACAGGCTTGAGCAAATACGCGCTGACATAGAGCCTCAGAGCATCCAGAGCATATTCTCTGTATGCCGTGACCATGATGATATTGATATCGGGATAGAGGCTCTTGATCTCCCGCGCGAGCTCCAGCCCGGTCTTGCCCGGCATATTGATATCCAAAAAAGCAACGTCTATCTTATTCTGTTTTAACTGCTCTATGGCAGTATCATAGCTCTGCGCGAAAAAGAATACGTTATCATCTGCCGGAGCCACTCTTTCTACGGCAAATTTCAAGTCATACCGCATACTCATTTCGTCGTCTGCTATCAGGATGTTCATGTTCACTCACTCCGAAAGGTTTTAAGCAATACCGCATAATTCAGGTGTGCGGATTGCCTTTATTCGGGTATCACAATGATCGCCCGCGTGCCTTTTCCCGGCTCGCTCTCGATGATAAGCTCGCCCTTACACATGATCTCTACTCTGTTTTTTGTGTTGACAATACCGACAGAGTTTTTGCTCTTGTTCTTCAGCTCGTTTGTATCAAAGCCCACACCGTTATCCTCAACGGTCACTATGCGTTTATCTCTGCCTTTTTTCGTGGATACCTTTATGGTACCATGATCTATCTGACCGCTCTCGAAACCGTGATGCACAGCGTTTTCTACTAATGTCTGGATCGAAAACGGCGGGACATCAAAATCCGTTTCATCTATGTCATATTCGATCCTGATCCTGTCTCCGAAGCGCTTTGACTGTATACGCAGATAGTTCTTTACGATCTCAAGCTCCGTCTCAACCGAAATATTATCGTTATCGGTGAGGTAATCGGTAATGTCTCTGAGGTAGTTTGAAAACTCCGCGACGGTCTGAGCCGCTTCCTGCGGAGCTGTGAGGCACTGGTACCTTATGAGCGTCAGCGTGTTGAAGATGAAATGCGGTTTCATCTGTTGATTGACGAGCTTGAGCTTTTCTTCGCCTAATCTCTTTTCTTCTTCTACAAGAAAATGCACATAGCTTGTTTCATACGATATGAACAGTATGATGACAGATATCACGATAGCGAGAGTGACAAAGGGCGTCTCAGGATAGAACAGCTTGATAACGATGCCGATCAAGGGGAGCGTCAGGAATGAAACGACAGCCGCTCTCTCGACAGTAAGCATATATTTACTGTATTGCAGCGCTACACCGAGCGTAGTCAAAAGACCCGTTAATCCGATCAGACTCGGCAGCCAGAAAAAATACGGCATTCGCATATACCTGCCCATTTCGTCGATACGGTAGATGAACGGATATAGCTCATTGATGATCAGCAGCACCGCGCCGACGATGAAAACGCCCCATTCTATAAGCTCCCAATACAGCTTGAATCCGCCGGAGCGCTTGTATATGATCTGAGAAACATATTGCGCCGACAGCGGTATGATCAGAAAGCTGAAAAAATACACGGCAAACGTAGACCATCTCTCGATCGAAAGTGCCGGCTGCGACGCGTTGCCGCGAAAATAGATCGACGCGCAGTCGCTTACCATCAGAGCCGCCGAGCACAGCAGAGCCAACATCAGCTTGCGTGAGCCGGACTTGTCAAAATGCCTTGTAAGAAAGATGGTCAGGGCGGCGATCAGACTGAAAAAAACACCCCATATTTCAATAGACATATAGATTTCGTTGTTTTGTCCCATAGGATTGTCCCCTTCCGCCGCGCGGTGTTTCGGTTTTAACTTTACATGAAACTGCTCATTTGAGTAAAGCTAAAAAAGACTTGTATGCCCGCTCAGTTTGTCGCTGAGCGAGAGCGAGCGATCGCTATGCGAAAAAGCGCGCAAAGCGCGCTTTCCTGTAGCAAAAAAGCACAGGCCGAGCCACTCTGCGCCTGTGCAGAAAGATATATAGACACAAACATACGTCGTTACAGCGTAATAAACGCAGAGCGTCGATCGCCGACCCGGAGCATAAATCGCCTTAGCTCCTTCGTCACAAACGATCCAAATTCTACGGTTATTATACAAAAATCGTATCAGAAAGTCAAGGCGCGCCGATGTATAAGGCAGCCAACCACCGAAGTATAATGCGTCCAATCTTATCTAGCGATAAGTCTGCAGTATCGATAACGGCAACGGCCCTTACATACGGCATCCTCACATTGACTACAGCTGATGAAAACACCTTTCTCAGGATAGCAAAAGAATGATTTCTCCTTTTATTATCCTTTTTCTTCTGTTGGGGTCTTGAAAATGTTTCATAGTTCGATCAACTGATTATCACCCTGGCAGAATAAAAATGCTGAGTACATCCCTGCCACGAGATAGCCAAAGGCACTGCTGTAAAAGAACGAGTTTTTCAACAGTGCCTTTTTGAATCCTATTCGGTTTTGAAATGTTCCGTTAAGGGCATCGCCCTTTTCCTGCACGGTGTTTTTCTCAATATGGTATTTTATCCTATCTCCTTATCTCACTCTTCTGCACTCACGGGCACTACCTTTGGCAGATAGCCCGATCGGGCGTTTGCTTCGGTGTCATCGTCCTCTTTGTACCCATCATAGGGTGCGGAGGGATCGTGCGGCTTTTGCTTTTTCAGCGAGTTGCAGATCTTGTCCTTGTGACGGAATACAAATCCAAAGTCATCCGTCCAGCCGGTGTGACCGGTGATGACCTTCGGGATCAGTCCTCTGTCCTTCAGCTTTTGCTCCAATTCCGCAAGCGAGCGTTTAGCAAGCTCATTGTCCTCAGCGAGCGAATTGATGAAGCTGTAGCCGCCGTCCGCACCGAACCAGATGGTATCGCCCGTGAAAAGATACTCGTCGTCGATCAGATACACCATGTGTCCCCATGTGTGACCGGGGCAAAGGATACATTCTACCTTGATGCCGTTGATATCCAGCACCTGACCGTCCTGCAATAACAAGCGTTTATTCTCCGACTTGACCATCGGCAGCTTATAGAGTCCGAAGATGACTTTTCTGCGGACTTCTCCGGTCAGATATTTGTTCTCGATCTCGCTGAGATAGAGGGTAGCGTTTTGAAAAAGACCGTCGCTGTCTGTCTCCACCGCTCCGACATGATCGGTGTCCTGATGGGTGATCAGAATATGCCTGATGGTTGACGGGTCGATATCCAGCCATGTCATCTTCTATTTCAGTCTGTCATAGTTGTAGCCTGCGTCGATCATGACGGTCGTGCCGTTTTTGGTATAGAAAAAGATGTTGGCGATCCACTCGCGCACACAGGCGACGTGTTCATCGATCCACCCTGTATTCAGCGGCTTGAATATCTCTTTGCCCCTGTAGCCGAAGCTCATCGCTTTTTTCTGAAAATTTGACGCTTTCTTAGACATCCATATCCTCCTTTACTGTTTCGGGAACCACGGGATACAGCGGTTCACCTTTTTGCAATACTCCTTGTACTCTTCGCCGTAAAGATCGCTGAGCCACTTCTCTTCCGTGTTCTTCAACAGAACGGTCAGAAACGCCCAGTAGAGGAACGGCAGGATCAGGAACAGCACATTCTCTCCGATCATCAGCACCCCTGTGCAAAGGATCAGAATTGCCGAGTAGATCGGGTTGCGTACCAGCGCATACGCGCCTTTTGTCACCAGATGATTATGAAGTATCCCGTCGTCGATCTTGGTGATGATGACCGCGTATACCCACAGGAACACGGCAAAGAGGATCAATATGATTCCGATCACGATCAACGGGATCCTCAAAGCCGCTATATTTCCGCATTGAAATACAGGCAGGTTTCTGCAAAACATCGCCGCGACCGTCAGCGCAATCACAACGCCTCCGAAAACCGGACCCGGACCGTAGATCGGAAGATGATTTTTCTCGCTCTTCATGTGTACCCCTCACATGGTTAGTTGTTGCTAACTCAATTATAACACAGCCAACTCAATATCTATGTTTGTATGGCTTATTCCTTGACCACAATTCTGACCACAACAGAACCGGAACGGATCGTACACGAGAGCGCAAAACGGAAAATGGGCGTTATATCCCCGGACAAAAGAACGCTGAAAGCGGCAGAACGACCGTAATGTACGCATTGTAAATGGCCCTTGCGGCGCTACGAACCAAAAGGTCGGGGGTTCGAGTCTCTTCCGGCACGCCATACCAAAGGGGCTGCCGCAAAACTTCTCGTTTTGCGACAGCCCCATTTTTCTTTATATTGATTTGTTAAGCTGGAAACTTGAAGATCTTCTCTGTAAGTATCATCTGATCAGCTTACCCGTATCATCAAAGCTATATGTGCCTGCTTCAATCAAGCCGTTTGTCTTGGCTGTTTTAACATCCAGCTTGCCTGAGGTAAATACGGAACCATCCGTCCTGACAAAGTAGATACTGCCTTTGGATATTACAATGCCGGCACCTTTTATGATCATACCGTCTTTATAGTAATATCCATTAAAAATTCCGCTAATATCAAGCTTGCCGTTTTCATTAGCTCGATAAGTTCCTGCGGGGATCAATCCGTTCGAAGCGGATTCGGTAACGCCGATCCTTCGGTCGCGTCCGCAACATCCCAGATTGCAGGAGAGAGATAAACGAGGTTTTGCGGAGCCTGTGTAGGAGCTTGTGTCGGCGCTTGAGTGGGCTTCTGAGTGGGAGCAACGGTCGGCTGATCGGTGGGAGCAGTCTTCGGTTGCTCTGTTTCTACAGGAACGACAGGCAGCTCCTCAGCTGCATAGAATACAGAGAGCTTATTGGTCGACAACTCATACTTGAACTCATACTCGCCGCCTGTGGCGTTCAGCTTAAGATTAGCTGTATCGCTGCTCTTATTCAAGGCGGCTCTGTATACCGTATCGGTTATGGTATCATCCTTGCTGTACCACTCGTCTGTACCTGCTTTATGGATCTTGAATTCATAGGTGCCTGCGGCAAGCTCCTTAGTGACGGAGATGATATCATCGTTATCCGTCTTTGAGAAGGCGTCGGTCGCTCCCCAGTTGTTGAAAGAACCCTTCAGATAGACAGCGGAACCTCCCAGAGAAAGCGCAACTGCGGTATTATAAGTAACTTTATAGGTGCCATCGCCGCCGTTGACAAAGGTCATGGTGCGATAGGTGCCGTTGCCGTTTGACGCGCCGACGACCGCTTTTGCGCCTGCTTCAACGGTCGGGTCGACTGTCAGCTTGATGCCGCTGAGCTTTACAAAAGCGTTATTTGTCCTCTCCCCTAACTCGATATTGCCGTCGAGGTTGACGGTATAGGATGTGATCGTATCGGAGAGGTCGACCGTCGCGCCGTTCTTTGCGAGACCGCCGGCGGCGTTGCTACCCGAGGTATTGTTCGCGTGGAGGGTCAGGCTCATACCGCTGAACGATTCATCGGTCAGGGCAACGGTATTGTTGCTGAGCTTGCTGGCGTTTGATGAGAATCGGATAACAGCGTCGGTGAACTTGCCGTTGTTCACGGTAAAGGAGCTGTTATAGCCTAAGTTAGTGAGATAAGAAATGAAACCGGCGTACTCGTCGGGATCGATCACTATGGACGAAGCGGATAAAGCGCCGTTCGCGTAGTAATAGAGAGTGCTTGTATCTGCCTCATAATAAACTCTGCCTGCTCTGCCCATGTTCTGAGCGCCCGATACGGGGTCGAGGATTCGGTAGGTGCCGTTGGTCAAAACAGACGGAATACTCGAAGGCGGAGTGATGGTTTAGTCGGGCTCTTCAAGATAATAATCGGACTGCGGGAAGTAGTTGATGCTTGTAAGGAGCTGATCCCATGTATTTGAGAGCTTGACCTCTGCGTTTACCGAAACGCCACTTGGCATGACCTGCGTTTTGTTACGCGAGCTGTCGCCGGTCACGATAATATCGGTGTTGCCCTTCTTCATGGTGGCGACGGTGTCAATGTTTGAGTAGGTGATGCCGCTCATTCAAGGGGCGAAGCGGTGGATTTAGCGTCCTCTGAGGCGATCCCCTTGAGCTCGCCGTAGACGGTCTCAAAGGATTTGCTGAGAGCGCCGCCGGTGTTGGCGTAATAATAAGCGTAGGCGCGCATCCACAAGGGACGGCGTGCGTTCTCGACAAGAGCGCCCTCTAACGCTGCCTTGGACTTATGCTTGGTTGCCAGAGCGGTGGCGACGGATTCGGTGATGAAGATCAGGCGTTTGGTGTTCGCGTTAGCTTCCACAGAAGCGCCGCCGAGAGCGCCGAGGTTCTTCTCGGTGATATCCCACGCGATGACCTTCATGATCTCTTCGGGCAGATCGGTCGCGGGTGTCACATTATTGCCCCACATCGCAAAGGATGTCGCCGTGATGATGTTATCATTCAGGTCGTAGCCTTTTTCAACGTGGTGAGGCTCCCAACCGACCTTGAGACAGGTCTCGTCGTTCTCTGAAAATACCAGAGGCTGGACATAGCCGAAGGCATTATCGCGCTGTATATCGGTGAAGTTGATCAGCGCCAGCTCCATGAAGCGGCCGATCGCGATGTTGGTCTCTTCGGTCGTCATACCCTGGGTGTTGTCGATACCGATCTGGTGAGCGGCAGGGCCGTTGACGTACATCATGGGCGTCAGGTTGCCGTCGCTCAATGACGCGAGATACGCAGGATCCTGCAGGGCTTCGACAAACGCGATACAGAAGGGCGTATGATGCGGCTCGCATCCTGCCATGATCGCGTTCGCTGCTACCATATACGCTTTGACAGGTCTGCCGGCTACTGTAGCGACTGTCTGATCAAAGCCGTAGGACGAATAGCCGAGGAATTTCTCCGCCTTGATCTTGGTGGGCGGCGTGACAGACATACCGTCTGTCATACCGCGCTCATTCAGTTCTTTTTCGACTTCCTGATAAGAGCCTTTGATAAAATACGGATAGTATACATCATACTTGCTGTTCGGAGAAATGATTGGGAACAGGTTGTTGATCGGTTCGATCAGGTCATACTGATCCTCGAGGATGCCGAGATCCTGATAGGTCTTATCTTTATATTGATCACTTGTTTCATAATTATCCGGTAATACCGCCGCGCCTATGTCGAGTCGCGCAATTTGGAACTGACTACGGATATAGAACCGGGATTGCAGATTTCGGTCGTGCGAGACCATGTGGAGCACGTCTTCAAAAATTATCTCTCCAACGCCGTCCAAAATGCCGAAAAGAACACGAAAATAACAGTTTCACTGAAAGAGATCGACGGCGCCGTTCGCCTTTCGATAGAAAACCAAGGCAAGCAGATCCCTCCCGATATGGAGGAAAAGATATGGACAGAAGCCTTTACTACCTCGCCCAACGGAACAGAGAGCACCGGACTGGGACTGTTTATCGTCAGGGAGATCTCCCTTATGGAACACACAAAATGCGGATTTGAAAACACTGACAAGGGTGTATGTTTCCGGTTTGACTTTATCGATCGTATGACAGAAAGCGACCATATAGAATGATCCACCGGCTTATAACGTATTATTTGTTTATTATCACAAAAACCGTTTGCGGGCATTATTCTATCTGAACATGATAGTCGATATAATTGTTAATACTAAGTAGCAATAAAAAGCTATAAAAAGATATTAGCGGAGAATTTCGCAGAACAAGGCGGAGGGCGCAGGCAGGCT
>CAMHAH010000022.1 GCA_946183365.1 uncultured Clostridia bacterium
ATTCGTCGGCGGCTTTATCGGAGTTGTAATAATGTGTATTTTGTCCGTTGCAGGAAATAGCGATTATAACATTGACGACGATATCATTCATAACGATGGTACAAATGTCAAGGACAATAATAAAACAACAATGAATAATGATAACTGAAATTCGAGATCAGATACCATAAGCCGAATATTATTCATATCCGGCTTATTCATGTGATTTTGATAGTGAGTTTATTCTGAGTATAATTTGATGAATATATCAATAAGAATATTAAAAGACACGAAAGTAGGTGATTAAATGATAATTGTCGAAAATCAGTTTCAGACAGATAAACAAGAACTGATTAAGCAAAATCTAAATAATGCGATTATTCAAATAATTATGAAAAAAACAAAGTAAAAGCATTGAAGCAATGTAATCTGCATGTTATTATAATATTGGTTTATATAACATGTAGATTACACGCTTTCTTAGGAAAGGGTAAGGTTTATATGTTACATCAGAACAACAGCTTGTCTCCTTTGAAAGCGGCTTTATATGTGCGACTTTCTCGAGAGGACAGAGATAAAATACGAAAGGAAGATGATTCAGAAAGCATAATTAATCAGCAGACAATGCTGATCAACTATTGTAAGGATAATCAAATAGAGATTTACAATATTTATAATGACGAGGATTATAGCGGATCAGATCGAGAACGTCCCGCGTTCAATCGAATGATAGAGGACGCAGAGAACCGAAAGTTCGATATGGTCCTGTGCAAAACACAATCGAGATTTGCACGTGATATGGAGCTTGTGGAAAAGTATATCAACGGGCTGTTTCCAATTTGGGGTATTCGGTTTGTCGGCATAGTCGATAATGCAGATTCTACCAACAAATACAACCGTAAACAACGTCAAATCACATCTCTGGTAGATCAATGGTATTTAGAAGATTTATCTGAAAACATCAAAGCTACACTGGCTTCAAAGCGTAAACAGGGGTTGTGGGTAGGCGCATTTGCTCCTTACGGTTATATCAAAGATCCTAAAAACAAGAATCATTTGATTGTTGATGAAGAAGCTGCTGTGGTCGTTAGATACATTTTTGATTTGTATTTACAAGGCTATGGTATTACTCCTATTGCCCGAAAGCTCAACGAGCAAGGTGTTCCAAATCCCGCGACGTATAAGCAACAGCATGGACAACCATTTCAGAACTCGCATAAAGAGTGTTCCGATATTTGGCACACCTATTCTATTGGTAGAATGCTGTCAAATATGGTGTATCGAGGCTGTGTCGTACAGGGAATGGCAGAAAACATTTCTTATAAGTCAACCAAGAAACGGCAAAAACCAAAAGAGGAATGGGATATTGTTGAGGGCACTCATGAACCGATTATTGATCAATGTACTTGGGACAAGGTTCAAAGATTGAGAGCAAGTAAACCTAAATCCTGTAATACGGGCGATCCAAACATTTTTGCTGGAAAAGTAAGGTGCAAAAAATGTGGGAGCTCAATGCGAATTTATTACACGCATCATGAACGCTATTACCGGTGCTGTACTCAATATTTTGCAAAAGATAGATGTTCGGGTACATTTGTTTCTGAGAAAGTATTGAGAAGGGAAGTCCTTAAGCAGATTCAGCTTTTGTATCAGCAGTATATTGATGAATCGTATATATCCGAAAATTTGACTATTGAAAATGGATATAAAGATAAGATATGTACGCTGAAATCAAAAATCAAATCCGCAAAACAGTCATTAGATAAATTGAATAAGCGATTCAAAAATCTTTATCTTGATAAACTTGACGAGGTGATCTCAAAAGAGGATTTTTTGATGTTGTCAGAAGATTGCAAATCAAAAAAGCAAGTATTAGAACAAGATATAGAAGAATATCAAAAAGAGATTGACTATATCAGCAAGCAATTAGACGACACAAATAATCAGCTCAACATTATTCGTCAGTTTAAAGATGTTCAAGAATTAGACAGCTTGACGGTTAATACATTGATTGACCATATAGAGGTAGGTGGGTGTAAAACCTGCCGTATCATCAACATCCATTGGAATTTATAAAATCTTTGAGCGTGTTTTCTATGTAGTGCATAGATAGCCTTTTGCTCCGCGGCTAAACTCTCATGTAGGTCAGTGATCGGATCGCCCTTGCTTGCGAAGGTCGCCGCGTTATACGGTACGCCCGCCGCCGATACAGGATATATGCCTGTGGTGTGGTCGACAAAATACGCGTCAAAGCCCGCTTTCTTTATCTCGGCTTCGCTTAGGTTGCGCGTCAGCTGATACACGATAGCGCCGATCATCTCAAGATGGTTCAGCTCCTCGGTACCTATATCCGTCAGCGTAGCCTTAAGCTCAGGCAGAGGCATTGAGAACCTCTGAGACAGGTATCTCATAGAAGCACCGAGCTCACCGTCGGGACCCCCGTACTGTGTTATGATGAGCTTGGCGAGGGCGGGGTTGGTGTTTTTGATCTTTACGGGATATTGCAATTGCTTTTCGTATACAAACATATTATTCCTCCATATCCCACGGCCACGGGTCTTTTACCCATGACCATTTGTTGGCGGCGTTCTCGTCCTTAGTCAGAGGGCCGTATTTTTCTTCGAATTGCTTTATGAGCGGCATGAGCTGCTCGGTATATTCCCTGCGTTTTTTGAGCATTTCGGTATCGCCCGGATGAGTATCGAGAAACAGGTCGATATCGACTATAGCGAATTTGCAGGTGCCGATCTTTTTAAGAAGCATATCTCTCTCAGTCATCGTCTTTGCCTCCGCATTTATTGCCGTAAAACGGCTTGTGGAGAGCCTTGAACATAGTTCCGTTCTCATATCCGAGCACAGCCTTGCACATCTGCGGCGAATATGGCTGGAACGGTACATATGCCATGGCCTCGGTCGTATCCTTCGGCAGAGGGCTGAGCCCGTATTCCGCCATAACGGTTTTCATATCCATGGAATATTCTCCTTGTTATTTGTCATAGACAATCTTTTGCAGCGTACAGCTACAGTACATTTTATGATATGTACAAAAAAGTGTTACAATAGGTTGCAGAGAGGTAAAATATGTGTTACAATGAATGGGGTGATATTATGATTATTGATACTCATGTTCATATCGGTAAATCTCTCGATTTTGACCTGAGACCCGAGGATGTTATCTATTCGATGCAAAAGTATGATATATCCTTCTCTCTGGTATCAAATATAGAGGGAGCTGAGTTCGACCATCTCGGCGACCCAATCCCCGCGCATTTGCAGAAATCTCAGAACGAGATACTTAAAGAGACGCTTGATTTCGCCTGCCGTTATCCCGAGAGGATAGGGGTACTGCCGTGGATGAAGATAGGTTCTGAGCTGCCGGACGGTGAGTTCATCAGACTTATAGAGGAGAACAGATCTCTCATTTACGGTCTCAAGTTTCATCCGTTCCATTCTCGCGTAGCTCCCGATGATCCCGCTATAGAGCCGATCTATGAGCTCGCTGAGAAATATGATCTGCCGATCATATCTCATACAGGCGGGTGTGAAGAAGCGCGCTCTGTCCACCTCTATAATGCCGCTAAAAATCACCCAGATCTTAACTTCGTAATGGTCCATATGGATCTCGGCACAGACAACAGCGAGGCTATCGAGCTGCTCGGTAAGGCCGATAACCTATACGGCGATACCACATGGGTCCCTGTCAGGAGCACTCTTAAGGCGTCTAACAGATGGGGCAGCGGCAGGATAATGTTCGGTTCTGATAATCCTATCGACGGCAAGGACACTTATCTGCACAACAGGACCGGCGACCGCTCGCTGTATCAGGAATACTTCTATGAGCTCAGGGCTGTCATGAACCCGTGGGCTTATGATAATATCATGTACCGCAACGCCGCGAGGGTGTTCGGAATAAAACTTTTTTGATCGAATTGAGGCACTATGTTCAGAAAAATAACAGAAAACGACTGGGAGATATACAGGAAGTATGTCGATACCTTTTATCACACAGACGCGGTGAACGCTCCCGTACCGGTAGAGAATTATCGCGCGACCTTTGATGAGATGCTCCGCTCGGACACTTATGTCAGCGGATATATATTCGAGTATGAGGATAAGCCATGCGGCTTCGCCCTTTTGTCGAGGACCTTCTCTCAAGAGGCGGGCGGTCTGTCAATAACAATCGAGGAGATATATATAGACCCTGAGTACCGCTCAAAGGGACTGGCGACGGAGTTCTTTGAATGGCTCAAGCGTGAGTCGGGCGCTATGCGTCTGAGGCTCGAGGTCGAGGATTACAACGTCGGCGCGAAGCGGCTGTATGAGCGCATGGGCTTTGAGCTCTTGCCGTATTTACAGATGGTGATAGATAAACAAAGGCAATAAAGGGATTTGATCAATGTATTGGAGGAGCTTGTCTGTACGCTCCTCCTTAATAATGCCATTCATAATTTGTTAAAAATTAGTTTAAAAAACCTTAATGGCTGTTTCAAAATGCTTTCACATTGACATATTAATATATAGGTGTACTCAAGAGAACAGATAAATCCAAGAGCTTTTATGAGTATCACATAGACAAATGCTGATAATAACAGTACAGGAGGTATATATCATGTCTGAAGAATATTTGAACAATTTTAAACCCGAGAACGAAGAGAACAGCGAGCCTGTTGAAACACAGGCCTCAGATACATCGCCCGAGTATACAGAGCCCGTAAGCACTGAGCCCGAATTCACTCAGCCGGTATCCGACGAGCCCGAGTTCACTTCTCCCGAGACCGCCGTCCCGGAGTATTCGGCTCCCGAGCCCGAGGTGAACCAAAGCTATGAGGATGTATATTCCAACAGCAATGATTACGCCGGGGCTCAGCAGTCAGGCTACACAAACCCGTATGCTTCGGCTGATCACAATCAGAATTCCGCTCAGCCCTTCAATTACTCAAATCCGTATTATAATAATGCGCCGGATGCTCAGGCGCCTCAGACGGGTCCTTCATACAACGACGGCTATTATCACAAGAGCTTTTCTGGTGATACCAGCGGCAACAATTATAATTACACCGCTCCGAGATACGCTCAGCCGATCCAATCACAGCAGCCCGCGCAGTCTCATACTCCACCTCAGAGACCCCAAAAGAAAGAGAAGCGCGGTCTGTCAAAGGGCGGTATAGCGATACTGCTTGTAGTCTGCGTACTCATTTCGGGACTTGCGGGCTTTGGCGGCAGTATGATCGCCTCTCAGATAAACAAGAGCAAGTATGATTCCACGACATCAGATACCATGATCATCCACAAGGTCGATACCGAGGCTCAGACTGCAACCTCCGGAGAGCTGGTCGATAAGACGACATCCGAGATAGCTACAGAGGTCGCCGACTCGGTCGTAGAGATCACCACCGAGGTCATGCAGACCAATTCATACTACGGTCAGTATATCGCTCAGGGCGCCGGCTCAGGTGTTATCATCAGCGAGGACGGCTATATCATCACTAATAACCATGTCATAGACGGAGCTTCTTCGATCAAGGTTACCACGCGCGACGGCAACAGCTATGACGCTAAGCTGATAGGCACGGACTCTGAGGTCGATATCGCGGTTCTCAAGATCGAAGCCACAGGCTTGAAGACAGCCGTATTCGGCGATTCGGATAAACTCACGGTAGGCTCTAAGGCAGTCATCATCGGCAACCCCTTAGGCACACTCGGCGGCTCGGTATCAGAGGGTATCATCTCTGCTCTTGACCGCTCCATCGTTATCGACAACAAGACCATGCACCTCATGCAGACCGACGCGGCTATCAACCCCGGTAACTCGGGCGGCGGTATGTTCAACGGTCAGGGTGAGCTTGCGGGCATCGTTGTCGCAAAGTCGTCATCAAGCTCTGAGAGCATCGATAATATCGGCTTCGTTATCCCGATCAACACCGTTCTCGATATCCTCGGCGACCTCAAGGATTACGGTTATGTTCGCGGCAGAGCTGCTACGGGAATGTCGTTCATCGACCTTTCCAACCAGATGTACGCATGGTATTACTACGGCAACAGCTCATCCGGCGTTTATATCAGCTCTGTTGAGAGCGGCTCCAACGCTGAGAAGGCGGGCTTCCGTCAGGGCGACCGCGTCGTATCCGTAGATGGCCAGGAGATCAAAGCCGCAAGCGACATCGATAACATCCTTAAGGATAAGTCGGTAGGCGATAAGATCACCTTTGAGCTTGAACGCAGCGGCAGCAAGGGAAGTATAGACCTGACCCTCGAGGAGTATGTGCCCACAAGCTCCAATAACAGCAAACAGAGCAGCGGCGGCTCACAGAGCGGCAATCCCTTCGGCGGATTTTTCAGATAATTCTATAATAGAATAAAAATGATCAGAGGACTGTCCGTAGGGCAGTCCTCAATGTTTGTATAAAAACCTATCTGTCTCCCTACGGAAACGAGCAGTTCACTGCAAAGAAAAACAGCTCCCGACTTTTGTAAGTCGGGAGCTTAGTGCTTTATTAGTCTTCTTCTGTTTTGAGCGCCTTCAATATCATATTGGCGCACATATAAACGTTTCCGCCGCCGAGGGTAATAACAAGGTCGCCGTCCTTGGCGTTTTCTACGATATACTTCGTTATATCCTCAAAGGTGTCTATACATACGCTGCCCTCGACCTTAGCTCCGAGGTCGGTGTTGTAGATGTTATAGGTGTTTGTCTCGCGCACAGGCAGTATCTCTGAGATTATAGCTACATCGGGGATGCTCAGAGCCTTGGCGAAGTCGTCGAGCAGAAGAGCGGTTCGTGAGAAGGTGTGGGGCTGGAATACCGCCCAGACCTTGTTGAAGCCCATCTCCATAGCTGAGCTTAAGGTAGCTGTGAGCTCTGTGGGATGGTGAGCGAAGTCGTCGGCTACCGTGATGCCGTTAGGAGCGCCGAGTATCTCAAAGCGTCTGTGAACGCCAGTGAATTTACCGAGGTTCTCTGATATCTGAGCGGGAGTGGCACCGAGGTAATGAGCGCAGGCAGCCGCGGCGAGAGCGTTGTATATATTATGTCTGCCGGGTACCATCAGGTCTATCTCACAGAGCTTCTCGCCCTTGTGCATCAGGTCGAATTTCTTGTAAGCGCCCTTGATATCTCTTAGGTTCACCGCATAATAGTCGTTAGTCTTTCTGAAGCCGAAGGTGATGGTCGGCAGGGTGACGTCCTCGATAGCATCGAGGATGTTCTCGTCGTCGCCGTTATATACGATCAAGCCCGTTGTCAGATGACAGAACTTGTTGAAGCTCTTCTTTATATTATCAAGCGTCTTGAAGTAGTCGAGGTGGTCGGCGTCGATATTGGTTATGACCGAGATGTATGGGTTCAGCTCGAGGAAGGTGTCTACATACTCGCACGCCTCGCATACTATGATATCGCTTTGACCGACATAGCTGTTGCCGCCTAGGAACGGCAGCTTGCCGCCGATTATAGCGGAGGGGTCAAAGCCTGCGCCGATGAGCAGCTGACTGAGCATAGCGGTGGTAGAGGTCTTTCCGTGAGTGCCGGCTACAGCGATGCTGCGGTTGTAGCGGCGTGTGACTATGCCGAGCATGACCGATCGCTCTATAGCGGGGATACCCTTTTCCTGAGCTGCTACGAGCTCGGGGTTATCTTTCTTGACCGCGGCTGTATATACTATCAGCTCAGCGCCCTCGATGTTCTCGGCTCTGTGACCCATGTGTACGGGTATGCCGTAGCTGCGGATACGGTCGAGGGTCTCGCCCTCGTTGCAGTCTGAGCCCGAGAGCTCAAAGCCCTCGCTGTGCAGTATCTCGGCGAGCGGACACATACCCGAGCCGCCGATGCCTATGAAATGTATTCTTTTGATATTATCCAAGAGATGATCCTTGTTCATATTTATACCTCTCATTATTATATCTAAACCCATTATATGCGGTTGATTTATTATGTGCTTTTTCGCTTACCCTATATAATAACACTTTTTTACATAAAGTTCAATAGCTTGACAAAAATGTAATTATAATGTCATAAAAGAAAAATAATGCACAGGGCTATTGTATAATTTAATAAATATAGTATTGGCAGGAATTTTAAAAATGTTCAAGAAAAATGATTTGACAGAGCTTGAAATAACCGCGCTGACCTCTGACGGCGACGGAGTAGGCAGGGCAGGGGAGCTGGTGTTCTTTGTGCCCAACACAGCGGTAGGCGATACCGTCAACACGAGGGTGCTTAAGGTCAAGAAAAATGTCGCTTACGGTCGTGTTGAAGAGATAGTCGCTCCATCCCGGGATCGTATCGATCCGGATTGCCCCGTGTCTAATTCTTGCGGAGGCTGTGTATACCGCCATATCAGCTATGAGGCTGAGCTCAGAGCAAAGCGGCAAAAAGTCATTGACGCCGTTACTCGCATCGGCAAGCTGAGCGCGGATTTAGTCAAGGATATAATTCCCTCAGAGAATATTGAGGGCTACAGAAATAAGGCTATGATCCCCGTGGGTTTAAACAGGTCGGGCGAGGTCGTCATGGGCTTTTATGCCAGACACAGCCACAATATAATGCACTGTATCAACTGCAGGCTGTCGCCCGATATCTTCAATGATATAGCGGCAGATTTCTATGATTTCATCAGCTGCCGTCCCGAGCTTGTCTATAGTTCCACAAACCGCCGCGGTATACGTCATCTGTATCTCAGATACGCCGAGAGCAGCGGTGACGTAATGGTTTGTATCGTAGCGGGAGAAAAGAACTTTAAAGGAGATAAAGAACTTTATAATTCTGTTATAGAAAAATACCCTACGGTAAAGAGTATCATTGTCAATATAAATCCAGATGAGACTAATGTTATCCTCGGCAAAAAGACTTATACTGTATACGGCTCCGATCATATAACGGATAATCTGTGCGGGCTGAACTTCGATATCTCGCCGCAGGCGTTCTATCAGGTCAATCGCAGACAGGCAGAAAGGCTCTACGGTATCGCGGCTGATTACGCCGCTTTGTCGGGCAATGAGTTCCTAATGGATCTGTACTGCGGTACCGGTACGATAGGGCTGAGCATGGCGGATAAATGCAGAGAGCTGATCGGCGTTGAGATAATCCCCGAGGCGGTAGAGAACGCGAAGAAGAACGCCGCCCGCAACGGGGTATCAAACGCCCGATTTATCTGCGGAGACGCGGCTTTCGCCGCCGATAAGCTCAGAGCCGAGGGAGTGCGCCCCGACGTTATCGTAGTAGACCCGCCGAGAAAGGGCCTAACGCCCGAGCTTATCGATACGATAGCTCAGATGAGCCCCGAGCGGATAGTATACGTCTCGTGCGACCCAGCGACCCTCGCGCGCGATCTGGCACTGTTCGCGGATAAAAATTATTCCGTAAAAGAAATAACCCCCGTAGATATGTTCCCGAGAACCGCTCATGTCGAAGCAGTAGTTATGATGTCAAGAAAGGATTGAGAGAATAATGAAGCTATTTGATGCAATTGAAGATGCAGTTGCTACTTATGCTGTATTAGTCGAAGCAAAAGAGCATGAACTGGTGATTATGAATTCTAATAACAGTAACAATCTATATGTATATGAGGAAGAATACTTTTCTCAGGATATGAAAGATCGTTTTGTTCAATACATTGTTTATTTTTCTACTCAGCATTGTCATTTCGATGTGAATGAAGAAGATGAAGCTTTGGAGTATATATTGGCTATTATGGAAGATAAGGTCTTACCGCTTGAATTCTATATGGACGAAAAACGCCGGTTTGGCGGCGAAATAGGGGCAGATGATTTGGATAAACTCTCGCTTTCTTTTCTGTCGCAACAATATGGATATACGAGTGACTATCTGCAGCCTTTTGATTATGAGATTCATTCTTGGTCGGGTAAATATGATACAGGGTTAAGGAAAGTATCTGAATTAAAACCATAATATTATGATGTTCCTGTGGACATATTTCCACGAACAGGCATATCGAGTAGACCTTACCCCAAGCACTGGTAAATGGGGTAGACCTTACTCCAAGCACCGGCAGGGGATAGGCGACATCATTTGCGCAAAAAAGGCGGCTCATTCGAACCGCCTTAAATGTTACTATATAATTGATTGGATATCTCTTCTGCTGTAAAGGAACCGTCTGACTTCCATGACGCCATCAATAACGACATAGAATACGGCGTAGTTGTTGATGTTGACTCGGTAATATGGATGCTTTCGCTCTCTTTTGGAATGAATAGGCTGAAAGCTCAGCGGGTTATCTAACCGTTTGAGGATCGCCTGCTCCGTTAGGTCGATCAGCTTCATAGCCGCAGACGGATTTTGTAAGTCGATGGATATATAATCAACGACCTCTGCCATATCTTCATAGAAGAGAGGAAGATATCTTAACTGATATTTGACATTATCCATTTACGCGTCCTCTCAGCTTTGTGAAAACATCTTCGTGAGTGAGCCTCTCGGCAGTCGATTCTGCTTGGTAGTCCGCTTCATCCAGCTTCATTTCAAGTGCATCTTTCAGCTTACTATACTGCTCGATGCTCATGACCACCATCGAGCCGTAGCCGTTCTTGGTGAGATACACTTCTTCTCCGCCAAGGACGAGTTGTTCAATCTCGGGGTATTTGTTTCTTAAATCCGATACAGGTCTGATATTCAGCATAGTGTTTCACCTCGCTGTTATTTTATCTTAATTTTATCACAATATTATCAATATGTCAAGAGCGTGAGCAAATTGTCGACTAATTACCGATGGACATATTCCCACGCTCAGGTAAATCGAGTAGACCTTACTCCAAGCACCGGCAGGGGAATAGGTAACATCATTTTCGTTGCTGCGACCCATGTCGAGAGCGTAGCGATGATATACGAAGAAATATAAAAAGATGATAAATGTAGTATTAATAATATCGTTGATCGTGTGTTTATCCGGATGTTCATTTATTGATAAACAGGCTGGCTTTTATTGCGATCACTGTCATCAGTTGAAGCACGAAAAACCGACCTCCGAAATTTAGATTCTTGGTCTAACTTTCGGGGGTCGGGTCATGAACCGCCTGTTCCTTTTACTCTGTATTGAATTGATGATATCAGTAATCTACAAACTCTGTGCTGTCGTCAGAATAAGTTACGATGTAATAGCCGTGACCGGATCCGTCGCAGTCGGGCATATCCACTCTTGAGACCTCTGTCCTGCCGCCTGAGCCTGAAGCGCTGCCGCCGTCTGAGCCTGAGCCGCTGTCGGAACCCGAACCTGAGTCTGAGCCGGATGAGCTCTTTGTGCCTACGGTTACGATCTGTTTGACGGGCTCTTTGGTTACTTCTTCTTTGATCTTCTCGCGACTCTCTTCTTTACCGTCTACATACTTTACCTTGTATGTAACGGTTTTCTCGCCCTCAGCGCCCTGCTGAGCGATCTCGCTTGTGCCCTCAGCCATGCTGTCGCTGGTTTTTTGCTCGATCTCATAATCGATCTTCTCTGTCGCGGTCTCTTCCTTATAGGTTACGCGGGATACGGTGATCGACATACCCTCTGTGATCTTAGCGGTGAGGTCCGCGTTTACGGTATCGTCGGTTGAGAGTGTGATGTTCTGCTCTTTGAGAAGAGCCTCAACAGTCGTCATAAAGGTCGTTACCTCAGTGGTCTTGCCGTCTACGGTAAGGCTGACCTTGACGCCCTTTACCATGTTGATGGTCATACCGTTCTTAAGGTAATCGGTGAGGGGGGCGTCGGGCTTGATCTCATCTGTGACGGTGTAGCCCGCCTCTTTGACGGCGTCTGCTACGGTGCCGCCTACTAAGCTGACCTGCTTCTTCTCGCTGCCGTTGACTACTGTTACCTCGGCATAGCGTTTAACAATGATCTCTTTTGTGTCTTCTTTGAGCTTTGAGCTCTTCTCGGGCTCGGTCTCATCCTTCTCGCCGAGTGTGATGTTAGCCTTCGCGAGAGCGTCTGTAACGGTCATATCGGTCTTGGCGTCGATCTCTGTAGTCGCGCCCATATCCTTTACGGTCACCTTAATATCCTTAGCGCCGCAGGCTGTAAGTCCGCATACCGCGAGGCACATGATAAGCGCCAAACAAATGATTTTTATCGAATTCTTCATCATAGTTTTTCTCCTTCTGTTTTTATATAACATATGAGCGTATGATCGCTCACCTGTCGTTATTACGATCAATAATTGGTCTTTTTGCCCCAGACGGCTTTACCGTCCTTCAAGCTGAGCTCTGTATACCACTTCTTGTCGACTGCCCAAATATGATCCTTGGTCATATATGGGTAGTAATCGGGATATCCGTAGCTCGGCAGCTGAGCGTCGGGGTCGCAGTGCAGCCATCTGCCGTCAACATAGACCTCTGTCCAGCCGTGAGATAAAGTTCCGGAATAACCGAAGCAGAAGCGAGTGCGGTATCCCGCGATACTCGCGAGACACGCAAAACCCGCCGCGTAGCGGTAACAGGTACCTGCCTTGAGCTCGAACAGCTCTGTAGCGAAGGGAGGTACGTCGGCCTCTGAGTTCGGAGTATCATTGTATACGCGAACATACGGATAATTCTTAGCCATATAGAGGAAGCCCGATTTCATCTTCTCTTTGAGAGTATCGCCCTTGCAGTACCTCGCCATATACTCAGCCGCTAAGCGTATCTCCTTGCTCTCTATGCAGAGACCGTCGGGATCGACATAATAATATCCCGCCGGGGTGTTTACTATGGTGTCGCGGTACATCCTGCCCTCACTGTTGTAATAGCGGAGCTTTCCGCTTACGCGGTTAAGCCCCTTGAGCTGGAAGCCGTCATAAAAGCCGTATGTACCGTCATAATAGATGTTGCCGCTGAGCTTTGTACCGTTTCTGTAGTGCCTGACATTATCTTTGTAATCGCTTATCAGGTTGCCGTCCTCATCTAAAAGGCGCAGGGTGTAGGCGTAGATAACGTCTTTATTAGTCGTTGTATCGGTGTAAGAGGTCTTTGTGGTAGAGTCGAACAGTCTGCTCCATGAGCCGTTGAGCTCTTTGCGGTACAGACGATAACCTGCGACGCCCTTTACGGCGTTCCACTTGATATCGTAGCTGCTGCCCGAGCCGCTTACAGAGGTTATCTCGGGAGCCTCGTAATAGGTTTGGCTCCAGCCCTCATGGCTGTAATCCGATACAAAGTCCTCGTCCTCGTTCAGACAGCGGACGGTATATACGCGGGTCTCTCCGTTCCCGACACTCGTATCGACATATTCGGTCAGATATTTTGAAGCGAGACGGCTCCAGTCGTCGTCGCCGACCTTGTAATAAATTCGGTAGAAGTCAGCTCCCGTGACCTCATCCCATGTGATCTTAACGCCGTTTTCGACATTCTCTAACGACTTGATCTGAGGAGCAGCTACATATAATAACCTCTTGCCGCTGTTGTGTCCGCTCATAAAGCGTGAGCCGTCTGAGCTGATACATCTTACGGTGTAGGTGTAGCGGTATCCCGATCTTACGTCGGTATCGATAAGATAGTTGTCTGTGGTCTCTTCCATGGCGATCCAGTCGCCCTTGGTATTCTTGTAGTAGATCCTGTATTTTTCAGCGCCCTTACATTCTGTCCAGCGTATCTCTACGCCGTTCTCGGCGCTTCTGAGAGTAGTGATAACTGGAGCACTGACAAAGGTGTTGCTCCAGCCATCGCCGTAGAAGTCTGAGACGAAATCCTCATCCTCATTCAAACAGCGAAGGGTATATATACGGCTCTCGCCGCCCTTGACGGAGGTGTCTACGTACTCTGTAAGATATTTTGAGGCGAGCCTTGTCCAGCCGCCGTTCGGGTTCTTATAGTAAATTCGGTAGAAGTCAGCGCCGGGGACCTCGTCCCAGTCTATCAGAGCGCCGCTCTCGGTATTGACTATGCTCTTGATGACGGGAGCCGCTACATAGGTTATGGTCTTGCCGCCGTTGTAGTCGCTCATGAAGGCTTCGCCGTCTGCTGTTATCATTCTCAGGGTGTAGGTGTATCTTACGCCGCTCTCAGCGGTCGTATCGGTAAAGGAGCTGTCAGAAGTTTGTGTAAGACGCGACCATGACGAACCAGCGACCCTGCGGTATACGCGGTAATCCTCAGCACCCTTAGCTCTGTTCCAGCTGAGCGTTACACCGTCAACGGTGCTCTCTATGCTCTTGATAACGGGAGGAGCGTAATAGGTGTTGCTCCAGCCGTCCGCGTTGAAGTCGCTTACGAATTCATTTTCGTCGTCAACACAGCGGATGGTATAGATACGTGTCTGACTGTCTTTTGCTGAGGTATCGGTGAATGAGGTATCTCTGACCTGCGCTATCCTTGTCCAGCCTGACGCGCTCTTGTAATAGACGCGATAGGCATAAGCGCCGTCAAAAGCGTCCCAGCTTATCAGCGCGCCTTTGTCTGTGTTTTCGATAGAGGTGATATGGGGGTATGTATCGGCAGAGAGGTCGGTGAATTCAAAGCCGTTATCGGCGGCGTATCTCTCAGCAGCGCTGTCTTTGAGACCTTCTATTATAAAACCGTCGAGCTTTTCGGTTTGACTTGAATAGCCGAACGCTCTTTCCCCAATCTCAGTCACCGTAGAGGGGATGGTGATCTGAGCGATCCCGGGGCAGTTGAGAAATGCGTCATCGCCGATCTTGGCGATCGTATCAGTCAGAGCGACAGCGGTGACAGATGACTGATCCCTGAACGCTCCGTCGCCTATAGCGGTGACCGGGAGGTTTTCGATAGTTTCGGGTAGAACAAGTTCTCCGCTTAGGTTCTCAGAAACGGTGATCGTTACCTTTCCGTCTGATATCTCATATGTGATCGTGCCGCCGCCGAGCTCGACAGTGTTATTATCAGAGCCGACCTCAATGATTTCATCATCAGTCTGCGCGGCTGAGACGGGCAGGACCGTGAACACGGCGAAGATCATCGCGATCACAAGTAAAAGTGATAAGCTTCTCTTTAACATAATTATCTCCTTTTGATAAGCGACAACAGCGCTGTATCATGGTAAGTCTGTGATATTCCTTGTTTTTTCGATAATACCCTATTTTATAAGTAATATATCATATTTGCGCTCGATTGTAAACTGCAAAAATCTACAAAAAACCCTTAAATATCAGTCAATAAATCATGATTTGATAATATATCCGTTCATAAGAGCGATTTGGGGCTTCTGTGTATATATCCGCCGCGAGTTTGAGTGGTGCAAAAAATGTCAAATCACTTGATATTTTGCGGCAATTAGGTTATTATAAATTAGAAAATTGTTTGTTAGGTTTATCTCTTCGAAAGGGAATGTCAGATGAAACGTAATTTGATCAGGGCGGCTAAGATAGCCTGTTTTGTTTTGATAGTAGCACTGTGTGTCGGTTTGCTGCAGGAATATCTATTGTGTCACGCCGACCATAACCGCGAGCGGATAAAGGGATTTTATGAAGAGGACGCACAGTCTCTCGACGTAGTATATCTCGGAGCGAGCGAGGTCTACTCGGATATAGCTCCCGGCTATACCTATCGCCGCGACGGTATCACAAGCTATATATTCGCTACTCAGGCGAACTCTATGCTCAATTATAAGAGCCAGCTGAAGAATGTTCTCAGCCGACAGAAAGACGCCCTCATAGTAATAGAGCTCAACGGCGCCGTATATGATGACGACGAGGATGTCACCAAAGAGGCTAATCTCAGGAATTACAGCGATAATGTGCCGCTTGACCTGACTAAGATAGAGTGGGTAGGCAGCAATATCAAAGAGAACAAGGCTGAGTATATCTTTCCGATCATCAAGTATCACGGCACATGGAGCGATCTCGAGACCGAAAAAAAGTACCGTCAGACTGTCATTGAGAACAAGCGGCGCGGATATAATTATCTCAAAGGGGTGCTCAACTGGCCGGTTCAATTCAGAAGTCCGCAGAAGTCGATGAACAGTACCCTTGCTGTCTCCGCCGACAGCAAGAAGCCGCTGACCGAGCTCTCTGAAACAGCGTTGAGAGATCTGCTCGAATACTGCAGGAGCGAAGGGCTGACAAACGTCGTATTCGCGAGGTTCCCTCATATAGTTATAAACCGTACCTATGAGCGCTTTGAACGCAGTAATACCGTGGGCGATATCGTCGCCGAGTACGGCTTTGATTACCTCAACTTCGAGCGTGATATAGCTCAGACAGGACTTGATGAGGAGCGGGATTTCTATAACCTTGACCACCTCAATGTCTATGGACAGCAGAAGTTCACAGCGTTCCTCACGGATTATCTCAAGGAGCGTTATGCGCTGTCCTCTCATACCCTCAGCGATGAACAGAAAAAGGAGTGGGAGACCTGCGCCGATTATTACGAGGCGTATGTGAAATACAACGAGAGCCTCATGGGCACTCCCGATGTTGCCGAGCTGTCTGAGGACTGCGAGCTGATCGAGAAGCTCAAGGATTATCTGCCTGAGAAGAAGTCATAAGCCAAAGACCGACGCGGCATTTATCGCGTAACAGTATAAGAGGGTGTATGTATTGAAAAGAAAACAGATACGAAGAATGCTCGCCAACGCCTTTAAAACCGCGGGAGCAGATAAGATAATAGGAGTATATCTGATATGGTTTTTGGTCGTATCGCTCGTCATATGGCTTGTTGAGCCCAATGTAAAGACCTTCGGCGACGGTATGTGGCTGTGCTTTGCTTCGGCTACCTCAATTGGTTACGGAGATTACGCGGCTGTGACTGCAGTCGGCAGGATAGCGATAGTTCTGCTCTCGTTATATTCGATAGCGGTCATCGCGATCGTCACCGCCGTGATCACCAGCTTCTTTACCGATACAATACGCTTCAGAGCGGATGAGAGCGTGAGAAAATTCATGGACGATCTCGAGCACCTGCCGGAGCTCTCAAATGAAGAGCTCGAGGATCTCTCAAAAAGGGTAAAAAACTTCCAAAACGGCAAGAAATGAGTAATATAAATGCACTTCACAAAACAGCGTGAAGTGCATTTTTTATCTTATTGAAACTTTGTGACACTCTTGCGATCCTCGTCGCTGAGCGTTCTGATAACTCGGCAGGGGTTGCCGACGGCGAGCACGTTATCCGGGATATCCTTGGTGACGACGCTACCCGCGCCGATAACGGTATTCCTGCCGATATGTACGCCGGGTACGATCATAACGCCCGCGGCTATCCATGCGTTCTCTCCGATATAAACATCCTTGTTATATTGCAGACCTTTTCTTCTCAGCTCTGCTTCAAACGGATGATTAGCGGTTGCTACGGTAACATTCGGGCCGAACATAACTCTGTCGCCGACATAGATATGACCGTCGTCTACCAAGGTCAGGTTGGAGTTCGAGTAGACGCCTGAGCCTAAGTGCAGATGGTGACCGCCCCAGTTTGCGTGGAACGGAAGCTCTATATAGCAGTCGTCGCCGCATTCGGCGAATACCTCTTTCATATACGCGAGCTTTTTATCATGATCGCTCGGCTTTAGCTGATTGAACTCCCACAGCCTGTCCTGATACTTTTGCTGTTCGCTCATTATCTCGTCGTCAAGCGGGTCATATATAAGTCCCTTGACCATCTTTTCGTATTCTGTCATTCTTTGCCCTTTCTGCCGTACAGCATCGGCTGAGCTATGTGAACGTTGAAGAATTCTATCAGCGGACCCATAAAGAACGCCGTGATGATCGTGCCTATACCGACTGTACCGAAAACCTCTGTTATGGGCATTCCGGATATCAGCAGTAACGCTACTCCGAGAGCAACGCATACAAAGTCGCAGATAACTCGGCAGAAGGCGAACTTGATCTTGCTCTGTTTCTCTGACCAGACGAGAGCCACCGCGTCGTATGTTGAAACCCCGAGATCAGCCGTAAAGTACAGCGCTGATGATAAGCAGAGTATGACGACGGCTATCAGCAGGATCATTATCCTTAGCCAAAGCGGAGCGTCCGGCATCAGCTTCTCACAGATACCCTGAGAGAACTCGACTATGTAACCGAGCAGGAATAAATTTATGAATGTTGCTATACCGATCTTGCGGCGGTCAAAAATCAAAGCGAACAAAAGCAGTATCGCGTTGACTATTACATAAAGGGTGCCGAAGCGTATCGGGATAACGGCGTCCAGACCGCTCATAAGCGACTGGAACGGGTCGATACCGAGAGCGGCGAATTTGAACATACCTACGCTTATTCCGCAGATAACTACGCCGAGCACGCTCATTATTATCCGTTTAACGAGTTGGTTCATCTTATCACCTGTCTAATACTGATTTCAAATAAAAGGTTGACGATCTTAGCGGTCTGATTTCTGCAATACTACGTTGTCAGTCTTGACAGGCGCCAGCAGTGACACTAAGCCAATCGCTTCGCTCTTGGAGTGTTGTTGCATGGGTGTTGTTAGCCAAATCAAAGATTTGGACAACACCTCAAGCCTGCCTGCGACTTCCGCCTTGTAATGCAAAAAACATCCTCGCTAATCTAAGTCAACTTTTTAATTGAGATCAGTCTAAATCTATCACGCAGTATTCAAAGGCGTTCACTACCGTCGTGTTGCCTCTTACTTCCTTTTGAGGTATAGATACACCGTAGTTTCGGTGGATGTGTCCGTGAATGAAATACTGCGGCTCATATTTTTGTATTAGAGTATTGAAGCACTCAAACCCGCGGTGGGGGATAGTGTCAAAGTCGTTGACCCCTCTCGCCGCCGCGTGGGTCAGAAGTATATCAAACCCTCCGTGCCTTTTGATAGTCAGCCACAGCCTCTTTATTCGACGCTCCATCTGCTTTTCGGTATACATATACTTACCGTCTCGGTAGTAGTTTGAACCGCCGAGCCCCAGTATCCTAACGCCTTCATACTCGACTATTGTGTCGTCGGCGCATATACAGCCCTGCGGATCACGACCGTAGCTGTCGTCATGATTTCCGTGGACATAAATGAGCGGGCACTTAGCCATCGTGACCAGAAATTCAAGATACTCGGGTCTTAGGTCTCCGCAGGATAGTATCAGATCGAATTCATCGAGCTTGCCGGACTTATAGTATTCATAATAGCGGTCGGACGGGACGTCGGATACAGCCAGTATTCTCATAGCTTTTCTTCTTCCTTTACGCCGGCCTTGGCCTGGTTGATGCCTACCATATCTACGGTGGCTTTGCCGACCGGGGTCAGCTCGTCATATGTCGGGATACTGCCGATCACGTTCTCAACCAGATAATCCATACGGATGATCTGCTCAAGGCTCAGCTCTCTTTGCCGCGAGCCGATTATCTCTCCGCTTTGAGTATAGAACGGAGTGAGGAATGGTGTTCCTACGCTGTGGATAAGGCTGTCGCGGAAGAAATCCGCGTAACGGCGTGAGGCGAGAGGCAGGCTCGGAGCGTACTCTATATCTACTACGCCCGCCGACATACCCCAGTAATAATTCAGTGCTCTGTTGCTGTTGTCGTATTCATCCTTTATAGTGCTGTCGAGCATCCCACGCAGGATACGCTCATAGTATACTCCCCATTTCCATACAGGCACGGCGAGCAGATCGGTCTTATCGTGACCGATATGAGAGAGACCGAAGCTGTTGCGGTCATCCTCGCTGTATTTAGCGGTGTCCTGAGAAGAGATTATGTGTATGTGCTGACGGTTCAGCGAGAGCGCCGCTTCCTTAGCGCCCTTTACGGACGACCACTCGAGAAACACCTTAGCTCTCGGATTAGCCATCTGAGCGCCTAAGGCAAAGGCGTTTATTCCCGCTATCTGTCCGTATATCGGATAGTCGCAGACATAACCCAGCCGTCCGCTCTTAGTCAAAGAGCCCGCTAAAGCGCCGAGTATGAATTTTACCTCATACATACGGGTGTAATAGGTCCTGACATAGCGGTGTGATATGTTCAGCGAGCAGTTCATGATAACGACTTCGGGATGCTCGACCGCCACTCTCAGGCTTTGTCTGAGCATACGCGGCGAGGTAGTGAATATCAGCTTGTTTCCGTCGTTGATAGCGCGCTCAAGGGCTGTCAGCAGATATTCGTTGCTCTCTTCGATATACACGGAGGTATCGACCCTGTCGCCGAGTACCGTCTGAGCGTGAACTCTGCCGCGTTCGTGGTCGCTTACCCAACCCGATTTCTCCGGGACTACGTCGTATATAAATGCGACCTTCAGCTTATCGGGCTTGATATCGAATACTCTCTCGAGGACAGACGGCTTTTTGCCCTTGCCCTCGGCAGGATCGGTTTTAAGCTCGATTTCCTCGCTCTGCTCCTTAAGGGCGATCTCCTCCCACATTTTCTTGAGGTTGATGCGTATCTCAGCCTCGCCCGCGTGCAGGAGCTCGGTATAACCGTAGATCTGTATATAGCTGAGCATAGCGTCGCTGACGGTGGTCTTTAGCTTATCTCCGCCGCTCTGGCGGTACGCCTGCTCAAAATAGTAGTAGGCGCTCGATAAGCGGCGCTGGTCGTCTACAGACCACCACTCGTCAAACGGCTTGCCCATCGCTCTGAGTAGCTCGCGGTAGCTGCCGCGTTTTGTGAATTCTATGAAATTTATTTTAGTGTAGCGGTTGAACTCTACGAACTCATAGTAGAGCTGTACCGCTTCGTCGTCCGACGGCTCGGGCATTATGCGGATAACATCGGCGGGTATGCTGTAGGCGTTGCAGTATTTGAGCACGCTGACGCGTTTGTTGCCCTCTTCGACATAGAAGCGGTTCATATATTCATAGACCTTTATCGGGTCTCTGATACCCTCGCTCAGATGCGAGCGGTACAGCGCCTCCCACTTATCCGCGAACTCTGTGCTCTCGTCAAGCAGGGGCATGAAATTAGCCGCGAAAGCGTTTGTCCTGCCGGCGGTCTTAGTGCCGACAATATTCATTACCGGTATCTGGATAACGCCGAGGCGTATCCCTCCGTTGGAACTCTCGGGAGGGATCATCTCATCAAGTATCGGCAGATACGGGTCTTCGTTTTTAGCTGTCCTCGCGCGGTATTCCTTTTGACCGAGCTTCAAGGCTTCCTTATAGTATAATTCCTGCTGCTGCATGGGGTCTCCTATGGTAAAAAAGCTCCAATGTTTGTATACAGAGGAGCTTTGATTGTGTTATTGTTCGCAGAGTATCCACATAAAGCCGTAAGGCGGCAGCTCTGCGCTCATTCCGCTTATCTTTTTGTCGCTGAAAAGCTCTCGACCGCTCACAACTCCGTCAAAAAACGCGGTCTGTGTATCGCCGCTGAAATTGAAGAAAGCGTACAGCCTTTCGTTTTTACGCTCGCGATGTATTCCGAGAACATGATCGTTTCCTGTATCAAGAGTTCTCAAATCGGCAGAGGCCGTAAATACATCGTGTGACTTGCGGATATCCTCAAGCTGTCTTAATGACTGATATATCCGGCCCTGGACTGTTTTGGTATCCTTGCGGTTTTCGGCAAGCGACCAATCGAATTTGCCGCGGTGCAGATATCTGCTGTCGGCAAGCTTATCGGGATCGTTATGATAGCTGTAGTCGTTCAACTGAGCGACCTCGTCGCCGCTGTATATGACCGGGATACCGCTCTGCGTCAGCATATAGGCGTGCAGGGTGATATCAAAGCTCAGGGCTTTATCGAGCTTTTCGCTGTCGTTGTCGGCTAAAGCTGTTTCTATACCGCACAGGCTCGCCGTAGTGCCGCACAGTCTCGCGTCGCCGAGGCTCTCGTCGTCGTTATACAGCTCGCCGCGAGAGCGGCTGCCCTCGAATTTCCCCGTGAAATAATCGTTGAGAAAACGCTTGTGAGGGACCTCTTTCATGCCGAAGCCGCTGAGGTAATCATAATCGAGGCCCCAGCCGATGTCGTCGTGACAGCGCAGATAGTTCAGGAAAACATAGTCCTTAGGCAACGCTGATAACTGCTCCATCTGACGGTTCAAGAGGCGGACGTCCTTTGTAGCAACGGTATGCCATGTGCTCGCCATAGTGGTTACGTTGTACAGCATATGACACTCGGGCTTTTCGGGAGTGCCGAAGTACGGCGCTACCTTTGACGGCTCCATGACGACCTCGCCGAGTAATAGGACAGACGGGCACACTATCTCTGAGATGATGCGCATCATCCTGACTAAGGTATGGACGCGCGGCAGGTTGCGGCAGTTGGTGCCGAGCTCCTTCCAGATATACGGTACTGCGTCCAGTCGGATAACGTCTATTCCGCGGTTAGCCAGCGACAGCATATTGCCGACCATATCGTTGAATACCACGCAGTTGCCGTAGTTCAGATCCCATTGATAGGGGTAGAAGGTGGTCATTACTACCTTGTCGCAATCGGGCAGATAGGTGAAGTTGCCCGGCGCGGTAGTGGGGAAGACCTGTGGTACTGTCCTCTCAAACTCGAAAGGTATATCCCAGTTATCAAAGAAGAAATAACGTTTTCTCGCTTCTTCGTCACCCGCGCGCGCCGCTTTGGCCCACGCGTGATCCTCGCTGGTGTGGTTCATAACAAAGTCGAGACAAACGCTTATATCGTTTTTGTGGCAATCCGCTGTCAGAGCCTCAAGATCCTTCATTGTGCCGAGCTCAGGCTGAACACGGCGGAAGTCGGCTACGGCGTAGCCGCCGTCGGAGCGATCCTTAGGACTTTTGAGAAGCGGCATAAGGTGAAGATAATTGACGCCGCTCTCTTTTATATAATCGATCTTATTCTTTAATCCTTTAAGATCGTCCGAGAAGTTGTCGACATACATCATCATGCCGACAAGCGAATTTGTGCTGTACCAGAAGGGCGTTTTCTCACGCTCGCGGTCGAGCTTTTTCAGAGCTGAGTTTCTCTGATGATAGTAGTCGTACAACGAGTTGCACAGCCAGCTGAACGCCTGCATATCGTTGTTGTAGGTCTCGCAGTACAGCCACTTGAGCTCGTCGTATCTCTGCTCAAAGCGTCGGACGAATTCTTTGTTCCAGTTTACTGATGATCTCAAATTACCACCTCATCAAGCGTAGGCATCGCGGGAATGGCGCCGCTGCGGCTCGTAGTGATCGAAGCGGCCTTGTTCGCGAAGAGAACCATCCTATATACTTCTTTCTCGCTCAGCTCAGAGGGCTTAAGTTTATTCATGCGGCACATACAACTCAGAAAAGCTCCGAAGAAGGTATCTCCCGCGCCGTTGGTATCGGCTACCTTGACCTTGAAGCCCTCGACAAGACCCGTGTTGTTTTTTAAACGGAAATAAGCTCCGTCAGCGCCGAGGGTGACCAGTATCAGCGGTGTGCCGTATCTCTCATAAAGCATAGCGGTACCCTGCTCGGCGTCCTCGACTCCTGTCAGAAGAACGAGCTCCTCGTCGGATATCTTGAGGATATCGACAAACGGCAGGGGAGCGCTCATGTAATATAAAGCGTCCTTTAATGTGCTCCACAGGCTCGCTCTGTAATTCGGGTCATAGGTTATCACAGCTCCGAGCTCCTTAGCCTTCTGCGCTGTGTTGAGTGTTGCCGAGCGGGACGGCTCATCGGTCAGACTGACTGAGCCGAAGTGCAGGAACCGTGTGTTTTTAAGCTGCTTGACAGAGATCTCTTTTTCATCGAGCAGAGTATCCGCAAAGCCCTTGCGGTAAAAGGCGAAGTCGCGTTCTCCGCTCTCTTCGACAGAGACCACCGCGAGGGTGGTGTTTGAGGCATCTGATACGATCATACCGCTCGCGTCAACTCCGTTCTTGCTCACGGTGTCAACAAGCAGCTTGCCGAAGGCGTCGTTGCCGACCTTTCCTATGAAAGCCGTCTTTGCTCCGAGCCGAGCCGCGGCGACGGCTACGTTTGCCGGTGCGCCTCCGGGGAAGGCGGTATATACCGGTATGCCTGCGTCAGAAACCCCTGTCTGTGTAAGATCGATCAATATTTCGCCGATTGCAGTGATATCAGTCATAACGACCTCCTGAAATGTAATGAAAACAGATTATAAAGTATCTATAAATCTCTTGAACGCCTCAGCGCCCTTATCGTCGCGCTTGAATACTCCCGCGTCACAGAGTACCTGTTCGAATACCGCTCCTACCTCAGCGCGGATGATATCCATCGCGTTGTCGGCGTTGAGCTCGGGGTGCTTTTCTATGACCTTCTCAGCCCAATCTGCGTGGCTCGCGGTAGCAGGGTCGGCGGTCATATCCTTATTATTGAGGATAGCGTCTCTCACCGCTTCGAGCTCTGTCGCCAGTCTCGCGGGCAGGACAGCCAGACCCATTACCTCGATGAGACCGATGTTCTCTTTCTTGATATGATGGAGAGTGGGGTTAGGGTGGAACACGCCGAGGGGTCTGTCCTCAGAGGTTATATTGTTTCTTAATACCAGATCGCATTCATATAAGCCGTTGTTCATACGCGCGATCGGAGTGATGGTGTTATGAGGTGTGCCGTCTGTAAAGGCGAAGATACCCGCGGCCTCGTCACTGTAGCCGCGCCATGCTTTTAGCACATGGGCGCAGGCTGACGATAGCTGAGCCTTATCGGCGCTTCTCAGACGAATAACGGACATAGGCCATTTTACCGTTGCCGCGCTCACATCGGGGAATTCGGCAAGGCTGAAGGAGTATTCCTCAGCGGCTGTAGCCATTGCGAAGGTGTAGTTGCCGCCCTGGAAATGCTCATGAGAGAGTATAGAACCGCCTACTATCGGCAGATCGGCGTTTGAGCCGACAAAATAATGCGGAAAATATGCGATAAAATCGAATAGCTTATGGAACACAGCGGCGTCAATCACCATAGGGATATGCTCGCTGTTGAATACGATACAGTGCTCATTATAATAGCCGTAGGGTGAGTACTGCAGATACCAGCTGCCGCCGTTTATCGAGATGGGGATGGGGCGCAGGTTCTGGCGAGCGGGATGGTGATCGTTGCCCGCAAAGCCCATGTTCTCGGCACAGAGCTGACATTTGGGGTAGGCTGTCGAGGCAGAGGCTCTCGCCTTGGCGATATCTCTGGGGTCCTTCTCGGGCTTTGAACGGTTTATTGTGATATCGAGAGTTCCGAACTCGCAGTCATACTTCCATTTGAGGTCCTTCGCGATACGTCCGGCTCTTACATAGTTTGTCTTTTGACTGATGTCAAAGTACCAGTTTGAAGCCTCTACGGGAGAAGCCTCATAATGCTTTTTGAATTCTCTGATAACGTCACGGGGCATAGGTGTGACGATACCCATGAGCTTTGTGTCGAAGAGGTCGCGGTTCGCGGTAGTGTCCTCGATAACGCCGTTTTCGCACGCGTAGTCGATAAGCGGCTTCAATATATCGTCAATTGGCATATCGCAATCTGTTACAGGCTCATCCTGCCAGTCGTATACGCACAGCGCGTCCATGAGCATATTGCGTATTACGATCTCATCGACGTTATCTATCAAATCGTTTTTTATAGAATAATCAATCAATCTTTGGATATCTGCGTAAATCATATCGATCACCTCAAAAAATCGCATCAGGTTATATTATTTTGATACCGCCGACGGGACGGATGCGGAGGACATAACAGCTGCCATCCCCGAAGAGAGCGTCCATCTTAGCGGCGTAATCGGCTGTTTTATCCATCGGGACAAACGCTTGTATCGTACCCGCGAAGCCGCCGCCGTGTACGCGTACAGCTCCGTATTCTCCGAGCACAAGACGGCTGACCGCTATAGCCAGCGGAATGCCCTGTTCGGTGGGCTTTGAAGTAGAATAGAGGTTCTGCAGCAGATTGGCGGAAGAAGCCGCCGACTGCCTATAAAGTGTGAAGAAGCGCTCCAGATCGCCGCGCTCGAGTGCGTCTGCCTCATAGATAGCGCGGTTGTTCTCGCCGAAGAAATGGATAGCTCTGAGGATGGCGCGGTCATTGACCTTGCCGTGCAGATCGGGTATAGCGGCGAAGAATTCTTTTTCATCGACCTCGCGCAGAACACTCTTGCCGAAATACTCCGCCACGCATTTCATCTCGCTCGGAACGGCGACATAATCGTCCGTAAGGTCGCTGTGGCTGCCCTTTGTATCGGTTATGCAAAGGTTGTATCCGGCACTGTCAAAGTCAAAGTTATGCTTCTCTACGATGGGGTTCTCGGTGTCTTTGAAGTCGATGAATACAAAGCCGCCGACGGAGCATACCATCTGATCGAGCAGACCGCTGCCCTTTCCGAAGTACACGTTCTCGGCGAACTGACCGATCTTAGCTATCTCGATCTCGCCCGCCTTACAATCGTTGTACCAAACGTCGATAATGGTTCCGATCAGTGTTTCAAACGCAGCTGATGACGAAAGACCGCTGCCGCTCAATACGTCCGATACCGTATACGCGTCAAAGCCGCCGATTTTTACGCCCATATCAGCAAAACGCGCCGCGATACCGCGGATGATACCGATCGATTTGCCTTTCTCGGCCTCGTGGATAGACAGGTCGGAGAGATCCACCTCGCTCATCCCGTAGCCCTCGGACTTAACGCGGATCATGCCGTCGTTATTGAAAGCGACAACTGCAACGGCGTCAAGGTTTACCGCCGCAGCGAGAGCGCAGCCGTGCTGATGGTCAGTATGATTGCCGCCTATCTCGGAGCGACCCGGAGCAGAGAAGATATGCACTTCATCTCTGTCGGGGAAGGTTTCAGAGAAGCTCTCAGCGGCTTTTATGTATCGCTCTCTCTGGTGGGCGAGGACCTTTTCGTCGCTTCCGTAGAGCACGCTGAGCTCTTCATCAATACCGCCGTTGTTTATATGCTTTATCAATTCTGTTACATTCATAGCTTTACCCTCACATATCGAGCTTTTTCATTTCTTCGAGGATCTCGTCCTCTGTCATTTCGTGACCGCCGTCAGCGTGATCGGCTGAGGCGTAATAAGCCTTTTCCTCTGGTGAGCCCGGCATGATGGTGTTGCCGTTCTCATCGAGTATAAAGTCGCCGAAGTCGTCGACTATCGGCAGATATTTTGAGAAGTCTTTCAACAGCAGTCTTGCCGTAAGCATCGTTATCGCGCCGAAACCGAAGAAGAACCAGATAAAGGCGTACAAAGGCATCATCTGGGGATCGGAATAGGTCAGATAAAGCGGAAAGACATGGAAGAAAAGGTTCACTACCAGCCACCACGGCTTGTGGAACGCAAAGTAGAGACCGTTCTTGATAAGGTTAGGTATTGTGTTAGAGAACGCCGCCATAGTAGGGAAGAGGTAGATAAGAGCGACCACGGCGATTATGCCGAGCGCGTAAACGCCGTAGCGCAGATAGCTGACAAAACCGCCTGCCTGCTGACATATACGCACGTTGAAATATCCGATCACCATGAGTATAACGAATATCACCCATGATATGGTAGCCTGTTTGAAATTGTTCTTGAAGCCTATCCAGAACTGCTTGAAGGGATTGATGTTTCCGTCTCCGCGCAGGGTCTTGAACATCACATGGTACAGCGCGACGTATGAAGCGCCGATGGTGATAAAGGGCAGGCTGAACAGTACGAACATGAGATTGGAGCATATGATGATACCTATCTTGGTCATCAGCTTGCCGAAGGTGCTGTCAGGACTCATGAACGAGTTTATGAAATTGCGCATCGTTAATCACTCCCTAATATAAAATCGAGAAAGTCCTCGACCTCTTTGATGTTCTCGCTTTGAGCGCCTATTCCGAGAGCGCAGCCGTCGACGTAGACATGATATTCCGTGATGAGCTTGCTGTCGCTCACATCTATGCCTACCGGTACGGGTCCTTTAGTCTCCGTATCCTCTTCTACGGGCTCATACATTATAAACCTGTCGCCGTATTTGGCTTTTATAGAAGCGCACCTCTCGTCGTTGAGATCCATCAATCTGCCGCTCTGTCCGAGAGCAGCGAGAGATTTTGGCTCCATTGTTATCGCGTCGAGCTCACCCGCATCGGCGAGCGTGATGAAAGCGTTGTAGTACGCGTTTCCTCGAGCTTGGTTTTTTGTATAGTCAAAGTATGACGAGGCGTTGAACTCGACCTTCTTTTTGGTCAGGTCATAGCCCGTATGCTTGGTAAAATCCTCCCACAGCTTTGAGCCTGTCCCGACATCGGCATAGGTGTTTGAAAAGGTCACCATCAGCCAGTTGTCCGGTATATTTGTGGCTATACGTACTATCAGGAAAGTACCGAACGCCAGAAAGAAAACTATGGCGATTATCGGTATTTTGAAATACATCCAAATATACTGCATGGCTTCTTTTTTAGGAAGTTTCTTTATCTTTTCTTTTTCTTCCGACCATACGATCTTATTCGGGTTCAACATCTTACGCTCCTGTCTGACAGAGATATGATCTTACTTGACCTTAACGATATCCAGCTGCATTGCGGGATAATCTCCCGTGAGCTGAGGAAAGGTGTAGCCGCTGTTCATCAGCGATGAGCCGAGACATTCGAATTCGCCGTTTACCGAGTAAACGGTCTGTGAGTCGAGACCCTTTAGGCGAACATGAACGGGAGCCGAGTTCGCGAGCGGGTTTGTGACCACTATGCTCAACAGACTTCTCGATCTGTCGGGAGATACGAACTGCCACGCGAAGTAGTGACCGCTCTCCTGCATTGAGCTTAGACGGTAGTAAAGACCGTTGTGAATCATCGGCTCAAGCTCTTTGAAGCGCTCTATCTGCTGTTTCATTTCGCTTAGCTCGTCCTCGCTCAGCTTCGTAAGATCGAGCTCATAACCGAACGCTCCCATCATCGCTACCGTTCCGCGGGTATTCAGCGGGGTGAGACGTCCTGTCTGATGATTGGGTGTAGCACTTACATGAGCGCCTATTGAGCTGACAGGGTAGCCGAAAGACGTGCCATACTGGATAGTAAGGCGAGATATAGGATCGGTGTTATCCGAGCACCATATCTGCGGCGAGTACTGCAGCATACCCGCGTCAAAGCGTCCGCCGCCTCCGGCGCAGCCTTCAAAGAGCACATGGGGGAACGCCTTCGTCAGCCTGTCATAAAGCTTATACAGGCTCAGATAATAGCGGTGGGTGACCTCGCCCTGTCTCGGTGAGGGAGCGGCGTGGGAATAAACGTCCGCCAGAGGACGGTTGAAATCCCATTTTATATATGTGATATTGTATTTTGAAAGGAGATCTGAAAGTGTGTTGAAGATGTACTCGTGGACGTCCTTACGCGACAGGTCGAGAACAAGCTGATTGCGAGCCATCATCGGAGCGCGGTTAGGAGCGGTCATAGCCCAGTCGGGATGAGCGCGATAGAGGTCTGAGTCCTCGTTGACCATCTCGGGCTCAACCCATAAGCCGAACTTGAGCCCCAAAGCGTTTATCTTCTCGATAAGCCCGTCCAGTCCGTTGGGCAGCTTGTTTGTATCGGGTATCCAGTCGCCCAGACCGGCGTTGTCGTCCACACGGTTCTTGAACCAGCCGTCATCCAGTACAAAGAGCTCTACGCCTATATCGGCGGCTTTTTTAGCAAGAGAAACGATCTTATCCTCGTTGAGATCGAAATAAGTCGCCTCCCAGTTGTTGATGAGTACGGGACGGTGACTGAGCTTGTACTGACCGCGGACAACATTATTGCGTATAGCACGGTGATAACGGTGAGACAGCTCGGTCAGACCGTTGGCGCAGGATAAGATGACCTCAGGCGTATTGAAGCCTGTATTCGGCGAGAGCTCCCAGCGGAAGCGGTCGTCGTTGATGCCCATCACTACGCGTGTGCTGTCAAACTGGTCGAGCTCTATTTCTGTTTTGTGATTGCCTGAGTACATCAGCATCATGCCGTAGCAGGGACCGTTCTCTTCGGTAGCTTCACGGTCACAGAGAATGACAAAGGGGTTGTGCTGATGGCTCGACATACCTCTGCCCGAGACTATCGTATGGATACCGTGAAAGAGCGGAACACGCTCGGGCTGACGCTCCATACAGTGACGACCGTGGAAGTGTATCATATCCCACTTGCCGAAGGGCAGCTCCAGACATACGGAAGAAGCCTTTCTCAGCCAGACTATCTCGCTGCCCGCGTTGATTATCTCGGCGCAGCGTGTGATTATATCAAGCTCCTCAAAAACGCCGTAATACAGCTTTATGCGGATATTGGCGGCGGTATCGAGCAGAGTGACGATCAGCGTCTGAGCCTGACCGCCCTCGTCGTATACAGAGGGCAGACCGGGGATGGAATATTTTCCGTCCGTGACCTCGTGACCCTCATATCTGAACTCGGCGCAGCGGCTGCCGTCGGAGCAGGACGCCGCTATACTGTTCACCCTGAAATCACCTACGCCGAAGGACGTGTATTCCTGAGACATAGAGTCAAGTGAAAAGTCGCGGTTGTTACGCATATCATAAGGGTTGCCCGAGAAGCCGTGGTCATATGTGCGGAACATATATGACATATCGTTCTGACCGAGCTTCGGACCGTAATACAGATGATTAAGATAGCCCATGTTGTCTATCTTCATCTGATAGCAGGTCGAGGCGGTTTCAAGTATCAGCTGTTTTGTGTTCTCATTATAACGTATGCTCATGCGGATTACTCCTTTGCAGTTGATTATATGGTCATTCCTCGCCGCTGTATTTGTGCTGCTGACGATAGAATTTAGGGCTTACGCCGTAAAAATTTTTAAAGGTTTTTGAGAAGGTCAGGGGATTATCATAGCCTATCTGGCGCGATATCTCCTGTATCGGGTTATCGGTCTCGGTCAGGAACATCGCCGCGTGCTTGAGCTTGCACTGTATGAGGTATTCCTGCGGAGATATGCCCATTTTGTTTTTGAAGATATTTGTCAGATAACTGCGGTGTATGCCTATGTATCTCGCTACATCACTGATCTTGACGGTAGCGTAGTTATCGCTGATGAAGTCTACGGCGTATTTTACATAGACGTCGGTCGGATATTCATGAGCCTTCCTTGTGCTTTTATTTGACTTATAATTCGACTCGATCACAAGAGAGATATATTCGAGCATAAGCCCGGTACGCATGATGACATGGGCAGGTGAGACCTCGACCAGATCAAGCACCCGTTTGCACAACGCGTAGAATTCATCAGGATTGATATAACATTCCTGCGAGTTTATACCTTTACCGAACCCCGCTCGCTCGACGAATTCATGAGCTTTGTTTCCGTCGAATGCCATCCAGCAGTAGACCCACGGATCGTCGCTGTCGGCTCTGTACCAGGTGTCTTCGCCGGGTTTCGTAATAAACATCTGACCGAAGTGCAGCTCCTGTTCTTTGCCGTTGGCGCTGAGTATACCCTTGCCCTCTAAGATGACGTGTATGTGGTATCCCGCTCTGCCGTCTGTGTTGAAGGTATAGTCGGGCAGACAGTGTTCAACGCCGCACAAAAGCATATATATGTCATCGCTAATCCTGCGCTGACAGGATAAGCACCTTACTTTCGGGGTCTCATATAAACCTGCTTCTTCGTACATCGTTTCACCTTCATTTTTACGTCGTTCAAAAGCTCTTATGAAAACCGTGTTGACATGACCCGGCTTTCATAAAGGCTCACTTATCAAAAAAGCCGGAGATACTACGTTTGTAATACCTCCGGCTTTATCTCTTATTCAAGTACCGTTATAGTTAACGTTGGTACTTACAGCTTGCCGCCCGAGGTAGCTATACCTTCTACGAATTGTTTCTGGAAAATTACATAGATAACTACCATAGGAACAACCGCCAGAACAGCCGCAGCCATCATAGTGGGGTAGTTGCTGCTGAACTGACCCTGCATCTTGGCAAGACCCGCAGAGAGGGTGGTGGTCTCAGCTCTTGTGCAGACGATCATGGGCCACATAAGGTCTTTGAACGCGAACAGCGCGGTAAAGATACCTAAGGAAACCATCGAGGAGCGGGTCAGCGGCATCATGATACGCAAAAAGCGCTGACCTATGTTACAGCCGTCTATATCAGCGGCTTCTTCAAGATCCTTCGGAAGTCCCTCATAGCCCGTCTTGAGCAGGTATGTACCAAAGGCGGTTACGATACCGGGAAATACAAGACCCGTAATCGTGTTCAAAAGTCCCAGTCCCGAAACCATCAGGTACTGAGGAATGATGAAGATCTGAGCGGGGATCATCATCTGTACGAGTACCAGAGCGAAGAAGAAGTTCTTGCCCGGGAACTTCAGTCTGCCGAACGCATAGCCCGCCATTGTGGCTGTCAAACAAGCACAAATAACGCGGAACAGGATCATCAGCAGGGTGTTCTTATAGAGGATAAGGAAGTTATAGCTCTGCCATACCTCTCCGAAGTTTTCCCAGTGCCATCCGTGGGCGGGGAAAATGTAGAACGGATCTACAGAGATAGCCTCCTGGTTTGTTTTTAAAGCGGTCAGTATCATCCATACGAAGGGAACAAGCATGATGAACGCCATAATAATAAGCACGATATACATAACCACTTTGCTGGCAATATTTCTTGCACGAGCGCTTTGCATAACTCAGTCCCCCTTTCTACGGATGGTAAACAAGCTTCTTCTCTGCGCGCTGCAGGATGAAGGTGACGATCATGATAAAGATGACCAGGAAGATAACGATGGTCGCGCCGTAGCCCTTGTTGCCCTGAGTGAACGCATAGTCATAGAAGAGGTATACGATCGACTGGGTGTTCTCAAGCGCGAGGTTCGTCTTGTCCATAACCATGAACATAAGGTCGAATATCGTCAGGGCGCCGATGATACGGGTCTGAACGATAAAGAAGGTTGTCGGAGAGAGCAGCGGAATGGTGATGTGGAAGAACTGGCGGATACCTGTCGCGCCGTCTATCTCAGCCGCTTCATAGTAGTCTCCGGGGATCTCCTGCAGACCTGAGATGAACAGTACCATATTATAACCGATGACCGACCATACGCCGATGACGCCGATGGATATCCACGCGATCTTAGGATCTGAGATCCACGCGACGTTGGTACCGAATACGTTGTTCAGGAGACCGAACTGCTGGTTGTAGAGCCACTTCCATACCATGGCGACAGCCGCAGGGGCGCAGACCATGGGCAGGAAGAAGATTGTGCGGAACAGCGAGGTTCCCTTAAGCTTTTTATTGAGAAATACCGCTAAAACAAGAGCGATAACTACGCCGAACGGAACTTCGATCAGCGCGTATTTTATGGTGTTCCAGAGCGAATGCCAGACCTCACCCGAAGAGAAGACCTGTGCATAGTTTTGAAAACCTATAAAAACATTGCCCTTACCGAAGTCGCCGGTCTTACAGAAGGATTGCCACAGAGTGTTGATGGCAGGATAAAAGTTGAGAACGATCAAACCGATTATCGTAGGCGCGATAAAACATAACGCCCATATCATTTCTCGCTTCTGCGCCTTAGTACGCTTCTTTTTAGGCGCTTTCTGTTTCATAAGTCTCCTCCTTTTCATTTATTTTAGAGCAGTTTTATTATTAAAACCGCATGGCGAGCCGATCGGTCAGCGACCGGCTCGCCGAAAAACTATTCAGTCTGATTCTGATGAAACAGATTATTTCTCTTTAGCGATAGCGTCTTCGATGATCTTCTGAGCGTTGTCGCAAGCGGTAGCCATCAGAGCGGCGTCGCTCGGATTCTGCCAGGGATCAAGGAAAGCACCCTTCTGCTGGAGAGCGTCTTCCCAAACAGTGGTGTTGCGGGTGTAGGGACGGAAGTAGAGGCTGAATTCCTCTGCCTTGATGAACGGAGAAACATCCATGCCCTCGAAAGCGTTTGCGAACGCGTCGGAGACACCTGTCATACCGCCCATGGTAACGCCCTTTTCAGCCTGCAGCTTCTGGCCTTCTTCACCGCAGAGATAAGCGATGAGGCTGTAGCAGGATTCGGGATCCTTAACTTTTGCGGAAGCAGCCCAGCCGAGACCGTTGTAAGCTGACCAGCGCTCTTCCTTCTCGCAGGTACCGTTGCCGTTTACGTCAGCGTAGGGCAACAGTGACCAGTAATAATCTGCGTGATTCTCAGCAGTGTAGAACGCGTTGATCATCCAGGAGCCCTGAGTGATCATACCGACCTTACCGGACTGGAACAGAGAGTCTGTACCTGTCTCGGCAACTACGGACTGGGGAGCGCCTACTGTGAGGAGCTTTCTCATCATTTCCATGCCGGCCTTAGCTTCGTCAGAACCGATCTTTGTGCTCTTGTGGTCGTCGCCGACAACGTTGCCGCCGTAGGAGTAGATAAGGTTGTACCAACCGTCCTGGTTGTTAGAGGTGTTCATCGCCATACCGTAGATTTCGCCGTTGGAGCCTTCGGTGATCTTCTTAGCGGCTTCGTACATATCGTTCCATGTCCACTTGTCGGTGGGATAGTCAACGCCGTACTTATCAAAGATAGCCTTGTTATAAAGAAGAGCGATGGTGTCGTGATCCTTAGGCAGAGCGAAGATCTTGCCGTCGGAACGGGTGTACAGGTTCTTTACGCCCTCATAGTACTTTGAAAGGTCGATGGAGCTGTCCTTAGAGACATAGTCTGTCAGGTCGAGCAGGATGTCGTTTTCCATGTACATCTGAGCGGTGTTAGAATGCATCCAGAATACGTCGGGCATTGTACCGCCTGAAGCGCCTGCCTCAAGGAGAGTCCAGTAGTTGTCCCAGTCAACAACTTCTACGTTGACCTTGACACCGGATTTCTCGGTCCACTTGTCAGCGATTTCCTGGATACCCTTCTGCTGGTTGGAGTCCCAGATGTTGACAGTGATAGTGCCGCTTGCCTTTTTGCCGCTGTCAGAGTTTGAAGACGAGTTCGAATTCGAGCCGCCGCAAGCCGCTAACGTAGCAGCGATCATGAGAGCTGCAAGGATGATAGCTATTAATCTTTTCATGTTTTTCCTCCTGTTGAAAAAATATTGTTATTTTGCACAAAGACCGCTGTCTTTTGTGCCTTTACAACGTAATTTTACTACCGAAAACAACATTTTGCTATAGTAATATGTAGACGAAACATGGAGTAATGTTGCATTTTACCGTTTTTTTATTGATTTCTTCAAAATCCATCATCAAGTGATCTGATCGAATTTTGTAAATATCGTTATTATATACTAACATTTCGGAAATCGCTTGTGCAAAATCACCGTTAAGAGTGTTCGGCGATTTGCATAAAAACATTTGGCTTTTTTATGTGTTTTGCAAAAAGACTTGTGCGCATATATTGCTGTTTTTCCCATGTTTATGCGATTTTTGAGATGCTGCAGCTGTGGTTTTGAACTTGGCAGATCGTCTGATATTATCTCAAAAATTTAGTATCGACATTGATTTTTGTGGCTTATACAACATTTTAACATATTTTTATAACATATGTCTATACTATTTTTAATTATTTTCATTTAAACTATATACTATCAGGCAATATAGCCATGATGAACCATTTCAATGGCGCCGGCTCACTCCACTATATGGACGGCGTACATACCAGAAGGAGGTTATGTCAACACCGTATGGCTCACGGTGCGGCAGCGTGGAGACCTGTCGTAATGCGGAGTGGTCCGAATACTCACATATATAATGTAATATATGAGGATGTTTTTATCTTTAGAATATTTGTGAGTATCAAGCGATCGCCCGTGAGGCGCTTGGGCGGAGGCCCTTTCGTCAGAGCCGAGCTTATGTCCGAAGTTATTTTAAAGGGAATCAAGAAGATCTATGACAACAAGGTGACCGCTGTACACGATGTAAACCTTAAGATCGCAGATAAGGAATTCATCGTGCTCGTAGGCCCTTCGGGCTGCGGTAAGTCAACTACCCTGCGTATGGTAGCGGGTCTTGAGGATATCTCAGAGGGTGAGCTGTATATCGACGGCAACCTGATGAACGATATCGTACCCAAGGACAGAGATATAGCAATGGTATTCCAGAACTACGCTCTGTATCCCCATATGACAGTACGCGACAACATGGCGTTTGCCTTGAAGCTCAAGAGGACTCCCAAGTCTGAGATCGACGCTAAGGTCAAAGAGGTTGCCAACATCCTCGGCATCACCCAGTATCTTGACAGAAAGCCCAAGGCTCTCTCAGGCGGACAGCGCCAGCGTGTAGCTATCGGCCGCGCGATGGTAAGAAACCCGAAGGTATTCCTGATGGACGAGCCTCTCTCGAACCTCGACGCTAAGTTGAGAAACGAGATGCGTGCTGAGATCATCAAGCTCCGTCAGCGTATCGACACCACCTTTATGTATGTAACTCATGACCAGACTGAGGCTATGACCCTTGCGGACCGTATCGTTATCATGAAGGACGGTTATGTCCATCAGATCGGTACTCCTCAGGAGCTCTTCAACAGCCCCGTAAACCTCTTTGTAGCAGGCTTTATCGGTATGCCCGTAATGAACTTCTTCAAGGGCAGCAAGCTTCTCTTAGAGGACGGCGTATACTATGCTGAGATCCGCGGCGAGAAGTTCAAGCTCAGCGATTTCCAGCAGAAGGCTCTTAAGTCTAAGGATCAGAAGCCTGCGGCTATCACAGCGGGCGTTCGTCCCCAGCACATCACAGTAGGCGAGGGCAAGCTCACCGCCAAGATCGAAGTAAGCGAGATGATGGGTACAGAGTACAACATCCACGCTTCTTCGGGCGATGATGAGGTCGTAATGGTTATCCCCACCGTCGGACTTGACGCCGACGTATCTATGGGCACTACCGTTAAATTCGACGTAGCTCCCGAGCTTATCCAGCTCTTTGACGAAGAGACTGGCAACAACCTTATCTGGTACGATGAGGAATCCGCTAAGGCTAACGCTCCCGAGTGCGCTAAGTATTGATAGCCCGAGTGTATCAGAGATTGATTTACTGATTCATCAACAGCACCCCGAACGGTCATCGTTCGGGGTGCTTTCCGCATAGATGATATATCAGGCCCTGTGTGAAGCCGAAATACAGGATAAGATAGTTAGCTGTGTGAGAGTATATTATAATAGCGCTGCTTTTGGGGGCTGAGCCTGATGAACATCACCTTCAGATGCTCGATCGTATAAAACGTTAGCTGCAATTGCTGATTAACATAATCGTCAATAGATACGAATATGCCTCGTATCATCAGCAGAATGAGAGATTCGCAGATGAACAGCTGTGTTGCTTTGGTATCAAAGCTCAAGATCAAGCATCGCAACGCGGCGTATTTCTTCCTCGGCGTCAAGGAACGCCTGAACGATATACGGGTCAAAGTGACTGCCCGCGTCTTTTTTGATGATTTCGAGAGCCTTGTCTATAGAGAACGGTTCCTTGTAGCTGCGGCGCGATACAAGGGCGTCAAAAACATCGGCTACCGCTATTATCCTGGCTGATAGCGGTATCTCTTCACCGCTCAGCCCTGTGGGATATCCCTTTCCGTTCCATTTCTCATGATGGTAAAGGGCTAAGTTTTTGGCTTCGTTAAGATATCCTGTGTCCTCGTCTACTATAGCCATAGCCTTCTCGATGATCTTACCGCCCTCGGTAGTGTGGCTCTGCATGATGCGGAACTCCTCATCGGTGAGTTTTCCGGTTTTGTTGAGTATCACGTCTGAAACGGTTATCTTACCGACGTCGTGCAGAGGCGCCGAGTTGACTACCTCGGTGATGAATTCTTCGCTCAGCTTATCAGAGTATATTCCTTCCTTCTGCATCTGACGCAGGATTATCTCGGTATAAGCGGCGGTTTTGAATACATGGTCGCCGGTGCGTTTGTCACGGCTTTCGACCATATCCGCGAGGACTAAGATCAGTCCGTTCTGCATCTTTGTCAGCTGTTCGCTCTTGCGCTGAGTTTCTTCGATGTATCTTACGGTATTATAAGCCGACTGTTTGTAATCCTCATACAGAGTTTCTATCTCATCGCCTGTGCGGATATCGAGCTTATCGAGCAAGCGCAGCCATTTTTCACGCGCTTCGGGCGTATCGTAGCCCGAATATCTCGATACGCGGGCGATAGAGTTGATCGGATTTACTATATGCAGCTCTGCCATCCATACGGCGTAGGTGTGTATAACGATAAGGAAGCCGAGGAACAGCGAGATGACCTTTGCTAAAAAAGAGAACTCTTCGGAGCGCAGACGGTTCATCTCCAGATCTATGCCTATGTAGCACTGTACCTTTCCCGAACTGTCGGCGACCGGTTCATATACCGACAGCAGCCAGCCGTCTTGACCGTTGGTGATATCTGAGGGGATCTCTTTGCCCGCGAGAAAATCATTTTTGTATTTCTCTATAGAAGCGTCGTATCTTATCACCTCGCCGGCATCGTTGCCCTTGATATCTGCCGTATCGATGTCGAATACAACGTGAGTGCCGTCCTCTTCGATGCGATAAACATAGGCGTATTTTATCTCGGGAGTGATATCTATCACGTTAGTAAGCAGCTCTTCGATATCTTTATATCCCTCAGCCTTACTGCCTTTTTCAAGATATTCGGTTATCTTGTCCCCGTCTATCTCCTTTGCAATGACCTTTGCGGCATATCTGCCCTTTTCAGTGTATTCGGAAATGGTCGCTTTATGATACTGCGTTATGCTGATACCTATAGCGGCCGAAGTGACAAGAGTAATGGAGATCGCTATCACAAGGGCGGTTTTCATCCTCAGAGACAAACGCTTACGGTTATGTCCGTCTATTTTTTCGAGGATCGTGAAGTAATACCAGTTGCTGGTGTGCAGATAGTTTATGAGCTTATGCGGGATAAGCTTGAATATTATCAGCGCGACTGCGGTAACGATGGCTTTGTCTACGATGTCGATCAGGAAATTTGACAGGATATTTGACAAAAAGTACCCCATCGGGATGACCCTGTTTATAGCTGCGGCGGCGTCGGTAGCGTATCCTTCGCCGAAGCTCAGACCGTTTATAAGCCATGTAAGACCGCTTCCGACAACTCCTCCGAGAAAGGCGAATGAGAGTACGGCGAGAATTATTGACTTTATCTCAAGCTTGCGCATCTTCTCAGCGAATAAAACTGCCGCTACCGCGATCAGAACGCTGATGATGCAGTAATAAATGGAATACGAATCCGAGAAACCGTTTATGATATTTGACAGGAACCCTACCGTGATACACGGTATATATCCGCCGAGCATAGCCGTCAGGACCGTGCCGACGTTATCTAAGTACAGCGGCAATCCAAAAGCCGCGTTCATTTTAGTGCCGAGGATATTAAGGATAACGCCTGTGAGTATTACGCAAACAAGAGAGACGCCGGTTTTCCGTTTGGAATATGAGTTTTTAAGCGTTGACATATTATCCTCCGATTTGTCGGTGTTGATCTGATTATTGCTTTTCGCCGATCTCTTTTTCTATCAGCTCGTCGAAACTATCGGCGGGCAGGGGAGGAGAGAAGTAATAACCCTGTACTATCTCACAGCCCAATTCTTTGAGAGTGCTGAACTGGAGCTCTTCTTCCACTCCTTCGGCTATTACTGGAATATTCAGATAATCCGAGATATCTATTACCAGCTCAACGAGCTTTAGGCTCTTTTCATCAAGCAGCATATTTCGTATGAACTGCATATCGAGCTTTAATACGTCTATCGGTATCGAGGCCAGCATATTCAGAGAAGAATAACCCGAGCCGAAGTCATCCATCTCGATCTTGAAGCCCTTTTGTCTGAGGCTGTTTACTATCTCGATCAGTCGGTCGGCATTGTCGGAATAAGCCGACTCGGTGATCTCAAGCATCAGCTCATCGGGGCTGAGCGAGAATTCCTTAAGGATATCAAGCAGCTTGTTCTCAAGCTCGGGATAAAATATATCTACTCTTGAAACGTTGACCGACACGGGTACGGTGACGCCGTATTCTTCACGCCAGCGCTTTATCTGAGCCGCGGCTTCGCGCCATACATAATAATCAACAAGTCTTATAAGACCGTTCTTCTCAAACAGAGGAATAAATTCTCCCGGACTGATGAAACCGAGCTCGGGGTGAATCCAACGTATCAGAGCCTCTGCGCTTGACAGAACAGGACGCTCGCCCTGAATACGGTATTTAGGCTGATAATAAACCGCAAGGTCGCGGTTCGCCACGGCGTCGCGGATATCCGCTGTCAGTCGCTCGCGGAACATCGCTCGTTCATATAATTCGTGACTGTAAAGCTCGGTGATAGAGCCGAACTGACCTCTTATGCGGTCACACGCCACCTTCGCTCTGCTGAACCAGTTCTCGGGATCTGAGATTTCCGTGTCGCAGTTGTATATACCGGCCCTGAGACGAAGATTTCTCGACGGAGCTTCTTCACCGAGCTCTTTTTGCAGCTCTTCGATCATCGCTTCATAATCGTCTGTATGTTTACGAAAGACAAAGAAAGTGTCGCTTTCGCTCCTGCAGGCTATACCGTCCGAAGGACAAAGGATAGTTGTGATGAGCTCGCCGACTTTTTTCAGCACCCGATCTCCTTCTTCTCTGCCGTATAACTCGTTCAGCAGATGGAACCGATCTATATTCAAAACCAGCGCGTCTGTGGGAACCTCGATACGCGGCAGCAATTGCTTTAGATAAGCAAAGAAGAATTCTCTTGTATACAATCCCGAGACCTTGTCGTGTTTTGTAGAACGTATGATGCTTTTGTCCTCGCTCATCTCAATGATCCTCTCGCATCTTGCGAGGATGACCTCTGGCAGATCAAATGACTTGGTGATGAAATCAGCCGCTCCCATTTTTATACTGCGAACTTCAGCTGATTTCTCAGAGGTCATCACGATGATGGGTATTCGCCTGAGATGTTCGTCCGACTGACATCTTTTTATGACCTCAAATCCGTCCATAACAGGCATGAGCAAGTCGAGAAGTATCAGGGAGTAATCGACGTCCGGATTTGTGAGAGCTTTCATTGTTTCTACGCCGTTTGCGGCAAAATCAATCTCATAGCTTTGAGAGAGAATCGCCCTTAGCAGTTCTCGGTTGATCATTTCATCATCAACTATCAACACGCGGCGTTTCATGCTGCCTGCGGATATAAATCTTTCCATATCTTTTTCGCCTCGACGATTATTTTGATAATGCTTTTGAGAAAAAGCATTATAACATTGATTTAAAATATTATTATAATACATCAACAAAAGGATTACAATTAGTTTCAGGTATTTTGTATATAATTTTTGTTTTCCTCTTTGAGGTTTTCATTCTTTGAATGAGCTTTGACGGCCTACGATCATTCCGTAGGTGTATGAAATCGCTTGTGCAGATTACCTAAAATTCTCTGAAAAATTATAGAGAGAATTCCGATTTTATCTTAGGTATATTGAAATAAAGATCAGAAAAATATATGATATTTTCGGGCTTTTACGGAGATACTAAGCTCTTTGAGGTGATACCATGAACCTTTATATAAATTGTTGCGCGAGAGAACAATCGAGGACCGATAAACTAGCTCGCAAAGTTCTTGAACAGCTTGCCGGAGAAATAACAGAGCTGAAGCTGTATGAACAACCCATTAAACCTCTCGATACGGATACCCTCAATAAGCGTACTGAGCATATTGAAAAAGGCGATTACAGCGACACAATATTTGATTACGCAAAGCAGTTCGCTTCAGCTGATACGATCGTTATAGCGGCTCCGTATTGGGACCTGTCGTTTCCCGCACAACTCAAAGCCTATATCGAGAATATCTATGTGACAGGTATAGTATCAAAGTATGATGATGACGGTATGCCACACGGTTTATGCCGCGCCGAACGTCTGATATATGTGACTACTGCGGGCGGTCCGTATGATCCGACCTACAGCTACGGATATATCAAGAGCCTTGCTGAGAACTTCTTCGGTATACCCGAGGTATCGATGATAAAGGCTGAGATGCTCGATATAGTCGGCAATGACGCCGAAGAGATATTGGATAAAGCTATCATGGATATAAAGCTTTTGTAAAAAAGGAAACAACAAATGCGAACTTATCATTTTTACGGATGGAAAACAGCGAATATCAAGGATAAAAACGGCTTGACTCCGCGTGATTATTATGACCTGCTCTCAGGTATCTGGAGCGCCGACACCTGCGCTCCGAGAATGAGGAACGAGTGGTCGCCCGAGAACAAGACGCGCGGTCAGTGCTCAGTCACGGCGTTTCTGCTGCAGGATCTTTTCGGCGGCAGTGTGCTCGGTATAAGGCTCAATGACGGTAACTATCATTGCTTTAACAAGGTGGGCGGCTGTGTGTTCGATCTTACAAGCGAGCAGTTCAAAGATAAAGAGCTTGACTATAACGACTGTGAGGAACAGTTTCGTGAGATCCATTTCGCGAAGGATGAGAAACGCCTGCGATACGAGCTGCTCAAATCAAAGCTCAAGGATATCACACCTGTCATTCAGCCTATGCGAGCTGATAACCTCGGACGATACGGCGAGGTATATGCCGCCGCCTTTTCGGGCGAGCCTTGGAACGATCCGTGGGATCCTAAAAACGCCGGGATACATGTCGGCGAGCTGCTGAGTTCAAAGCAGTCATACGGTCTTGAGTATCTTGTCAAAGGAGAGGTCGCGGGGTTTATCCTCGGTACTTCAATGCTGTTCCATTACGGCAGGACGTTTGAGATAAACGATCTCGCGGTAGCTCCCGAGTATCAGCGTCGGGGGATAGCGAGACGCCTGCTCGAGCATTGCCTTCATGACATAAAGGAGCAAGGCATGGTCGGCGTCCACCTGATTACCGCAGCTAAAGGTGTTTTACCAGAATTTTACGCTGAATACGGATTTGAAAAGGAGACCGAGGTCATCCTTATGGGAGCTGAGCTTGCGGTTGACGAGGAGTAATGAGAATTATCGATAGGGGTGAAACTAATGAAAAACTATGATTACCTGCCTGACGGATATCAGGAAACCATCAGAAAGGGACTGGATGCCTTACGCGTATTCAGCCGCGTATCATACGGCGTTGGCTCAAAAGAAGAACAGCTTCAAAGGCTTAAGGATGAGCTTGAAAACGCTGACGCGATAGTTATCGGCGCCGGAGCCGGGCTGTCGACCTCTGCGGGATTTACATACAGCGGAGAACGCTTTGAGCGTTACTTTTTCGATTTCAGTCGGCGCTTCGGAATCAAAGATATGTATTCCGGCGGCTTTTATCCTTTTCCCGATAATGAGACGCGCTGGGCGTGGTGGGCGAGACATATCTATTATAACCGTTATATCGATCCGCCTAAGCCCGTTTACCGCAGGCTGCTCGAGCTTGTAAACGATAAGAATTATTTTGTAATTACGACTAACGTGGATCATCAATTCCAGAGAGCCGGCTTTGATAAAATGCGTTTGTTTTATACACAGGGCGACTACGGATTGTTCCAGTCTGTGAACCGCAAGCTGCAAAAGACCTATGACAACGAGGAGTGGGTTTACAGCGCTATGGAGGCTCAGGGCTTTGTGAAAGATGATAACGGCGTTTTCCAAGTGCCTGAGGATAAAGGGCTGAAGATGTGCGTACCGACCGAGCTTATCCCGAAGTGTCCCGATGACGGGAGCGATGTGGTGATGAACCTTCGCTCGGATGACAGCTTTGTTGAGGATGAGGGCTGGCACAGAGCTTCTGCCGCGTATCATGACTTTCTCAAAAAGTATGAGAATGACAGAGTGCTCTATTTAGAGCTCGGCGTCGGTGGCAACACCCCCGTGATCGTGAAATATCCTTTCTGGCAGATGACGCTCGCGAATAATAAAGCTACTTATGCCTGCCTGAACTATAACGAAGCGAATTGCCCCGAGGAGATCGCGGTGCAGTCGCTGTGTATCGACGACGATATCGGTAGGATCCTCGAGAGCTTATAGAAACAGCGATGAGATATGTTTGAAAGTTGTAAATAAACGTTGCTCAACAGAATAGTATAAATCTTTGCCTGATGATCTTATCAAAGGTCATCAGGCTTTTGCTTTAAGCAGCTGAGAATAAAAAATCGAAACAATCATAGACAAATCAAAATCAATTTGATATTATAATATAGTGCTTTAAAACAGTAATATCAAAAAGAATACATTCGGAGCAGGATGATATAGTATGAAAAATTATCAATCGGATATATTGAATGATCCCTCGGGATTTGTTTTACTCGCTGATTTTGTACCGGGAATAATCCAGGAGATACGTTATTATTCCACATACAATTTCATCGGCGACCGTATCGACGGCTATGAGGAGCCCTGCGCTCTGTTGACTAAGGAAGCGGCGCGGGCGCTGAGATCGGTCAGCAATGAGATGATGGTTCGCGGCTATCGTCTGAAGGTGTTTGACGCTTATCGTCCCTCAAGAGCCGTAAAGCATTTTGTCCTGTGGGGCTTAGAGGATCAGGATATTCGCATGAAGCCGTATTTCTATCCCGAATTGCAAAAGCAGGAGCTGTTCTCAAAGGGTTATATCGCGACCGAATCCAGCCACAGCCGCGGCAGTACGGTCGATCTGACCCTGCTCGATATGGAAACGGGCAAAGAGCTCGATATGGGCAGTCCCTTCGATCTGTTCGGTGAGATGTCCCATCCCGATTATAAGGGGATCACCGATGAACAGTACGAAAACCGAATGACGCTGAGACAGGTGATGCTTCGTAACGGCTTTGAGCCGCTGGACTGTGAGTGGTGGCATTTTACATTAGCGGGAGAACCGTATCCCGATACTTATTTTGATTTTCCCGTATCCTCCGAGTACTTGAGAAGATAGTCACAAATGCTCAGTTAATAGACACGAACAGGATGTGATAAAAGAATGAATAAGCTTCAAGCTAATATATGCCTTATGTGCGTTACGCTGCTGTGGTCTACCGAGGTCATCATATTCGCGTGTATACCGAATAGCGTCGAACCGTTCGCCACGACCGCGATCACCAGCATGATCGGCGGCGTGCTGTTATGCCTTTGCTTTTTCAAGCGTATCAAAAACGCTTTGAAAAACGGAGGGTGGAAGCTTCTGCTCACGGGTATATTCTTGTCTGTACTCAACTGCAGCTACAATGTTTTGTATCAGTACGGACTCAAGGAATTTGACGTTTCTACAGGAGCTTTTACGATCTCTATGACCGTTGTTATCCTGCCGGTCATCCTGATGATGAAAAAGCAGAGCGTGGATAAGAAGACATGGATATCCGCTTCGCTGGTGCTTGTCGGTATCGTCGTCTCGTATCTCGGCAAGCTCGACAGGATAAGCGTATCAGGTTTACTGGTTCTTATCGGCGGCTGTATCATCCGCGCGTTTTATATCATTCGCCTTAACGAAGCGGCGCGCAAGTATGACCCTGTTCCGATATCGGCTATGATCGCCGTGTTTGTCGGTGTGATAAGCTTTGTTATCTGGTTCTTTATACAGCCGGAAACATTTGCCGCTATCGAGTGGAACACACAGATAATCGCAAGCTTGGTCATACACGCTTATTTCATCGTAATGTTCGCTCAGACGCTCAATATCTTCGCTCAGCGAAAGGCTACCCCCGCCGCGTCTACGATCATTTATTCTATGGAGATAATCTTCTCTCTTATCTGGGGCATGACGATGCCTTCGTCTATCGTTACGCCCGTCACTCCGGATGTTTATATGCTTATCGGAGCGGCGTTCATTGTGATCGGAAACCTCTCGGAGATAGTTGATTTCAAGAGAAAGGCGGTAAAGGGATGATGAATAAGAAGAATACGCCTTTCAGACTTCTTGGCTTGACCTTTGTTTTGGTCGCGGTATATCTGGTCGTTTCTATCCCGTTCAAGGTAATGGAGGTCATCCCCGGTTTTACCGATATCCGTCCGGTTTCTATGCTGCAGCCGGTCTACGGTATCTTTTTCGGTATTCCGGGCTGTATCGCATTCGCTGTAGGCAATCTGATAACCGATATAGCCAGCGACAGTCTCAGGTGGTCGTCGATCGCGGGATTTATCGCTAATTTCGGCGGACCGCTGCTGTTTTACATCTATTGGGACAGAATGTCGCGTAAGCCCTTTGATCTGAAGAATATGAAAAATATCCTCAGACATATCATAGTGATCTTAGTCGTCGCCGTTGTACAGGCGGGCATAATCACGCCCGCCGTAGCTCTCGTGTATCCGGACGTTGATCATATGCTGCTGTTCGGCACGATCATGATAAACTCGACCGCGTTCCCTATACTTCTGGGTATACCTCTGATCATCGTGCTTCAAGAGGAACTGGGCTTTAAGACCGCGGTGAAAATCAAAAAAGCGGAATGACTTGAATAACAAATTCTTAGAATGATCAAATGGAGTACACAAAGTAATAATTATGAAAACAACAGGACGTTCTGCTTGAGCGTCCTGTTGCTGTATCTGTGATATGTATTGTTTGTGAATAGTATCATTCGCCGTTTTCTATCATCATCCAATAGCCGAGGGTGTCGTTCTCATACATTCCGTAGGAACCGTACCACCTTTCAGGCAGAAACGGTACAGGCTCATGCTTCGGGAGCTTACGTGCAAGTCGGTCGATATTGTCCCGAAGATAATTTGTGATGGCGTCGCGCTGTTCGTCGAGCGATCTCTCGGGATCATAGGCGATAGGTTTTCCGACAGAAATCACGGCGTTTTTCTTCTCTAAATAAACCGGATAGAATTTCAGAGCTTTCCCGGTCTTGCGGTAATAGGGTCGGGCTATATCGATAAAGCCCGGCTGCAGCTCGTTGATATATTCCGAGAACCTCTTCGGCGACTCTGCGAAGATGACCAAGTCATTGCCGTCGGTCAGAGCTTTGATGCTTTGTTTAAAGGTCTTGATGATGCTCTTGTCGTGATAAACGGGGATCGTGTCTGAGTAGTTGAGCAGCGGAGGAAGCCCCTTTGCGACAACGTGTGAAAGCATATGCCAAAACCATTTGCAGCGGCGGCTGTTGCCGAAGAAAACGTCGTGAAAGGCGTAGTTGGCTGCTTTTTTGCTGTCCAGCGCATAGCTCACAGCCCATGTCTGATGTTTCCTTTTGAAGTCGAGGGTCATCATTATCGGGCCGCGTATCGCCGAATGATTGCTTACAAAAACAGCGGGTTCGTTATCCGGCTGCTCCTCATACACGGTCTTTGCGTGAGGATAACACAGCCGAATAATGCCGCGGATGGTTTTATAATAGATATAACTTAGCTTCATGTAACGACTTCTTTCTGTAGCTTAACGATATAATTATATCACCGTTTGTCAAGGCCGTCAATCACCGTTCGGTATATGTACGCACGTGATCGTCGGATCGATTATGTGTTCGGCCTTTGAGGCTGATGCAGACAAAAACTGAGTTTTCTGATATAATACATTTGTGTTCTATTACGGTAAGTTGAACCTTCGTGACCGTAGGCGTACTCGAGAATTATAACGCAAACAGAGGAGCCGTTGTAAAAACCGTAATAAACAAGGGCGAGAGCTTTATAAACTTCGGCAATGTTTGGGAAGATTTTTCCACGATCAAGCAACAGACAGAGCTCGGTTTCTATACGGTCAAACAAAAAAGAAGATTTATCGTTGTTTTGCTTTTCTGTTTGATGCTGATATCAAAAAACACTGCTCCTACAGTATTGACAAGCGGGGGAGAATAAACTATAATAACAGTTAGTTAGGGCTAACCAAATGGTTGGCTTTATATATTTCAATGCAGGTTAGCTCTTGCTAACCTGATGAAAAGTTTCATATCGGATTAACCGACTGTTCGTCTGTTCTCCGATATGAACGATATCTCATAAGACAGGAGAAGGGTCATGACAAAAACTACATTGAAGATCGACGGTATGATGTGCTCGATGTGCGAGAGCCATATCAACGATACAATCCGCAGGGATTTTGAAATCAAAAAGGTCACCTCATCCCATAAAAAGGGGATAACCGAGATAATCAGCGATACCGAGCTTGATGAAAGCAAGTTGAGAGAAGCGATCTCAAAGACAGGCTACAAGGTACTGGAGTATGCCGCTGAGCCGCATGAAAAAAAGAAGTTTTCACTTTTCGGGAGGTAAACAGATGGCAATAGTTCGATTTGAAAACGTCACGAAAACATATACCAGCGGCGACCATGAGCTCAAGGCGCTCAACGAAGTCAGCTTTACGCTTGACGAGGGCAAGTTCGTTGTTATCCTCGGCCCTTCGGGCGCCGGCAAAAGCACCCTGCTCAATCTGCTCGGCGGTCTTGACAGCCCTACTCAGGGCGCCATCACCGTAAACGGCAGGGATATAAGCACACTGTCGGATAATGAGCTTGCGGATTACCGCGCGGCGACCGTCGGTTTTGTGTTCCAGTTCTATAATCTTATCCCGACTTTGACAGTATATGAGAATGTTGAGCTTGTTTCCGAGATAGCTAAAGACGCTCTCGATGCGAAAAAGATGATAGGTGAGGTAGGACTTTCAGACCACTTACACAATTTCCCGTCTGAGCTGTCGGGCGGAGAGCAACAGCGTATATCTATCGCAAGAGCGCTCGCGAAAAATCCTAGGATACTGCTCTGTGACGAGCCGACAGGCGCGCTCGACTCCGAGACGGGAGTTATGGTGTTGAAACTCCTTTTGAGCATGGCGAAGAACTACGGCAAGACTATCGTCATCGTCACCCATAACCAGAGCATAGCTAAGATGGCTGACGTAGTGATACGCGTAAAGAACGGAAAGATACGCTCGATCGAAGAACAGTCAGCTCCCATGAGCGCCGACGAGGTGGAGTGGTGATGCTGATACGCAAGCTTTTCAGAACCGCGTGGAGCTACAAGGCTCAATTCATATCAATGATAATAATGATAACGCTCGGAATGGGTATATTCCTCGGCTTCAATATGGAGTGGCGGACGATCGAGGCCGACACCGGCAAATTCTTTGACGATACAAACTATGCCGATTATCGCCTTTATTCCGAAAAAGGCTTTACAGCGGAGGATATTAAAAAGATAGCCGATATAAACGGAGTTGACGCGGCGACGCGTTATCTGACCGTGAACCTTGATATCAAGGGCGAGAAGAATAAGTCGCTCGCGCTTGATGTGAGCGAGGATTTCAACGTATCGACTTTCATTGTGACAAGCGGCGCTGAGTATGACGAGAACAATGACGGCTTCTGGCTGAGCGATAAGTTTGCCGCGGCAAACGATTATTCCGTCGGCGATACTCTCACTCTTGAATTTCAGGGCGCTGAGATCAGCGGCGAGATAGTCGGACTTATCAAATCCGGCGAGCACATGATCTGTGTTGCCGACAGCAACCAGCTGATGCCCGACTACAACAGCTTCGGCTACGTTTATATCACACCGAAAAAGCTCAGGACAGCCGTCGAAACAAAAATGAAAAACACCGCGGCGGATGAACTGAAAAAATCGGGTATCCCCGAAGAATTCATTGACGACAGCCTGTCAAAGCTCCTGTTTACCGATAAGAATATCGACGAAGCGATGGATCAGGTGTTCGCGCAGATCAATCTGCTCTCGGATATGGATAAAGAGAAGCTTGAGGATGAGGTCAAGGAGAAGCTCGGACGAACTATAATGGTCACGCCTAAGGATGACCATGTTGTCTATCAGGAGGCGATGGGTGAGGCTGAAGAGGGCAAGACGATGGGCTCTGTACTGCCCGTCCTGTTCCTCGCTATCGCTATACTCACTATGGTCACCACCATGCACCGTATCGCTACAAAAGAAAAGCTCCAGATCGGAACGCTGAAAGCCCTCGGCTTCAAGAACCGCAGGATCCTCAGACATTATACATCCTACGGTTTGTTTATCGGACTGGTCGGTACAGGACTGGGTACTCTCCTCGGTCTGGGCGTATGCAAGCTCGTGATGAGCGAGAACGGTATGATGGGCACCTACTTTGATATGCCCGATTGGTCGGCGGCCGTACCGTCGTTCTGTTATCCCGTAATGGCGGGTACGGTCGTTTTGCTTACCCTTATCAGCTTTTTGTCTGTCAGACAGCAGCTCAATGGAACGGCTGCCGACGCCCTGAGACCCTATTCGCCTAAGAAAATGCGAAAGATGCTCTTAGAACGCTTTGGCTTCTGGAACAGGATGAAATTCGGCACCAAGTGGAACCTTCGTGATCTGAGCCGACACAAGAGCCGTTCTGCGATGACTTTGTTAGGTATCGTCGGCTGTATGATCCTGATGGTCGGCGGGCTTGGTATGCGTGATACTATGGCGGGTTTTCTTGGCCTGCTTGAAAATGATATCTCGGATTATACGACCAAGGTGAACCTTGTCGATAACGCTGAGAAGAAAGACGCTTTATCCCTTGCCGCCGATATCGGCGGCGACTGGGAGAGCCTCAGCGGTATCAGTCTTGACGGCGATACGGTCACGCTCGACATCATACATAATCCTAAAGGAATGCTCAATGTGATCGATGAGAGCAACAAGCGTATCGAATTGAGCGATGAGGGTGTATATCTCTGCCTCAGATTGAAGGACAGGGCGAAAATCGGAGAAACGGTAGAATTCTCTCCGTATGGGTCGACCGAAACCTATTCGGCTAAGGTGATCGGATATAACAGGGCTATCATGACCGAGAGCGTGACTATGACGGACACACTCGCCGAAAAGCTCGGTATCGACTATACTCTCACCGCTATATACTCTGAAAAAGAAGCGGACAGCATACAGTCATCCGATCTTATCGCCGGCAAACAGGATAAGGCTCAGCTTATGGAGACCTTCAACAGCTTTGTACAGATCATGGACAGCATGGTCGTTATATTGGTCATAGCCGCCGTTATCCTCGGCATCGTGGTTTTGTATAACCTCGGCGTAATGAGCTATGTTGAGCGTTCTCGTGAGCTCGCGACTTTGAAGGTGCTCGGATTTCGCAACCGCTCGATCGGTAAACTCCTGATATCACAGAATATCTGGCTTACGGTGATCGGCGTCGCTATCGGCTTGCCCGCGGGAGTAGGCGTTCTGCAGTGGCTTCTCACCGCCCTTGCGGGAGAATATGAGATGAAGCTGATGCTGGGCCCTCTGACCTACAGCGTGTCTGTCCTGCTGACTTTCGGAGTATCGCTTTTAGTCGGTCTGATGGTCGCGAGAAAGAATAAAAAGATAGATATGGTCGAAGCTCTTAAAGGAACGGAATAACAATTCAATAATACTTTCAAAAGCTTTTCGATTTCTTGTAGACAAAAGCGATATATTCTGATAGTATATAGAAAATCGAGAAGCAATTCATTGTCGATAAATAAACACCTGATACCGTTTTATAAAGACCCTGTCTATGGGTGAAGGCAGCGGGTGTTCCGATATTTGTTCTCGGTTGCTTACCCGGCGCGCCGTATTAGATAATAAAAGAACGCTCAGTTTGACGGACGATATAAAGTCCGATAAACTGAGCGTTGTTATTTTATTTGCGCATTAATATCTGTAATACTGTTATGTAGTGACCGTTTGTCAATAGGCAAAAGTCACAAATGTAAAA
>CAMHAH010000023.1 GCA_946183365.1 uncultured Clostridia bacterium
AACGGCAAGAAGTTCAAGGCGGCTCAGACAGGCGGCCCCTCCGGCGGCTGTATCCCCGCTGAGCACCTCGATATCGAGATCGACTACGATAACCTCTTGGCTATCGGCTCTATGATGGGCTCCGGCGGTCTGATCGTTATGGACGAGACCGACTGTATGGTAGATATCGCTAAGTTCTTCCTCGAGTTCACCGTTGACGAAAGCTGCGGTAAGTGTACTCCCTGCCGTATCGGTACAAAGAGACTTCTTGAGATGCTCGAGAAGATCACAAAGGGTCAGGGCTCACTTGAGATGCTCGACGAGATGGAGGCTCTGTGCCACTACATCAAGGCGAATTCTCTCTGCGGTCTCGGTCAGACAGCTCCCAACCCCGTGCTCTCTACCCTGCACTTCTTCCGCGACGAGTATGTCGCTCACGTTGTAGACAAGAAGTGTCCCGCGGGCGTATGTAAGGATCTGCTCGAATACACCATCATCAAGGACAGCTGTATGGGCTGCTCGCTGTGCTCAAGAAAGTGCCCTGTCGGCGCTATCTCTGTCACAGACTACATCCCCGAGGGCAAGAAGAGACCCGCTTACAAGATCGACTCCTCCAAGTGCATCAAGTGCGGCGCTTGTATGGACAGCTGTAAGTTCAAGGCTATTATCAAGGGCTAAGGGAAAGGAGAACGAAACATGGAAATGCTTAATATCAAAATCAACGGCAAGGATTATACCGTTGAAAAGAATACTACTATTCTTGAAGCGTGCCACAAGTTCGGTATCAAGATCCCGACCCTGTGTTACCTTAAGGACATAAATGAGATCGGCGCCTGCCGTATGTGCTTATGCGAGGTCAAGGGCGCTCGTTCGCTCGTAGCCGCCTGCGTATATCCCATAGACAGAGACGGCACCGAGATCTTCACAAATACTCCCGAGATCAGACAGAACCGCAAGACCACTCTTGAGCTGCTGCTCTCAAATCATGACAAGAAGTGTCTGTCATGCCCCCGCTCGGATAACTGCGAGCTGCAGACCCTGTGCCTCGAGTACGGCGTAGACGAACAGAAGTTCGCCGGTGAAGAGACCCACTATGACGAGGACGTCTCCACACTTCACCTTGTACGCAACAACAATAAATGTATCCTCTGCCGCCGCTGCGTAGCAGCTTGTAAGGAGCAATATGTAGGCGTTATCGGCGCTAACAACAGAGGCTTTGATACATCCATCGGCTGCGCCTTCAACAAGGATCTTGCCGACGTAAGCTGCGTAAGCTGCGGTCAGTGTACCGTAGTCTGCCCCACAGGCGCTCTTGTCGAGAAGGACAACACCGCCGAGGTATTCAAGGCTATCGCCGACCCGACAAAGCACGTTGTAGTCCACACAGCTCCCTCTATCCGCGCTACTCTGGGCGAGTGCTTCGGTATGCCGATCGGCACCAATGTAACAGGCAAGATGGTCTCAGCCCTCAAGATGCTGGGCTTTGACAAGGTATTCGATACCAACTTCGGCGCTGACCTCACCATCATGGAAGAGGGCACCGAGTTCATCCACAGAGTAAAGAACGGCGGCGTTCTGCCGATGATCACCTCTTGCTCACCCGGCTGGGTCAAGTTCTGTGAGCATTATTATCCCGACCTCATCCCCCACCTCTCGACCTGTAAGTCACCCCAGCAGATGCAGGGCGCTATGATAAAGAGCTACTACGCTGAGAAGGCAGGCATCGATCCTCACGATATCGTCGTAGTATCCGTTATGCCCTGCGTAGCCAAGAAGTTTGAGATCAAGCGTGACGACCAGGGTCGCGACGGTATGCAGGATAACGATATCTCTATCACCACCAGAGAGCTCGCTAAGATGATAAAGACCGCGGGTATCCAGTTCACCGATCTGCCCGACGACGAGTTTGACCCGATCATGGGTATCGGTACAGGCGCGGGCACAATCTTCGGCGCTACAGGCGGCGTTATGGAGGCTGCTCTGAGAACCGTAGCCGACGTACTCACAGGCGAGGATCTCAAGCAGATCGACTACAACGAGGTCAGAGGTACAGACGGTATCAAAGAGGCTACCTATGAGGTAGCGGGCATGAACGTTAAGGTCGCTGTCGCAAGCGGTCTTAAGAACGCGGCTGTCATCCTTGACAAGATCAGAGCAGGCGAAGCTGATTATCAGTTCGTAGAGATCATGTGCTGCCCCGGCGGCTGTGTAAACGGCGGCGGTCAGCCCATCCAGCCCGGTCACGTTCGCAACTTCGTTGACCTTAAGGCGCTCAGAGCCAAGGCTCTGTATGAGGACGACCTCAACCTGCCCTACAGAAAGTCTCATGACAACCCCGAGATCAAGGCAATCTATGACGAGTATCTCGGCGAGCCCGGCTCACACCTCGCTCATGAGCTTCTCCACACCTCTTATGTTGAGAGAAAGAAATATTGATTGAATTGTAGCAATTCATTAACAAAGAAAGGCGTGCCGTAAAAAGCACGCCTTTTGTTGTTGGTGGAACGCTGATCGTGGTAAGACTGAGTTACGTCCCTACAAACAGGGTGCGGGTGTCCCGCCCGCAACTCCTCACTTCTAACTCCTAACTTTCTCGGGAGGAGCAGCAGTGGCGCTTAGCCAATCGCTTCGCTCTTGGAGCGCTGTTGCATGGGTGCTGTTAGCCAAATCATAGATTTGGACAGCACCTCAAGCCCCTCCCCTACTCATTTACCACCTTACGTCCCTACAAACAGGGTGCGGGTGTCCCGCCCACAACTCCTAACTCCTCACTTCTAACTCCTAACTCCTAACTTTCTCGGGAGGAGCAAGCCCCTCCCCTACAATTAAAAGTACCAACTACATAATCAACAGATCATAATCCTGCTGCTCGTCCGTATACTCATAGTCGGGCTTTATCTCGGGCTTTTCAGACCACGGATTGCGTATGACAGCGCCGTTGGGGGCTATATTGGTGCCGTCGGGCTGAGGGATATAATCAGCGCCGCCTGTCGGCTCTGCCGCGTGTGAGCCCTCTCTCCTATGCGGCGCGTCATCAGGGGCTAAATGCCTCGGGATATACGGCTCGGCTCCGTCCGATGACGGTATGGCGACGCCCGCGTTCGGCTCTTCTATCGGCACGCCGGCTATATTCGCGCCGTCGGGCGTTTTGTACGGCTTATCATGTTTATTGCTCATTTATTATCTCCTGCCTTTCTAAAAGATAGTATGGCAAATCAATAATAAATAATACGGTTGCATAGTTTTATGCAACTTTTTTTATTATTTCGCCGTTGTTGAAAGGAAAAGGAGAGTGACAATATGAAAAAACCGAAAGCTATCTATCTGTATTTAGACAACTATGATGAGTTTGAGCTCTTATCGAGAGAACAGCTCGGCGATCTGATCATGGCGTTATTGGAATACGCCGAGAGCGGAGAGCTGCCCGATTTCAGCGGCGACGGTATGCTGACGATGAAGTTCAAGGGCTTGAAGAAGCAGGTGGACAGAGACTTTGAGAAGTACAACGATATATGCAAAAAGCGCAGTGAGGCGGGCAAAAAAGGCGGAGCTCCCAAGAAGAACAAAAACGCCGCTAAAACAAGCAACAGCTTATCAAAACAAGCAAATGATAACAAAACAAACCAATACGAAGAAGAATACAAAGAAGAAGAAGAATACGAAGAAGATAAAGAATACAAAGAAGATAAAGAATACAAAGAAGATAAAGAATACAAAGAAGATAAAGAATATGAAGAAGAATATGAAATGGAATGCGATGACAAAAACGAATATGAGGCGCAGAGCGCGGACAGCCGAGCAAGCTCGGATCATATCATCCCATTCATTTCAGATATCTATGATTATTTGAACAGGTATGCCGATACCTGCTTCTCACCCTTACCCTCTATGCAGAGTATATTTGAAGATCATCTTGAGGACGGTCACACTGCCGATGACTTCAAGCTGGTCATACGTTATATGTGCGACGATTGGATAAGCAAGGGTCTCAGAGCGCTGATAAACCCGTATGTGATGTTCGGGCCGTCATTCAGGGAGAATATAGAACGAGCGAAGCGGAACGGCTACACGTATCAAAACAAAACAAAAGCCCCCGTATAGGAGGCTTTGTATGATCACTGCTTATATTTTGCGCTCTCGATGTGGATGCCCTCAAGGTCATAGCCGAACATATATACATAATCCTCGAGGTATTCACAGCGTTCGATATACGAACATTCTGCCTTTTGCTTATCGCTCTCTACTATCTTGCCGTCAGCGAGCTTGAAGCAGAGCATTCCGCCCTCAGCGGTAGCGCTCTCGGCTTTAGCCTCTTTATCAGAGCTACTGACAAAGCTCTCGTCGTAGTTGAGCGGTATCAGGTATTCATCGCGGTCGGGGTTATAGACAAGCGCGTTTGGATTGCCCTGGACCTCTGAGTAGTATTTCACATAGCTCTTTGTATCGAGAGCCTTCGGATTGAACCTGTCACTGACGTCAAAGAGAGTGAGCTTCATTCCGGCGGCGTTATACCAGTCGCAATGATCGCCCTTCTCGTCACAGTAGCCGATCGAGAGCACTTTATTATCATCCGCGGGCACAAGCATATCTGAGAAGCCCTTTACCTCAACAGCGCCCTTGGACTTGGGAGCCTTGGGGTCGCTGAGGTCTATCACATTCAGCGGAGCGGTCTCATTATAGGTGACTACATAAGCGGTGTCTCCCATATAGCGAACGGTATTGATGTACTCGTTCTTGGCAAAGCCCGAGACAGAACCGACCAGGCCGAGCTTTTCATCGAGGATATAGAGGTTATTTATCTCCTCCCAGTTCTCATAGCTCGTGGTGACTACGCGCAGATAACCGTCGGTCTCGTCAAAGGCGCACTTATCGTATATCTCGCCGTCTATCTCAGAATACGCGGCGAGGTCTATGCTGTTGTTCAGGCTTATCTTGAGAACGCTTGAGGTGATACCCTTGATCTCCTCTCCGTCGCTCTCTTCAGAGAGCATCATATCAAGCAGAGAACCGTCCCATAGCTTGTTGTAATACTCCCAGTCGGTCGCGTAGATATAGAGACAACCGTCGCCGTAGTATACGTCGTCAGCTCCGCCGAGGATAGCCTTGGTAGCGGGCTGAGAGGCGGGATCGGCGGTATTGACCGCGCTGATAAGGAAGTAGCTCGGCTCTACGGGCTTTGCGACGCTGTAAACGCACTCGGGGTCAAGCTCCTTTATGGTCTCGTCATCACCGCAAACGGGTATAAGATTGCTGTCGGCGGGAGTATAGTAGGACATTACATAGAGCATATCGCCTATCATACGGGAATTTGAGAGGCTGCCGCTCTGGGTGAAGCTGTCAACGACAGAGGGGTTTCTGACGTCCTTGATATCTAATTCGACCACTCGTGTGACCGCCTCGTCCTTGCCGTCATGTACGGTCATATCATTGCACATGACTATGAGCTTGTTCTCGAGCAGGTAAAAGTTATTGATATAGCACGAGTCGGGCAGATACTCAAAGATCAGATCCTCGGGCGTGGTATGGTTGCTGCCGACCTCTATATCGGTCACCTTCTCGGAGCGACCGTTCTCAACGGTGTAAACCGCGATACTGTCAGCCGAGTATGAGGTATTGACGCAATAGAGGTATCGCCCGTCGGTGCGGATGATGTCACCCTCTTCAACGCCGTCTATCTCTTTATAGGTATCGTTGTATGACAGGAGAGCGCCCTCGACGCTGTTGAGAAGGCTCGCGGGCACGATAGATGACAGGAACGACTCTACAGAGTTATTGTTCATCAGACCCAGACCGCTGTCGCCGACTATGTTCTTGACGAAGTCGGTGATCTGAGATTTAGTCTTTTCATCTTCTTCAGACTTTTTGCTGAGCTTCTTCATAGTGCTCTTGATATCGCCCGCTTCACGGTACTGCACAACCGACATACCGCCAGGCAGCTCTACGCTGACAGGGGGCTTTCTGGTAATGAGCACGATCACAACGATAGCTATGATTATAGCCAAAACCGCACCTATACCGCCGATTATGAAGCGCTTGTTCTTAGTGAAAAACTCGCTGTTGAAGAAGGGTTTCTTGGCGGGAGGTTCAGCGCCGTCGGGCTTATCCGCTTTGACCTCTGCCGTATCGGTCTCAGCCTCGGTCTGAGCGGTTTCAGCCGCGGGCTCGGTGCTCTCGGGCTTATCCGCTGCGACCTCTGTCGTATCGGTCTCAGCCTCAGTCTGAGCGGTTTCAGCGGTGGGCTCAGTGCTCTCGGGCTTATCGGTCTCACCCTCAGCCGTGTCGGTCTCAGCCTCGGTCTGAGCGGTTTCAGAGGTGGGCTCGGTGTCGTCGGTCTTGACTTCCTCAGCGTCAGACGTAAAGGTTGGGGGCGTCATCCCGTTCTTATCAAGGTCATCACGGGAAATATCATTTCTTTTGTCCATATAGATCACACTCCGAACTTTTGCTGATTTTTCATGCCTCGGCGATAAATGCAAGCGCGCGCCGGCACGAAATATATCCCATATGCTTTAGGCAAATAAACTAATATCTGCCTTATTCTGTGATTATAACACATATTACTACAAAATTCAGCACTTTTAGGTATTTTTTATAAAATAATTCAAAAGAATATGCCCCCTAAACGGAGGCATTATTCAACTTATTATTTATATTCCGCGCCGAGGACGTTCAGCCTGCCGTTGTCAAATGCGGTCATGTATACATAGTCGCCGATGTATACACAGCGGTCGACAGAATTACAGTCGGCGGTATGCTTATCGGTCTCGATTATCCTGCCGTCAGATATCTTGAAATTCAGATACCCGCCTTTATACTCGTTGACCTCGGTATACTCAAGCGTGGTCTTGTCGTAATAGCCGTAATATTCATAGTTCAGCGGTATCAGATAATCGTCGCGCTCGGGGTTATACACAAGAGCCTTTGGGTTATGCTGTACGACCGAATAATGATCTATATATGACTTTGTATCGAGCACCTTCGGCTCGGACTTATCGCTGACGTCAAAGAGCGCGAGCTTGGTACCGCTCTCAGTTATATAGCCGGTATAAACGTTGTTCTCATCGTGGTAGCCTATGCCGAGCACAAGGTCGTCGCCGACAGGCACGAGCATACTCGAGAAGCCCGATATCTCTACGCTGCCGGTTATCTGAGGCTTTGAGGGCTCGCTGAGGTCTATCACAAAGAGCGGGTCGGTCTGTTCATAGGTTATGACATAGGCGGTGTCGCCGAAATACCGGACAGCCTTGATCTCTTCATTCCTCGCGAAGCCGTTCACGGAACCGACCGTGTTGAGAGCTTCGTCAAGTACGAAAAGGTTATTGGTGTTGACCCGATCGTATTCATTTTCGCTCGTGGTGGCTACGCGCAGGTATCCGCCGCTCTCGTCAAAGGCGTACTGACCGTAGATACTGCCTTCGATCTGAGTATAAGCGGTGAAGTCTATACCGTCGCTCAGGCTGACCTTAAGGATGCGCGAGGTGATATCCGAGCTGTTGGAGTTATCCTTAGTGACCTCGACGCCGATAGAGCTGCTCCACACGCTGTAGGGCTCATAGCCCCAATCGGTGGCATAGATGTACATATTATTTCCGCTGCAATAAAGATCCTGAGCCGCGCCCAAGATCGCCTTGGTCTCGGTTTGAGCCGTGTGGTCGGCGGTGTTATATGCGCTTATGACAAGAAAGCTCTCTTGATCGGGGTCGTCAACGCTGTAGACTTGGTCGGCGGGCAGCTCACGGCAGTCGGATCCCCTGCCGCAGGCCGGGATATAATTATCCTCATACGTCGTATAATCGGACACGATATAAAGCATATCGCCGATCATACGGGAGGACACACGGTAGCCGCTCTGGGTAAAGCTGTCGATCAGATTGATGTCATCAACGTCGCCGATATCATATACGAGCGCGCGTGTTATGCCGTCGGTATAGCCGCCGCGGTCGCTCAGATCATCGCATACCACGATCAGCCTGTCGCCGTGAAGGTAGAAGTCCTCTACATAAGCGCCCTTTGAGGCGCAGTATATGTCAGCCTCGTCGGGAGTAGGCAGCATACTGTCGACAGATATCTCAGCCACCCGCTCAGCTCTGCCGTTGTCGGCTGAAAATACAATGATATCATCGGATAAGGCTCGGTCGGTGCAGTAGATATACCTGCCGTCGGTCTTGATGATATCGGCCTCATCAACGCCGTCTACCTGTTTATAGGTCTCGCTGAAGGATGAGGTATCGGAGGCTTTTGCTCCGTCCGCGCTTGAGCTTGACTGCCCCGAGCTGCCGGTTGAACCGGAGCTGCCGTTTGAGGTACTGAAAGAATTCTCTTCGCTGTAGCCGCCCTGAAGCATATCGGAGCTCTGAGCGAAGCTGTCTTCTCTGAATTTCATGGGTATGCTGTCACGCTTGGTTTTTAATTCTTTTACAGCATTATTTATCTCCTCATGACTGCTGAACCGTATCAGAGAAAGCCCTCCCGGCAAGTCAAGAGTTCTCGACGGCAAATAAGGGGTACCCGACGGCGCTTTGACGAAATGGGTACCGATCGCCGCCGTAACGCCTATCACCAGCGCCAAAGCCGCCGCTATGCCGCCGATAAGTGCGCCCATGCGGCGCTTTTTCTTTTTATCAACGCCGATCACCTTGGGCTCAACGCCGCTGAGGGTCTCCATAACATATTTTTCGTCCATTTCGGACGGGGCATCTACCCCTTCCTGAGCGAGTTTATCACGCAAAAAGTCAAGATCATTTTTCATATCGATCACTCCAGAAAGCTTCTCATTTTTTTGAGCGAACGCGAGAGCCGCGAACGCACCGTAACAGCCCCGATACCCGTCATAGCGGATATCTCGCGGCTGTTGTAGCCGCCGAGAGCCGACAGCAGAACGATGTCTCTGTCCTGCGGGCTGAGGACGCCAAACGCCTCTTTTAGCTCAGCCGAGATACCGCCGTCCTCAGACGGGAGCTTATCGAGCTCAGATACATCGGCGCGGCCGCTCTGTTCACTCTGTCGGGCTATGCAGACTGCGCAGGAGCGGTACAGGATACGGAAGATCCACGGCTTGAATGAGCCCGCGGAGCGCAGTGAGCCTATGCTCTCAAAGGCCGAGACGATACATTCTGAGACCGCGTCACGCGCGTCCTCAGAGCTGCCGAGCTTATAATAAGCGTATCGGTACAGATCGTCTCTGTACAGCATATACAGCGCGGCGAAGGCTTCTTTGTCACCCTGAGAAGCCCTCAGCGCCAAGCTTTTCTCATCCATAATGAACCTCCTGCGGCGTCGTTCACTCTATAAGTGCGAAAAATGAGCCGAAGTGTTGCATTGGTTATAAAAATATTTGATCTTTTTTACGATTATAACATATCTGTATAGAATTACAACCATATAGTAAAACAGAGGCAGACCGAAGTCTGCCCCTGAAAGGTGTTATAAACTGTCTGCGCGGATAACAAACGGTTATAGGAGTATCAGCCCCAATAGCCGCTCTTGTCCCAGCCTGTTATATTATATGTCTTACCGATATTGCCTGAGATTGTCAGGTCGGCGGTCTGGTTCCACTTGTTGTTCCAGTTATTATCGGTGGTGCTGCCGTTCATGCGGCAGAAGATAACGCTTGTGTAGCCATCGGGTACCTCAACGGTATAGGTGCCGTTAGAGCCGCTCATGCTGACCCATGTTTCACCGTTGCCGAAGAAGTAAGCGGCAAATCTCGCGCCGTCCTTATCCCACATACCCGCCTTGAGGGTGAGGGTATTCTTTACGGGAGCGGTGGTCGGAGCCTGGGTCTCGGGAGCGGTGGTCGGGGTCTCAGAGCCGACTAACTGAACCTCAAAGTTGTTGCCGTTCTTAGAGCCTGTGGTGTACCACTGAGCGCCGTCGGTGATACCTGTGGTGATATCTACTGTCTGGTTGCCGCCGCCGTTGAAGATGATACCGGTCACATTCTCGGGAACGGTTGCAGAATAAACCTTCTGGCCGTAGCCGTTGGTCTCATACTCGGTCATAGCTGTACCGGGCCAAGCGGGACCGTCGTTCCAGTAATATACGCTCACGCTGCCCCAGCTGAGAGCGTCGGTAAAGTATACGGTGATGGTATCGGTGACGGGAGTTGTGGGAGCCTGAGTTGCCTCGGTCACGGGAGCGCTCATACCGTCTATATAGATCACGCTGTTGAACCAATCGGAGCCGCCGTCGCCGTTGGGACGGAAGTACAGGGTGTAGGTGCCCGCGGCTGTGATCTCGCCGTTCTCGCCGTAGTTGTTGCCCATGCCGCTCGGGAAATAATCTGTATCTGCAACAGTAGAGCCGTCGGCTGAGTAAGCTACCTTGAACTGATCGGTAGTTGAGAGAGTGAGGCCGTCGAGCATAAACTCTTCTGCATCGGCGCTCTCGTTCTTAGTGAGCTTATAAGCGGCGTTGGGCATCCAGTTGTTCATCGAACCGACTACATAGTAGCCGCTGAGATCGGGAGCCTGAGTAGGTGCCTGAGTAGGTGCCTGTGTAGGAGCCTGTGTAGGAGCCTGTGTAGGAGCCTGTGTGGGCTTAGCTGTGGGAGCCTGAGTGGGAGCCTGAGTAGGAGCCGTAGTAGGCTTCGTTGTGGGAGCTGTTGTAGGAGCCGTGGTGGGCTTAGTTGTAGGCTTGGTTGTAGGAGCCTGTGTAGGTGCAGTTGTGGGAGCTACGGCGTTCTCATTGAAGGATGAGAAGTAAACGATATCATAACCGGGCTGTAAAGTATAATTATCGATTATTCTTGTAAGGGAACCATCGATCATAGCGAGTGTCCTTAACCTCGGTGTGATGGTCGCCTCACCGGGAGCGATAACCTTATATGTAACTACGCTGAGCTTGGAAGCATCAGAATTGAATACGAAGGGTCTTGTCTTGGATGCGTTCGAGCCGGTGAATACGAACTCGCCGGATACAGCGGCGTTACCCATAGCCTTGTCCTTCATTATCGGGAATACGGTATCGACGTCGTCGATCATGTTCTCATCGTCGAGAGTATCGGCGATCTGAAGGATAGAGGATGTATAAAGCTGGTCGCCTGCTACGGTAGAGATCTTACCGCTGTCGACATTGGATGTATTCAGGAAGGTGTATACCGTGAAGGTCTCGCCTACGTTGAAGGTCTTAGTCTCAACGCCGTCAAGGGTTACGGTAGCTGTGCCGACAGGAGTTGTGGGAGCGGTCGTCGGAGCTGTAGTAGGCTTGGTTGTAGGCTTCGTAGTAGGCGCAGTTGTCGGAGCCGTGGTAGGCTTAGTTGTAGGCTTGGTTGTAGGAGCCTGTGTAGGTGCAGTTGTGGGAGCTACGGCGTTCTCATTGAAAGATGAGAAGTTAACGATATCATAACCGGGCTGTAAAGTATAATTATCGATTATTCTTGTAAGGTAATCATCGATCTTAGCGAGTGTCTTGAGCCCTGTATTGATGGTCGCCTCACCGGGAGCGATGACCTTATATGTAACTACGCTGAGCTTGGAAGCATCAGAATTGAATACGAAGGGTCTTGTCTTGGATGCGTTCGAGCCGGTGAATACGAACTCGCCGGATACAGCGGCGTTACCCATAGCCTTGTCCTTCATTATCGGGAATACGGTATCGACGTCGTCGATCATGTTCTCATCGTCGAGAGTATCGGCGATCTGAAGGATAGAGGATGTATAAAGCTGGTCGCCTGCTACGGTAGAGATCTTACCGCTGTCTATATTGGCTGTATTCAGGAAGGTGTATACCGTGAAGGTCTCGCCTACATTGAAGGTCTTAGTCTCTCTGCCGTCAAGGGTTACTGTAGCTGTGCCGGCAGGAGTTGTGGGAGCGGTTGTCGGAGCTGTAGTAGGCTTGGTTGTAGGCTTCGTAGTAGGCGCTGTTGTAGGAGCCGTGGTAGGCTTCGTTGTGGGCGCTGTTGTAGGAGCCGTGGTGGGCTTAGTTGTAGGCTTGGTTGTAGGCGCAGTTGTCGGAGCCGTGGTAGGCTTCGTTGTAGGCTTTGTTGTAGGAGCCGTGGTAGGCTTTGTTGTGGGAGCCTGTGTAACGGGCTGAGTAGGTGTAGTTGTAGGAGCTACGGCGTTCTCATTGAAAGATGAGAAGTTAACGATATCATAACCGGGCTGTACTTCATACTTATCTACTACTCTTGTGAGATGATCATCGGTAAGAGCCAGTGTCTTGAGCCCTGTATTGATAGTCGCCTCACCGGGTGCGATAACCTTATACTGAAGCACGCAGAGCTTCGCGTCATCTGTATTGAATACGAAAGGCTTCTTCTTAGAGGCGTTGGAGCCTGTGTAGATGAACTCGCCGGATATAGCGGCGTTACCCATAGCCTTGTCCTTCATTATCGGGAATACGGTATCGACGTCGTCGATCATGTTCTCATCGTCGAGAGTATCGGCGATCTGAAGGATAGAGGATGTATAAAGCTGGTCGCCTGCTACGGTAGAGATCTTACCGCTGTCGACATTGGATGTATTCAGGAAGGTGTATATCGTGAAGGTCTCGCCTACGTTGAAGGTCTTAGTCTCTCTGCCGTCAAGTGTAACTGTAGCTGTGCCGGCAGGAGTTGTAGGAGCGGTCGTCGGAGCTGTAGTAGGCTTGGTTGTAGGCTTCGTAGTAGGCGCTGTCGTCGGAGCCGTAGTGGGCTTCGTTGTGGGCTTTGTTGTAGGCGCTGTTGTAGGAGCCGTGGTAGGCTTTGTTGTGGGCTTGGTTGTAGGAGCCTGTGTAGGTGCAGTTGTGGGAGCTACGGCGTTCTCATTGAAAGATGAGAAGTTAACGATATCATAACCGGGCTGTACTTCATACTTATCTACTACTCTTGTGAGATGATCATCGGTAAGAGCCAGTGTCTTGAGCCCTGTATTGATAGTCGCCTCACCGGGTGCGATAACCTTATACTGAAGCACGCAGAGCTTCGCGTCATCTGTATTGAATACGAAAGGCTTCTTCTTAGAGGCGTTGGAGCCTGTGTAGATGAACTCGCCGGATATAGCGGCGTTACCCATAGCCTTGTCCTTCATTATCGGGAATACGGTATCGACGTCGTCGATCATGTTCTCATCGTCGAGAGTGTCGGCGATCTGAAGGATAGAGGATGTATAAAGCTGGTCGCCGGCTACGGTAGACATCTTACCGCTGTCTACGTTCGCGGCGTTCAGATAGGTATATACCGTGAAGGTCTCGCCTACGTTGAAGGTCTTGACCTCTCTGCCGTCGAGGGTAACGGTAGCTTTACCCGCGGGAGTTGTAGGAACGGTAGTCGGAGCTGTAGTAGGCTTGGTTGTAGGCTTCGTTGTGGGCGCTGTTGTCGGAGCTGTGGTAGGCTTGGTTGTAGGCTTCGTTGTGGGCGCTGTTGTAGGAGCCGTGGTAGGCTTCGTTGTAGGCTTGGTTGTAGGAGCCTGTGTTACCGGCTGAGTTGTAGGCTTGGTTGTGGGAGCCTGTGTTACCGGCTGTGTTGTAGGCTTGGTCGTAGGAGCCTGTGTAGCGGGCTGAGTAGCGGGCTGTGTCTCAGGCGCGGATGTGGGAGTAACGCCTAAGGTAAAGGTCGAGAAATACTTGGGATCGTATCCGTCAACAACCTTGTAATCCTTGATGATCTGTGTGAGGTAATCATCGGTCAGAGCTACGGTCTTGAGCATGGTGTTGACAGCGCCCTCACCGGGAGCGGTGACCTTGTACTGAGTTACGACCAGGCAGCTCTCGTCGGTATTGAAGATAAAGGGCTTCTTCTTAGAGGCGTTGGAGCCTGTGAAGTAGAGCGCGCCCTCATCCATGCCGTTGCCCATAGCCTTGTCAGTCATGATCGGGAAAACGGTATCGACGTCGTCTATCATATTTTCCTCATCAAGGGCGTCTACGCGCTCGAGCATGGAGTATGTATAATACTGCTCACCGGCTACGGTAGATACCTTACCGCCGTCTATATCGGCAGTATTGAGGATGGTGTAAACGGTGAAGGTGTCGCCGACATTGAAAGTAGCGGTCTCATACTGAACACCGTTATTGAACAGGGTGATGACAGCCTTATCGCTCAGATCCTGAGTTGCAGGCTGAGTAGCAGGCTGAGTAGCGGGCTGGGTTGCGGGCTGAGTAGCGGGCTGAGTAGGCTTTTGAGTAGGACGCTCGGTCGCCGGCTGGGTGGGCTTTTGAGTAGGCTCGGTGGGATACTCATCTAAGGGTTCCTCTATACCCAGACCCATAGCACTGGGATCATCGATCAGATACAGCTGGATATAAAGAACGTCGAGCAGAGTGATATCGTCTTCGCTCGGCCAAACGTTAGCTATACGGAATTCGATCTGATCGCGCGGCATACTGCTATACTCGCTGCTGCTGATATAGCCCTCTGTATCTACCAGAGAAAGCTGAAGAAATAACGCGTCTTTCAGGGTGACGTCGCCGTCGCGGTCAACGTCGCCTCGAAGCGGAGGGCCGTCGTATTTAGTCGCGGCGCTCATAGGCGTGACGCACATGGTAAACATAGAGATCATCATAGCGATAACGAGAGCTATACTTACCACGCGTTTAGTGTGTTTCATGTAATCTCCTCCTAAAAAGATAATTAACCGAGTGCAATGCCCGCACTAAGCTATTATAAATATTATATTACAATACCGTAACTGTTTCAACAAAACAGAGGGTTTTTGTCATCTTTAACAGTATAGAAAAATCACACTCGTTTTTGGTTATTTTATACAATCATTTGTGTAAAAACTAAACAATAGCACTATATATCCCATCTGCAAGTCCTGTGATCTATTACAGAAAGTATCATGACACCTGTCAGATTTAAAACAAAACAGGTCTCCCCGTTAAGGGAGACCCGTTGTGATTATTATATTATTCCTCTGAAGGAGCGGCGGGAGCTGTGGGGATGAAGTTCTCCTCAAGCTTGATGTTGTTATAACGCGCCATACCTGTACCCGCGGGTACGAGCTTACCGATGAGGACGTTCTCCTTAAGACCTACCAGCGGATCGACCTTGCCCTTGATAGCGGCGTCGGTGAGTACGCGTGTGGTCTCCTGGAAGGACGCAGCAGACAGGAAGCTGTCGGTCGCGAGAGAAGCCTTTGTGATACCCAGCAGGAGCTGTGTCCATGTAGCCTCTTTGAGACCCTCTTCACCGTTAGCGATACGCTCTTTTATTTCTTTATTAGCATAAAGAACATCGTTGCGGTTATACATCTGACCGGGCATGAAGTCGGTCGAACCCGGATCATCCACTCTTACCTTCTTGAGCATCTGGCGGACGATGACCTCGATGTGCTTATCGTTGATATCAACACCCTGCAAGCGGTAGGTGCTCTGTACCTCGCTGATAAGGTAGTCCTGAACAGCCTTCGCGCCCATGATATCGAGTATATCGTGGGGGTTGACAGCGCCGTCGGTGATCTTGTCGCCCTTACGGATATGCTGACCATCTTCGACAGCTACGCGGAAGCCGAACGGGATAAGATAGCTCTTCTCCTCGGCTGTCTCGGTGTTGAATACGATAGCGTGACGGGTGTTCTTGATCTCGTCGAAGCGAACTTCACCGTCTATCTCAGAGATGATGGCGAGGTTCTTGGGCTTACGGGTCTCAAAGAGCTCTTCAACTCTGGGCAGACCCTGTGTGATATCCTCTGCCGAAGCGACACCGCCCGTATGGAAGGTACGCATCGTAAGCTGTGTACCGGGCTCGCCGATGGACTGAGCGGCGATGATACCGACAGCCTCACCGACCGTGACAGGCTGGCCGTTGGCAAGGTTGGAGCCGTAGCACTTCTTGCAGACGCCGTGCTTTGAGCGGCAGGCGAGGATCGAGCGGATCTCTACGCTCTCAACGCCGGAATTGCAGATGATATCAGCCTCTTTATCGCCCATGAGGGTATCCTTGGATACCAGAACGTTGCCGTTCTCGTCGCAGAAATCACGGACGAGGTAACGACCCATGAGACGCTCGTGCATCTCTTCGATAACCTGCTTGCCCGCCTTGATGTCAAAGACCTCAAGACCTTCGTTGGCGTGGCAGTCGTCCTCACGGATGATGACCTCCTGAGATACGTCGACCAGACGGCGGGTCAGATAACCCGAGTCGGCGGTACGAAGCGCGGTATCGGCAAGACCTTTACGCGCGCCGCGGGAGGAGATGAAGTATTCGAGGATGTTAAGACCCTCACGGTAGTTAGCTCTGATCGGGATCTCGATGGTCTTACCTGAGGTGTTGGCGATAAGTCCGCGCATACCCGCGAGCTGTCTGATCTGGCTCATGGAACCACGGGCGCCCGAATCGGCCATCATGTAGATCGGGTTGTAGCGGTCGAGGTTGCTCTGAAGCTTATCGGTAACGTCGTTGGTCGCCTTCTCCCAGATAGAGAGAACCTTCTCGTATCTCTCCTGGTCGGATCTCAGACCCATGTTGTACTCTTCACGGATAGCGTCGACGTCAGCCTCAGCCTTCTCGATGATCTCTTTCTTCTCAGGCGGGATGGTAGCGTCGCAGACAGCGACGGTGATCGCGCCGATGGTGGAATATTTGTAGCCCTGCGCCTTGATCTTATCCAGGACATCGGCTGTGACCTCGGTACCGTGGACGCGGATGCAGGCGTCGATTATCTTACCGAGCTGCTTCTTGCCGACGAGGAAGTCTACCTCGAACTTGAAGAGGTTCTCCTCAACGGATCTGTCGACAAAGCCGAGATCCTGAGGAACAGCGCGGTTGAATATTATCTTACCGACCGAGGTATCTACGATAGCGTGCTTGAGCTCGCCGTCGATGACAGCCTCGCGTCTTACTTTGATCTTGCTGTGGAGCGTTACATAGTGGGTCTGATAAGCCATCAGAGCCTCGTCAACGTCCTTGAATACCTTACCCTCGCCGGGCTCTCCGTCCTTGTCGAGCGTCAGATAGTAAGAGCCAAGGATCATATCCTGGGTAGGAACAACGACAGGCTTACCGTCTGAGGGCTTCAAGAGGTTGCCGGCTGCCAGCATGAGGAAGCGAGCCTCAGCCTGAGCCTCAGCAGAGAGCGGTACGTGAACAGCCATCTGGTCGCCGTCGAAGTCGGCGTTGTACGCGGTACATACCAGCGGATGGAGCTTTAAGGCTCTGCCCTCGACGAGTACGGGCTCGAACGCCTGTATACCCAGTCTGTGAAGTGTAGGAGCGCGGTTGAGCAGTACGGGATGACCCTTGATTACTACCTCGAGAGCGTCCCAGACCTCGGGCTTAGCTCTCTCGACAGCCTTACGGGCAGCCTTGATGTTCTGAGAAACCTTAGTCTCAACAAGGCGCTTCATAACGAAGGGCTTGAACAGCTCTAAAGCCATCTCCTTAGGCAGACCGCACTGGTACATCTTAAGCTCAGGGCCTACGACGATAACCGAACGGCCGGAGTAGTCGACACGCTTACCAAGAAGGTTCTGACGGAAGCGTCCCTGCTTACCCTTGAGCATATCGGAGAGTGACTTTAACGAACGGTTGGAGGGACCCGTTACGGGTCTGCCGCGTCTGCCGTTGTCGATAAGGGCGTCAACAGCCTCCTGCAGCATTCTCTTCTCGTTGCGGATGATGATATCGGGAGCCTCGAGCTCTAAAAGTCGGGCGAGGCGGTTGTTACGGTTGATAACTCTGCGATAGAGGTCGTTGAGGTCTGAGGTCGCGAAACGGCCGCCGTCGAGCTGTACCATAGGACGGATATCCGGCGGGATAACCGGCAGTACCTCCAAAATCATCCACTCGGGACGGTTGCCCGAGAGACGGAACGCCTCTACTACCTCAAGGCGCTTTGAGAGACGGGCTCTCTTCTGAGAGGTAGAGCAGTTCTCGAGAGCCTCTTTGATCTCGGCAGAGAGAGCATCAAGGTCGATCTCAGCCAGCAGGTCGCGGATAGCCTCAGCGCCCATGCCCGCCTTGAAGTCGTCCTCATACTTCTCGCGCATATCGCGGTACTCCTGCTCAGAAAGGAGCTGGAGCTTAGAGAGCTCTCTGGCGTCGCCGGGATCGGTTACGATATAGGATGAGAAGTAAAGCACCTTCTCGAGTGTTCTCGGAGAGATATCCAGCATGAGAGAGATCCTCGACGGGATACCCTTGAAGTACCAGATATGAGATACGGGAGCGGCGAGCTCGATATGACCCATACGCTCTCTTCTTACCTTGGCGCGGGTGACCTCAACGCCGCAGCGGTCACATATCTTGCCCTTATAGCGGATACGCTTGTACTTACCGCAGTTACATTCCCAGTCCTTGGTGGGTCCGAAAATACGCTCGCAGAAAAGTCCGTTGCGCTCGGGCTTTAAGGTTCTGTAGTTGATCGTCTCAGGCTTTTTTACCTCGCCGTAAGACCATTCTCTTATTTGATCGGGAGAAGCAAGACCGATTTTAATTGAGTCAAAAACGTTATTATCCATTACAGCCCCTCCTTAGTTATATTTCATCTGAGCCGAAGTCATCATAATCGAGCATATCGTCCTGATCCTCAAATATAGATGACTCGTCAAACATATTGCCCTCTTCGTCCTGATCCTCGTCAAGCAGGAAGCCGTCCATAGAGGTCATTACCTGATCCTCCTCGAGGGTCTCGTCGTCGGTAGCTACGGGGATATCGTCGTCCTCGTCGAAGTGCTGCTTTAAGTCGATCTCCTCGCCATCGGAGTTGAGTACGCGAACGTCGAGAGAGAGCGACTGCAGTTCTTTGATAAGGACCTTGAAGGACTCGGGGATACCGGGTGTGGGGATATTCTGACCCTTTACGATGGACTCATAAGCCTTTACACGGCCTACTACGTCATCGGACTTGACGGTCAATATCTCCTGCAGGGTATAAGCCGCGCCGTAAGCCTCGAGCGCCCAGACTTCCATCTCACCGAAGCGCTGACCGCCGAACTGAGCCTTACCGCCCAAGGGCTGCTGGGTTACCAGTGAGTAAGGACCTGTTGAACGGGCGTGGATCTTATCGTCAACGAGGTGATGGAGCTTGAGGTAGTACATATAACCTACGGTTACGGGGTTATCGAAGGGTTCGCCTGTTCTGCCGTCGCGCAGCTGGGTCTTGCCCTCCATAGAAATGCCGTTATGTCTGAAGCACTCGCCGAAGTCGATACCGGTAACCTCGCGCATATCGGGATAATCGTCCTTGTCCCTGATCTGCTCGAACAGCTCAAAGATATCCTGCTCGTGAGCGCCGTCGAATACGGGGGTCATGATCTTCCAGCCCAGCGCCTTGCAGGCGTAGCCGAGGTGGACCTCAAGTACCTGACCGATGTTCATACGGGAAGGTACGCCGAGGGGGTTCAAAACGATATCGAGCGGAGTACCGTCGGGCAGGAAGGGCATATCCTCAACAGGGAGTATGCGCGAAACAACACCCTTGTTGCCGTGGCGTCCGGCCATCTTGTCGCCGACAGAGATCTTGCGCTTCTGAGCGAGATAGCAGCGGACTACCTTGTTCACGCCGGGCTGCAGCTCGTCGCGGCTGTCCTCGCGGGTGAATACCTTTACGTCTACTACGATACCGCTCTCGCCGTGAGGAACGCGCAGCGAGGTATCTCTGACCTCTCTCGCCTTCTCGCCGAAGATCGCTCTGAGAAGTCTCTCCTCAGCTGTGAGCTCGGTCTCGCCCTTGGGGGTTACCTTACCGACAAGGATATCGCCTGCGTGAACCTCGGCGCCTACATGGATGATACCGTTCTCGTCAAGATCCTTGAGCATATCCTCGCCGACATTGGGGATGTCGCGGGTTATCTCTTCGGGTCCGAGCTTGGTATCACGGGCGTCGATCTCGTATTCTTCGATATGGATAGATGTATAAACATCATCGCGGACTATCTTTTCGTTGATAAGAACAGCGTCCTCGTAGTTGTAGCCCTCCCAGGTCATGAAGCCGATCAAAGCGTTCTTACCGAGGGAGATCTCGCCGTTCTTGGTAGCGGGGCCGTCAGCCAGCACCTCGCCCTTAGAGACGCGCTGTCCGCGCTCTACAACGGGGATCTGGTTGATACAGGTGCCCTGGTTGGAGCGGAGGAACTTGATGACCTCGTGCTCCTTTACCTTGCCGTTGTCATACTGGACAACGATATGGTTGGCGTCTACGCTCATTACGGTACCGTCGTCATCGGCGAGTACGCAAACGCCGGAGTCGGTACCTGCCTTGTACTCCATGCCTGTACCGACGATAGGAGACTGGGTGACCATGAGCGGTACAGCCTGTCTCTGCATGTTTGAGCCCATCAGCGCGCGGTTCGCGTCATCGTTCTCGAGGAACGGGATCATAGCGGTAGCTACCGATACGACCATTCTCGGAGAAACGTCCATGTAATCGAACTTAGAAGCCTTGAGCTCGACGAACTCGTCCTTATGACGGCCTACGACCTTCTTGTGGATGAAGCGGCCTTCTTCGTCGAGGGGTTCGTTAGCCTGAGCTACTCTGAACTCGTCCTCCATGTCGGCTGTCATATAGACGACCTCTTTGGTGACTATGCCTGTCTCTTTGTCGATCTTGCGGAACGGAGCCTCTATAAAGCCGTACTCGTTGACGCGCGCAAAGGTAGCGAGGTAGGAGATCAGACCGATGTTAGGACCTTCGGGGGTCTCGATAGGACACATACGTCCGTAGTGGGTATAATGTACGTCACGAACCTCAAATCCGGCTCTGTCTCGGCTCAGACCGCCGGGACCCAACGCTGACAGACGTCTTTTATGTGTCAGCTCGGCAAGGGGGTTGGTCTGATCCATGAACTGTGACAGCGGCGAGGAACCGAAGAATTCCTTGATAGCCGCGGTTACGGGACGGATATTGATAAGCGACGCGGGAGTGAGAGCCTCGGGATCCTGAGCCTGCAGGGTCATACGCTCGCGGATAACACGCTCGAGACGTGAGAAACCGATGCGGAACTGGTTCTGCAGCAGCTCGCCTACGCAGCGGATGCGGCGGTTTCCGAGGTGGTCGATGTCGTCTGTAGTGCCGACGTGCTCGGCAAGACAGTTCATATAGTTGACCGAAGCGAAGATATCGTCGGTGGTGATGTGATTGGGTACAAGCTCATGGGCTCTGCGCTCGATCTCAGCCTTGAGCTCGTCCTCGTTCTCACAGGAGTCGAGGATCTCACACAGAACGTCGAAGGAAACTCTCTCTTTTACGCCTAAGGGAGCGCAGTCGAAATCGACATAGGCGTTGATATCTACCATGCCGTTTGAGAGGACCTTGATCTCGTGGCCTTCATCACCCGCGATGAACGCGAACTTTACACCCGCGTTATCGATCTCGGCAGCTTTCTCGCGTGTGATCGTGTCGCCGCGCTGAGCGAGGACCTCGCCGGTACGGGGAGCGATGATGGGCTGTGTGAGAGTGCGGCCTGTGATACGGCCGGCTAAATTGAGCTTTTTGTTATATTTATATCTGCCGACGCGAGACATATCATAACGTCTCTGGTCAAAGAAAAGGTTGTTGATGTGGGTCTGAGCGCTCTCGATCGTGGGCGGCTCAGAGGGACGCAGCTTGCGGTAGACCTCGATAAGTCCGTCCTCTACGCTCTTGCAGCCGTCCTTCTCAAAGGTAGCCTTGATGCGCTTGTCGTCGCCGAACATCTCGATGATATCGCCGTCGGTGCCGAGACCTAAGGCTCTGAGGAATACGGTGATAGGCAGCTTGCGGTTCTTATCTATACGGACATAGAAAACGTCGTTTACGTCGTTCTCATACTCAAGCCAAGCGCCGCGGTTAGGGATGACTGTTGATGAAAACAGCTCCTTACCGGTCTTGTCATGGTCCATCTTGAAGTATACGCCCGGTGAACGGACGAGCTGAGATACGATAACGCGCTCAGCGCCGTTGATGACGAATGTACCGGAGTCGGTCATGAGCGGGAACTCGCCCATGAATACGTTGCTCTCCTTGATCTCGCCTGTCTCTTTGTTGAGCAGACGGGCGGTAACGCGCATAGCCGCCGAGTATGTGGCGTCTCTCTCCTTACATTCGATGACAGAGTAGTTGGGATGGTCTACATCGAGGGTGTAGTCGATGAAATCGAGCACAAGGTTGTTCTGGTAATCGTTGATACCCGATACATCCTTGAAAACCTCTTTGAGACCTTCGTCCAGGAACCACTGGTAGGACTTCTTCTGGATTTCGATAAGGTTCGGCATACCGATGACGTCTTCGATCTTGCCGAAGCTCTTACGCTCCGCTTTGCCCAGTTTAACGTCTTTGACATTAACCAAAAGCACATCACTCCTTTTTTATAAGTATAATGGGTCGATTGAGATAGTTTCGGTAGGGTCATCCCCCGCCCCGCGGGCTGATTTGAAAATCGGTCAGCTCGGAGATATACACAAAACAATTTCAAATTCACTCTTGACAAACGGCTCAGACTTTGCTATCATACTTTGTCGAAAAATTCACGCTCGTCAAAAGGCGTATATTTCCCATAATGATACATTGTAGTATTCTAAATGATTTTTAAAAGAAAGTCAATGATTTTTCTTGAAATTTTTAAAATTTTCTGCTTTTAATTCTAATTTGCAATTATAAATCAAAATCATTGTATCTCGGGAAAATAGTGAACACCCGACAGCGTTTAATGTTTTATAAGCGTATTCAGAGCTGTTGTTTAGATATAATAAACAATTCTCTGACAGGTTCAATATAAATTTGGTATCACTTAACGAAGGAAGCGTAAAAATGGCTCTCTCAAAGGAAAAAATAATAAATAAACTAAAAAATAAAGCCGCCGTACACGTTTACGGCAGCATAGACTCGACCAACAACGAGGCTAAGCGCAGGGCGGATACGGACAGCGGTATACATATATACGCATCTGCCCATCAGACAGCAGGCAGAGGCAGGCGCGGTCACGACTTCTACTCGCCCGATGGCACGGGGCTGTATATGACCCTCTCGCTCCCCGTCAAGGGTCTTGCGGATATCCAGCACATCACCTGCGCCGCGGCTGTGGCTGTATGTGAGGCTATAGAGGAGCTGAGCGACGTAGAGCCGATGATAAAATGGGTGAACGATATTTTTGTGAACGGCAGAAAGGCTGTCGGCATACTCACGGAGCTGTACAGCAAAGAGGGCAATACTCCCTCAGCGGTGATAGTAGGTATCGGGCTGAACCTAAAGACAGAGAGCTTCCCCGACGAGATAGCCGCTACGGCGGGCAACATCGGGGATATAGAGCCCGAGAGCCTGTGCGCCCGGATATCGGACAGGCTGATCGAATATTACGGCGATCTCGGCGATAATTCTATTATAGAAAAATACACTAAAAGAAACCTGTGTATAGGCAAAGAGGTGAGCTTTATTAAGGACGGCAAAGAAATGACCGCCACGGCTGTCGGGATAGACAGCGCAGGCGGTCTGATAGTTGAAAACAAAGGAGAGCGAATGACGCTCAACTCAGGCGAAATATCGGTAAAGATAAATTGATCTGCGCGAAGCGCAATTCAGCTCGCCGCAGCCGAATTTAGCTGCGCGAAGCGCTACAGTTTTGAGCAGCCGTAGCTGTTGACCAGAGCCTCGAGCTTCTCTCCGTTCTGACACATCGGGCAGCGGTGGGGCTTGTAGCTCTGATAATCCTCAAGGTCATGGGGATTGAATATAGAGGTCACGGGGTAGCCGTCGCACTCGCCTACCGTGGCGAATATAGCGGATACGCCTACGACATGACCGCCGTAGTACTTGATGGCGTCGACAGCGGCAAGGGCGCTTCTGCCTGTAGTGACTGAAGCCGCGAGGATCAAAACGTGCTTGTTCTCTACCATATGAGCGGTATTATCGCGGAACACCATTTGACCGTTGCCGATGAACTCGGGGGTCACGATATAGATGGTCTGGTGAGCGTTGAGGTTCATGAAGCTCGCGTCGGTGAGCTCCTGAGCTACGAACGCGCCGATGACCTCTGTTCCGTCAAGGCAGATTATGGTATCTATGATAGTGTTGGTGCGGTAAAAGGACACTATCTCTCTGGCTACAGCCTTTGCCTCTGACATACGGTACTTCTGGGTAGTAACGTCGATATAGTAGTTGGTATGGCTGTGCATGGTGGCAAAGTGACCCTTCTGCACACGCAGGAAGAGCTCCGGATTGCGGGTTTTGATCTTGAACTCGGTTGCCATTGTTATACCTCCAAATATTATTTTACAAACTCTTTTATCTTGTCAAGCTCTCTGAGAGCGACCTTTCTGCCCTCGTTATATGCCGTGTTGAGCTTATCGGGATCGTGCTCTGTCCTCGAGATATCAAGCGCCTCGTCGGGACAGATGACAAGGGTGTCTCCCCTTTTCTCACACTCAAAGACATACTGCCGCTGAAAGCCGTACATCCTGTGTCTGTCAGCCATGACCCTGACCATTGCGGGATATTTCCACAGAGCCAGCTCCGTAAGCACGGTGCTTGCGGGAGATTTGATATAATCTCTGGCTCTGGTGAGGACTACGACGTTCTTCTTATACCCCTGCTTTTGCATGAAGCTCAGCGGTATTGAGTCGCTCATACCGCCGTCGAGCAGAGTGCGGCCGCCGACCTTGACGGGCCGCGACACCATAGGCATAGAGGCTGAGGCGCGCATCCAATCATAGCAATCACGGTCGACCTTATCGAGCCGCTTATATACCGGCTCACCGGTGAAAACATCGGTACACACGACATAGAAAGCCATAGGATTGTTCTCAAAGGCTTCTTTATCAAATATATCGAGCTCTTCGGGGATCTCGCGGTAGCAGAAATCTGCGCCGTAGAGATCTCCTGTTTTTATCAGCGAGCAGAATGAGCAGTAGCGCTTATCCTTACAAAATCTGAGGTTATAACGGATAGCCCTGCCGGGCTGACGGCTCTTGAAATTACATCCGAACGCCGCTCCGGCGGATACTCCGACCATAGCGCCGAACTCGATACCGTTCTCACTCATTACATCGGTAACGCCCGCGGTGAACATACCGCGCATAGCGCCGCCCTCTAATACAAGACCTGTGCTCATACTCATCTTACGCGTTACCAAGCTCTATATTGCGCTTATAAGAAGCTGTTATCGCCTCGACTACAGCCTCTTCCATACCCTTTTCATCGAGCACCTTGACGCCCTCGATGGTGCTGCCGCCGGGCGAGCATACGTTGGCTATAAGCTGGTCGGGATCCTGAGAGCTGCTCTCGAGGAGCTTCGCGGCGCCCTTGACGGTCTGAACAGCGAGCGAGAGCGCGGTCTCACCGTCGAGACCAGCGTCTGTACCGCCCTGAGCCAGAGCGCGGATGAATTTATACACGAATGCGGGACCGCAGCCCGAGAGAGCGCAGCCGGCGTCCATGAGGCTCTCGTCCATGCCGGTGAGCTGACCCGCGTGCTTCATGAGATTTAGGAAGTTACCTATCTCTACCTTACTTACGTTCTCGGAGGTAGTATAGAGTATCTCGCCCTCGCCTACCGAAGCGGGCATATTGGGCATGATGCGGATGACCTTGTAATCGCTGCCCGCCATACGGCGGATGGTGGCGATGCTGAGACCCGCCGCCATAGATACCAGAACGATATCGGGACGATTCTCGAGAGACTTCTTGATCTCTTCGAGCACCTCGCCCATGATCTGAGGCTTAACGCCTAAGAATACATACTGGCACTCGTTGGCGACGGAGCGGCTGTCGGCGAACTCACAACCGATATATTTGGCGAGCTCGGCAGCTTTGCCTGCGTCATGGTCGCACAAAAGTATCTGTTTGGTTGATTTTGAAGCGGCTCTCGCGAGAGCTCCGCCCATGTTGCCTACACCGATAAAACCTAATCTGTAATTCATCTGATATGCCCCTTTCCTCTGATGATATACTTATATGTGTTCAGCTCCTCGAGACCCATCGGTCCGCGCGCGTGGAGCTTCTGTGTAGATATTCCCATTTCACAGCCGAGACCGAACTCGCCTCCGTCGGTAAAGCGGGTAGAAGCGTTGACATATACCGACGAGCTGTCGATCGAGCGGGTGAACCTCTCGGCCGCCTCGTCCGTCTGTGTGATAATCGCCTCGCTGTGACCCGTGCTGTGGGCGTTGATGTGAGCTATGGCTTCATCGACGTCCCCTACGACCTTTACGGCGAGGATATAGTCGAGGAACTCGGTATCGAAGTCGTCATCCCCCGCGGCGGTACCGCTGATGATCTGAGCCGCCCTTTCATCGAGCCTGAGCTCGACAGGGTTCTCTGAGCGGCTGTCAACAAGACGCTCTTTGAGCTTCGGGAGAAACTCGGCGGCGATATCCTCAGCCACGACCAAGACCTCTTCGGCGTTGCAGACCGAGGGGCGCGAGCACTTAGCGTTCTCTATTATATCGAGAGCCATATTCTGATCGGCAGTACTGTCGACATAGATATGACAGATGCCCGTACCCGTCTGGATACACGGCACGGTGGCGTTCTGGACACAGGCTGAGATAAGCCCCTTGCCGCCTCTGGGGATCAGCAGATCGACATAGCCGTCGGCGGTCATGAGCTCGTTGGCGCTCTTGCGTGTGGTATCCTCGACAAGAAGGACAAAATCGGGAGAAAGCCCCGCTGTATCAAGTCCCTTTCTCAAAGCGTCTGTTATAGCGGACGCGCTCTTGTGAGCCTCTTTGCCGCAGCGCAGGACGCAGACGTTACCGCTCTTCAACGCGAGCGCGGCGGCGTCTGAGGTAACGTTCGGACGGCTCTCGTAGATTATCGCGACTACGCCGAGGGCGACCGAAGTTTTTTCGATGACAAGTCCGTCGGCTCTCTCGGTACGCTTGATGACCCTGCCGACGGGACAGGGCAGCTCGGCGACCTCTCTTATACCGTCAGCCATGCCTTTTATCCTGTCGGCGCTGAGCATGAGGCGGTCGATCATAACGTCGCTTATATTGCCGCGAGCCGCCTCTATATCGAGAGCGTTCGCGGAGAGTATCGTGTCTGTATTATCAATAAGGCTGTCAGCCATAGCGTATAAAGCGCGGTCGATATCCTCGGGTGTGACCGCGGACATAGCGGTCTTCGCTTCTTTAGCCTTTATCAACAGCTCTTGTGTAGTCATAGTCGTATCCTTTCTGTAAACAAGGAATTATACTAAGTTTCATTAAAACACTTTAGCATTTATTGCGTTAAATTCCGTATAACTTCGTTGTCCTCCTTGACAGGCGCCAGCCTGCCTGCGTCGTCCGCCTCGTTCTACTAAATTTTCCGTTAATAAATTTGTTAAAGCGTTTAATGGAAACTCAGTATTACTGCCTTTTTGCGGGGAAACGGGTACATACTCCTCCGCCCTCTACTATATCATAGAGCACCGTCGGATCCTGACCGTTGGCGATCACCATATCTATTCCGCTCCCGGTGGCTATACGCGCCGCCTTGATCTTGGTTATCATGCCGCCTGTGCCGAGGTGTGAACCCGCCGTACCAGCGAGCGCCTCTATCTCTTCGGTTATCTCTTCGATGACCTCGAGACGGACAGCGTTTGGATCTTTCTCGGGGTTCGCGGTATACAGTCCGTCGATATCGCTGAGGATTATCAGCATATCGGCTTTGACGCGCTCGGCTATGATCGCTCCGAGAGTGTCGTTATCGCCGATGACGATCTCGTCGGTGGTGACGGTATCGTTCTCGTTGACTATCGGGATAACTCCGAGCTCCAGGAGCCTGAACAGAGTGTTGTTGAGGTTCTTGCCGTAGTCGTCGATAGCGACAAAGGCGCCTGTCATAAGTATCTGAGCCACGGTGTGGTTGTATTCCGAGAAGAGCTTATCGTAGGTATACATAAGCTCGCACTGACCGATGGCAGCTCCCGCCTGCAGGGTAGAGATATCGTCGGGCCGGCGAGTGATGCCGACCTTGCCCAAGCCCATGCCGATAGCTCCCGATGATACGAGAACTATCTCGTGACCAGCGTTCTTGAGGTCAGAGATGACCTTGCACATCTCTTCGACGCGCTTTATATTCAGCAGCCCCGTCTTGTGAGCGAGCGTCGAGGTGCCTACCTTTATTACAAGTCTCATATTAACCCTCCGGTTTCTATGAATAATAATATCATAACCTTCACTTTAAGTCAATAAAGCATTAAAACAATTAGGAGTGAGAAATAAATATTTTTATTTAATTCATACTAACTGACAACGCAGTTATGCGGAATTCTCCGCTAATATCTTTTTAAAGCTTTTTATTGCTACTTAGTATCAGACACTCATTTATGAAAGCAACAACGTCTGCGACCACCTTTGTGAAGTCACAGACGTATTCAGATAATATATTTATTTCAGAACTCAGACGTATACTTTTCGCTCATTGATTTCTCATTCTCAAGAAAGTCTGCCCATGATCTCGGCATAGGCGTCCTCTACGCCGCCGAGGTCTCTGCGGAAGCGGTCTTTGTCGAGTTTCTCTTTAGTCTCTGCGTCCCAGAAGCGGCAGGTGTCGGGGCTGATCTCATCGGCGAGGACGATAGTTCCGTCTGAAAGTCTGCCGAACTCGAGCTTGAAGTCTACAAGGATAACTCCGCGCTCCTTCCAGTAAGCCTTGAGGTAGTCGTTGACCGCGAAGGCGTACTTCTTGATGGTCTCGATCTCCTCGGGAGTAGCGAGCTTGAGCGCGAGAGCGTGATAATCGTTGATAAGAGGATCGCCGAGGTCGTCGTTCTTGTAAGAGAACTCGATGGTGGGCTGATCGAACACAACGCCCTCTTCGACGCCGTAGTTCTTAGAGAAAGAGCCCGCGGCGATATTGCGGATGATGACCTCGAGAGGTACGATAGAAACCTTCTTTACGACGGTGTCGCGGTCGCTGAGCTCTTCTACAAAGTGAGTAGGCACGCCCGCCTCTTTATCGAGCTTCTGCATGAGCAGGTTGCTCATCTTGTTATTGATAACGCCCTTGCCTGTGATAGTGCCCTTTTTAAGGCCGTTGAAGGCGGTAGCGTCATCCTTATAGGATACGATAAGTAATTCGGGGTCGTCGGTCAGAAATACCTTCTTAGCCTTGCCCTCATAAAGCTGTTCACGTTTTTCCATAATTATACCTCCCGATATCTTTGATACGATTATTATATCACAATATGTTTTATACACCAATGAGCATGGGGTGTCAATAGCGGCGGCGATAATTCGGTTATTTGTACATAAGGCGGTATGATATGAGAAAAGTTTTTTGAGAAAATAATGTATGACGATGTTGACAGTCACCGTGAAAAGTAGCATAATATGCAGAGTAAAACTTATAATATAAAGGAATGATGTATATGAACAGAGCTGACTACGGCGCTCAGCTTAAGCGCTCGCACAACTGCTGTCAGGCGGTATTGCTCGCCTTTGAGGATATGCTGCCTTATGATAAGGATGAATTGCTGAAGCTCGGCTCGACCTTCGGCTCGGGCATGGGCGGTATGATGGGTACCTGCGGAGCGCTGGTCGGCGCTGAGATGGCGCTGGGTATGATAAAGGCTCAGACAAAGGGCATGAACGGCACAAGCAGAGCGCTGTTTAATGCTTTTGAAGAAAAATGCGGTGCCTCTCGCTGTATCGACCTCAAGGGAGTTGTCACGGGACATATGCTGTGCTCATGCGAGGATTGCGTAAGACACGCGATAGAAGCGGCTGAGGAGCTTTTATAAACGAGGAATTAGGAATTAGGAATGAGGAATTATAGGCGGGATAAAAGCCTGAATACGCCTCTCTTTTTTGATATGGCAAATCATCGTCCATACATATTAATACCTCAATTCCGAAAATATAACGGAGGAATATATGAAATACAAAATCGGAGATAAGATACACGGCTTTGTCATAGAGCAGAGCCGTCATATACATGAGCTTAGCGGCGATATGTACATCATGCGCCATATCCACAGCGGCGCGATGCTGTGCTATATCGATAACGACGACCGCAACATGACCTACTCGATCACCTTCGCTACTCCGTCGCACGACTCGACCGGCGTGTTCCATATACTTGAACACAGCGTTCTGTGCGGCTCACAAAAGTACCCTGTTGACGATCCGTTCGTAGAGCTGATGAAGAGCTCGCTGTATACCTTCTTAAACGCCATGACCTTCCCGGATAAGACCATGTATCCTGTATCGAGCATGAACGAAAAGGATCTGATGAACCTAATGTCGGTATACACCGACGCGGTTTTCAGACCGCTGATATACGACAACGAGAACGCGTTCCGTCAGGAGGGCTGGCACATAGAGCTTGACGAGAACGGACAGCCGTACTATCAGGGAGTTGTATATAACGAGATGAAGGGCGCGCTGGGAGACCCCGATGAGAACCTGTATCAGGCTGTGTTCGGTGAGAGCTATCAGCCGTGTCAGTACACCACGGTATCGGGCGGTCACCCCGACCATATCGTAAAGCTGACCTATGAGGACTTTATCTCAAACCACAAGAAGCACTATCATCCGTCAAACGCCCGCTTCTACCTTTACGGCAAGATGGACGTAGAGAGCAAGCTCGAGTTTTTAGACAGAGAGTATCTCAGCGAAGTCGAGCCTCAGCAGGCGGTAAAAGAACCGAAGATATGCCTTAAAAAGCAGACAGAACCCTATTACTGCACCTACACCGCCGACAGCGAGAAGAGCGGCGAAGATTATATCGCGATAACCTACCCCGTAGGCGAGATGCCGGACTACGAGACCTATCTCGGACTTTCGGTGCTGACGGATATCTTAGCCGACACCAACTATGACCCGCTGAAAAAGCGTATACTCGACAAGGGTCTCGCGGTCGAGCTCGACTGTGAGATGATAGAGGATATAGCCTATCCCCTGTTCACGATAAAGCTCAGGCACTGTGACTCGAGCCGTCTTGACGAGATAATCACAGAGGTCACCGAGTGTCTTAAGGAATGTGCCGAGGGTCTCGATAAAGAGGCTGTATCGGCGAAGCTCAGCACGGCTGAATTCAACCTGCGCGAGGGCAGCGCCTCGGGACTGACAAAGGGACTGTACTACAATATCCAGATAGCTGACACATGGCTGTATGACTATGAGCCGTGGAGATACCTTGAGTATGAACAGCCGCTTAAAAGCATAAAAGAGAAATGCGCTGATGGCTATTTTGAGAGCCTTATCAAAAATATTCTTTTAGAGAATAATAATCGCAATATCGTGGTGATGAAGCCCACGGTAAGCGAGAATAAATACAGCGCTCCCGATAAAATGCCCGACGGCTATCAGGCTGAGAACCGACGCTCTGAGAGCGACCCTATCCCCCATCTGAGCCTGAGCGATATAGACAAAAAGGCTGTGCCGTTTGAGACAGAGCTTAGAACTCAGGACGGAACACCGTATCTCTATCACGACCTAAAGACCGACGGTATAGTATACGCGAGCTTATTCTTTGATACCGCCGACGCGGATGATGACGAGCTGTTCACGCTGAGCATCCTCTCTGCCCTTTTGACCAATATCGCGACCGAGGACACCGACGGACAGACCCTGCAGACAAAGCTCGGTCTTTACACGGGAGATATGGACGCCGCGAACGCCACAGGCAGCTACGGCTCGAACGTTATCTCAGCGCTGACACTGCGCTTCAAGGCACTTTGTGAGAGCTACTCCGACGCTTCGGCTCTCGCTGAGGAGATATTGACAAAAACCATATTCGACGATCAAAAGGCTGTCACCGACATAATCGGTCAGATGTTCACCGAGATGCAGCTCGGTCTGATAAACAACTCGAGCCAGATTTCGCTTACCAGAGCCGCCGCGAACCGCAATGTCCGCGACGCCGTCAACGACAAGACGAGCGGTATCAGCTTTTATGTGCGCTTAAAGGCGCTCAGAGAAAAGCTCGAGAGCGACAGCGATAATGCTTATAAAGAATTAAAAGACGACCTGACCGCTGTTTACGATAAGTATATCAGAGGCGGCAGAGCGGTGATGTCGATAGCCTGTGACAGCGACAGCTTTGATAAGATAAAGGCTGTGCCCCTGCCCGTCAAGGCTAACCTGACCGACAGGCTCGGCTTTGCTCACACGGAATTGCTCAGCGGCAACATAGCCCTCGCCGCTCCGTGCGATATCGTGTTCAACGGCTACAGCTATAATACCGACAAAGATCTCAGCGGCGGCGTATTGACGCTCGCTAAGAAGATACTCTCTCTCGAGTATCTGTGGCAGAAGATACGCGTCGAGAACGGCGCTTACGGCTGCGGTACCGCTCCGAATTCCGCTAAACGGCTGGATATGTGGAGCTACCGCGATCCTCAGATAGTATCTACGCTGAACACCTATGACGGAGCCGCCGAGTTTTTGAGTACTCTCGAGCTGAGCGACAGGGCTGTCGAGGACTATATCATCAGCGTAGTCAGGGGGCTTGACAACCCCAGACTGCCGAGGGTCAGCGCCTATCTGAGCGATATCTACTACCTTGTAGGCAGAGGCAACGATATCGAGCAGAAAGAGAGAGACGAGCTTCTCTCGGCAACAATAAATGATGTAAGAGCTGTCGGTGAAAGGCTGAAAATTTCTGTAAAAGAAAAATCCTACTGCACCGTAGGCAACGCCGAGAACATCGAGAGAAACAAAGAGCTGTATGATGAAATTATCAAACTGTAAGAAAAAAGCCCTCCGCCCGGAGGGTTTTTCTTATCCAACACGCACAACATCGGGCATAAAAATTTGTATACTATGCCATTAAAGAATAATCCGTTTCAACTTGCATAACCTGACAAAAGTCAATATAATTAATTTAAGCCGAACGCTCGATACCGATTCGGCGTTTCCGCAGAACGACACTCCAACATGAAAGGAGCATAAAATGAAAAAGCTCATCTCATTATTACTGGTTTTTATTCTCGTTATAGGAATTCTGCCCGTTGTGGCGTACGCCGACGGGAGCGGCAGTAAAGATTTCTCGGACGGTTTTGAACTGCTCTTTGACGGCGAGACGTGGAAGGTCTTTGCCGTGGAAGATATCGAAGACAGTCTCACCGCCGACGATCTTCATATCACAGTGACCGACAAAAACGGCAGTGAAGTCCCCTCCGACGCTTACACATTAGTAATCGGCTATGAGACCGGCTGGGACAACGAGAACGATATGCCGTTCATCAATCCGTGCGACGGCCCTTACAAGATCACGGACGGCGAGGACAGAGAAAGCGGCTTTTTGAGCTGCGGAGCCTATGCTGTCGCCAAGGACGGCAGCGGCTACACGGGCAAAACACGTACCAATGAATTTATGATCTGGCACAAATACAGCTTCAATTGGTTCGGCGGAGCTATAAGCTTCGGCGATGAGTTCAAAACCAACAGCCAATGGTTCTGGCACGATTACTATGAGATCCCCGAGGGCAGCCTCGAAACTCCCGCTGTCTACGATATCTCCGGCGCTCTCGTTGACCCCTCGCTGTACACTCTGACATGGTATGAGCGCGGCACCGATATCCCCGATCCGGCAGATCCCGATTATGAAAACAAGCTATATCCGCGCGACAATCCCCTGCGCGGTATGCCCGAGACGCCGGGCTCCTATTTCGCCTGCGCTGAAGCTGAGGATCCCTACTACGGTACGGCTTGGGTGGATTTCAATATCTACGCGACCTCGATAGACCTTTCTGACGGCTGTGAGATGCGATTTGACGGCAAGGACTGGGGCGATTACTACCTTGACGGAAAGAATGATTCCCTCTCGGTCGGCGACCTCGATATCACTCTTGTAAAGGGCGGCAAAGAGATAGTTCCCGAGGACGCTTACGAGCTGCATTTCTTTATAGAGAAAGGCTGGGACGATAAGACGGACAGTCCGATACACGAAGTCGTCGAAGAGCCCTTCGGTCTGAGCGCCCTCCCCGAGGCTATGGACAGAGGCTGGCTGATGCACTCCGTCTATGCAGTCGCCAAAGACGGCAGCGGCTATACCGGTCAGACTCCCGAGTTTGAATTTATGATAAAGGATAAATATACCCTCGACCGCAATTCCGGTATGATCGACTTCGGCGAGGAATATCTTTCGCGCTCATTCCGCTCATGGCACTGCTTCTATGAGATACCCGCGAGCAAGATGCACGAGCCCGTTGTTACAGACCTGCTCGGAAACGAGCTGGACGCCGATAACTACACTCTTACATATTTCGAGCGCAACGACGCCGCTCTCAACGGCGACAATCCCGACCGTGATATGCTCTACTGTGAGGACAAACCTCTGAACGGTATGCCTGCCGAGGCGGGACAATACTTTGTTCGCCTTGACGGCAAGGGCGATTATTACGGCGTGAATTACGCCGATTTCGACATCGTCAACTCCTACGCTCAGCCCTACGGCTCGACCGCGCGCTACTATGACGGCTACACCTTATATATGGACAAGGACGAAACCATCAAGCTGCGCTTTGAGCTTGAGCCTGCCGGCAGCGAGGTCATGATACCCGGCTGGTTCTCGGACGATCTTAACGACGCGGGCTTCCGCTTAGCCTTTGAGCCCGAGACAATAGACGGCATATCATACGCCGTTATAGACACAACCGGTATGACAGAGCCCGCAGAGGGCACGCTGACCTTCAACTGGTACAAGCTCAGCGAAGTTTTTGACGAGCACGGCGTTCACTGGGATACCGCTCCGAGGTACTACACGACCGTGATCAATATCGTTATGCAGCCTGATGTTGAGATACTCGGCGACGCCGACGGAAACGGCGAGGTCGAGGTGATAGACGCTACCATCATACAGAGATATATTATGAGCTTTTTCGTTCCGTATGACACAAACGTGATCATGAGGGGTGATGTTGACGGCGATGATCTTCTGACCATAGTCGACTCGACCCTGATACAGAGATACTCGACCGATATCAAAACTGCGTGCAGGATAGGAAGCGCGATATCTGAGAAAAAGGCATAATTTGATACTGATTTCTGTGATCTGCTGACCGATAATATGATAAAGGGATGTCGAAATTCGGCATCCCTTCTGTTTTGCGCTTATTTAGTTTAGTATTATGCCTGATCGCGATAATCTTACTTTCTGCTGTTATAATCGTTTTCGATATCCTTGCTCCAGCTCTCGGCGAGAGGAGCGCGTCTGCGGACGCTTGAGACCGCGTTGCATACTGTACCGTACAGCACCTCGGTGCCCCTGCTGTCGGCGTGATAGTTCACGGCTCGGTCAGCGCCTATACCGAAGCTCTTTGCCGTGCCTACGGCGTCGATATTCGCGCCTATGAAGATGAACTCCCAGCCGTCCTTCTTCTTATCCTCTATCATTTTGCGAACCTTATCAGCCGAATACTCCTTGCTGGCGTTCTCGAGACCGTCGGTGGTAATAACGAACATAGTGCTCTGAGGGACGTCCTCGGGACGCTGGTAGCGGTGGATATCCTCTATGCGCTTGACCGTAACGCCGATAGCGTCGATAAGGGCGGTACATCCGCGAACGCAATAGTCCTTATCGGTGAGGGGCTCGATATCAGAGAGCCTCTGTCTGTCGTGCAGGGTGAGTATCTCGTGGTCAAAGAGCACGGTGGTGACATAGCACTCGCCCGTCTCCTTCTTCTGCTTCTCGATCATGGAATTGAAGCCGCCGATGGTGTCCTTTTCAAGCCCCGCCATAGAGCCCGAGCGGTCGAGGATGAATACAAGCTCGGTGATGTTGTTTTTGTTCCCGGTGTTCTTTAGCCTAACGTTCTTCTTGCTTAACTTTTTGATTATCATAATGTACCTCCTGAATTAATAAATGCGGTTGTGGGTCTCTTTACCTTACAACCGCATTATAGCTTATGAGGAAGTGCATTTGGTCGCCTGAGAAGCGACAAATCATACTCCGTATTTTATTTTTATACGCTTCAGCTTATTGCCGACGGGCTTTGATAAAAGGAGCAGAAAAGCGATGTTTGAGACGGCATACAGGACAGTGAACGGCAGAGCCGACAGCAGAGCCGCCGAGTACAGCCCCCAGTCGAAACCGCCGCTGTACCACAGCACCGTCCAGATATCCATGATGAACGAATAAGCTACGCCCGATACCGCTCCGTAGATCAGCAATAAGGCTTTGTTCTTCAACAATATCTCAGAGAGATATCCCGCTATTAGTCCGATAAGACCGAAGCCGAGCATCTGGAACGGCGTCCACGGGCCCTGACCGAAGTAGATATTCGATATCAGCACGCTGAAAGCTCCCGTCATGAAGCCCGCCTCAGCGCCGAGGTATACAGCCGTCATAACGCAGATGGCGGTTATCGGCTTGAATACGGGTATGAAACGCCCGAACACCGCTAACGCAGTCATTATCGCGGTGATGACCATTCGGCGTGAGCCTATGTTCCTGCGCTCGACGCCCGCCATGAACAGAACTATGGATAAGACCGCTATACCGAGCGAGATTATCAGATATCTCTGACCCTCGAACACTACCGCCCCGAGTATCACCAGCGACGGTATCAGCGCGAACGGTATGACAAGTTTTAATACGCCTCTTATCCTCGGTGAGAAAACGGTCATGTCGCACCTCCGCCGGGCTTTATCAGCCTTACGGCTTTTTCATCGGTATAAGCTCCGCTGAGTTTGAAGCGTGTTATGCGTGAAGCCGCTGTGGTATAGAAGCGGTTGTCGCTCATGAAATCCGCCGTAGTATCACAGGCGGCTATACGCCCCTGAGAGAACAGCGCGCAGCGGTCGGCGCAAAGAGCGGCGAACTCAACGTCGTGGCTTATGATGAGAACGGTAACTCCCTGAGACTTCAAAGAGAGTATCACATCAGTCAAAAGGCGCTTTGAATTAACGTCAAGACCCTTTGACGGCTCGTCCAAGATCAACAGCCTCGGCTTTGTCGACAATGCCTTGCATAAGGCGACGAGCTGTCTCTCACCGCCCGAGATATCATACGGATGGCGGTCAAAGAGCGGGGTAAGATCATAAGGCAAGAGCCCGAGAGCCTCTTCACAGCCTTTAAGCTCCTCACCCACCGTCTCGTGAATAAACACGCTCTCAACGTCCTGCGGCAGCAGGCTCAGACACTCCTTATACAGAGCGCCGTTCCTAAACTCTTTAAGCTTTTTGCCGAACACCTGAACTTTACCGCTGTAGGGCTTGAGCAGTCCCGCACCAACACAGGCGGCAGTGCTCTTGCCGGCGCCGTTAGAGCCAAGAAGGGCGAAAACCTCTCCCCTATAAACGGTAAGGCTGAGGTCGCTGAGGATATCAAAGCCCTGTTTATCGTATCTGAAATAAACGTTCTTGAGCTCGAGAGCGGGTTCGGATTTATTCGGTGTTATTTCTTCATGAATTGCCTTTTCGGTCAAATCGAGTTCGGATATATACCTCTGACCCTCGCGTATAGTAAGCGGCGGCTCTCCGCTGCCGCCCGCCGCTATGAATATCCGTGCCGCTGTGGGCAGATACGCGGTATAAGGGCTGTCGGGCTCAAGCCCGCGGGCAAGCTCTCTCGGTGAGCCGACAAAGGCGGTATGCCCCTTCTCGAGTATCACGACGCTGTCACAGCGGGGAAGTATCTCCTCTGCCCTGTGCTCGCTGATGAGCACGGTAAGACCCGTCTCTCTGTTGAGCCTGCAGACTGCCTCGATGAACCTTGAGGCGGCTATCGGGTCGAGCTGAGCGGTAGGCTCGTCGAGTATCAGAAGCTCAGGGTCGGCGGTCATGACAGAAGCGAGATTGATTATCTGCTTTTGACCGCCCGAGAGGGTCGAGGTGCTCCTTTGATACAGGCTGTCTATATCAAAGAAAGCGCAGATCTCGGCTATCCTGCGGGCTATCCTGTCGCGCGGAGCGCCTAAGCTCTCGAGGGTGAACGCGAGCTCATGCCACACCTTATCGGTGACGAACTGTTCGTCGGGGTTCTGGGCAACATAGCCTATGCGCTCGGCTGACTGTCTGCCCGAGAGAGTTGTTATATCAGCGCCGTCAAAGAGTATCTCACCTAAGACTGTGCCGTTTTGTCTGAGCTCGGGCTTCAACAGTCGCAGCAGAGTGCTCTTGCCTGAGCCCGTAGCTCCCATAAGGGCGGTAAACGAACCGCGCTCGATTGAGAAGCTGACGTCATCTATAGCCTTCTTTTCGCTCTCGGGATATGTAAAGCTCAAGCCTTTGATATCAATAAACGCCATTTTACCGCCTCCTTTATGTTGATTATTATCGGGAGCAGACACAGCAAAGCGAACGCCGCGGCTCCCGCTATGCCCCACGGGGTGAAAAGCTCAAAGCGCATATCGGGATAAAAGACGGTCTGAGTATTTCTGAGACCGATTATCGCGATCGCTGTAAGAGCTAAAGATAATGCTATAAAAGAAATATCCGCCATATGTATGCGATACGGCGCGTATGAGGTACGTCTGCCGCTCATATATCCGCGAGCCTCCATGCTCTCGGCGGTGACTATGCCGTTCTCGAGCGTCCATGTTATCAGGATAGACAGCACCCTCGCCCTGCCTCTTAGAGCGTCTATGAGATTGCCGTCGTCATACAGTCCGAGCGCCCGCTGGGTATTCTGTATCTTTCTAAAGCGTTCCTTGAACAGTCCTATATACCTGAGCGACATAGAGATGATCAGCGCGATCTTCGGTGAGAACCGACCGAAGATATACATGATCTTGTCGCTCGACAGAGCCGCCGACATCGAGCGAAGCCAGTACAGCGCCGCGGCTATCATACCCGCCGCAACAATGCCGTAAACGAGCGCCTCGAGCGTGAACGGATTATCGTTGAGATAGAACAGGACCGTAACGCCGTTATGAACGAACAAGGGGTTGATCACAGCGGCTATGAGGAACAACACAGCGGTAAATATATGACCCTTGACCTTTACAGAGCGGTCATATACACAGGTGAGTATCGAGGTAACAAGAGAGATACACAGCATGAGCGGCTGCATAGAAAACATAGTGATACCCAGCACGCACATGTAATATACCGCTGTCGCGATGGGGTTCAGATCGCTGAACCGCTTCATACTTACTCTCCTTTCACTCTAAATCTTTACCGATATTCGTAGTGTACAGCCACTCTATCTTATCACCATCTGAGAGAGTGAAGCTCTGACAGCCGACCTCGGGGAACTCGCCGTTAACGCGGTACATCCAGCCCGAAAGGTCGCCGTAATCGAATTCGTACAAATAATTGATACCCGCTATATAAGCCGAGCCTTGAGCGCCGCGGTTGTCTATGGGCACTCCGTACTTTTTTGACGCTGTGAGCAGGATATCATAGGCGGTGTCGCCCTGAGCGGCGGAGAACTCTGTCTCGCCGAGGATGACGCCGTCGTCGGGGATGTGGTCGTTGACCTTTTCAAGCCCCGTAACGGTATCGCACCGTATGCTCATCGAGACGGTAAAGCCGTCTTTCTCTTCAGTCTTTGAATAGCTGTCGGCGCTCTCAAAATTCGTTAAAAGAATAAAGATAATTCCCGCCGCCGCCAGTACCGCTACGGCGATATAGTTCTTTTTATTGCGCTTCTTCAAAAGGAAAAGCACGAGACAGGCTATACCCGCCGCGGCGATGATACCTGATATCGCGTATACCTTATAGCCTCCCCTGCCGCCGCTCTCATCGGCTGTGGCATTGAGAGTATCGGCAGTAGCAGATGGCTGGAAGCCGCCGTAAGCAAGGCTCTCGCCTACTGTCTCTGAGGGCTTCTCGGAATTTGCGGAGGTCTCAGTGGGCTTCTCGGTCGCTTTGTCTGTTGAAGCGGAGCTATCATCCCCGGCTGAGCCGTTATCCTGTCTTTGGATACCGCCGCCGCTGTTATTATTGCCGCTTTGATTGCCGCTTGTACTATTGCCGCCGACATATCCGCCCGAGGCGCCGGAGTTATCCGTATTATGATCGTTCTTAGCAGGCGGAGGTGTATGGTTCGCGTTATCGAGGACATACAAAGGGCCTTGACCCCTGCAAAGTCTGAGATATGATACAAAGGAATAAAACGCCTGAACGGTAGCGGACTCGTTATATCCGCCGCCAATATGAGAAAAAGAACCGTCTGAATTCCTGTATTCCGACATAGCGGTCATCACCGAATTGCCGTTCTTGATAAACCTGCCGTCGTACTGAGCGTCTATACCGAGCGCCGACAGAGCCGTAAGCACCTGAGCGGAGCTCTCGCAGTTCTCAGCTCCCATGCTCTTGAAGCCGCCGCTGCCAAGCTGAGCCCCGCTTAGCATTGATAGAGCGCTGTCAACAGCCGAGGTCACCGCGTAGCGCCGACCGTAATACGGAGCGAGAGCCTGCAAAGTCATCGCGGTAACGTCAACATCTCCGCGAGAGCCCATGACAGCCCATCCGCCGTCTGAGAGCTGATAAGACAGTATCTCGTTTATAAGTCCGTCAACGCTGTACTTTGAGCTGTCGTAACCGTTATTGAGTATATGCAGACCGAACACAAGGCTCATGAGCCCCAGGCCGCCGATAGCCTCGTCGGCGGTATCGGTGATATAGCTGTCGTTGCTGCCCGAGGCGATGAGAGCGAGAGCGTATTTCTCACGCGTAGAAGCCGAATAGACGTTATGGGTATCGATATAACCGAGCAGGGCGTTTTTATATCTGTCAAAGCGATATCCGCCGTACTGAGAAAGGGCGATCACATAAAACTCAGACATACTGCCCGCGTTATCGGTAAGGTAGCCGTCGATAAAGCCCTGAGCGGATGAAGAGCCGCTCTGTCTCTCTTTAAATGCGAGTATACCGTCGCACAGGCTCTCGACCTGAGCGGCGGTATAGGTAACGCCCGCGCTGTCCGCGAATGCCGTCGCCGAAAACGTCAGTATCAGCGACAGGCACAGCAAAACAGCAAGCAGTTTATTCTTCATTTCTCTTCTTCGCGGCAAAGGCGATGAACGCGGCTATGACAGCCAGAGCGATAACAGAGTAAACGGCTGTAGAAGGACCGGTCTTTACCGCGTTGGGATTAGAACCGGATTTGTCGGCTGAGTCGTTCGTAGCCTTAGAATTATCTGTCGCAGGCTGAGTAGCGGGCTGGGTCGCGGGCTGAGTGGATGGCTCAGTGCTGTCGGGCTTGATCTCGGACTCGGGATCTTTGCCGCCGGTGACCGTAGCTACATATACGGGAGGTACAAGGGTCTTTGTATCATAAGCGGCGCTTAAGATGTGCTTGCCGTTTGTATCGAGCTTTACGGTAGCCTTGCCCTCGGCGTCGGTCTTAACATCGGTAGACTTGCCGTCTACGGTGATGACAGCGCCCTCTAAGGGAATAGAGATCGCGTTCCAATCCTGATCAAAATCAGCCTTGCTGAGAGTGAGAGTGACCTCACCGGCCTTGACGTCCTCGACATACCTGTCGAAATATGTGTACTTATCGCTCCATGTCTTAAGGTCGGCAAATGAATAAGCCGCTACATAATCGCCGCTCTTTATCGGAGTGGTGAGGTTGAAAACAGAAGCGAAGTCGTTGTTGAGATAATAAACATAGCTGCCGCCGTTCTCTACGCCCCAGAGCTTTGTGAGCGAGAGACCCCACTCGGTATTGCCTGTCGCGTAGCCTTCCTTCGATCCGCCCTCATAGAACTTTTCGTGAGCCGTATAGAGAGCGTCTGTGATGGTGAGAGCGCCGTCGCCGTTGGTATCGGTAACGGTGAGCTTCTCAGCCGCTACGGTGATATCGCCGGCGCTGCTGATGGTCACATAAACATCCGCGGTGGTCTCCTCGGCACTCGTGAACAGCACGCTTACAGAGAGGATAACCATGACCGCCATCATTACTGCTGATAATCTTTTCATACTAAATACCTCATTCCTTGGATTTTTTGATAACTGTACATTTTATCATTTATACAGATATCCTTACGATGACAATGAAAAAGCTCTTTCCGAAGAAAGAGCGCGATAAACCAAGCACGGCGCGAGTGCGCTATGCTGCTTCGCACTCTTCCGGCCAAAGGGGCTTTTACACAGAGATGAACTCTGAGGATACGGCAGGTCTCCCGGCTTATGATGAAGCGTATTATATACGCGCGGATATGAGCCTTCTCGGAATACTCCAATGGCAAATTCACATCCTCTGCTCAATCACGGTAGTGGCGGCTGCTCCGGATTTGAACCGGATTCCCTATTAATCTGACAAACAATAAGCGAGTATTACTCAGCATACAGCTTTTAGAACCGTATCAATATTAAGTTCACAGTTATTATACAACCGAATAAGGCTGAAATCAACACTAAATAGGTCACGTTTATATAGAAAATAACAGATATTTTGCCGTGAAAACTGTTGCTTTTTTCAATTCATAATTATTGCCAGTACAAAGATATGATGATATAATAAATATGTTAAGCGGCGATTTTCGCTTGAAAAACTTTTCTGTTAAGGAGGTACACATGAACAACAGAAAGAAAATTCTATGCGTCATCTTAGCTGTCGCTATGGTGATGAGCGTCTTTGGCATAATACCCGCGGGCGCTGAAGAGTTCAATGTCTACACCGCGCCGTCGGGAGCTTCTGTAGACGAGAGATATCCCGACTTTGAATTCAACTCGTCATGGTATGACGGCGTAAACATCACAGCCTATACGGGCAGCGCCGAGAAGGTAGTTATCCCGGAGACTATCGGCGGTTATAAGGTAGTCGGTATAGGCGAATACGCGTTCGCTTACAGCCCCTCTGTCAAGACCGTTACAGTCCCCGATACCGTAGAGGATATGTACTGGAACTGCATGGGAGTTATCCACAGTGACGATGACTACGGTAAAGGCACCTATGTAGAGGGCTTCACTATAGAGGGAAGTCTTTTTTCAGCGGCTATGCGTTACGCTAAGGATAACGGATATAATTTTGTCACCTCTGAAGTACCCGAGAGCATCGCACTCGGCGAGACAAAGTCTGTCGGTCAGAAGGGCGTGCTCAAGTTCACAGCTGAAAAGGATATGAATGTCCGTTTCGATTATTCTAAGGATCTCGCTGTCAACTGCACACTTTACGACAGTGATTTTGACCGTGTACAGTACGGTAATTACAGCCGCAACGTACTTTGCGCGCACGTTACCGCCGGAGAGACCTATTATCTTAACCTCAGATTGGATCACAACATAGACGTAGATCATATAGATGTAACGGCAACAGAAACAGGCGAGTATGAGCATACTCCCTTTGCCGACGGAGTAACCACCGCGATAGAAAAATATATCGGTGAAACTCCCGAGAACCTCACTATCCCCGAGATCATCGAGAACTACACCGTTACAACGCTCGCGTATTACAGCTTTATGGATTGCACAAATCTCAAGAGCGTTACCCTGCCCAAAACTCTGAAGACCATCAGCGGAAGCGCATTCAGCGGATCATCGATCGAGAAGATAGATATCCCCAGCGGAGTAGAAGAGATATACGCGTACGCTTTCTCAAATTGCTCTACTCTTGACGAGGTAAAAGTTCCGAATTCAGTCAAGTCCATCGGCCAGGGCGCGTTCAGAGGAACAAAATGGTATAACGATCAACCCGACGGAGCGATCTATTTAGGAAAGGTACTCTACGAGTATAAGGGTAATAATCCCACCGAGATCAGTATCAAGGAAGGCACAAAGAGCATCACAGGCAGCGCCTTCTCAAAGCGTTCAACAGCGGATGAAGCTCTGAAAAAGGTAACTGTTCCCGATACCGTTACCGAGATAGGTTCCGGTGTCTTCACCTCCTGCTCGGCTCTTGAGGAAGTTAAGCTGAGCGCTTCTCTCACCGGCATCAGCGACAGGATGTTCGCCGGCTGCACGAGCCTTAAGTCCTTCGATATTCCTTACGGCATTGAAGAAATAGGCTTTGACGCTTTCTACAATTGCACAAGTCTGGAATACATAAATATTCCCGACACCGTAAAGACCATTGGTTGGAACGCGTTCTATCTCTGCCCCGCTCTAAAGTCAGTCACAATTCCGAGATCGGTTCAGAGCATCGATTATAACGCTTTCGGATACCAAAGATACGGCGAAAAGGATGACGACTTTGTTATCTACGGCTATAAAGGAACCGCCGCTGAAGAGTACGCGACTGAACACGGCTTCAAATTTGTATCCATAGAGGATAAGACCGACCCGGAGACAAACGTAGCGTTTACAGTGCCCGACGACGTAACCATGAACGTTGAAGAAGCTTCTACGGACAACGGCACGATAGCGAAAGCCGCCGATAACCTCTCCGAGGGCAGCAAGTTCATCGTAGCCTACGATATGTCCTACCTCAAAGACAGCTTTAAGGCTCAGCCCGACGCTCCCGTCACCGTAAAGATCCCCTGCTCCGCTCCTGACTGCAAGGTATACTATATCGACGATAACGGCGATCTGACCGACATGAACGCTCATTATGAGGACGGATACCTGGTATTCACAACCGATCATTTCAGTGTATACGCTGTAGCTCAGATCGGTTATATGCTCGGTGACGTCGACAGCAACGGCGAGGTAGAAGCCATTGACGCGACCTTCATCCAGCGTCACTCCATCGATACATATGTACCGATCAGCGAGAAAAAACTAATGGACGGCGATATAGACGGCGACGGCGAGATCACCGCTTTAGACGCTACCTTTATCCAGCGCTATACGACATCCGCGTCGACCCCCTTCCCCATCGGCGAATATGTAACAAGATAAAACAACATAAAGCAAAAAAATCAGCCCATCTCTGTTTTAGAGATGGGCTGTATCTGTAGAAAAGCCTATAAAAGTTATAAAACTAAATAGTGTAAGAATAGCAGAAGTGTTCATCAGCCTCCCTTTACCAAAGGGAGCCTTGGAAATCGTCTGCCTCTTTCTGATCTATCTTTTTCTACAAGCTAAGCCCCTCTCCGTAACGGAAAGGGGCTGTAATCATATCACTTTTCTTTTTTCTTGCCGAATATTTTATTGAACAGGTTCTTAAAAAAGTACCCTGTATGTGTGAATGCGATCTTTATATAAGTACCGATAGTACCGAAGAAGCGCTGGAAGAAAGTTCGTTTCTCAGTAGGCTCTTTGAAGTAGGTATCGAAGTAATCGGTACCGTCGTCTATGCTCTCGCCCTCGTCCTCAAAATACGCTACGCCCTTATTGGGATCTCGCTCTCTTACGCTGATATCGAGACCCGCCATCTCGTCCGCCTCGGCTCGTGAGCTGAACTCCTCGTCGTCCTTATAGCCGAGCGACTGTTCAAAGCTGATGTTTTTGTCCTCTTCAAAAGCACTGATATCCGTCGAGCCGTTCTCAGTCTCTGTTGAAGCGGCTGCCCGTCGGGCTTTTCGCTCCTCAAGCTTACGCTTTTTGGCATTATCATTGTGCTTGTATATAACAGATACAGCAAGTGAGATAGCCGCTAACAGTCCGACCCAAAGCAACAGCCGCCACCACTCAAAGACAGCGCCGGTGTTTCGCTTGATATTATCAAAGCTTATCGAATTAGCGGCGTTGGCAAGCGCCTTAGCCTCGTCGGGAGCTATCGGCTCCTCAGACTTCTGGAGCATGAGGTCTATACGATAGCCGTTGATAACGGTGTTGCACTGGTTGATATAGACCGTCTCTGAGCCGACCGACGTACTGCGCTCGCTGTCAAAGAAAATGTTTCCGTTATGCTTTACCTCTACGGCAGAGCTCACGGTATTATCGCCGAGCATCGTATCTGTGATAGCCTTGCGTTCGGCAGCGGTAAGATCGGAATAGTTATTTACCGCTGTACTGTCCTCATCCTTAGCGACGATCAGACTGATCTGCAAAATCTTATCAGGGTCATAAGCCCTGAGATAGATATCAGCGAACCCGAAAGCGGTCATGGTCTCGTCATAATCGAGCCCGACCTCTGAGAAGACGCTGTCGCCGCGCGGTGTGTCTCGAGTTATGACATAATAGCTCTTCGGAATCTTCATCGACATTCCGAACTCGTCAAAGCGGTAGGTATCGTCGATAGCAGCGGCGCTTATCGCAAAAGCTGAAAAAGCCAAAACAACTACGGCAATTACCGCCGTCAGCTTTAATAACCGCCTGCGCATATAGACCCTCCTTCCGCTTTCGGTAAACAAGCCCTGTTAACCTATTGTAAAGATATTATATCTCTTTTTTCGACAAAAAACAATAGTCAAAACAAGGTTTTTGAGAGTTGACAATACTTTTTTCTTCGGTTATAATAATACAGCTGACTGTCGTGACGATGATTATCGCACTTTCTCAGTCGCATAATAAACGTTTCGGGGTGTAGCGCAGTTGGTAGCGCGCCTGCTTTGGGAGTAAGGAGCTTTTACCGACTTTTCCGCCGAACGGCTCCGAATATTCGCTTAAACAGTGGGTTCTTTCAAGAATTCAAGTTCGGCAAAACTTCGCTTGACCACAACGATGACCACAAACAGAACAATTTCATAAAAATTTCGGGGTGTAGCGCAGTTGGTAGCGCGCCTGCTTTGGGAGCAGGATGTCGGGGGTTCAAATCCCTTCACTCCGACCATATCAAGACCATACCGTTGATACAATGTCGATGGTATGGTTTTTCTCATTCCTAAGCCATTTCTCAAAGATAGTTCCTTTATGCTAAGTAAATAATTGAACACAAAAACGCCCTGTTTCCCGGTTTTGATAAGCTGCCGAAAAACAGAGCGTTCATTTTTTATCGCGAAATTAGAATTATAATTGATAAGCGGTCGGTGAGTGCCGATATGCGGTCGGTCTATAGTCTTTTGCGGTCGGTGGCTCACTATATGCGGTCGGTGAGTTGATTTAGACAATCCCTTTTCGCTTTTTCCAATCCTCTATCAATCCATCGATTTCCTTTTGAAACTTATCATCAGCCTCAAAATATCATCGTTCTGGTGTTCATCTACAACATGATAGTATTTCTTGCCATCCACTTCAATCTCAAGGCAAACATAATAGCTTGCACATCTCTCTTAGTTAGATATTGCAGCCCAGCACAGACAACAGCGATGCCGCTCCAGCGATCCCACCTTGTTGACACTCCGGACAGAAGCGCAAGTGATATGCCATCTCAATGCAATCTTCAGTCATGATGAGTTCGTTGATCTCTTCTCGAGTCATCAGCCCTCTGTAGATTTCCTCGTTTTGTTTCTCAGTACCGGTATAAGTAGCGTCAAAGACTTCCTTGAGTTCTTTGAGCGACACATTCCAAAGACCGTCCTTAGTATTCTTTAGTCCATTTCTGATGCAGTATTCTGCTATACGGTAGGCGTAATTGAGTAGTGATGAGGAATAGGAGCAGTGATATTAACTGTATCAGATTTGGTAAAACTAGATGGCGACCGGAATCTCGGAGAAATTATTATATAAATATGAATATGTTCACAAAATGTTTACGTAAGAATTAGCACTCTCCTCTTGACAGTGCTAAAAAGCGGTGCTATAATCATAATCGAACAGAGGAATGAAGATCGAATAGATGACCTCCATCCCCTTGCTCAGGTAACAAACAAAAAGATTGCAGTATCAAAGGAGGCATGACTTATGTTACCGAGTATTTTTGGAGAGAGTTTGTTTGATGACTGGATGGGCTTCCCGTTCAGAGGCTTTGAATCCGATGTGGATCGCAAGCTGTATGGCAAACATGCGGCTCATGTGATGAAGACCGATTTGAAGGAACACGATGAAGGCTATGAGCTAAAGGTGGACCTGCCGGGCTTCAAAAAGGATCAGATCGATTTGCAGTTGCAGAATGGCTACCTGACGATTACCGCTTCCAAGGGCCTCGAAGAAGAAGGCAAGGATAAGAAGGGCAAGATCGTTCATCAGGAACGCTACGAAGGCTCCATGACCAGAAGCTTCTATATCGGCGAGAATGTCAAGGAAGAAGATGTCCATGCCAAGTTTGAGGATGGCGTCCTGACGCTTGACTTCCCGAAGGAGAAGCCGGTAGCGCTTCCGGAACGCAAGACCATTCAGATCCAAGGCTAATCATTACTACTCCAGCGCCCTGCCAACCGCGGGGCGCTTTCTATTTCAGAGGAGATGTTTGAAATGAAAGAGAATTTGATTCTTGTTAACTACAAAGTTGAAAGCGAAGCATATAAGTCCAAGTGAAGCCCGGTGGTTTCTTGAGGAGCGTAAGAGAATCAATAACGGCAAAGCTAAAAGGGCAGCCGATCAGAAGAAAGTGACCGCACCCTCTAAAAAAGTGAACGCAGGCTTGAAAAAGCGAACGCAAGGGTCTGAAAAGTGAACGCGGGAATGTGAAAACCGCTACTCACCGTCCGCATATTCTGACTGTATCATTTCTATGGTGCAGAGCCAAAACAGCCGTCAAGC
>CAMHAH010000024.1 GCA_946183365.1 uncultured Clostridia bacterium
ATGGCATAATATGGGCTTTTATGAAATAATAAAGTTAATTACTTCATTACATTTTTGGAAGAGCAAAAGGAGGCTGGATATGAGTATCAAACTATTTGAGCACAATCAGTCTGCCTTTGACTCTGTCCTCGATATGCTTTCCGAGACCGGCAAGGCTGCGGTGGTGCATCCTACCGGCACCGGCAAGTCGTATATCGGCTTCAAGCTGTGCGAGCAGTTTTCTGACAAAAAAGTCTGTTGGCTTTCACCGTCTGAATATATTTATAACACTCAGCTTGATAATTTAAAACGTGATTCTAACGGATGGCAGCCGAAGAATATCACCTTTTTCACCTACGCCAAGCTCATGCTGTTGACCGACGCGGAACTTGCTGAGATTCGCCCCGACTACATCATCCTCGACGAGTTCCATCGTTGCGGCGCAGAGATGTGGGGCGAGGGCGTGGATCGCCTGCTGTCCCTCTATCCTGACGTGCCGATCCTCGGAATGTCCGCGACGGCGATCCGCTATCTCGACAACCAGCGCAATATGGCGGACGAGCTGTTTGACGGCAACATCGCCTCTGAGATGACACTCGGCGAAGCCATCGTGCGCGGTATTCTCAATCCGCCAAAGTATGTCATGTCCGTGTTTGCCTATCAGGAGGACTACAAGCGCCTCAAGCGCAGAGTGCGCGGCGCGAAGAATAAAGCTGTCTGCGATTCTGCCGAGAGATACCTTGAAGCCCTGCGGCGCGCATTGGAGAACGCCGATGGTCTGGACAAGATTTTCGACAAGCACATGACTGACCGAAGCGGCAAATACATCGTGTTCTGCTCCAATATTGAGCATCTGCGCGAGATGCGCGGCAAGGTCAGGGAATGGTTCGGGAAGGTCGACTCCAAGCCACATGTTTACACCGCCTACTCCGAGGACCCGACCACCAATAAAGAATTCATCGACTTTAAGAATGACAACAGCGATCATCTGAAGCTTCTGTTCGCCATTGATATGCTCAACGAGGGCATTCATGTAGACGACATCAGCGGCGTGATCCTGTTCCGCCCAACGGTCTCTCCGATCATCTACAAACAGCAGATCGGGCGCGCTCTGGCGGCTGGCAAGAACAATGTGCCGGTCATCTTCGATATCGTCAACAACATCGAGAATCTGTACTCCATCGGCACCATCCAACAGGAGATGCAGGTCGCGATCAGTTATTACCGCTCGCTGGGCGAGAGTAGCATGATCGTCAACGACCGTTTTGAGGTCATCGACGAGGTGCGCGAGGCGAAGGAGCTGTTCGATCAGCTCAACGATACCCTCACCGCCTCGTGGGATGTGATGTATCACTACGCGGTCGAGTATTACAAAACCTACGGCAATCTTGAAGTGCCTAGAAGATATAAAACCGACGACGGCTATTCGCTGGGCAACTGGATCTTTACCCAGCGCAAGGTCTACGCCGGAGAGAGCTACGGCAATCTGTCTGAGGACAGGATCAAGAAACTCGAATCTATCGGCATGTTGTGGAACTCCGTGCGAGATCTCTCATGGCAACGGTACTACACTGCCGTACAGGAGTATTACACCGCGAACGGCGATCTGAAAGTCCCGGCGACCTATGTGACTGACAGCGGCGTCTGTCTCGGCTCGTGGATATCCAACCTGCGTACCTACCGCAAGAACGGCAGTCAGCAGAGTTATCTGACCCCCGACCGAATTGTTCAATTGGACGCGATCGGCATGATCTGGGATGTCCATGATTATACATGGCAACGCAACTATGCCGCTGCATTGGAATACCATCGAAAGCATGGCAGCCTGAAAATGCCAAAGGGTTATGTGACCGAGGACGGCATTCGACTGCACCTGTGGCTCCAAAATATGCGCGCCGCCTATCGTCGACATGATAAGTCATACCACTTATCGGATGAACAGATTCGTTTACTCAGCGAACTCGGCATGGTGTGGCAAAACAACCACGACGCTGCGTGGGAAAAGGGATACGCTCACGCAAAGGCATATTACGACAGCAATGGCAACTTGGATGTGCCGACATCCTATAAATCCGACGACGGCTTCAAGCTCGGCGGCTGGATATCTAATCAGCGAGAGAAGTATACCACCGGTACGATGAAGCAAGAGCGTCTCGACAGACTCAACGTCATCGGAATGGTATGGCAAAGACCCGATCCGTGGGAAGAACGCTTTGCGTTGGCGGAGCAGTATTACCGCGAACACGGAGATCTGGAGATTCCGTCACAGTATACGGTCAGCGGTATCTGGCTCGCTAAATGGCTCGACGAACAGCGTCAGATCAAAAACGGAAGGCGCAAGGGCAAATCCCTCACCGACGAACAGATCGCAAGGCTCGATTCCATCGGTATGCGCTGGGAGAAGAAAGAAGAAGTTAAATGGCGCGAGCAGTTCGAGGACGCAAGAGCTTTTCGCGACAGTCACGGCCATTTGGATATTCCGATTGATTACGTTTCACCTCGCGGCACAAAAACAGCGGTATGGCTGAAACGGCAAAGGGAGCTGTATCGCAACGGCAAACTCAGCTCTAGCAGAGAGGAGCAGCTTCGCTCTATCAACTTTGATTTCAGCATGAGAACCTACAAGACGCGGATAGCTGGGTAAACGGAGGAAACAATGTCATTTTATTTGGATAACGAAGTCAGAAAAATCACGTCGCCTATCATTCTGCGTGTTGGTGAACGGGAAATAAACTTTGAGAACGGCGAGGCATTATCTGAGCATTGCCTTGAAAAGAGATATGCCATCGATGCAATTACAGCACAGGATAACCGAATTGTCATTACCTTAAAGGACGGTGTGACTAGCCCCAATCCGGACGGTATTCGTCACACAGATATGGGAATTGCACACTAATAGATCATAAACAGGTTGAGTGAACTATGTACGAGCATTTTTGGAAACGACTGATCGATATTGTGCTATCCACCATAGGAATCATCATTGCGACGATTCCTATGTGTATTGTTGCGCTCATTATCAAGGTCGATTCCCCCGGGCCGATATTTTTTAAGCAAAAGCGAGTTGGAATACATAAAAAGAACTTTACCATATTAAAATTTCGTTCTATGCCCGTAACCGTCCCACATGATACACCGACCCACCAGTTCAGAGCGGAAGATATGCTGTCAAAGTGGCAGCACTTTATGCGAAAATCGTCCATCGACGAGCTGCCCCAGCTCTTTTGCATTTGGATCGGTTCCATGAGCATTGTCGGTCCTCGCCCTGCATTGTGGAATCAGGATGATCTTGTAGCCGAACGCGACAAGTACGGCGCGAATGATATAAAGCCCGGACTTACCGGTTGGGCGCAGATCAACGGACGCGATGAGCTGGAGATCCCGGTCAAAGCAAAACTTGATGGTGATTATACAAAAAAGTTGAAACAAGGCGGCTTCAAAGCATTTGGCTTTGACGTTCGATGTTTCTTTGGTTCTATCTTTAGTGTTCTCAGGAGCGACGGTGTTGTCGAAGGCGGCACCGGCGAGCTTCATAAAGCAGAAAAGAATACAGATTAACGGTGCCATCATGAAGATATTAGTCATTTGTCAGCATTATGCCCCGGAGCCGTTTCGCATTTCGGATATCTGTGAAGGATTACTGAAGCGCGGACATGAGGTCACCGTCGTTACCGGTGTGCCGAATTATCCCGAAGGCGAGATATATAAAGGGTATGAGAATGGAGAGCACCGTGATGAGATCATCAACGGCGTTCACGTTTACCGTACAGATACCCATCCCCGTAAGACGGGTGCGGTGCACCGCTTCATGAATTACTACAGCTTTTCCCGTTCATCAACGAAGTTTGTAAAAACGCTTCCTGATGATTATGATATTGTTTTCGTTAACCAGCTTTCTCCCGTTATGATGGCTCAGGCGGGACTAAAATACGCTGAGATGCACCATAAACCTTGTGCGCTTTACTGCCTTGATTTGTGGCCTGAGAGCCTGATCGCAGGCGGTATCAAAAAGGGATCTGCCATATATCGCTATTATCACCGCGTTTCCGAAAAGATCTATCGCGCGGTAGATAGGATTCTGATCACCTCCCGTTCTTTCTCGGATTATTTTGAGAAAGAATTTGAAATAGATAAGACAAAAGTGGAATACCTTCCGCAGTATGCCGAGAAACTTTTCGATGATATTCCGCAGAAAGATCCAGATGAAACCATTGATCTGATGTTTGCCGGTAATATCGGGTCTGCGCAGAGTGTCATCACGATCGTGAAAGCAGCAGAGATTCTGAAGGACGAGCGTGTCCGATTTCACATCGTCGGTTCGGGTGTTGAACTGGACAAATTGCAAAGCTATGCCGACGAGCATCAGCTTGTGAATGTGACTTTCCACGGCAGAAAGCCGATCGAGGAAATGCCGAAGTATTACGGCATGGCGGACGCGATGCTGCTGACGCTTGAAGCCGATCCTGTATTGAGCCTGACCCTTCCGGGAAAGTTGCAGTCCTATATGACGGCTGGTAAACCCGTCATCGGCGCGATTAATGGTGAAGCAAAAAGTGTGATTGATGCGTCAGGCTGCGGCTTCTGCGGCGAAGCGGAAAACGAGAAGGAGCTCGCTGAGAACATCCGACGGTTTATTGCTTGTAATGATAAGGCGACTCTTTCCGAGAACGCTCGTACGTATTACGATCATCATTTTTCTAAAGAAAGTTTTATGAACAAGCTAGAGTGGATACTCGAACAATCTATCAGTTGATATGAGAATCTTAGTATATGACGTAGCCGCAGAGGACGGCGGCGGACTTTTCGTATTGAAGAACTTCTACAGGGAAGTCCTCGCAAAAGACAATAAGGATATCGAGTGGATCTTTATGGTATCCACCGACGAGATCGCGGAAACGGACAAGGTTCGTATTCTGCGGTATCCTCAGGTCAAGAACTCGTGGAAAGCTCGCCTAAAGTTTGAGTATCTTCAACTTCCGAAGATCGTCAAAGTGCTTGATCCCGATCTGGTGATCTCGCTCCAGAATATGCCGATCAGGCGTTGTAAGGTACGCCAATTCGTCTATCTTCACCAGTCGCTGCAGTATTGCCCGAAGAAGTTCTCTCTGTTGAAAGGCGAGGAACGCGGTCTGGCGATCCGACAGAAGTTTATCTCTTTGCTTATCAAGAACGCCATGCCGAAGGCGGAGCACATTTTTGTCCAGACACAATGGATCAAGGACGCGACCGTCAAGTGGCTCAGGCGTGATGAAAAAGAGATCACCATCGTACCGGTTCGGGTCAATACGGACGGTATCAGTATCAAAGAATATGCCGGCGCTGAAAGCAGGACTTTTTTCTATCCTGCCAGAGCCGAGATATATAAGAATCACAGCCTGATCGTGGAAGCGTGCAGGATCCTGAGAGATTGGGGATTCAACGATTATCGTGTTCTGCTGACGATGCAGTCTGAGGAGAATTCATATGCTAAAAGGATTGCTGAATCTGCCAAAGGCTTGCCTGTCTCTTATATCGGAGCTGTGAGCTATGAAGAGATCTGGGATATCTACAGCCGCACTATTCTGCTTTTCCCGTCTTATCTCGAAACCTGCGGTCTTCCGATGCTGGAAGCGCGCAGGGCAGGCGCACTAATCCTCGCCTCGGACATGCCTTTCTCCCATGAAGCGCTGGACGGTTATTCGAACGCCGCCTTCTTTGGTATCAACGATCCCGAAAAGCTGGCGGAGCTGATGCGGAAATGTATCGAAAAGCCTTCGTATCATAAAACAGCAGAGAAAGATGACAAAAAGTCCGGGAGCCTTCTTTACTGTATGATGAAGATGATATAGCATGAAAGTTTTGTTTGTCACCAACGTTCCCTCGCCTTACCGTGTAAAGTTCTTTAACGAGCTTGGTAAGTGTTGCGAACTGACGGTCCTCTTTGAAAAGAAAACCTCCGACGAGAGGGACGCCTCATGGAAGGAATATTCCTTTGATACCTTTAATGGAGTCTTCCTGAACGGCAAGTCCATTTCAGTCGATATGGCGTATTGTCCGGAGGTTGTCAGCTATGTGAAGGAGCAAAAATGGGATGCTGTGATCTGCTCCGATTTCCTCTCTCCCACAGGCATGAAGCTGACCGGATACCTTAAACGTCGGCATATCCCTTATATACTGGAAAGCGACGGCGGATTTGCAAGCCCCGACAGTTTTCTAAAAAAAGCCTTAAAAAAGAAGGCAATCGGCGGCGCTGACTTCTATCTCAGCACCGGAAAGAGCCATGATGACTATTACGCTTCTTACGGCGCTCCGAGGGATAAGATCATCCGATATCCGTTTTCGTCTGTCAGCGAAAAGGAAATCCTGTCTGCTCCTGTAAGCGCAGAGGACAAGAAAGCGCTGAGAGAGAAGCTTGGTATCACAGAACAACAGGCGATCCTCGCCGTGGGACAGTTCATCCCGCGGAAAGGTTTTGATACATTGCTGAACGCGGCAAAATACATATCCAATGAAGTCGGTATCTATTTCGTCGGCGGTAGCCCTACAGAGGAATATGTTCAGCTGAAGGAACAGTATCATCTGGATAACGTCCATTTCGTCGGTTTTAAGAAGCCCGATGAACTGAAGAAATATTATATGGCGGCAAATGTGTTTGTACTGCCGACCCGCGAGGATATTTGGGGGTTGGTCATCAATGAGGCGATGGCTTTTGGACTGCCGATCGTGACGACGGATCGTTGTCTGGCGGGCGTCGAGCTGGTCAAAGACGGAGAGAATGGTTTTATCGTCCCTGTCGAAGACAGTGAGGCCTTGGCGGACTCGATGAACAGAATTCTATCCGACAGCGAGTTGATTCGTCTGATGAGTGAAAATAACCTGAAAAAGGCTCACGATCACACGATTGAGAGCATGGTAAAAGCGCATATTCAGATATTTGAGAACACCGAAAGGAACTAATGCATCAGCATGAAGGTCGAGACAACAAAAAGAGAAATTGAATATGTTGCGATCGGCTTTTTGCTCAGTATGGTTCACTGGGGCGTTTGCATGGTTTATTTTGCCGCTCTGCTATTCTTCCTGAGACAGGGTACCATCGGTGCAATCAAAGCCTTGTTGATTATGACGACCCGTGGAATCCTCAGCTCGGCGGTCAGCTCTAATCTTGCAGGACCTGCACAAATGGAAAAGTGGGTGCTGATATTCATTTTTTCGGCGTATATTTTACTGAATAAAGATCGTCCGCAAAAGTCGGTCGTTGTATCCAACGCCCAGCTTTTGGTGATCGTGTTCATGCTGTATAACATCGTGACCGCGTCATTTGCAAGTAGCTATCCGGTCGTCTCGATGTTCAAGTCGATATCCTACGCTGTGCCGTTCTGCGCGGTCATGCTGGGAGCAAGCCTGACGAGCCCCAAATTCGATTGGATTAACTACTTGTTCTGGCTGATGACGCCTGTAATGGCGGTCAGTGTGATCACCATTCCGTTTGGACAGTTCAAACTTGTCAATGAGAGTTTTCAAGGAGTTCTTAACCACCCGAACCTGTTCGGTATCGTCGGAGCGATGTATATTGTGCTGGCACTTTACAACATGATGAACAATCCCGAGAGAACACATTGGTTCATATTTGCCATGATTGCCGCGACCTTTGTGATGATCTATCTTTCCGAATCCAGAACGGGTATGTTCACAGCGCTGATCATGCTACTGATTTACTTTATCTCTATTCCGAATACGCAGAAGACCAGAGTGTTGATCGGTATATTCGGTATTGTTTTGATAGCAGGGATCCTTTTCCTGATGAAGCCGAGTATCTTTGCGGATCTAACTTCTCAGATCGAGAAGTTTATTGAAAAACGTGAGAATACAGAAATCATGGATTCCCGAGAGCAATTGATCGCAAATTCGATGGCGAAGTTCCACGCTAATGAGTGGACGGGCTCCGGATTCGGAACACCTTTTGTTCCGGGCAAGTTTGACTATAGCTTTTCGTTAGATATCACTAATGAAACCGGCAACCTGCCGACAGCTCTGCTGGGAGATTGCGGCATCATCGGCAACATCATCTTCTACGGCTATATGCTGTATATTCTTGTTCATACGAAAAGCAAGAATTGGGTGCTGTTTTTCCTGCCCATCGTTGTGTCGTTCGGAGAACAGGCGTTCTTTGCTACCAATAATATTGCGATCTATTACTATCTATTCTATGGCATTTGTTTATCCGATTCAAAAGCGGGAGATGAATTAAAAATTGAGTAGCTTCGCTTCCAGAATAAAACGAACTTTTTTCCGAGGTTTGTCGAATCATCTTTTTTGCGGGACACATTTTTTTGCTGTAAAACGTGCTTTGTTGACGGCATCCGGACTGAGGATTGGAAATAACACTAAGATTGTTGGGCCAATTCATTTCGGAAATGCTTCTGATATTTCAATAGGCGAAGGTTGCTGGATAGGTAAGAACCTGAGCATTCATGGAGATGGCAAAGTCGTTATTGGTGATCGCTGTGATCTTGCACCGGACGTCAGCATTCTGACAGGATCGCATCGGATAGGAGATCCGTCACGAAGAGCAGGAGAGGGTATTTCTTTTTCTATTACTGTAGGAGATGGCTGCTGGATCGGATCCGGAGCAAGAATAACCGGGCATACGGATATAGGAACAGGCTCTGTTATAGGCGCTTGTGCGCTGGTGAATAAGAGCATTCAGCCTAACGTAGTTGTCGCGGGCGTTCCCGCAAAAATCATCAGAGAATTGGAAATATAGGTTTTTTATGAGAATTGCATTTATTACTCCTACACTACAAGCCGGAGGATATGAAAAAGTTATCATCGCATATGCGAATGAATTAAGCAGAAGAGGACATAAGGTCGATATTCTTTGCGGTGAAAAGACAGGCGAACTGATCGAAACAGTTGAATCGAATATCCAAATCTATGATTTTCAAGCGCGGGCACGCAGTTTTCTTTTTCCTCTAAAAAAATATTTGAAGAATAATAAAGTGGATATTTTGTATTCAGCCTTCAGAGAGTTCAACTGTATCAGCATTTTGGCGAAAAGATTTGCGAAATCTAATGTTTGTATTTATGCTACTCAGCACGGCTTTCAAAAAGATAGCCCTTTAGTATCCAAAATCAAGGGTCGCATTATTTCTAAAGCGGACAAATTGATTGCAGTAGCGAGTGGCGTTGCCGACTATGAAGCAAAAGAACTACATTTGGACAGAAATCGGTTCTATATCAGTCATAATCCTGTACTGGATAAACGAGTACCGATAAAAGAAGAATATCACCCGTGGTTTTCAGATGACATTCCGATTATTGCTGTGTCGGGAAGGTTAGCGGAGGATAAGGGAAAAATCTATTGTATAGAGATACTGAACAAAATATTAATGGTTCAAAAGGTTCGAATGCTGCTTCTTGGTGACGGTCCAACAAGAAGCAGGTTAGAGGAACGTACAAAAGAGTACGGTATTCAGAACAATATAGATTTTTTAGGCTATGTAACCAATCCCATAGGATTTGTTAAAGAGTGTACACTCTTTTTACATACAGCAATCGTTGAAGGGTTTGGAAATATTATTGTTGAAGCGCTATATGCCGGATTACCCATATGCACTACAAATTGCTCAGGACCTTTGGAAATCATCGAAAACGGAAAATACGGAGTAGATCTGGGTTCCGTAAACGACGTTGGTTTTGTGGATTCCGCAGCAGAAAAGATTATAAAGGTTCTGAACGGTGAATTAGTGTTCCACGGCTTGAAAGATCGCGCGATGGATTATGAAGTTCAAAGCTCGACTGACGAGTTTTTAAGGATGCGAAATAGTATAAATGATCAATAAGATAAAACTTTTGTTTTCCTTAGCAGGAAAACAAATAATACTTGTATTTAAGAATCTTCTACCTGAATTAAAAATCTTGCCTGTAAACAAAAAGGAATTCGGATGGAAAGTTGCAATTATAAAATACATTGATTCTCTCTTGCTGTTTAATAAACGAAGGCGTTATATTTCTACAATTACAGATTATATGAATAATGAGCTTTCTGGGATTTATGTTCCTTCCGAGAAAGACATGCCTTTTGATTGCGTCAATCCGGCAATAAAACCGGATTCATGTATATGGATGTGTTGGTGGCAAGGAGAGTGCAATATGCCTGATGTTGTTAAAGCCTGCACGAATCATACAAAATCTGTTAGTAAAAGCCTACAAGTTGTAATTATCACAAAAGACAATTACAGGAATTATGTAAAAATACCTGATGATATTGTTGCAAAGTTTGAACAAGGCAAAATTTGTATTGCACACTTTTCCGATATGATTCGCATGCAACTGCTGTTTTTGTATGGCGGCTTATGGGTTGATGCAACATGCTTTATTTCGGATAAAAGTATTATAAGTAGAGCGCTGCAATGCGATTTCTTTTCAATTAGACTTTCATCTAAAAGAATTATTAGCCATGAGTCTAGTAGGGGGAAATGGTGCACTTTCTTTTTAGGCGGAAAAAAAGGCTTCCAGTTTTTTTTATGCTCATATGCTGCGTTAGAGTATTATTGGAGAAATCATGATATTGCAATTGACTACACATTGCTGGATTACTCAATGTATATAGGTTACATCAACAATCAGAATTACCAAGTAATCATAGATCGGGAAAACGAAGTATGTAATGATGTTTGGAATCTATTAGTTCATATGAACGATCCATATGTTGAATGTCAGTATAATACACTTATTAATGACGAAAAGGTCTATAAGCTGTCCCATAGGGAGAAATTGCTGTTGAAATCACCTGATGGTCTCCAAACTAATTACTATCATTTTTTAGAGGACAACTTATGATTTGTTTTAGTATTATTATTCCTTTGTTCAATAAGGAAAAGCACATAGCGCACACTATAGAAACCGTACTTAATCAATCTTATGCAGATTTTGAATTAATCGTTATTGATGACGGATCTACAGATAGGAGCGCTAAGATAGTTTCACATATCCAAGACAATAGAGTGAACCTTATCAGTAAGGAGAATGAGGGAGTTTCAATTACCAGAAACAAAGGTGTTAAGCTAGCTAAGAATGATTATATAGCTTTTTTAGACGCTGATGATGAGTGGGAGTCTGACTATCTAAAAAGAGTTGCAGAACTCATTGAGGGCTTCCCAGAGGCAGCAATGTTTGCTACAAATTATCGTGTTGTGGAGAGAAACGGTGAAACTTATTCTTTAGATTATCCGTTAACTCCTGCTAAAGGGTCAATGGGCATATTAAAGAACTATTTTTCCTCGGCTATAGAGTACACTCCAATCTGGACATCGGCTGTTTGTTTACGCAAAGATGTTTTCTTGAATATGGGTGGATTTCCTACGAATATACGTAACGGCGAAGATTTAGACCTATGGTGTCGTATTGCTCTCAAGTATCCCATAGCTTATATGAATGAGCCGCTCGCTGTTTATCGTCGTGATAGTGAGAATATGTTGTCACGTAGTATTACTGACCCATGTTGGTTTCCTTTTTTGGAAGATTATTCTGAGAGTACAGACGATATCATAGCTGACAAAGACAGTGTAGAAAAATACATCGTTAACCGACAACTTGAAGCAGCCTCAGCAGCTTTATTGATACTTGATAATCGAGAGCTTTGCGGAGAAATACTTGGAAAGGTTCGTTTTCGCAAATGGAACAGAAAGAAGTATTGCTTTTTTAAGGTCATGCGATTCCTGCCCAAAAGAATGATTAACCTAATATATAAGAAAAGAAACATAAAAACATTTGAATGAGAGGAAAATCTACTGAATGAATATTCTTATCCTGATATCTAGTTTTTATATGGGCGGATTTTCAAAAAGTTTGTTAAACTTTCTGAAATGCGTCGAACCATATAACGAATTAAATGTTGATATTCTTGCTTTGGAAAAGAGTGTCACAGGACAGGAAAAAGAAATACCAAAACGTTTCTCATATATTGAATTTGATGGATTAAACCTAAAAGAACCAGTCAAAAAAGGAGTAAATGCACATTATCTTTTTAATAAGCAGCGTTTTAGAAATTTAGAATACAAGCTTAGAGAATGGATTTGTAGTGCAAAGGGGAAGACGCTTTCACAAGATGTTAATAAGCGGTTTATCCAGTACAGTTGGATAGATAAGGCACATAGAGTATTGAATGATTTATCGTTTGCTTCAGAGTATGATTGCGTTGTGTCATGGGAGGAAGGCTTTTGTAACTATTTATTAGTCGATAAAATACCATGCAAACATAAAATCGGTTACATTCACCCCAACTATAAAGAAATAAACATGAGCAAAAAAGTTGATAACAAATACATCAAAAAACTGGATCGAATCGTTACCATCTCCCAATCATGTTATGATACTTTAGTAGGTGTTTTTCCAAAATACAGAGATAAAATAATCTATTTACCTAACAGATTACATATTGATACTTTAAACGGTATGGCAGATGAGTATACTGTCAATTTATCTTCGGACAGAATCAATATCTTAACTGTTGCAAGAATTGTAGATTATGATAAAGCAGTATTTCGGATTGTCCGGTTAGCAAAAAGGCTTAAGACAAAAGGATTCGATTTTACTTGGTACATCATAGGTAATGGGGAAGATTACGCTGAGCTTCAAAGTCGAATTATCTCAGAGCGTTTAGAGGATACAGTTATCTGTCTGGGAGAAAAAAACAACCCATGTCCTTACATGAGAAATGCAGATCTTTTTGTAATGCAATCTAACAGAGAAGGAAGACCTGTAGCAGTTGATGAAGCTTTGGCTTTAGGGACCCCCGCATTAATTACACGCTATTCATCTGCAGCTGAGCAAATTGATGATGGAGTAACGGGCTGGATAGTGGATAATAACGAGGAAGATATCTATCAAAAACTATGCTGTCTATTATCTAAGCCTCAAATGATTGATCACGCGCGTATATGTCTCGAAAAACAAGATAATCGTCATTATGAAGATTGTACCGGTTTTATAGAGATGATAAAAGACGTTATTGGTTCTTGAGAAGGGAGTATAGATGAGTTTAATAAAAACAAAGATTTTTCTATTAATACAGAAAGTAGTTAATTGGTATAGAGGAAGAGAAATAGATCAACAGATCCGTAGCTTTGGCCGTGTTGGCTACAATTTTCAAATGCATAGTAAAGGCATTTTTAAAGGCAGTAAAAATGTATACATAGGAGATAACGTTTTTTTTTCCGATCACGTACAGTTGTTGACGACAAATGCAAAAATAACCTTTGGTAATGGGTGTATGATTGGTGCTTACACAACTATGATTACTGGCAATCACAGAACTGATTTAGTTGGAAAATACATGATAGATATAGACGAAAAGACAGAGAAGCTTCCGGATAATGATGCAGATATCAGAATAGAAGACGATGTATGGATGGGTGTTAATGTCATTATACTCAAAGGAGTGACAGTTGGTACGGGCAGTGTTATAGCTGCTGGCGCAATAGTAACAAGAGATGTTCCTCCCTATAGTATCTATATATCCAGAAATAAAATCATACCGCGTTTTTCTCCGGAAAACGAGAGATTACATAAACAGATGATTGAGGAAAGATATGGAAAATAGTACAAAGTGTTCAGTACTTGTTACTTCTTGTGATGCATATGAAGATGCATGGAAGCCGTTCTTTACGTTATTTCATAATATGTGGCCTGCCTGCAAGTATCCTATTTATTTGAATACCGAAACAAAAGAGTATTGTGATAATAAGATTGTTGTACAAACGTTACATCCGAAGTCACTCTTGGATGAAAAAGGAAAACCTGTAAGTTGGAGTAAACGATTAAAAGAGGCTGTTGAGCAGATTGGTACGGAGTATATTCTGTTCTTTTTAGAGGATTTTTTTCTTATGTCTCCAGTTCGTGAAGATGTGGTAAACAGTTGTATTCGCCATATGGATGAGCATGAAGATATTGTTGTTTTTGACTTTTACAACGAGTATCACGAAGATGAAATAGTATTTAAAGAATTTTCTCCAATTAATAAAAAATACGATTTTGCCGTAAACACAATGGCCGCCCTTTGGAGAAGAAGCTTTTTGTTGAGTATACTTAGAGACGAAAACCCGTGGGATTTTGAGTTTTTTGCTACACGTCGATGGTTAAGAACTAACTATAAGATATTAACTCACAGAGAAGAGTTCCCTCCGGTTTTTAATTATAGAATCAAACCTGAATATGGCTATGGAATCTATAAAGGAAGATGGCTACGCAATAATCCCGTACTGTTTAAAGAGTACGGTATAGATATTGATTTTGAAAAAAGAGGATTTGCAGATCCGCCTACAGAAAAAGGGCGTATTCGTGAGAGGCATTGGTTTTTACATGATGTGTCGAAAATGATAAAGCATCCAAAAATAGCATTGCACTATCTTCAAAGTGTGAGAACTATCATTAGATATAATAGTCGTAGATTCAAAGCAAAGTATTTTAACAAATAATCGAGGTGTTATTTTGGATTCACCTATGATCAGCGTTATAATCCCTGTTTATAACGCCGAAAAAACAATAGCAAGATGTATCGACAGCGTATTGGAACAAACCTATCAGGATTTTGAGATACTTTTGATCGATGATGGCAGTACCGACAGCAGCGGAGAGATCTGCAAAACTTACGCTGACAATGATAGCCGAGTCAAGTACATAAAAAAAGAAAATGGCGGAGTCTCGACTGCCCGCAATCGCGGTATAGATGAAGCGCAGAGAAAGTACATTACTTTTATTGACAGTGATGACTGGTTCGAACTGGTTACGCTGGAAAGACTGGTAGCAACAGCAGAAGAGAATAATGCTGATATGGTTATCCCGAGAACCCGGATGTACTTCTGCAAACCGGATGGGTCATTCGATAAATACGTTTATAACGATGATGATTTCGAACTGCTCGTTACCGGTAACGATATTGCCGGCAATTTTGAAAAGCTACGCGAATCATGGGCGTTGTATTCTACATGCGGGAGATTATATCGAAGAGAGTTTTTATTAGCTGCTAAGTTGAGGTTTGATACGCGCATCAAGGTTTTGGAAGATTTATGTTTCAATCTTTCTTGCCTGCAAGAGGCGAACTCCTTGGTGCATATCTCTGATATACTATATAACTTTTATGTTCTGAGCATTGAAGATTATGCCTATAAACGAAGCTATCGGGATTACATTATCAGTAATGAGCAGGTGTATCTGGCGATCAAATCCTTCAATGAAAAGTTTGGTTTGGATTTCACGCAGGGACAGTATGACTTTTTGGTGTCATACTGGGTTCTGGCAATAAATGCTGTTATTGCGACCGAGAAGGATAGAAAGACGGCAAATGAGAGCCTTAGGCTAATCGCAGATAAAGTTGAATCAGAAAGATTGTATGAGCGTTGTACAAAAAGCAATCTTGATAGACAGTATCATGTGCTGTTTCAGTATAAAAGTCCGTTTTTGTTTAATACAATAGATAGTTTGAAGAGCTTGAAGCACAGACTATCAAAGTGATAAAGGTGTATAGGAGAAGAATCAATGAACGATACAATAGCAACAACAGAAAAATATCACACACATATATCGTCTAAGACTAAACGATTTAGTTTGAACTTGGGCGAGGTATGGAAGTATAAAGACTTAATCTGGCTGTTTACCAAGAAGAACTTTAAACTTATTTATAAGCAAACCATTTTGGGTCCTGCTTGGATTGTTCTGAATCCTTTGATTTCCAGCTTAATATATATGGTTGTGTTTGGAATGATAGCCAAGATGAGTACCGATGGAGTACCGGGTATTTTATTTTATTTATCCGGAACAGCGATTTGGACTCTCTTCTCAACAAGTTTGACAAATAATGCGACGACATTCACACAAAACGCGAATGTTTTTGGCAAAGTCTATTTTCCTCGTTTAACAATGCCAATCTCTACGGTGATTTCGTCGATGATACAGTTCGGCGTACAAATGATTCTTGTATTGATTCTTCTTACGTATTTCGCAATTACTGGTCAGGTGCATCCGAATTGGTTGGCGTGGTTAGCGCTTCCGTTTGTGCTGATTCAACTTGGTGCGTTAGGTTTGGGATTTGGTATTATTATTTCAAGCTTAACAACAAAATACAGAGATTTATCACTATTAGTTACATTTGGAGTACAGCTTTGGATGTATGCGACTCCCGTTGTATATCCTCTTTCTCAATTAGGAGAAGGAACGTTGAGAACCATTATCATGATTAATCCCGTAACCATGCCTATTGAGGTTTTTAGATATGCCGTGCTTGGAGTGGGAAATCCGAATCCTTTTTTTATTGGTATATCAGTTGTGGTAACGATTATCGTGTTATTGTTTGGCATTTCGCTATTTAACAGAGTTGAAAAAACATTTATGGACACAGTCTGATCGAGGAAGATGATAAAAATGAGTAATAATAGTAATCGAAATATAGCGATCCAACTTTCCGGGGTAAAAAAACAGTATAGATTGGGGCAGATCGGCGGTGGAACCTTGACTGCTGATCTTCAGAGCTGGTGGGCGCGTGTTCGCGGTAAAGAAGATCCGAATATGCGTATTGATCAGGATCAACGATTGATCGGTAAATCCTTCATGGCGCTGAATGGCGTTGATCTAACAATTTATCAGGGTGAAGCAATCGGAATCATCGGCAGTAACGGTGCAGGTAAGAGCACAATGTTGAAACTCTTGTCACGAGTTACGGCTCCCACTGCCGGAGAGATTGATATTTACGGACGAGTCGCTTCTATGCTTGAGGTGGGTACCGGCTTTCACGGCGAAATGACTGGCAGAGAAAACGTCTATCTTAACGGTGCAATTCTTGGCATGACAAAAGCAGAGATCGATGCAAAAATGGAGGATATCATTGAGTTTTCCGAAGTCAGAGAGTTCATTGATACTCCGGTAAAAAGATATTCGTCCGGTATGTATGTTAAGCTTGCTTTCTCCGTAGCGGCTCACCTTGATTCTGAAATCATGATCATGGATGAGGTGCTCGCAGTCGGCGATATGGCTTTTCAGAAGAAGTGCTTGAGTAAAATGAGGGATGCTGCAAAGGAAGAAGGTCGCACGGTTTTATATGTCAGCCATAATATGAATACAATCAGACAGTTGTGCGATAGATGTGTTGTTTTGGATAAAGGGAAAGTCATATTTATAGGTGACGTTGAAGATGCTATAGAAATCTATCTGTCAACTGCAGATGTCCCCCAGGACATTACAATAGATTATAAGAATATACCTAGATTGCAATGGCTAAAGTATGTTAATACAAAAATACGAACATTGGAAAGCGGATATATTGGAAAAGATAGTGTGCGTTTTGTTTCTAGTGAAAAGATGCGCTTATACATTAAATGGATAAACGAACAGAATGTGAAGGATATTTGTCTTCGTATTGAAATCCTAAAACGTGACAGGACTCCAATTGGAACAACTTTTCTTTACAATTTTTATTCAGGAGATAAGAATAATGTATCTTCTGTGGAGTGTGAATTGGATATATCAGCTTTAGCGAAGGGTAGCTATGCTATGACATATGTTTTTTTTGAGATTGATGAATTTGGGAATACTAATGACATTGATTGTGTGCATGGACTGTTTTTTGAAATACTAGAGAATAATGTTAGTGGTGTAATTTGGAGCGAAAGAAACCTAGGCAATATTCGATTTCCATTAATAAATAAAATATGAAAGGGAAAGATCATGGGGATAAAAGAATCAATAAAAAAACTGATTCCCTCTTTTAGAGCGACGCAACCTATAATAGAATACGGTAATTATCTATCTCAAAAAATAGATATGCTTAATAATAGACTAGATGAGATAGATTATAAAAATGAGTATTTGTTTTGGCTTTCACAAAGATTATCAAATGAATCATCTTTAGAAGTCAAAAAACGTGTATTCCATGAAATGCCAAAAGCAACAGGAGAATTGAGAGAAATCCAAGTAGCACAAAATATGATGCTAAAAATGATTAAAAGAATATGCATTGAAAACGGTATAGATTTTTTCCTTTTATGGGGTACATTATTAGGGGCGGTGAGACATAACGGGTTTATCCCGTGGGATGATGATATTGATATTGGAATGATGTATCATGATTATTTAAAGCTTATATCAGCAATTACTAAGGAACCCCATCTTGAAGTCAGTAACTATTATAATGCTGGTGGTTCTAAAATTATAAAAATCAAGTTTTCGTCTGTCTATTCGCTATATATTGATGTATTTGTTTTTGACTATATCGATAATAATGAAGCGGATTCATTAAAACATCAACAATTAATAAAAAACAAATTTGAAGAGTATAAAAAAATCTACGCCTTGTCGGTTGCCGATTATTATAAAACACATAATATTTTTCATCCTACTGAATCTGTTGAAAACGACAAAAAAGCGTCTGAATTGCGAGATGAACTTATTAGAAATCATCCATTCTATGGACACGGTAATTCGATTTGCCTAAGTGCTGAAAACTTTTGGCGAACTGAAATATATTCAAAAGAAGATGTCTTTCCGTTAATCTATGATGAAATAGAATTTGAAGGTGAAAAATACCCGGTCTGGAATAATTATAATAAATATTTATTAGATGTTTATGGTGATATATACTGTCTTCCTAGTAAATTATCCCCACCTCATTCTAAAGAGAGAGAAAGAGATGTTATACAAAGTATTAATCTATTAAAAAAACAAAATATTATTTAAAATGGGTTTTGTATGAGTTAGAATAATTCAAATTGGTTATCAGCGATATAATCAAGAGGTGATTTGTGAATAAGCGAGGCAAAAAGCAAATTAGTGTTATTGTATAAAACAATTATCAGAAATCAAAGTATGGAAGAGATCGAGAATGGAGTTTTCTAATATTCTTTATCAGCATCGGTTAGACCTGGCTTTTTTGCGGTCTGCTACCGAATGGTATGATAGTATACTTTTGAATTATGGCGATAATGTTTTAGTATTCGGCTGTCTAATTATCCTGCTACATGATGTTGCACCCATATGTTTTCAAAGATGAATTGGAATAGATGTTTTAAAAGAGATAAGCGTTGGCAACCATTCTTTGTGCTAATACTATCATCGTGTGGGAGCATGACATTTTGGTCTACACTGTTAAAGGAGTGACGTCTGTTATTACTCACAGCATCGATTGCCGTAGACTGGTAATTGCAGATGATCTGGCTAGGGATGTCTATACAGTAAAGAGTATATCTAATTCACAGGTCAAAATCTGGATAAACTAAGCAAGCGAAGACCTATATATCAATAAAGAGGTAAAAATGAAAAATAAGCACACAATTGCTATATTCTGATTACAACTAAGTTAAACTGAAATCTAATCAGATTCGATTTCAGTTAGGTTAAGAATTAACTATGAGAATACTACCATGTTTGCAAAACCCTATTAGCTCATTTGAGGTGACTGATGATGAAGGAAATACCTGCAGATACAATGAGATCAATGCAACTAGAGATGCTGAAGTATATTGATGAAATCTGTACTAGTAACAATCTTAGATATTATGCCGCTTATGGTACATTGCTTGGAACGATTAGACATAATGGCTTTATACCTTGGGATGATGATATAGATCTGTATATGCCGAGATCTGAATATGAAAAGTTTTCAGAGTTATTACAAAATGATAGTGCATATTATAAAACCATTTCAATAGAAGAGAATGAAGATTATTTTCATCCATTTGCAAAAGTATACGATTCAAAAACAACCATTATTGAAAATGGAATACCCACTAAATATGATATGGGAGTATACATTGATATTTTTATCATTGATGGACTGCCAGATAATCAAAGAACAGCTATAAAGCATTATAAAAAATGCCATAGACTAATGGTTTTGTTGTATTGTATTGCAAATAATGTTTTTCCAAAAGATAATCAGGGAAAAACAAAGTTCAAGTCTATACATACTAGCATGGATAAACGCTGGCATAGTTAAGGCATTGGGTATGGAGCGGTTTATCAAGAAAAAGTTTTTGTACAACTCGAAAAAATATGAATTTGATAACTCTGTCTTAGTATTCCCCCATTGCAATGCTTATTATGAAATGTATAATATTTCAACATTCAAAGGATTTGAATTATCAGATTTTGAGGGAATGAAAATACGTATTCCTAATAATTATCAGGATTGTTTAACACAATGCTATGGAGATTATATGACGTTGCCGCCGAAAGAACAGCGTGTAGCCACTCACCAATCTGTAGCATATTGGAAGGACTAAAAGAAAAAATGAAAGCATTGATTTTAAATTCCGGCCTCGGTAGCCGGATGGGAGTTCTGACATCGGAACACCCGAAATGTATGACGGAAATATCACATACCGATACGATTCTAAGCCGGCAGCTAAAGCTAATTGCACAGGCGGGTATCACGGAAGTTGTGATGACGACAGGATATTATGACAGCATTCTGGAAGAATACTGCGAGAGTCTGGATCTGCCGTTACACATTACATTTGTCAAGAACCCTGTTTACGACAAAACAAACTACATATATTCCATCTACTGTGCAAGAGAGTATCTTGATGATGATATTCTCCTGATGCACGGTGATTTGGTGTTCGAGAACACTGTTTTTGATGATGTTCTCGCAAGCAACGAAAGTTGCATGACAGTTAGTTCGACGTTGGCGTTGCCCGAGAAGGATTTCAAGGCGGTGTTGTCCGATGGGCGCGTCACAAAGGTTGGTATTGAATTCTTTGAGAATGCTGTAGCGGCACAGCCGTTATATAAGCTCAACAAGGACGACTGGAAGGTATGGCTCGATAGAATCATTGATTTTTGCGAGAGCGATAACACAAAGTGTTATGCGGAGAATGCCTTTAACGAGGCTTCCGAGTCCTGCCATATTGTTCCGCTGGACGTACAGGACAGGCTTTGTGCGGAGATTGATAACCCTGATGATTTGAAGCAGGTTTCCGAGCAGCTCAAAGAGATTGAAAACCGCATGGTGTATATGTGCTTTTCCACCGATATTATCCACAGTGGTCATATTGCAATCATCAATAAAGCCAAAAGATACGGCAAGCTGATGATCGGTTTGCTGACCGATGAAGCGATCGTATCCTACAAGCGCTATCCGTTGGTTCCGTATTCCGAGCGTAAGAGTATGTTTGAGAATATTGTCGGCGTCTATCGTGTGGTAGAGCAGGACAAGCTTAGTTATAAAGAGAATCTTGAAAAATACAAGCCTGATTATGTTGTCCACGGTGATGATTGGAAATTGGGCTTTCAGCAGCCGATTCGAGAGGAAGTTATCTCGGTTTTGAATACCTATGGTGGTATGCTGATCGAGTTTCCGTATTCTGTCAATGAAACCTATGACGAACTGGAAAAACGCGCGAAAGCTGAACTTGCAACGCCTGATGTGCGTCGTGCCAGATTGAAGAAGGTTCTTGCGATGAAGGGTACCGTCACTGCTATGGAAGCTCACAGCGGTTTGACCGGATTGATCGTTGAGAATACCAAGGTTGAGGAAAACGGCGGCTTGCGCCAGTTTGACGCGATGTGGGTAAGTTCTTTATGTGATTCTACTGCAAAAGGAAAGCCTGATATCGAGCTTGTCGATATGACGTCCCGCTTCCGTACGATCGACGATATCTGTGAGGTCACAACCAAGCCGATCATCTTTGATGGTGATACCGGCGGCTTGACCGAGCACTTTGTATATACCGTTCGTTCTTTGGAGCGTATGGGTGTTTCGATGGTGATCATCGAGGATAAAACCGGTTTGAAGAAGAACAGTCTGTTCGGTACGGAAGTTCAGCAGACACAGGCAGCTATTCCTGATTTCTGCGAGAAGATAAAAGCAGGCAAAAAGGCACAGCGCACGAAGGAATTCATGATCTGTGCTCGTATAGAGAGCTTGATTCTCGAGCGAGGGATGGATGATGCGTTAGAGAGAGCGTTTGCGTTTGCGGATGCCGGTGCTGATGCGATCATGATCCACAGCCGCAAAAAGGATCCCACGGAAATATTTGAATTTGTGGAGAAGTTTAGAGAAAAGGATAGCACGACCCCGATTGTTGTTGTTCCGACCTCTTTCAATACAGTTACAGAGGAAGAATTCAAAGAGCGCGGAGTGAATATTATCATCTATGCAAATCAGCTCACCCGAACCGGATTCCCTGCTATGCAGAATGCAGCTGAAATGATCCTGAAAAATCACCGCGCAAAAGAGTGTGACGACATCTGTATGCCGTTCAAAGAGATCATTCGACTGATTCCGGAGGATGTATGATGCAGAAGATCATTGAAATCAACGGAAGCTATGAGCCGTTGGATGAGCTGTTTTCAGATAGCGAAAGGATATTCCTCGTTTGTGACGGTTCCTATCAATTCCTTAAAATAGGAAGTTATTTTGACGCCCTTACGAATGTTGTCAAATTTTCGGATTTCAAACCGAATCCCGATTATGAGTCGGTAAAAAAAGCGGTTGCGCTGTATCGTAGTGAAGTCTGTAGCAGTATCGTTGCGGTAGGTGGTGGAAGTGCGATCGATCTGGCAAAATGTGTGAAGCTCTATGCCAATATGAATGACGACAAAGCGTATATTGTGCAGGAGATCGTGCCGAATGAAATTCCGCTGATCGCTGTTCCCACGACTGCTGGAACAGGCAGCGAAGCAACGCGCTACGCGGTTATCTACTATCAAGGGAATAAACAAAGTGTTACACATGAGGGTTGTATTCCGTCAACAGTTATCTTTGATGCATCAGCTTTGGACACGTTGCCTGACTATCAGAGAAAGTCCACTATGCTAGATGCTCTGTGCCATGCAATCGAATCCTTCTGGTCGGTCAATTCGACTGATGAGAGCAAAGTGTATTCCAAAGAAGCGATCAAGCTGATACTGGAGAACATGGACGGTTATCTGGCTAATGATAAGACTGCTAACCGCAATATGCTCAATGCGGCAAACACAGCAGGAAAGGCGATCAACATTACGCAGACCACTGCAGGTCATGCTATGTGCTATAAGCTGACAAGCCTTTTTGGTATCGCTCACGGACAGGCCGCTGCTATGTGTGTGAGAAAACTGTTACCTTATATGGTAGACCACACTGATAAATGTATTGATGCTAGGGGAGAAGATTATCTTAACCGTACATTTATCGAAATAGCGAATGCGATGGGGTGTGACAATATAGAGTCGATGTGTGAGCGATTTGATTCGATCTACCAGTCTTTAGCTTTTCCGAAGGTGAGCTATACTGAAGAAGATGTTGAGGTTCTGACACACTCGGTCAATCCCGTTCGATTAAAGAATCATCCGATCGCACTTGATTTAGAAATAATAGAATCGTTGTATCGTCAGATATTAGAATAAGAGGAAGTATATGAAAGTAGAAAAGCTATTAGAGATCATCGGTGCTGATTTTTATACAGGCGTTCCGGACAGTCAGCTGAAAGCGTTGTGCGATTACCTGATGAATACATACGGAATCGATCGGCATCATCATATTATCGCGGCGAATGAAGGTAACTGTGTAGGACTGGCAGCAGGTTATCACCTTGCTACAGGTAAGACGCCGGTCGTATATATGCAGAATAGCGGTGAAGGTAATATCATCAATCCGCTTGCTTCACTTCTGAATGAAAAGGTTTATGCGATTCCTATGATCTTTATTATCGGGTGGCGCGGTGAGCCGGGTATCCACGATGAACCTCAGCATATTTATCAGGGCGAAGTAACTGTCAAACTGATGGAGGATATGGATGTTAAGACCTTCATCATCGGCAAAGAAACTACTGAGAATGAACTAGAAAATGCAATGAATGGCTTCAGAGAAGTTCTCAAAACCGGGAAACAGGTCGCTTTCATTGTTCGCAAAGGGGCACTGGAGTATAGTGAAAAAGTAGTTTATAAAAACAACTACACCATGACCCGCGAAGAAATCATTCAGCATATTGTCAAGGTTACCGGAGAGGATCCCATCGTTTCCACAACCGGTAAAGCAAGCCGTGAGTTGTTTGAAACAAGAGTAGCAAACGGTCAAAGTCACAAATATGATTTCTTGACTGTCGGTTCGATGGGGCACAGTTCTTCTATCGCGCTTGGAGTGGCGCTCAATAAGCCTGACAGAAAGATCTGGTGTATCGATGGTGATGGCGCTGTCCTTATGCACATGGGTTCAATGGCTGTTATCGGAGCGAATGCACCGAAGAATCTCGTCCATATTGTTATTAATAACGGCGCACATGAAACGGTTGGTGGAATGCCTACAGTTGCATCTAAAATGGATGTCGTTGCAATTGCCAAAGCCTGCGGTTATTCGAATGCAATCAGTGTGGATAGCTTCGATAGTTTAGATAAAGAATTAACTGAAGCCAAATCAAGAAATGAACTTAGCTTAATTGAAGTAAAGTGTTCGATTGGCGCAAGAGCTGATTTGGGCAGACCGACAACGACCGCAGTAGAGAATAAAGAAAACTACATGAATTACATTTGTAATCTGTAATATCGGAGGACAATATGTCATCATTTAACGGAGCAACATTAATGATAACCGGTGGAACCGGTTCATTCGGCAATACTGTACTCAAACACTTTTTGACAAGTGATATCGGCGAGATTCGCATTTTTTCACGCGATGAAAAGAAGCAGGACGATATGCGCCATGACCTACAGGCGCGCTTTCCTGAGTATGCTAACAAGGTCAAATTCCATATCGGTGATGTCCGAAACGCTCAATCAATTAAGGATGCCATGTGGGGCGTTGACTACATATTTCATGCTGCAGCCTTAAAGCAGGTTCCTTCCTGCGAATTCTTCCCGATGGAAGCGGTACGTACTAACGTGGAGGGTACCGACAATATGCTACACGCAGCGATTGACTGCGGCGTCAAGCGTGTTGTTTGCCTGTCGACCGACAAGGCAGCTTATCCGATCAACGCGATGGGTATCTCTAAGGCGATGATGGAGCACGTTATCTATGCCAATGCCCGCGTAGCGGCAGAACGCGGCGGCACTGTCATCTGCTGTACACGTTACGGCAACGTTATGTGCTCGCGCGGCTCGGTCATCCCGCTGTTTATCGACCAGATCAAGGCGGGCAATCCGATCACGATCACTAATCCCGAGATGACTCGCTTCCTAATGAACTTGGATGAAGCGGTAGATCTTGTAAAGTTCGCTTTCGAGCATGCCAACCCCGGCGATCTCTTTATCCAGAAGGCTGACGCTTCTACTATTGGTGTTCTCGCTCAGGCTGTGCAGAAACTGTTCGGCGATACCGGAACCAAGATCATCGGCACCCGCCACGGTGAGAAGTTGTATGAGACTCTGATGACCCGCGAAGAAAGACTTCGTTCCGAGGATATGGGCAACTACTTCCGCGTAGCGGCAGACAGCCGCGATCTGAACTACGACAAGTTTGTCGTCAAAGGACAAGTACATACAGAAGCGGACGAGTCCTACACCAGCCATAATACAAAGCTTCTTGACGTCGATGGTACTGTTGCAAAGATCCTTACTACCGATTATGTTCAGAAGCAGTTGAAGCAGTAATGCTCCCTAAAATTGCCGCATTGGCGGCTGTGGTTATCACTCTCGGGATCACAACGTTCTTCCGTAATAAAGGCAAGGCTTTTTCGGTAATTATGATCTGTATGATCCCCGTCTGTTCCTTCCTTTTGATATGGTTTACCTTGCTTTCAAGAGGCGATGTGGTCACTACGCCGAACTATATTCCTTTCAGTTCATATTTACAGATCCTTCAAGTGAGATGGTTAGGCTGGGGCGAGTATATCGCCGGAGGAATTATCGGCAACGTATTGCTGTTCGTTCCTGTCGGAATGATTACAGCTAACTTGGTTAACTGCAAGCACCCTTATTTTGTATCGGGGATGATCGGCTTTGCACTAAGCCTTGCGATCGAGATAACGCAATTGACGACTGCTCGAGGCAGCTTTGAAACAGATGATACTATTTACAATACATGGGGCGCGGTGATCGGATGTTCAATCGCGCTTGTATTGATCCGAAAAAGAAAAAGCCCGGCAGATAACCTGCGCATTTTAACGCCTCTGCTGGTATATCTCGGCATTTTTATAGGCATATGCTTTGTACCAGTAATAAAAGAAATATTCAGAAGATGATGGAGAACACATGATGAATGCTATTCACCTGACAGTATTACAAGCGCTGAGACATGAACTGTTCGGCGGAGAAAAACCTCAGTTGGATAATGTTGATGTACAGGCTGTTCTAAAAGAAGCAGAACAGCAAGCAGTATTCTCTCTCGTCTATAAAGCACTCAAAGACGAATTGGAGCGGTTGCTTTCTCCGGCGCAGTGCGGTGAGTTGGAGTCGGAATTCTTTGTAAATATCTCTAACAGTATTCGCGTACAAGAGGAACACGGCGAACTTAATGATATCATGACGAAAACCGGGATCCCTTATGTGATTCTTAAAGGTAGCGCTTCCGCCGCATATTATCCTGAACCGGAGCTTCGCGCGATGGGGGACGTGGACTTCCTCGTACACGAAAAGGATATCCCAAGAGGGATCAAGGCATTAGAAGCTCACGGCTTTCACCGTGATCAATATGAATTTACAACCAATCAAAGCGCTTATCACCGTCCTCCGATGACAACCTGGGAGATACATAAAAGCCCGACCGGTATTCCGAAGGGAAAGGAAGGCGAGCCGATTCGACAAGCGCTTTCCGATATTATCAAGACAGCACAACCGTATGAGCATGACGGCGTCAAATTCAACATACCTGATTCGTATCATCACGGCATTATCCTCATGCTTCATAAGATTTCACATATGACCTCATCCGGCATCGGATTGCGTCATCTGTGCGACTGGGCTGTGTTTGAGAGTAGTTATTCCAATGATGTGTTCGTACAGACCTTTGAGAAAAGTCTGAGATCTTTTGGCGTCTGGAAATTTGCACAGATCATGACTTTGGTGTGTGAGAAGTACCTAGGCGCACCGAAAAGAGCCTGGGCAAAGAATCAGGATGTCAGCCCGCGACAACTGGAAGCGATCATCAACGACATATTCTCTGGCGGTAATTTCGGAAAAAAGGACGCCAACCGAATCAGAGAGATCAAGTATCTGACCGATCGCAAAGAAGGAAAACCGGGAAACAAAGGAATGGCGGCACAAGCACTGTCCTCGCTGAACGCGAAGGTGTATGCCGAGCATCCCGCCATCAGAAAGTATAGAGTGCTGTTGCCGGCGGGTTGGACGATCGAGGGAGGAAAATACCTCGGTATGCTGATAACCGGCAAGCGTAAGAACAAGAACACGACTGCGATGCTGAAAGAAGCGTCAAAGCGGAAAAATATATACAGTAATATGGAACTATTCAAAGCGGAATAACGATAAGAGAAGTGCTTAATTAGTTAATCAGTATTGTTGTTTCAAAAAGGGGTTGACAAGCAAAATGAAGGGAATAAAATCATTGACAGACAGACAGACAGACAGACAGACAGACAGACAGACAGACAGACAAACAGAGTAATAGAAAAGCTTTATGAATCCATAAATAATAATCGTATTGTGCTAATATACTCTTTTGCTTCCACATTTATTTTTGGGTTAATTGCTCATGCGTATGGTATTTTTAATAATACTCTTTCCTTTGACTCTCTAGTCGGGTTTTATTCAGATGATTTTCTCGGAACAGAGAATATACATAAAGTTGCACTTGGACGTTGGTTTGTACCTTTCTACAGAAAAGTATTTAATGTTGGTATTATTGAACCTTGGCCACAGTTTTTATTTGCTTGTTTATGGGTGAGCATAGCTGTCGCTTTAATTATAAAAATATTTAGATTGACGAATAGAGTAAATTATATTTTAATTTCAGCGATTATGGTTACAAATATTACCATAACAGCTCAGACAGCGACTTATATTTTTGAAATAGATGCAAATATGTTTTGCATGATGCTCTCAGTTCTGTCTGTGTTTTTTTTGGCAAGATACAATAGATTGCGTTATAGTTTTATAAGTGTAGTATTATTAGTATTAACATTATCAATATATCAAAGCTATATTTCTGTTGCCATAACTCTAGCGATTGTCTTCTGTATTATTGGTTTCCTTAATAATAGTAAAGCACGAGATATCATATTCATAGGAATAAAATACATAGGTATTATAATTCTAGCTGCTATTATTTATTGTCTAATGACAATTATAATGCTACGGGCATTTCACACGGAATTCCTTACAAATACATATAATTCTTTTGATTCTAGTAGGTTTTTAAATAACTTAATATATAGTTTATTTGGAGTCTACAAGAATTGTATCGGAAACATTATAGTTCCCGAAACTTTAAGTAGTAAATTGGCATTTGGAATTGTTTCGTTAGTACCATTTGTATCTATTGGAGTTACTCTATGCCATTTCATTCGGAAGAAAAAACTGCCTATTGCAAATATTATTTGGAGTATTGTGCTGATTATTATACTACCATTAGGGATGGACATATCTTATATAATCAGCGGAGGAATGGTCCACGAGTTGATGCAATATGCTTTTTCGCTTAGCTGGGTATTTATGATTATTATGTGGGAGGCTGTTCTAGCAAAGGAAGGATATCGGTTTTCTATAGTTCTAAAAAACATAGCATTTGTGATGATTGCAATTATTATATTGAATAATATACTAGTTTCTAACGGTATATATGTTGAAAAAAAGATTCAAGAAAACGCTACATTATCACAAATGACTAACGTTATGGGGGATATTAAAGCCTATGAAGGTTTTGATATAGATAACACCAAGGTAGTTATCATCGGTAATAGTACATCCTTTAATAATTCAGAATTATATAGTTCGATTAATACAATCACAGGTTTTGAACCAACAATAACTTACGATGCAACCAAACCTGCATATTTTAAATATGTGCTGAATTTTCCTGCTAAAATAATTGTTCCTAGCGAACTGTCCCAATCAGAGGAGAATATGATTCAGTCAATGCCATCTTATCCCCAGAATGGATATATAAAAAAGATCAATGAGTATTTGGTTGTTAAACTCAGCGATACATAAAGTGAATTGAACTTGTACTTGTATTGAAGTCAGAGGTTGGTAAACAAATGTATTTGAACACGGATGATGACAGACAGAATTCTTTTATTACAAAGAAAGACACGAATATCGTTAAAGGTGTGGCATTAGTGTTTATGTTTTTGCATCACTTTTTCATATTTCCAAATCTATATTCAAGTGTAATAACATATCCATGGTCTGAATCAGTTGCATATTATTTCTGTGAGCCTCTTAAAATATGCGTGTCTGTCTTCGCGTTTTTAACGGGATATTTTTATTATTTCAATAATAATAAAACATATAGGTATTCTATCAGGAAAAGTACGGATTTGTGGATTAGTTACCTTATAGTTCTACTTGTTCTGTTGTTACCGGCAATCTTGCTAAATGTCTATGAGTTTTCGGTGGAATCCTTTCTCCTGGAAGTTTTTGTATTAGTTAAACCTAATATGGTTTTTTGTTGGTATGTTCTATTTTATATTACGATAATGATGTTGTTACCAGTTTTATATAAAGCATTGGAAAAGTGCCCGGTACTTATTATGGGGGTATCATTTGTAATCACATCTGTTTTTAGCTTCGTTACTAAACGTTTTATTCCAGAGGATATTAGCTACATCAGTCAGATATTTGAAAACTCCATATGGGTTCCATGTGTATTCAGCGGCTATGTTTTTGCGAAATACGGTTTCTTTGATAGCATATCAAGATTTTTAAATCGAGCAGGATACCTGAGCATTCTTATCGATTTGATGATGATTGTTATTGTAGTACTGGCACGCAGGGCAGCTGCTTATGATTTTATAAATGCTCCGCTTTTCATCTATGGTTTAGTCGATTTATACCATCGAGTTATGTTTAAAAGGCTATTTATACCAATAAAAATAATCGGAAAATATTCGATGCTGATGTGGTTTACGCATTGTATTTTCTTTAATGTCTGCAAAGATTATACCCAGCCTATTCTATATTATCCAAAGAATCCGGCTTTAGTAACGCTGTGGGGAATAATAATGTGTTTAGTTGCTTCAATTGTGTTAAATATACCTATTGATTTTATAAATAAGCAAAAGAATAAACTGTTTGGATTGTTATAATGTAATAAACACAACCATACAAAGGAAAGAACGTGAATTATGAAAAAGAGTATTCTTTTCGTTATGCCTTATCTTAACTGCGGTGGGACCGAAAGCGCATGGTTGTCTTTGCTGGGAGCGATACCAAGAGACGAGTATAAGATTACATTAGCCCTATTGAAAAACAGCGGTTCATTCATGAATCGGATTCCCGATGATGTAGAAGTCATTAATATTAGCATTCCGGAGAAGGAGCAAGGTGCCTTCTTAGGAAAAAAGAATCAACTTTCGAACTATTTGAAGAAAGGCAAGATAATAAAGGCAATACAATCATTAATATACAATTCTAGGACTACTATCACCGAAGATCGGGAGCAGATGATTTCATATTTTTCAAGAGTTTCCGATTCCATACCAAATTTTCCGGGTGAATACGATTTAGCGATTGATTATTTTGGATATGCTAGTTTTACAACGTTCTATTTGGCGGAAAAGGTAAACGCAAAGATTAAGGTTTCATGGGTTCATTCCATATTATCGAATTCCAGACCCAAGGCATTCCTTCCGTATTATAAAAAAATGGATCGCATTTTTGCAGTATCTGAAATGGCGAAAAATGATTTTCAGATTGTTTTTCCAGAACTAAAGAATGTAGATATCTTGTATAACATCATTGATCCGAGTATAATAATTAATAAGGCTAATAACGGAGAAGGATTTGATGATGATTATGATGGTTTACGTATACTAACTGTTGGCAGAATCAGTCCTGAGAAAGGTCAGGATATGGCTATCAAAGCTTTGAAAAGAATAATTGATGATGGTTATAAAGTTCGATGGTATTTTGTAGGTTCCGGTGATGAGGACTTGATAAAAAGCTATTCAGCGATATTGTCGGAACAAGAAAGAAGCGAGTGTCTTAGATTCCTAGGAATAAAAGATAATCCTTATCCATATATGAAACAGTGTGACATTTATGTTCAGCCGTCATATGTAGAGGGGTATTGTACCACAACAAACGAAGCAAGAATACTGAATTGTTGTATTATTACCACTGATGTATCGGGTGCCAGAGAACAATTCAATGATGGCGAAACAGCTTTAATAGTTAATGTGGATGCTGAGTCTATTTACTACGGAATAAAAAAAGTGATAGAAAATCCGGAGCTTGGTGAAAGATTCAAAGAGAATTTGATGGAAATTGATTATAGTACAGAGGGTGAAGTAAATAAGCTTTTAAACTTGTTGTAAACAAAGGGCTTTCGTTTCGCAAGTTACAAAATAGGAATTGACAGATTGAATGAACATAATTTAGCAGAATCGTGACAGATAAATCAAGTATTTGGCATAGAATTACTGCGTACCGTATTGATGACTTTTTGGAATTAATAACAATCCTTTCCCATATATGAAACAGTGTGACATTTATGTTCAGCCATCATATATTGAAGGTTTTTGTTTAACTACAAGCGAGGCGGCAGTTTTGGTGTGCCCTATAGTAACAACTGATACCTGTGGTGCTTCAGAAAAGTTTATCCCGAACGAAACAGCATTTATTGTGAGTATAAGTGAAGAAGGAATATATGAGGGAATTAAACAATTTATTGAGAATCCACAAAAGAGAAAAGAATTGAAAGAAAACCTAAAAACTGTAAAACACAACAACTCTAAAGAGATAGATAAACTGCTACGTCATATAGAATAATGCGATTATGCGGTAATCTATTTTTTGAAGAGTGTAAATATATACAGAAAGATCTTTAGAGTTCACATAAGTATTTAGTATTTGGTGACTGCAGATAAAATGTCACAACATTATTTTTGATGTTTGCAATACTGAAAAACTTCAAGTGAAAACATTTGCAGAAATATGGAACTGTTCAAAGTGGAGTAAAACTATGAGTGAAATCAGCTTCAAGAACAATGGGAAACTGAAACTACTGATTATCGTCGGCACGCGACCGGAGATCATCCGTCTTGCCGCAGTTATCAATAAGGCTCGCAAGTATTTTGACACTATCCTCGCGCACACGGGTCAGAACTATGACTATAACCTTAACGGCGTGTTCTTCAAGGATCTGTCGCTGGACGATCCTGACGTCTACCTCGACGCGGTCGGCACTGATCTCGGTGAGACGATGGGCAATATCATCGCGAAAAGTTATCAACTCATGGTTGAGATTAAGCCTGATGCTGTACTGGTTCTCGGCGACACCAACTCCTGCCTCTCCGTGATTGGCGCAAAGCGTCTGCATATCCCAATATTCCATATGGAAGCAGGCAACCGTTGCAAGGACGAGTGCCTGCCTGAGGAAACTAACCGTCGAATCGTCGATATCATTTCCGACGTCAACATGGCGTATTCCGAGCACGCAAGGAGATATTTAGCGGAGGCTGGCCTCCCGAAGGAGCGCACCTATGTGACCGGTTCGCCAATGGCGGAGGTTTTGCATAATAATCTCGCTCAGATCGAAGCGAGCGACATCCATACGCGACTTGGTTTAGAGAAAGGCAAATACATTCTTCTCTCTGCTCATCGTGAGGAGAACATTGATACCGAAAAGAATTTTATCAGCCTGTTTACGGCGATCAATAAAATGGCAGAAAAGTACGATCTGCCGATCCTTTACTCCTGCCATCCGCGTTCTGCAAAACGCCTTAAAGAGAGTGGATACAAATTGGACACGCGTGTCCTTCAGCATGAGCCGCTCGGCTTCCATGAATACAACTGTTTGCAAATGAACGCCTTCGCGGTCGTGTCCGACAGCGGTACTCTGCCTGAGGAAAGCTCCTTCTTCACGAGCATCGGGAAACCGTTCCCCGCAGTCTGCATCCGCACCTCCACCGAACGCCCCGAGGCGCTCGATAAAGCCTGCTTTATCCTCGCGGGCATCGACGAAAAGAGCCTGCTCCAAGCAGTAGATACCGCTGTTGAAATGAACAAAAACGGTGACCTCGGCGTCCCCGTACCCGACTACACGGACGAGAATGTCTCCGATAAGGTCATCAAGATCATCCAGTCCTACACCGGCGTAGTGAATAAAATGGTTTGGAGAAAAGATATCTAAAAGATTATAAAATGGGGTTGACAAGGTGAATGAGAGAGAACACAATTTTGACAGACAGACAGACAGACAGACAGACAGACAGACAGGTCGTAACTATGGCATAGATTTACTGCGTATTGTATCTATGTTTATGATCGTTATACTCCATATACTTGGTGCAGGAGGAGTAATATCCAACACAAAAACACTGAGCGTTAATTATGAAGTAGGTTGGTTTATCGAAACAGCCGCATTTTGTGCGGTCAACTGTTATGCGTTGATTTCAGGATATGTAGGCGTTTTCGCTAAGCATAAGTATAGTAATTTGGTGATGCTTTGGCTTAGAGTAATATTCTATACTGTTGGAATCACGATCATAATTATGATAATTCAACCGGGGAGTGTCGGTAAACGGTCGTTAGTTTCGGCATTATTCCCTGTGTTTACAAATCAGTATTGGTATTTCACATCATACGTTATTCTGTTTTTATTTATCCCGTTATTGAATAACGCTCTTAATACCTTGAGCAAAAAACAGATACAAGTATCATTGATAACCATCTTAGTAATTATTTCGGTTATCTTTCCTTTTGTAAACGCTGCTTTTGGTGACGATATCTTTGTATTAGGTTACGGCTATTCCGCATGGTGGTTGATAATTCTGTATCTTGTCGGCGGATATGTCAGAAAATACGGTTTATTCAAACGAGTAAAAACCGGACTATTATTGTTATGCTATTTGTTCGTCATTTCTTTGGCATGGGCTTCTAAATTGGTAATTCATTTCGCAACTCAAATGATCTTTGGCACACCCCGATTTGAAGATATGTGGATATCTTACATTTCAGTTTTTGTATTATTGGCAGCCGTCTTTTTACTTTTGTTTTTCGAACGCATCTCCATTAAAGGAACTTTAGCCAAAGTCGTTGGCGTCATTTCTCCGTTGGTATTCAGCGTATACTTGATCCACATCCATCCACTGGTGTTCAAAAACCTGATTGTTAACCAATTTACTTGGATCGGAGAGAAACCCATATATGTGCTTATACCGATTCTTTTGGGAATAGCATTTGCTATCTTAATAGTCTGTTGCTTGATTGATTTAATCAGACATTATTTGTTTAAGTTACTGAAATTGAGAGAACGTTTGAATTGCGCGGAACAGAGAATCAGAATAAGAGTATCTAGCAAATAAATTAATAAAATGCATTTGAGGAGATTTATGAACATCTTAGTCACAGGCGCGAAGGGCATGGTCGGACAGGCTCTCGTCGCGAATCTGAAAAACATTCGCGACGGAAAGAACCGTACACGACCCACGCTGAAAATTGATGAAATCTACGAATATGATATCGACAGCAACGAGGCGGATCTGGACGAGTACTGCCAAAAGGCAGATTTTGTCTTTAATCTCGCAGGCGTGAACCGTCCGAAGCATAACGCTGAGTTCATGCAGGGCAATTTCGGCTTTGGCACAAAGTTGCTCGATACGTTAAAAAAACACGATAATAAAGCTCCCGTGATGCTGTCGTCGTCCATCCAAGCGACCCTCATCGGTCGCTACGGCGAGAGTGATTACGGTAAGTCAAAGCTCGCGGGTGAAGAACTGTTCTTCAACTACGGCAAGGAGAATGGGGTAAAGGTCGCTGTTTATCGCTTCCCGAATCTCATGGGTCACAGCCGCCCGAACTACAACAGCGCGGTGTCGACGTTCTGCAACGCTGTTGCCAACGATCTGCCTTTCACTGTCAACGACCGCAGCGCGACTGTCGAACTGCTCTACATTGACGACCTTGTCGAGGCGATGTTCGACCTGCTCGAGGGCAAAGAAAAGCGCTGTGAGTATGATGGGTTAAGTCCCGTAGAGACTCCGCAGGGTCGCTACTGCTATGCGCCGTTGACCTATACCGTCACCCTCGGTGAGATTGTTGATTTGTTGGAACAGTTCAAGGCGCAGCATGACACCCTGATTGTTCCGCCGATCCCCGACGGTAGCTTTGCAAAGAAACTGTACAGCCTTTACCTGAGTTATCTGCCGACGAAGGACTTCAAGTTTGTGTTGAAAATGAATTGCGATGAACGCGGCTCCTTCACCGAGCTTCTGAAAACTGCCGATCACGGACAGTTCAGTGTGAATATCTCAAAGCCCGGTATCACCAAGGGTCAGCACTGGCATAACAGTAAGTGGGAGTTCTTCATTGTCGTCAGCGGCCGCGCGCTGATCGAGGAACGCAATATCCACACGAACGAGAAGGTCAGCTTTGAGGTCAGCGGCGACAAGATCGAAGCCGTCCACATGATCCCCGGCTGGACGCATAATATCATCAATCTGAGTGATACCGAGAACCTCGTCACTCTCATGTGGGCAAACGAGCTGTTTGACCCCAACCATCCGGATACGTTCTATGAACCGGTATAGTTATTAGTATATTTTTTATGGATGAAGAATTATGGCTGGATACCCGAAAGACAGTCCTCAACGTCGAATTGGTTCGAGAGCCAGAGGAATAGTACGTTACGCTTTCTCTAAAATCGGACACTGGGAGTTTCATGAAGCTACCGGCAATGATTTTGGCATTGACTGTTATATTGAATTATCTGAAGATGGAGAGTTTTGTAATAAAAAATTCGAAGGTCAAATAAAAGGCACAACTAATCCAAAGAGGCTAAAGCAAGAAAAGGCTTTTTCTTTTTCTATGGATGCCAAGACGATAATATATGGATTGAGCAGCCATACTGCTTTTGTATTACTTTATGTAGATGTTAATCAGGAAGTTGTCTATTATTTGCCGATTCAAGACTATTTTATCAGCAGACCTGAAATGTTCAAAAAACTGGATACAGGTCAAAAAACAATAAGTATACATATTCCTCTGGATAATATGGTTTTAGAAAATGATTTTGACCTAGTTCAAATTGCTAAGAGTACTTATGTGGATGGTCCAACATCAAAATTGAGAAAAGTGTAAGTTACTAAGACGATAGGCGCCTTTTCGATTTAAATGGCAGATATTCTTGTAATTGTTTTTACAAAAATGTAACTATTCTATTGACAATCGAATATATGTTTGATATAATCATACTGCAAGCTATCGAACATTTGTTTACATATTATCCACTATATCGAATAAGAGTATATACTAATGTTATCAAGATGCAGCGTGAAAGAATGGACATGCCCGATAATTTACTGAAGCATCTTGCGGAAGTTGATTATCGGTTTTTTATTCATTATTTACACTGCAAATCAAAGAAAAACCGAATGGGAATACGGGAGACCAGCGAGGATTAGAGTATGAGATGTTTATCCAGAAATGATTTAGAGCGAATAGGGGAGAGAGTAGTAAGATCATATAGGAAACTCCCTGAATTCAATGGAAAAACCATATACTCCATAACGCCCTCGGTTTTGATTGAGAAAGTGTTAAAGATCAAGATGGAGTACCATCATTTGTCATTAGACGGTTCGGTTTTGGGTGTGACAACCTCATACAGCGATATTGGTTACAGAGTGTTTGATATAAGAGATGAAGAGCAATACATCTATTTTGATGGAAAAACAGTCCTTATTGAGAGAGATCTCAAGGACGATATCGCTCTTCAAGGTAGACGCCACTATATAGAAGCTCATGAGGCAGGTCATCAAGTATTGAGTATGCTTTTCCCTGAAGATTATAATGTATCCCCTCAAAAACTACATTTTTGTATGGCTGAACCTGTTCGAAGCGAAATAAACTGGAAAGAATGGCAAGCGGATACACTTGCGTCTGTATTGCTTATGCCGAAGGATATTGTGAAGCAGGCTCTTTTTCTTTTCGGTTTCGGAGAAACGATACCTCGTATAAATCGTGTGTATTCATCAGAGGATTATCGCCGCTTTTCGATGATGGCAGAGTTATTAGGAGTATCAAAGCAGGCATTATCTATCAGATTATCTCAACTTGGACTGGTTGAGAGAAATGATTTTGATGATCCCTATTCTATAATAGACGTTTTTAATTATGGAGGTATGTGAACATGGCAAGAAAAATCAACATTAAAAAGATTGACCCCGAGCATTACGCACAGGTCAAATCAGAACAAGAGAAACTGGAAGCACAGTGCGCCGGTGAGTTGAAACTCGAACGGTTATGCCCGTATTGCAGGCATCCTGTATCTGTAGCAATCAGAGGCACACATGGATTTGTCATGGAAGTGTGTCCGAAATGCGAAGAAGAGGTGATTTTTCCGCCTATGGCGTTCAGATTGGCGAACTAATTATCAAATCTGTCAAATGGGATCGGATATATCCCACAGTCAAGGACAGTGCTTAACGGAGAGGCTTGGACAACCTGTCTTCCAAATGCCGCTTGATATGATTTGATTTATTATAAAGAGTTCCTTTTGACAGATTTCAAATCAAATTTAAATGTCCTTACAATCATGATGTGCAAGTTGAAGCCGCATATTGCGATGACTTTCAGATCGCCGCTTGATTATCTTTCCCTTATTGCCCATATCGTTTGGGTAATAGCATTGTTAAGGGAGAAGAGTATCTTGTGGCGATGGTCTTCGCAATATGCGGCTTTTTTTGTTTGCCGATTTTCTTTGCGTGACTTACAGCCACTCACTTTATTGAAAATAATATCAATGCCGGAGTGCGCAATCAGGCAAGGATACATATACTGGATTACTGATTATAGAAGCAGTAATACTATGATGTGTGTACCCTTACTTCTGCGTACTCAAATTTAGGAGGTAAGCTACACACTGCGTCACCAACTATTGCCCTTGTCCTGATTCCGCCCAGGCGGAAAGGGATCAGTCGTGCAATTGAGTTGGTGGCTTTGTTTTATAGCCAAATATCCGTAATTTCCACTTTGAATTCGACCAAAATTCAAAGAACGGAGATTACAGATAATGTCAAATGAAGGCCAAAAATACTATTTAACAGTATTCAATACTTGTACCGGAGTTTATGAAACGGTAGAGGTAACAAAAGAGGTTTATATCGGATATAAACGCTCAAAATGGAGGATAGAGAACAATGACCGCTCGTTCTATAAACATGAGATTCAGTTCAGTGGTCTTATCGGAGGTGATGATGGCAGCTTTGATAATTTCAAAGAATTCAGGGCGGAAGATGCAAACCTCAAGAAAAGCTTCGAAAAGGATTCCAGACGTGAACGTGCGAAAGTAATCCTAAGAAAAATGCCTACAGTGATCCGAAGACGGTTTATTCTTCATTACTATTATAAGATGACTTGTGAAGAGATTGCTTCTATCGAAAACGTCAGCGTCAATGCTATCAAAAAAAGTTTAAAGAAAGCTCAGAAAAGGATCCAAGATATCCTGAGTACGGCAAATTAGAATAACGAATAGATATATTTTGAAGATTTTAAAACATTTTTAGAAAAATTTTCAAAAAAGGGGTACCCGTTTTTAATATATCTTACCGTATACAAGTGAAGATAGGTTTAAATGCCAATCTTAAACTTAATATCATCGTATCCTCAACTTTCTCTGTGGTGTGTGTAACATGGGAACCACACAAGCTGCTTGAGACTGAGAGGGGAGGAAGAGATGCTCGCCACTTCTCTTTCAACCCTCTCGTTTACGTTTCAACCTTCGGGGCGCAACTCCGAAGGTGGCGATGACAGCCATAGGGGACAATGATACTTCCGTCCAGTCCTAAAGCCGAGCGAGATAAAACCGTCACAGCAAAGGAGGGCGGCTCCGGGAGACCCTCGGGGTGGTGAGATTCCAATGAGAGCCAAATGCATGGCTCGGTGGGTACGTTCCCTTATCACAGGGGTGTCGAGGACAAATATGTGAGAATCAATTGATACGACTAATCTGCTGTTTGTATGTAAAGGAGAACCAACTCAAACAGATTATCCGTAAAGGTGCAGACAGCAGATTTTACATAACACGGAGGTAACCAGATGATCATAAATCGAGGAGATTTATTTACCGCCAATTTGTCTCCGGTGGTCGGATCGGAACAGGAAGGAATCAGACCTGTTCTGATTATTCAAAACGATATTGGAAATAGGTATAGCCCTACAACAATCATTGCACCGTTGACATCAAAATCAAAAAATTACTTACCAACACATGTGCCTGTAGAAGCAGATTGTCTGCCGAAAGATTCAATTATCTTACTGGAACAGATCAAAACCATAGATAAAAGAAGGTTGATGGAGTATCTGGGAAAGTTGGATAAGGAAACCTTAAAACTGGTGGATAAAGCTATTCTGAAAAGCCTTGATGTTGGCGAAGAACGATTACGATTAACCTCCTAAACTATGAAGCCGCGATCTAATGCGTTGACTCGCCATAATACGCTGACGCGGCTTCTGTTGGGAGAGTAAAAGAGAAGGAGTATGCATGTATTTTACTAACAATAAACTACATAAATACGAAAGAGAGATGAAAATTGTTCCGGGCTTCGGAGAACGTGAACCGTGGGAAGGTAAGCGGAAATGTTCTGATTGCCGGAATAACGATTTTTCTATTCGTGTTTGTGCAAAATGTGATTGCCCTTACCTTGCGAGAAAAATGGAGTCATACAGCTCCGTCACCACAGATCAACTGTTGACTGTATTTTTACGCAGTATCAGCTATAGCCAGTTTCACAAGAGACTGAATAATGTTCTCAGACATTTCAAGGGGAACAAGCTGTATATCAGCGCCGACCATCTTAAGCTGTTTCGCCATGCCTGCATTATGTCGAAGGTCAGCAAGAGAAACTATAATATGATCGCTTCCATGTATGTCTTGACGATGTACCCTGATATGTGGAGCGAGATGGTGTTAGCTCGTAACGGTTTCTTCTATCAGAGAAATACCAAGAATAAAAAGGAAAAGGCAATTATTCGGTTCGCGAATGACCTTTTCAACGGAAAACAAAAAATTGATCTTTCCGGAATATCGGATACAAGGCGTTTTGATGATGAGGAGTTTATCTGCTTCTGTAATGCGCTGCTGATTCTGCGTTTTGGCGCCGCAGCAGTAAAGTACAGAATGGCTGATGAAGTACCTGATCGTGAAATGCTGAGGATTGATCTCGACTAAGAATACCGAAAATAACAAGAAAAGGAGGGATTTTTGGTGGAAGATAAGCGAAAACTTGAATTATATGAAAAAGCGCTCGATTGGATTACGGAGAACTCTACCAGTCGAGCTGATTTATATGACACTCTGAGTGAAGCCTTGGGAATGAGTGATGACGAGATTATCAAAGCTCAATTTTCAACGCTCACTGACTTCATGGACAATGAGTTTGATTTGCAAATCAGCGCGTTTGTCCAAAGCGGAGGTAACTGTCTGGTTATCCCTCTGCCTACAAATCGTTATAATCTCGGAACCAAACTCGGCTCTATCGGGCTTGGTGTCAATGATCCTTTATTGATTACCGACGATTCTGATGCACCTGTCCGCGTTAAGCTAATGACGGAGAATAGCACCGGATGTCATTTCATCAAGCTGTTTGATAAAAATGACAATCTGATGGATGTAAGCAATATGATCCAAAGAGTAATGAACTCAGTAGAAGAGATACGCCCTGAACTGAGAAGACGTTTGGTTGATGGAAAATATCACAACTCAGAAGAATTACTCGATGATATGGCTGAGTTGACTTCGCAGGTAGGAGAATATAAAAAGACTTTTTATTTTCCCTTGACAGGAACGCTCGATGACGGCTTCGGCAGTACAGATACAGTCAGCAATCGATATCTCCGTAATTTCAAATCTGAGATTGCTGAGTTGATCGAAAAGGAACAGAGCAATGATCTGAATAACATGAAAGATTACTTCGATGAGGATGAGAACGCCCGGCAAAAGATGGTTTCTGCCAAGTGGGGTATCGAAGAAATCAATCAAACCCTGTATGGAAAGGTCGATTTCAGACTTCGAGTGCCTTTTACCGCTGAGGAACAAGAAAAAGTTCGTGACTGGATTGAAGGCCAAAACAGCGATGGCTTCGGCGAGGGATTGGAGCAACGCGAGATTGAAACAGAGGACGGCGATCTGTTCGTTTCCATGTGGAACTTCGGAGATGACTATTTCATCTATGATGAAGAAGAGATGGCTGCTCATCTCGCCGGTCAGAGCTTAGGAGGGATTAGTCAGTGAATTATGAGAATCTTTATGGCTGGTTTCCTCAACAGACGGTTCCGTTCTATGCGTTAAGGGATAAGAATGAAACTCTTATGGTGATGAAAATCCCTTATGATGAGGATTTCGATTTTATTTACTGTCAGCGAAATTATGGAACCGATCCTTTGTCCAGAAATACAGCTTTCATTTATAGCGGTATTTATAACCGACTGGACAACAGACTGTATGATATGCAGTATCCTCTTCGTGGAGTGTTCCCTCAGATGGATTCGAAAATGAGTTTTACTGAGCTCACCGATAAGATCGAGGCTGATGTTCGCCAGTATGTCGCAGATTATGTAGATATTGAATCGGACAAGCTTATGGAAGCAGGGTTCAAGGATCCCGTGTCAGGTGCACGATTTGAAGAGTATCAAGAAGTTGACGCAGATAAATCAGCCAGGCGAATATTTTTGTCCGGTCAAACATCTGATGATGTTGAATACACATGCGGATTCACGTTGGATAAAGCCAGTACAAAGCTGGTTCTTGATTATCTCAGAACACCGAAGGCTGTCGTTGAGGGGCTGGGAAATGAGTATATGAGCAGTTGTTCAGATGATATTGTTTTCGATCTGCTGTCAAACGAACTATTGAAAGAATACCTTCGAGATTTTGAAGAAGCTGAGGACAGTCCTCTCCTTCGACAAAAAGCAATTATTGATGCTGTCAATAAGAGCGGAGCCCAAACTCTGTCTGTTACAGTTCAGCGAGATGATATAGCTCTTACTTTTAAGTATCCTGCAAGATATTTCAAAATGACATCTATGCAAAGCTACAGCACATGGGATATCCCATCGAAAGAGCGTCATGATTTCTACGAGGCGTTTAATAATTCTCATGGTTTTTCGCCTGAGGAAATAACTGACATCTCGTTCAGAGGAAAATCAATTTACTCAGCGGATCCTTATATACCGATAGACTCTGAGTCCGAAGGATTCAATATATCAATGTAATAGTGAGGGAAGAATATGAGTTTCTTCGAAAACAATCTTCGCAAGATGTTTGAAAACAGCGAAGTGATCGATAATCCCTATTTCTGTGGGAACTGTATGATAGGACGGCTGGATGAGGATGTACGAATCAAGGTGAGATTTACAACCCAAGGCGTGTCTGATAGTTATCCTGCGCTGGCTGTTAAGATCCTTAATCGCACAGAAGGAGAGATCGACTCGCAATGCTTCATCTTCAGCAGTATACTTGGCACCAATGGCGGAAACACTAATAGAGGCGTTCACGCATGGACGTATAACGGTGAGACGGATTGGTATAGATATCACCCGACTTTGTCTGATATGGATAAGATCGCCGGCGCCATTGAATCATATGCTGCTATGTTCCAAGCCGAGGATATGAATATGACTATGTAAGAGAGAATATAGTTGACTTTCATGAATCGCCGGAGTATTTTAATAGATAAGGATTCGAAAGGAAAGTCATCTATGGAACTTACTAAGATAAGCAAGAAGATGTCCTATATGCTACGCCACAGTACAGATCCATTATATATAGATCTAAACGGCGGTTGGGCAGACGTAAACATAATAATAAAGGCGCTGAAGGAAAGATATCCCGAGGTGACAAGAAGCGTTGTGGAGCAGATCGTCGCTCAAGATGAGAAGGGAAGATATTCTTTCGACGATAGGAAAACTAAGATTCGCGCCAACCAGGGACATTCGATTCCGGGTATGGTCATCGAAATGGAACAGCCAGAACCGCCGGAGCATCTTTATCACGGAACAGCTACACGGTTCTTGGATTCAATCGTGCAACATGGGCTGATTCCTATGAGCAGACAGTTCGTTCATATTTCGCCGGACTTCGAAACAGCAGTCAAGGTAGGGAAGAGGCACGGAAAGCCTGTCGTCCTTATCATTGACGCCAAGAGGTTTGTCGAGGATGGACATGAATTGTATCTGTCAGCAAATAACGTGTGGCAGGCCAAGGCGGTTCCACCAGAGTATTTCACAATAGAATATCTCAATTAACAACTAACAACAATCAACAGGCATCGGGAAACCGGTGCCTGTTTTCTTACATAAAAACATAGGAGGAATAATGATAGGATTTTTTATTGGGCTATTTGTCGGAGGCTTCTTTGGAGTGGCAATTATGTGTTGCCTCAACGTAGCGTCCGAAGCGGATGATCAGATGGAAAGAGAACAGGAGAAGATCTGTTGTACAGAATCAGAGTTGGTGGAAGACGATCGAATGAATGAAACAGACGAACGGAAGGAGAATGACAGTGAAAAAGAATAGTTATGTACCCTTTATTGCGAGGGAAGAGGTAGACAAGGAACATATTCTTAAAATCGGCAAGGCAACGGTATTTTTTCTCAAGGATACTGAAGAAGACGGCATGAAGAAAGCCACAGAAACCCTGTTTAAAGACTACGAGCAAAGGATGCTCAATATCGCTTGATTTTTATTATGTGTTTACATCATATTTAGCTGGATATTTCTTATATTAATGGTATAATGAGGATAGGGTAATTCCTATCCTCTTCCTGACAGTTCGTGATGTGAACAAAGAAAGGATGGTAACTATGATCACATTACCGGATTGCAGGAATAAAAAAACATCTGAACTCAAAGATAAGGCATACAAAACGGTATACTGCCTTTATCGTGTATCTACAAAGGGTCAGGTGGACCATGATGATATACCGATGCAAAGGCAAGCATGCCGAGAGTTCGCTGAACATCAGGACGGCTGGGTAATCAAAAAGGAGTTCCTTGAAAAAGGAATCTCAGGATACAAAGTGAGTGCCGAGGACCGTGATAAGATTCAGGAACTCAAAGTAGCAGCTGAAAGACATGAGTTTGACGTGCTTCTCGTATTCATGTTTGACCGCTTAGGCAGAAGAGATGACGAAACCCCGTTCGTTCTGAGATGGTTCACAGAAAACGGAATCGAGGTCTGGTCAGTCAAAGAGGGTCAGCAAAAGTTCGAAAGCTCAGTAGACCACCTTGTAAACTACATGAGATTCTGGTCAGCCAAAACCGAAAGCCAAAAAACCTCGGTCAGAGTGAAAACTCGTCTCAACCAAATGACCGAACAAGGAAAGTACACAGGCGGAGCACCGCCCTTCGGTTACAGAACCGTCAATAGCGGAGAGGTTAACAAAAAAGGTCGAGAGCTAAAGAAACTGGAAGCCATCCCTGCCGAAGCAGAGATCGTTAAGCTGATATTCGAGAAGACGATCCACGAAGGAACAGGCTCATATGTCATGGCAGGAATTGTCAACAATCTTGGAGTCCGAACCCACAAAGGTGCAAAATTCCAAAGCAACACGATCAATGCGATATTGAGAAATCCGATTTACTGCGGATACTTCGTCAAAGGCGGTGTGATGTCGCCGAGAGTCGAAGAGTTACAGATGATCGACGACAGTGTATACAATGAGGCCCAGAGAATCCTTGACGGAAGATCGTATAAGAAAAAGGACAAAGAAAGTGTGGCACGGTACAGTAAGGCAACAGCTCTCCTGTCTGGTAACTTGTATTGTGCATGCTGCGGTTCCAGAATGAACGTCTCCAGTCATGTGGATACATATAAGACGGCCGATGGAGAAAAGCACAAGTCAAATGTACGAACTGTCAGATACATGTGTGCAGGAAAAGCAATGAAGCGAAACAACTGCTCCGGACAGGGAACGTACACAGCCCGTTATGTCGACGATATCGTAAAGGAATTCATGCGCGATTGCTTTGCGAAGATCAATGCGACACCGAAAGATGTCGCACTCGAAGCAAACTATAAATCCTTGCTTGCTAAAGTTCGCAGAGAGATTCGTCAGCAGGAAATAGAAATCGAGTCGCTTACTGAGCAACAAAATTATCTGAGCAGGGAAATCCCCTTGGCATTAATGGGGAAGAGCATACTCAAACCTGAGGACATTGCACAGTCTATGGAAGACGTCAAAAGTGCGATTAATGATGCTTTAGATAACCTTGGTCAGATGAAAGCCAGAGAACTTAACATTAAAAAGGAATTCAGTGAGCTTGATTCGAAATATGCTGAGTTCGTGGGTTGGGCAAATCAGTTTGAGACAGCTTCACTTGAAGTTCAGCGAATGATAGTCAATAAAATGGTCAAAGAGATTAGCATCGGCAAGGGTATCGATGGTGAATATGAAGTAAAGATTCTTTTGAGAGGAACCTATAATCAATTCATCAATCCCGAATATGCTGTTGCTTGACAGAAACGTGTTATACAATATATAATGAACTCGCGTTATCAACGAAAAAGAAGAATTAGGCTCTTTCAACATGGATCGTCCTCCATAGCTCGGACGGTTGCAAAAAAGTGCTTCGAAACGCTGTATGCGAGAGCACTCGGCTGTTAACCGAGTTGTCGTTGGTTCGAGTCCAACTGGGGGAGCCAAAAGAATACTCACTATCAACAGTTGGTGTTGATGACGCAGGGGGTCCACCCGTTCCCATCCCGAACACGGAAGTTAAGCCCTGTAGTGCCGAAGATAGTGCCTTGGCGACGAGGTGTGAAAATAGGAAGATGCCAACATCAGATAGTGAGTATTTCTTTATGTAAAACTGCTTTGCGGTTTTATGAACCATATTCATGCGTGCCTTATGTGTTTATGGTATGGAGGATTATAAAGGAAGAACTTGTTGCACGGCAAGTCTTTTTTTGTTGTTGAAAAATCATTAATTATAAAATATAATACTTATAACAGACAAGCAGGACTTGTCCGGACAGACTATGGAGGCCTTTGGCATGGGAAAAGATTTATCTAAAATGACATTGGAAGAGTTA
>CAMHAH010000025.1 GCA_946183365.1 uncultured Clostridia bacterium
TCATATTTATATAATAATTTCTCCGAGATTCCGGTCGCCATCTAGTTTTACCAAACGGCTCTGGAAGTCTGCTGTTTCTTGGGAAATGGCTTGTTTTAGCCGTTTCTGCTACACTCGGATTTTTCGATATACCCTCTTTTCTCCGTTGTTTCCGATGCTTCCGATTCTATTTGTGGTCATCGTTGTGGTCAAAAATATCCTCCCCTGCACGGCTCAAACGAGCCTGCAGAGGAGGATTTCCATTTGCTGTATTGTAGCTTAGGTCGCACCGGTTGTCAAGTTGTTTTATCCTCCGCTTTCTCAAAGTAAGCAATGGATGGTATTCCTAAGTTTCATTTGCTCCACGGAAGTTGGATGTTCGGCACATCCAATACTGCTACATCCTGCAGATCATAGGTGATGCCGTTATCCTCCAGTTCTTTCAAAAAAGCATTGACGATCACCGGACTTGAAAACGGCTGAATGAAGTCAAGCGTAAAACGTCCGTTTACCGCCGCGATCTCAACACATGGATAGTTACCTGTCGCGCCAGTCCATGACCGGAAGTCACGAATATACTTTTCTGCTTCTTTATAGTTTGCTTTTCCCACATAACTGACCGTCGCCGTCATGATCTGCTCTGCCGTTTTTCCGATATACGCCATAATGTCAAGGCGCTCTTGATCAGTTTCCTTGGACAGAAGCATCTGTGTGAGCCCTCTCAAGCTATTGGCTCCGGCGAGGACTGTCTCATCCATCGTCTGTACAAAAACCATGCCCCGATAGGCTGTAGCCTGTCTGTCAAGAGGCCAATCACGAAGCTTCTCTTTGTATTCGAGCATCGCCCCGCCGACCAAGCTTTGATGTGCCTTGGGCTTTTGAAGCGCTTTTCGCTGATTCACACACAGGGTGATCCTGATAGGATCGTTTGCATCCGGAAAAAGCTTCGCAACAGCACGGCTGAGAAGCAATGCGGTTATCGTTCCCGGACTGCCGTCATTGTCCATGCTGAAGCGCACAAACTCAGATTCGTCAATCGCTATACTATAAACAGTTTTTAATGTGTCGTTCTGCAGTTCAGCATTCTCAATGATGTTGAGCGCCTTCGGAAGATCGGATCGCGCAGGAGTCGGAAGATCCGAGGCAATCTCAATAGGATCCTCCCATTCTTCCGCAGTGATCTCGTCTCCGACAAGACGAATCCCCTCCTCGTTCAGCTTGATTCCATACCGCTTAGAACAATAATAATACAGCAATGTCCGAATGACTTCATAGGCGCCGGTTCCGTCTGTCAGACCATGAAATATATCCAGAATGATCCAGTTGTCCAAATAGGCAAATGCGATCATGTGGTAGTTGGATTCTTCCGCGTTCAGATCTACCCCATGAAGAGAATTGCTGATTACAACAGGTCTGGCGTTATCAATAAAAACATACTGTCCGGCCTTTTTCTGTAGCTCCACGCAGAAATAGGGATATCTTTGCATTGTGGTATCTACGGCATAACGCAACGCGGACGGGTCGATCAGATCTCTCATTCTGATCCTGATTCTGATTTCGTTAGGGTTTTCTTTACTCGAAGAGTATAGCGGGCGGATTCCTGTAAATAATCTTTGTTCCATATCTTTCTCCTGCTTTTGCGTTTTCTAAATAACCTCTATTATTTTAGCAGGAACCTGCAAAAAAGTCCACAAAAACCTTAGCTTGGATGTGTTACAGCGGTTTTTATAGACATTAATGTTTAGTCCGATACGGATATTGAATTGGGACATTTCTCAAAATGACCACTTTCTGTGATCATATATAATACAAATATTTATTAAAACACTTTTGTTTTGCTGAAACACTTGAAATAACAAGTATAATCTGTATAATTATTCTATACAGATTTCCTATTAAGCGCTAAAAAAAGCCGACGGAATCCTTATGACGGATCGGAAAGAGTTTATATGAATTGATTTCAAGAACAGGAGCCTGAGCTATGAAAAAGAGATGGATCGAAAAAGCCGTTTTACTGCTCTCCTTAGCGGGGGCGTTGTTCCTGTTCGCGTTTTTTCTGAAAGATATCTTGATCCCTCTGTTCACCCTGCAGCTGAAAAACGATGTCGAGGGAGCCAAGGCGCTGCTGACCTCCAAGGGCATCGCGGGAGGAGCGGCAGTATCGCTGATTGAGGCGCTGCAAATGATCGTCGTATTTATACCGGCTGAGTTCATCCAGGTAGCGAGCGGTCTGAGCTATCCTTTCTATATCTCGCTGATCCTGTGCGATCTCGGCGTATGTCTCGGCGCGAGCATCATCTTTATCCTTGTGAGAACATTCCGCTTTGACACAAAAAAATCGAGAGAATCAAAAGAACAGATCGAGCAAATGGCCTTGGATAACAAAGAAAAGAAGGTATGGATGCTGATGTATCTTCTGTTCATAACGCCGATAATCCCCTTCGGCGCGATCTGCTATTTCGGCAGCAGCACCGACATCCGCTACCGCAGATATATCCTGACGGTTGCAACGGGCGTGATCCCCTCCATCGTCACCTCCAACCTGATCGGAGCCGGCGCGAGGGCGTTCATCATGAACGCGCTTCCGCTGTGGGTTCTGATTCTGATAATACTGCTGATGATGGCTCTTCTGTTCGTGCTTCTGTGGCTGTTCCTCGACAAGGTATATTTCAGAGGAAAAGACGGTACACCCGACTCAGCCGCTTACTTCGTCGCGATAAAGCTCATCGCTCTTTGGCGAAAGCACAGCCAGAAGCTGGTAGTGGACGGCGAAAAGCTGAAAGGACTTGATCCGCCGTTCGTCGTACTGTGCAACCATGTGTCGTTTTATGACTTCTACTATATGACGGAGCTTATGAAGAACTATAAGCCCGCCTATATCATCAACCACCACATAACATCCGCTCCTGTGCTCAGACACCTGTCAAAAAAAGCGGGTATGATCCCCAAGAAGATGTTTTATCCCGACACAGCTGCCGTCAAAATGCTCCGGACGCTCAGAGCCGGATATCCCGTCGTAGTATTCCCCGAGGGCAGGCTCAGCATCGACGGACGCCCCGGCGAGATCGTGGAGAGTGCCGCCGCGGCGTATAAGAAATTCGGCTATCCGCTGGTGCTGGCAAAGATCACGGGCGGATACTTCACCTATCCTAAATGGCGCGGAAAATTCTACAGAGGCAACGTGCGGATCGCGGTCGAAAGAGTTTTGACGCCAGAGGATCTGAAGCGTATGTCGGTCGGCGAGATCGAGCGGGTGATCGAAGCTACGCTGTCATATAACGCCTCGGCGGATCCCGTCAACCGTTTTCGTCAGAAGGACAAGGCGCGCGGACTGGAGAAGATGCTGTACCGCTGCGCGGACTGCGGAGCACTGTATACAACGCAGTCGAAGGCAAGCGACCTGTACTGTACCGCCTGCGGAAAGATACATCATCTTGATGATAGCTACCTATTTACTGATGAGATCGGGAGCATCCCCGCCTATTACGACCGCATCAAAGAGACGGAGCGGGCGCAGCTCGACGATCTTGAGCTGAGAACAGAGGTAAACGTCAAGGTGTTCCCTGACAAGAACGGACGCGTCAGAAAAGAAACCGGCGTCTGCACACTGACCAAAGAGTCGTTCACCTACCGCTCGGACAAAACGGAATTCACCGTACCTACCGAGAAGATACCGGCTCTCGCATTCTCCTGCGGCAAGGAATTTGAGATCTACCACGATAACGATCAATACTATTTTTATCCGACCGAAAACAGACAGCAGGTCGCGCGCTGGTCGCTGATCGTCGACTTAATCAGAGAGGAGCGTAATCGCAGATGAATAAAGAAAAATCACTGATCAATATCTCCAAAAAGACCTTTATACAGGTGACGGCGCTGCTGCTCGGGCTGTTGATCGTCTCGATCGTACTGACCTACTTCATCCCTGCGGGGAGCTTTGGTGTGAACGCCGACGGCAGCACCGATTACAGCGTCTATCATACGCTCGACGGCGTAAAGGGCATCCCTGTCTGGAAGGGGATCCTCGCGCCGATATTGGTCTTCGGCTCCTCCGACGGAGTGACTCTTATCATGCTGTCTGTGTTTCTGCTGGTGATCTCGGCGGCGTTTCAGGTGATGAACGACGCGGGAGGCATAGGCGCGATAGTAAGCGCGGTGTCCGATCGCTTCAAAAGCAGACGAAAGCTGATGGTCGCGCTGATCTCACTGCTGTTCATGTGCTTCGGAGCGTTTCTCGGACTGTTTGAAGAAATGCTGACCATGCTGCCGATCATCACGATGCTGTGCTTAGCGATAGGATATGATTCTTTCACCGGCTTTCTGATCTGCATAGTATCCTGCGGCTTCGGCTTCGCGAGCGCCGTGACCAATCCCTTTACCGTACTGCTCGCCTCTGAGATCATCGGAGCTAATCCGATGGATAAGATATGGTTCCGTATAATCATTTTCATCGTGATGTATATGCTCCTGCTGGCGTTCATCTTCCTCTATCTCAGAAAGCTCGGCAAAAGCCCCGAGAACAGCTTGACCTATGAACACGATCTGAGGATCAAGGCTACCGTGAACGTTCGGGACAGCGTCGCGGAAAAGTCGCCCTCTCGTGAGAAGAAACTGCGTGTGATCTATGGGATATTCCTAAGCGTCAGTCTTATTCTGATTGCGGTATGCTCCTCTGTCGAGGCGTTCAGAAGCTACACCGTAGTCATCCTCATCGCCTACTTCCTGATCTTCGGACTGCTCGCCGGGATCCTCTGCACATCCTCCGCCAAAACGGTATTCAAGAGCTTTCTGAAGGGTTTGACCGGAGCTTTGCCGACGATCGTTTTCATCGGACTGTCGGCGTCGATCAAATATGTTTTCGACGAGGGTCACATAATGCCGACGATCGCCAACCAGATCAACCTGTTGACAAAGGGCAAAAGCCTCTTCCTGATCGTGCTGATCATCTATGCGATCGTGCTCGTGCTGGAGTTCTTCATCTCTTCTTCCACTGCCAAGGCGATCCTCGTCATGGGACTGCTCTCGACCGTGAGCTTAGGTCTGAGCGACCGCATGATGGTGCTGATATATACCTTCGCGGACGGCTACACCAACGTGCTGTTCCCGACCTCTCCCGTCCTTCTTATCGCGCTCTCAATGATAGGTATGGAGTACTTCAAATGGGTGAAGAAGAGCCTGCCGCTGTTTGCGGTAAACTTCCTGCTGGTGATAGGCTTTCTCGCGCTGGGAATCGTCATCGGCTATTGATATATCCTCTCAAATACGGAGACCTCTATGGAAAAACATACAGAATACATCCTGACAGTCAAAGAACTCTGCAAATACTACGGAGACGGCAACAGCCGCGTCTGCGCGCTGGATCACCTGAGCTTTGAAGTAGGCAGTTCACAGCTTGTCGCGGTGCTGGGTAACTCCGGCAGCGGAAAGAGCACACTGCTGAATATGCTCGGAGGTATGGATCGCTTTGACAGCGGCTCCGTATGCTTCGACGGCGTCGAGCTCGGTCGGATGAGCGACAGAGAGCTGACGGCGTACCGCCGAAATACGGTAGGCTTTGTCTTTCAATCCTTCAACCTCATCTCCGGGCTGACAGCTATAGAGAACGTGAAGCTGACTGCCGACCCCGAAAGCCACGGCGCAGCCGAGGACGCTCTGTGTCTTGTAGGACTGTCGGACAAAATGCGGCGTTATCCGTCTCAGCTCTCCGGCGGTCAGCAGCAGCGTGTTTCCATCGCGCGCGCCATCGCCAAAAATCCTAAGTTTTTTCTCTGTGACGAACCGACCGGCGCACTGGACTCAGAGACCGGCAAAACGGTGCTCAAATGTCTTGAGAGTTTAGTGCGCGAGTACTCAAAGACGATGATCATCGTCACCCATAACGCTGAGATCGCGAAAATCGCCGACAGAGTCATACGCATGAAAAACGGTAAGATCATTTCCGATGAAACCAATACAAACATATTATCGTCAAACGAGATAGAATGGTAACAGCCGATGAAGACTATGCTGCGCGCAGTTATAAAAAAGCATATCAAGCTGTTGATATCGGTCACGCTGATCGCGTCACTCGGCTTTTCGCTCTCATGGGGTCTGTCCGGCGGATACGTCTCCCTTGAGAGATCTCTGCGCGACTACGTGGAGAAATATCACTATCCCGACGTCTGTATCACGACCGAGATCACCACGTCCGACGACGCGGACAGCCTGCTCGCTATAGACGGAGTCCAAGGCTGTGATACCCGGCTTTTCGCCGATACGCTGATGAAAACCTCCGACGAGGATTACTTTTCCGTAAGAGTATTCTCCTACACCGACAGCGAGAGGCAGACCTTCTGCCGTTGGTCAGAGTCGGACGGCGGCGACGGCGTGTTGATCGAGTATAATTTTGCCGAGAACAACGGTATAAGCGCCGGTGATACGGTATCGTTCAGAGTGCGTGACGAATACCGCGACTACACGGTAAGCGCTGTCATCTCGCGTCCCGAGACCCTCTCAGCGAAGGTCTCCGATAACGCGTGGGGTCTGAACTATGATTTCGGCTATATCTACGCCCCCGCTGTCCTGCTCGCCGAAGAGTTTGAGAAGGACTATCGCGATAACAAGGCACAGCTGGACGAGAAGTCCGACGAGCTTTCGGCGCAGAAAAATTCCGCGCAAAAGCTGCTGGATGAAAAAGAAGATCAGCTCATGCAGGCTAAAAAACTGCTGAGCGAAATGCGCGAGGAATATCTCAGCTCCTCAGTCGAAGCAGAGAGCGCGATCGAAGAGCTCAACAAAACGAAAGATGAGCTTCTCTCGTCCGAACAGAAGTTGGAAGAAAAAAAGGCCGAGCTCGCCGCCGCTTATGAAACGGCGGCTTCGACCGTTGAGGAGCTGAGCTCTAAGCTCGATCTGCTCACCCGCGCAAAAGAAGGCCTCGATGAGATCAACGCAGCCGAAAAAGAGCTGAAGTCCGCCGGGGACAGACTGCGCTCCGACAGCGTACAGCGACTTATCAGTCTGCTGTCCGTTCTGCCTGACAGCGCAAAAATGTCAGAGCTGATCAGCGGCGCCGAGGAACTCTCGGACTACCTTGATCAGATGGATAAGATCGGCTTTCACTATGATCTATCCGCGCCGATCGGCTTTCTGGAAAAGACGCTTAATGACTTTGAGGCGCAGATGGATGCCGACTACGCGTATCTCAGTTCACATAAGGTCGAAGCTATGATCGCATCGTCGGAGGCGTTCTCCCCCACCGATGCGGGCTACAGCGAGCTTAATGCTGTTCTCAGACGGTACAGCGCCGTGAGCGTCACTGACGCGGCGAGTCTCAAGTCGGCGTATCAGACGGCATTGTCCCGCCTGACCGCGCTGCGAGACTGGGCACGTAGGCCGAGTATACGGCAGACTCTGGATCTGCTCAAAAGCATAGAGACCGACCGCTCCGCGAAAGAACTGCTGAACAGTGTCCTGAGCGCAGAAAACGAGCTGCGCGGTCTGTCGGAGGGCGCCTCCCTTGAACAGATGACAGCCAAAGACGTGAAGCAGCTGTACACTCAGGCGCTGGAACAAACAGACGAAGCGCTCGATACGCTGAGCGAGAGCAGAGGATCCGTCGTCAAAGAGCTGAGCGCGAACGGTATCGGCGAGAGCGATCTGCCCGGAACGCTTACACAGTTGAGCGACGGTATCGCCTCCGCCCGGAGCGCTTACGCCGAACTTAAAGACGCAAGCGTGGAGTTAGACGAGGGCATAACCGATATCAAGGACGGGATCGCCGAGATAGACGATGGGATCAGCGAGATAGAAGGCAAGCTCAGCGACGGACAGTCACAGCTCAACTCCGTCGAAAATGAGATCGCCGGCGGTGAGAGCAAGCTCTCAGAGTCCGCAAAAGAAATGCGGGTCTTCACCGATTTGGAAGACGAGCTTGAACGCGCCTATAAAAAGCTCGAAGACAGCGAGGGCTACGACCGCCTTTGCAACCAATTTCTGTTGTATCTCGAAGATGACGCTGACGCTGACAGAGTTTTGGAGCAAGCTCGCGCTGCGCTGAGCGACTCCGCTGTAAAAAGCGGTTATACCTACCGACAATCACCCGTCAAAAAAAGGATCGACAACAACCTCAACCCTATGTCCGCCATGATGTCGATGCTGCCGGCTATCTTCTTCGGGATCGTGCTTATCGTCGTTTTTCTTTTCATGTCGATGATCATCAGGCAGAGCCGCAGAGACATCGGGATACTGATGGCTCTGGGTATCGGCAAGGCTTCTGTCCGCGGGATGTTCTGCGTTGTCGCCGCGGGCGTAGCGCTCGGCGGTATCATCCTCGGCAGCGGGATCGGACTTGCTGTCCGGGGATATGTCGGCGGCTATTTCAAGAGCTTCTTCCCACTGCCTGAATTCACCTATCTCTCGGATATCGGCGGATTTGCCGTCGGAGCACTCGCTACCTTCGGAGTGTGTGTAACGGCTACGCTGATAGGAACGGTAATGATCGAGCGCATAACGCCGAAAGAAGCGATGTCGCGCCCCGTACAGGCGGATATCAGCGTCCCCGCTTTCTTGAACCGCTTATTGAGCAAAGCCTCTCCGATGCTGAAATTCAACCTTACTTCTCTTTTTCGAAACAAGGGCAGATTTCTCTTTTCCACGATATGCGTCTCAACGTCCGTGATGATGATCTTCACCTCAGTCTCCTTCATCGCTTCAAAAAACTATGTGATACACCAAACCTTTGATGAAAGGATACGTTATGACTGTCAGATATTCTTCGAGAATGATCCATCGGACGATCTGCTCAGTGAGATAGAAGCGATAGAGGGCGTGAGCGAAGCCGAAAAGGTGCTGATATATGATATCGCTGTTTCATCTGACAAAGGCTCTGAGCAAACGACCGTATATGCTATCGCTCCCGAAAACAGGATGATAGGGATCAACGGAATGAACGGTGAACCCCTCGCGCCGGAGCGCGGCACGATCATCGTCGATCGTCACCTCGCGGATGCGCTGGGAGGCGTCGAAGTCGGCGACAGCCTGACTGTCGCGTCAAACAGATTCACCGTCAGCGGTATGACCGACCAGTGCGTCAACCGCGCTCAGTATATCACGCAGGAAAACGTCTCCGGGACGGGCAAGCCTGAGCTGTACAGCGTGCTGTGCCGATTTGACGGCGAACCGCGGCGTCGGCTGCTTGCCTTCCTGACGGAGCACGACGACTATCTGTATACCGTGTTCACCGAAGCTCTCTACAATATCAACCATCAGCTCTATGCAACCTATGATCTCGCTGCGTGGCTCCTGATCGCTTTCGGAGTTCTGATCGGATTCATCATCGTCCTCAATACAGCTATCACCAATCTCCAGGACAACAAACGCGAGCTGTGCATTCTCAGAACGTTAGGCTTTCAGCACACGGAGATATCACGCAGCAGGTTCACACAGTCGCTGCTGCAATTCATAACGGCTTGCGTGATCGGTTTGATCTCCGGCACATTCCTTGCACGATTCACTCTTCTGCGTATCAGCACGCCTACAGAAGAATTCGCCTATGCCTGCGGCGTCAAGGAAGCGCTGATCGTTTCACTGATCGTGTTCCTTTATATTCTGTTCAGTCACCTTGCTGCCATGCGCACTATGAAGAAGTGGAACCACGCCGAGGTCGTGAAGGATAAGGAATAGCCCGCAAAATCGCATAATACCCCGAAAGCTCCGCATAAAAGCGTTTTTGCGAATCGGCTCTCCGCAAAAAGTCGGTGTAGACCCGGATAAAACAGAACAAGAAAACGCTTTTGCTTGTTCAGCGTAGCTCGGATCATATACGGTATCATACGATTACACAATTTATACTATACAATCTTCCGAGAAAAACCGTGTCTCAACTAGAAGAGATATGTAAGCGCTATTTAGACAATAACAAGCAGAGATGAACTATTAGCAATTGATAATTGTATTTTTTAGATAAGAAGATAAAAACATGAAAGATTCAGATGTTAGACTGGAACTTGGTAGTGATATTCTAAGTATATATAAGAAATGTGGTGTCGTCTGGCGTACTCTGATAAATGAATGCGATCCTTCGGCGCGTCAACGGTTTTACATTCTTCTGTTTCTTTGATATACCAATGGTTGCTGACTTTTTTCGCTGTACTATATACGCCGCGAACCACATCATTTTTGAGCTTGACATAGTCCACCTGTCTATCTTCGGCATATTCGCGCAATGACAGATACCCTTTGATCTCATTTCTGAAATTAAAGGTCAGACACTCCGCATCCTCTTTGATGTATATAAAACGGTCTTGTTTTCTGGTGATGACAGAATCATATAAACCTTTTCTGATATCTTCCAATAGCAGACCATAGTGTACTCCATGAAGGTCGGCAAATTCTTTGGCGCTCACATATCCCTTTAACGCGGGATCAGGCTTGGGCGTGTTATCTCTCTTATCATCTGGTTTCAAGTACCAATGCCTGCATCCTGATAGGCTGATTTATAATATCCATTATTTAAATCCGCTAACATCACGGAGTACGAAATACCGTTTTGTTCTGCAAACTCCTTGGCGGTCACATAGCCCTCTTTGCAGCCGTCAATCACTTCATCTTTGCGGATATACCATCTGTTGCTTTTTTCTTGGATGGCAGAAGGGTATTTCCCTGCGTTCAGCCTCCGCAAAAGACCGCCATAGCTCTCCTCACATATTGTATTATACATTATAAGAAAAAAACGCAATCCCTTTTATTACAATTTGATGTCTGAAAAATCTTTCAATTTCAATTTGCAATTTAGGGCTTGTTTAAGAATGACAAAAGGTCCAAAAGAATGGGGCATTTTGTGCAGAGAAACCGTCTGTTTCCCGGATGATTCTGTATTGTTTTTTCGGCGTGAATATGATATTATAATATATAAAAATGGCTCCGTTTGATTCAGCAATCAATTTCAGTGGAGGAATTTTTATGAAAGCAATATCAAACCCCACGAAAGTAATTACCGTTTTCCTTTGTCTTGTATTGGCGCTGTCGCCGTTCACGGCTTTCGCCGCGGAGTACGCGATCCCCGATATCCTCGCGGACAACGGTCTGCCCGTGGTGAATATCACGATCGACGAGAGCGCAGAGGGCTTCGGCACGATTGAGGAGATGAATGGCAGCCCCGACCACTCTGTCAAATGTACCGGCTCCGTGAAAATTACCGTGCCTGACGGCTACACGGGCGATTACAGCGACACGGCTCTGAGCGATACGAAAGACCTAGCGCTCGAATACATTCGCGGCAGAGGCAATACGACATGGCACAACGACAAGAAGCCCTATAAATTCAAGCTGGATAAAAAAGCCGATCTCCTCGGTATGGGCAAAAACAAGCATTGGGTCTTGCTTGCGAACGATAAGGATACGACCCTGCTCTGAAACAGAATTATATCATATATGGGTACCGAACTGGAGCTTGCCTATACGCCTAAGATGCTCCCTGTTGACGTAGTGATGAACGGAGAATATCTCGGCAGCTACTACCTCTCGGAACAGGTCAGAGTAGGAGACACCCGCGTTGATATCGACGAGTTGACCGACAAGGACAATGACGAGCCGGAGATCACCGGCGGTTATCTGCTCTCGCTGAGTCCCTATCCCGACGCTCCGGAAGAAAACATATTTTATACCGAGAAAAATGTCGGCTTCGGTTTTGAAAATCCGGAGTTCTACTCCGATGATCCGACCGACGAACTGGGAACAGCGGCGCAAAAGGCGTATATCAGCAATTATCTGCAAGAAACAGAAAACGCGGTATACAGCGGCAATGTATCGGAATATATGGACTTGCAGTCCGCTGCCGACTACTGGTGGATACAGGAGTTCTCGCTGAATGTCGATGCGTTCCGGACAGACAGCACCTATTTGTATAAGCCCAGAGGCGACAAACTGTATTGGGGACCGCTTTGGGATTTTGACCTTTCACTCGGAAAGTCCAGAGGCGAAACCTTCGGCTTCAACCAAAGCAAAATGCCGTGGCTCGATTATCTCAGAGAGAATAATGAAGATTTTCAACAGCTCCTGCGTGAGCGCTGGACGGTTCTCGACGGCATCATCACCGATATCGTCAAGGACGGCGGCGTGATGGACAGATACATGGCGGAAATACGCAATTCCTGGGAGGATAATCTTCCCAAATCCGAGAGTCCCTACGAGATATTTGAGTTAGAGATGGAGTCACTCCGAACATGGATCGCCGAAAGACAGGAATGGATCAATGAGAATATGGGGCTTTTAAGCGACATGTACAGCACCGTAACTTTCACAGCGGACGGTCAACAGGTCGAACAAAAAGTTTTGTACACAGGTTATCTGCTGGAGGAACTTCCGGCAATACCCGAAAAAGAAGGGTATGTCACTCTCGGCTGGGAATACGAGGGCGAACTGTTGGATGAGAATACACTTCCGAATATTTGGGAAGATACCGTGATCACCGCGAAATATATCAGCGAACAGGACGCGATATTTGCCGATACGCTCTATTTTGAAAGTTATGACGTGTGGGCGGATATTTTAATCAATACTATTCCGCATATACCGTTACCCCCGAAGACGCGCAGGAGAGAAGTATCGCTTGGAGTATTTCTGATGAAAGTATCGCCGAGGTGGATGAAAACGGCGTCGTCACCATAAAGAAAACCGGCGAGGTCGTGGTAACAGGCACATTGAAATCCGGCTTTTCAAGGTCATATACGCTGCATATCTATGACAGCGAAATCACGCCGGAAAACGAACCGCAGTCCATTGCCTTGGAGCAAACGACTATCACGCTAAAGGTCGGCGAGTACGCGCAAATCGTCGCAACCGTATCGCCGCAGCCGTGCGCTTCCACTGTGTCCTATAGTTATGAAGGTGAGTTGATCTCGCTGCTTGATTACGGTGTTATCAAGGCGCTTGCCCCCGGCACAACGACGGTTAATGTTTATGTAACAGAAGGAGTTGAAGCAAACTGCACCGTGATTGTAACGGATGGTGAAGAAGCAACCGTGCCTTCAACCGAAGCGACAACAGAGGCCTCAACTACCGCGACGGAGACAACCGCTGCGACTACGTCGGCAACGACCGCCCCTACGACCTCGGCGACAACAGCGGCTTCCTCAACGACCGGCTCGTCCTCCGCAGCCTCCGGCGGCGCGGTGCAGACCGGACAAAGTAGCGTTGCACTCATTCTTCTGCTAACACTCGCGGCAGCGGTATGTTTGATTTTTTGTTTCAATTTTCAAAGAAGTAAAGAAGAACATTAATCTGAAAGCAAAGGAAAAATTATCGCATTCTTCACGGCACTGTTGATACTGCTGTCATCGGCAGTCATTTCAGGGGGCGCCATCGGCGTAAACTTTTACCTGAATTCGACCGATCAGGATATCACAAACGACGCGAAGATCGATTTTGTCTGGATGGTAGAGGATTAGTTGGACACAGTATGTTATAATCTTACTTAGCGAGTGTCTTTTTGAAAACAAATGATCCCGCGGCTGTAAGGTTAGGTACTGAATGTATTCGGGTTGCGTGCTTTTCGCTTCCGTTCCATTCTATAGTTTACAATTTTAATAATTATCTGATGGCGGTTAAGAGGCTTCGGTTTTGTAATATATACAGCTTTTTGATTGAATGCGGCAACATTGTGCCGATTACCTTCTTTGCGTTGAGAATAATCGGGTATCAAGGCGCGTGGATTTCCAGAGTTGTTAGTATGCTTGGTCTCAGCGTGCTTGCTGTAATGTATATCTATCTCAACAAGCAAGGTAAATCATTTCGTGATAAGATGCTGCTTTTGCCTGACAGCTTTGGAATCTCACCGGATCATGAAATATCGATTATTGCGACCTCCGCGGATGAAATATTGGATTTGTCCCATATAGCGATTGCTTTTGCGATGGAACACGGAGCGGATAAAAAACGCGCCATGACATTTGGTCTGATAACGGAGGAATTGTCCGTCAATTTAACAGAGCATGGTATTGACGACGGTAAACCGCATAACATCAACGCCAGATTGGTTGCAAAGGATGAGGATTTAATCATTAGAAAACGCGATGACTGCAAACCGTTCAATCTTACGGAATACTATCGGCACATTCAGGAAAATACGGAAAGCGATAAGGAATTAAGTTTATCAATTATTATGAAAATGGCAAAGGATGTTAAATACACCGCTACCTTCGGAGCGAATAACTTAATTGTAAGAATTTGAGCCAAGCACAAAAGGTCAACTTCGCCGAAAAAACAAGATATAATTTTCGGCAATATCAGATTGATAACTGATAAAAAATACAGGAGTGTAAAGTTAAAAACTATTACATATACATTTTATTTTGGAAGTGAATCAAATGAAAAAGAAACTATTCGCATTCGCCCTCGTAGCGGTTATGCTGCTGAGCGTTGTAACAGTGTTTCCCGCATACGCGGCACAGAGCAAGGCGGAGCAGTATTTGTCCACGATGACGACAGAGGATAAGATCAGCCAGATGATCATGCCCGCCTTCCGTTACAGCACGGACGCGGACGGCAACCGCACCAATGTGACAGAGATCACCGACGAGATCGCCGCAACGCTCGAAAAGCACAGCTACTCGGGCGTTATCCTGTTCGGTCAGAATACGCCGACCAACGAAAACACCACACGCTTGGTTGACGCGCTGCAAAAGGCAAACGCCGCAGGCGGAGACCGTCCGCAGCTTCTGATCACCACCGACCAGGAGGGCGGAAACGTCACTCGCTTGGGTCAAGGCACAATGATGCCCGGCAACATGGCGCTCGGCGCTATCAACGATTTGAGCGTGACAAAGGAAGTCGCCTCGATGATGGGCGCGGAGCTGTCTGCTCTCGGTATCAATGCGGATTTTGCTCCCGACGTTGACGTCAACAGCAACCCTGCCAATCCTGTTATCGGCGTGCGCTCCTTCGCCGACGACGCGCAGACCGTTGCCGCCCACGGCAGCGCTTTTGTCGAGGCACTCAACGACGCGGGCGTGATCTCGACCTTGAAGCACTTTCCGGGTCACGGCGACACCGATACCGACAGTCATACCGGTCTGCCCTGTATCAACAAGACCTATGCGGAATTAAAGCAAAACGAGCTGATTCCGTTCCGGGCTTGTATCAACGCCGGTTCTCAGATGATCATGACCGCTCATATCGAGTATCCGCAGATCGAAACGACCACCTACACCTCCAAGCAAACGGGCGAAGAAATTTATCTGCCCGCGACGCTTTCCAAAACCATCATCACCGTCATTCTGCGCGGCGATATGGGATATGACGGAGTTGTCATCACCGACGCGATGGAGATGGACGCTATCTCTAAACACTTTGACAAGTATGACGCAGCAAAGCTCGCAATCGAAGCGGGCGTAGACATTCTACTGATGCCTGTCGATACGACCACGGCGGAAGGCTTTGCCGAGATGGATACCTACATTTCTACCTTGGCACAGATGGCAAACGACGGCGAAATCTCGATGGACAAGATCGACGCTGCCGTTCTCAGAATTTTGAAGCTGAAAGAAGATAACAATTTATTCACTGCCTACGACGGCTCGGATATCGAGAGCCGCGTGGAGTATGCTATTAACAATGTCGGCACCAAGGAAAGCCATGATAAAGAGTGGGAAATCACCAAGAAGGCAATGACCCTCGTGAAAAACGACGATAACACACTCCCGCTGACGACCACAAATCAAAAAACCATTGTGCTCGTTCCATATGACGATGAAACTATTCCGATGAATTACGCGGTCAGAAAACTCACTCAGGACGGCAAGCTGCCCGAGGGTGCGGAAGTTGTGGCGTACTCCTACCGCAACAAAACTGCTGACGATGTTCTGCCGATGATTGAGGGCGCGGATAACGTGGTCTTTATGTCGGAGGTTTACGGCGCGTATGCGCTCAAGGGCGATATCGCCAAGATGGCGGATACCCTTGCCGATACCATTCACGAAAACGACGGCAAGTTCATCGTTATGTCTGTCAGCCTGCCGTATGACGTTGCACGCTTCCAAAAAGCGGACGCAATTATGATCGCCTACCTCCCGCGTTCCATGACCGTCGATCCCGAGGACAAGGTCACGGATATTCAGCAGTACGGCCCGAATATGCCCGTGGCGCTGTATATGATGTTCAGCAAAGATGACGCGCCCACCGCCAAGCTGCCGATTAACATTCCGCAGCTCGATGAAAGCTACAGCTTCACCGAAACCGTTCTCTACGAGAGAGGCTTCGGACTGACCTATGAAGCAGAGGAGGAGCCGACCACGGAAGCAGAGACCACGCAGCCGGAGGAAACAACCGAGTCTTCAACAGAAGCAACAACCGAAGCTGCAACGACCGCGGCAGAGACAACCGCTGCGACTACATCGGCAACAACCGCGACGGCGACCTCGGCGACAACCGCAGTTTCTTCGACGACGACCTCGTCTTCCACAACATCCAGCAGCGCAGTACAAACCGGAGAAAGCAGCGTTGCGATTATTATGCTGGTTATCCTCATCGCCGCCGCAGGAATCATATACTATTTCAACGGTTATCGCAAAAAGATAAAGTAATATTTGGATTACAGTTACGTATTAGCCTATTTTTAATCACTCAAATATGAACTCTTAGCCGACGAAGAACGACAAATCCGTTCTTCGTCGGCTTTTTTTCTTTATCAATTCCTCACAATTTCTTGCAATATTTTTATTAGATAAGATGTATAATTCATAGCATTATTATAGCGCGACAGAAATTGACAGAATAATTGCCTACAAATAAATACAATACATATTTGTGGGTAATCATACAGAAAACGATAAGATGGGACTTCCGCCTATTTTGAACATGGTTCTCGGACTTGAGGATGACGGTCCCTCCAATCAGGACGTGCTCGACAAGATCGACAAGAGCACCGAAGAGATCAAGGCGGAGATCAACAAGGTCATGGACGAGGTCAAGGAGCTTTCCACCCAGACTGCCAACTATCACACCCTCCAGATGAATCAGCTCAAGGCGATCAACAGCAACATCGACACCAAGGATTTCAGAGTTCAGGCTGACACCGTAGCGGCAGATTTCGCACACGCTATCAAGCGTATCGACGAGAACAAGGCGAACATCACCTGCGACGGCAACGACAAGATCAACAACACCACCTACAAGGCATACAAAGAAATCCTCGCAGACCCCAAGTGCAACGTCAGCTCCATGCAGGCAAACTTCGACGAAATGCTCCGCTTCCTCAAAGGACAGCGCACCTCCAACAACAACGAGAACGGCTACCGCCAGCTCACCAACTACCTGATGGACAAAGTGGTCGCGGCAGACCTCGGCGAGCACAGCTTCACCAATACTCCCGACTACTACGGCGCAGTTGACAGCATCAACGCAGAAATTCGTATCATGGAAGAACAAGTCCTGATGGATTACGCCATCATCAACGCACTCAACGCCATGCAGTTCCGCGTCAAGGAATACGAGATCGACAACGGCATCATCACCGTCAACGAGGACGAATCCCCCTACGCAAAGTTTGAAAACACCGCCACTAACCTGCACAGCAGCATGGTCGATATCGACAAGATCTTTAGGGATGTACTGAAAGAAAACGCATCCATCCCGAGCAAGTACGTTGTAGCCGATCTGTATGTCAAAGACGGCAACAATACCATAAAGAAGGGCTGCACCTCCTTCATCGACGCTTGGTCACAGGGCATCGACAGCGGCAAGGACTTCAACGTCGTCGTTCTCAAAAAAAGGTCAGTATCTGACCGCCGACGCCAAGAAGGGCTTTAAGTTTGACGAAAACGTCAAGGGTCTGAACGACAAGGGCGGCTTTGAGATCCCCGAAGGCAGAAAAGTATACATCAATATGTACTGCAAGAGCAACGGCTTCGACTGCTCCGCAAAGAAGGATCTGGATCTGTTCACCCTCCGCAACGGCGCAAGTCTTGAACTCCAGAGCGCGAAGCTTTGCGGCGACAACCGCAAGTTCGTGATACCGGACAACGCGAACAACACCACCCTGAAGACAAAATATGTGGAATTCAACGGCGCTTCCTACTACGGCACCGACGCCAATCCCTGTATCGAAATCTCCAAGAAAGCCAATAACACCAACATCAACCTTAACTGGACTGAATTCAACAGCGAATACTCCAGCCGTATCAAGAACGACGGCAAAAACACCAAAATCAGCGAATGGTACGTCAAGCGCAGCTGGGAAAAAGAGGTTCGCGGCGACGAGTACTGGGGAACCTGATCAAAACACAAACAGAATATGAACCGTATATAACAAGCAACAGCGGGGACGGCAAAATGAACCGCTGTTCGTATTTCAATAATGCTTCTTCGCACTTTCAGTGTTCCTCAGAATATTCAAAGCCATTTGCTTCGCATCATTCAATTGCCATACTATGATATAAGGTGTGTGAAAACCAATATAGAGTCGGCCATAATGAAATTATGGGATAGGCAAAAGTTTTTCGATGGAAAGGAAAATAGCTGGAATACCGATGAGAAGGCTGTGGATTCATGGAAAAAAGATGATCCAGATATGCCGGATTGGTTACATAGATATATATAGTATTGAAAGAGGATTATATGGATTACATTTTAGCAGAGGGTGATAGACAGTTAGGTGTCTGTTTAAGAATGCTCTACCCAGAGCAGACACGTTTCAAGATCAGTTCTGTACTGAATGATCGTGGGAAACTGGAGTTCCAAGTCTATATTGATTTGGATACAGATAGGATTGAGTACTACAAGAACAAATTCGATACCCTGACATCCTAATACTTTATTGAGCAGCCTTCGCCAATTCGGTGGAGGCTGCGATTTCCAATTGCTCTATTTTTGTAGAAAGAAACCGCATTGGTAGCCATAAACGGCTTGCCAATGCGGTTTTTGTGGTCGGGATGACTGGAGTTGAACCAGCTTGGACTTGTTCCCAAACGGCTCTGGAAGTCTGCTGTTTATTGGGAAATGGCTTGTTTTAGCCGTTTCTGCTACACTCAAATTTTTCGATATACTCTCTTTTTCCCATTATTTCCGATGCTTCCGATTCCATCCGTGGTCATAATTGTGGTCAAAAATATCCTCCCCTGTATGGGACTAACGAGCCGGCAGAGGAGGATTTTCATTTGCTGAATTGCAGCCGAGGTCACTGTCTTGCCCTCGAGGATTGCCTGAGCGAAGGTGAAGCGCGCCGATGGCACGAGGATCAACCTTTGGCAGCTTTTCCTGCCTTGATCTTATCGGCGCAGATACTGATCAGAATCGAGATACTAATACTTACCGCCGCCAAAAGAATGCTGATCGCAAGCTGCTCGCCTGTGACTGTTTTAGGATCATATCTCATCGAGAATCCGGTGATCATACAGATGATCCAGGCTACAAACACATGATACATATAAAGGTAGATGGAGTGTGAACCGAGGTACGCGAACTTATCGACCTTCACTCCGCTGTCTTCGAGCTGCTTGCACACCAAAGAAACTCCGTATGTTCCGATAAAGCCGAGCAAAAATACCGCTATCATCATCAAAGGCTCCGGTTTATCGAATTCACCGCGGAACATCTTCGCTCCGAGCGAAAAGTAAGCCGCTATCCCGATGGGTATGACAGAGGCGGCTATTCCCGTGATCCACGCGGCAGCACCCGATATTTTGTCAAATATCTTAACGGTTCTTCCGATCTGTCCGAGAAGTATGATCGCTGTCCAGTAAGGGATCAACTGGAGATTATAGGGAAGGCTGATCTCAAAAAACCTCAGCACGCCTGTTGAGGCAAGTAATACAACTACAGTGATGATCTGAGGGATAAGGGATCTGCTGATTTTCTCGATCAGGATGATAAACAGTATGCTTGCGATAAACATGGCGGGAAGAAACCAGAAATCGGCAAGGAACGGATAATTCTTTCCGAGAGAGTGATACTCCCAGCCAAACCAGTCCTGTATGACTCTGTTCCAAATCGAGCCTGCAAAGAAGTTCCTGAGGCAGCACAGAGCGTCCATGATCGTCTCTTCGGCTCTGATGATCAGAACGACGCTTCCGACAAGCCAGAACGAGATCGAATAGGTAAAGAAAGGAACAAGAAGTGATTTTGCGCGGGCGACGATCCCGTCTTTGATGCCTGTTTTCCCGACCTTATAAAAATATCCGGAATAAAAGAAAAAAGCAAAAAACAAAACGCATGACATTCCGGCAAAAATGCTTTTCAGCACTCCGGGAGCAACAATGTGATACATAGCAATACTCAGTATCGCCAGACCTTTAACCATATCTACATATTTTACTCTTTGCTTTAGCATTATTGTATCACCCTTTTTAATGAGATTTCATAACCATACCATACGACTGCTTCTTTTACCGATATACCGAAATAAAAAAACGCAAGCCGCAGCCTGCAACGGCTGAATGGTATAGATAAGTGAACGACAGACTTACTGTATCGCATCTCCGAAAACACTTAATGCTGCTCGCTTCCGTACCTGATATGATTCTTGGCCGTAAATCGTATCGAGTCTGTTGCTCGATTATCCACACCGTAGACGGTTTGCGAACATAAGAATTATATCATAGCATTATACCTCAGACAAGCATTTTCTTTTAGTTTCAGCATAGCTTAGATTTATGCGGTTGTCAAGGATTTGTGTCTATCTTAATGCGATATATGTGTTATCACCCAAATTCATACTTACATTATAATCTTTCTACAATATACTGTACGATCGCGGCGCATCTTGCAGCAGCCTCAGCCTGAAATTAATTAAAATCAACGCTTCCTCCTCCGTCAGGTTTATCGGAGATTGCACGGATGATAAAGAATATCTGAGAGAACATCCTGATATCGTTAGAAAGAACATAAATGATTTTGTTGAAGAGATCTCTATATTAGGAGAGGATCCCGTACTGGTCGCTTTGGGTAGTTATACTTATGATATACTCAATTCCTACTTGGGAAAGAAATACAGAATTGCAAAGATCAAGCATTACTCTTATTCCATAAGCAAAGAAAACTATAGAAAAGAGCTTTTAGAGACACTTGAAAGATTCTAAAGTCAAATTACCAGAAAAACGCAGAATTGTTTCGATAATAATGAATAGCTCAGTAAGAACATATAAAGTAAACCGCATTGACTGCCGAAAACGGCTTGCCAATGCGGTTTTTATGGTCGGAGTGAAGTATGCTTGATCTGCCAGTGACAGGAATTTCGCATGATCACAACACCTCCTGTCCGGAGTACATCTGCGCTCTCGCTAAAAACGCCATGCTATGGCGTTTTTGCGTGCGATGTGCGCTGACGCTTACATCTTCGCACGCTCGCCTTCAAATCCCTTCACTCCTCTGTTGCTGGTCATATTGAACATAAGGGGGTACCCTTGACGGGTACCCCCTTATATTCAAATGGTCGGAGTGAAGGGATTTGAACCCCCGACATCCTGCTCCCAAACTCATGTTTTAGCGTTCTGTTCGTTCCGTTACGCGACATCTGGTGCATTTTCGGTGCTTTTCGGTGCTCTTGTACCCACTGTTTCCATGTGGTTTTCGTCTGTTTGTGGTCGCCGTTGTGGTCAAAAAATGTCCTCTCCTGAAAAGGTGCTTTCAGCGCCTGCCGAGAGAGGATTCATTTTGCGTATTGTAGCTTAGGTTTCAGTGGTTGTCAAGTAAATGTCAGTACCTTTTCCGATAAATGATCAATGGGGAAATTCCTTGTCGTTCGGTGTACCGGGGTCTAAAGACCGGCCTCATTATTCCGGGGGTTAAACCTATCGAATTCGAGGACGTTAGAGGTCAAAAAGGATATAATTACAAGCCATGTATTAGTTTGATTGTTTTACAACAGCTTTCTTTCCCCTGAACGCAATACCGATTTTGATGATATTTGCTACGCCGAGTGTTTTCATTTCGGTGTCGTATTTCTTTTCATCGATTTGTGTGAGAGCTTCGTCTGCGAGCGCCCCTAAGTCTTGATTGTTGGTCTTCGCGTGTTTGAATTCAAAGATGAAGCCGGGGTTTGTATGCTTATCGGGAATCAGCGAAATATCAAATCTTCCGTAGCCGGATTCATTGTTTGATTTTATTCTGTATTGATTGCTTAGGACAGCGCATAAACCCAGCATCATTCCGTGGTAGAAACTCTCATTTGTTCCATCGAAAACAGAGATGGAGTTGAGCATGAATTTCTCGAGAAGCTTTTGCAGTTTGGCAGCATTGCCGGTAAAGATTGCCTGCCGGATCTCTATCGCAAAGCTGGTCCTTCCGGTTTTATCAAGAACTTCTTTCTCATATACAAAGGCGATTTCTTTGTTAGGTATGGCGATCTCACACATATAATTTCCGTCGTTCTGAGGATAGGTTTTTGAAACCTTCAAGTAGCCTGCAACCAGCAGGAAGCTATAGATACTGTACGGATCGCTCTGTACCTTTGGATAGATTACGCTTGTATCAACATATGAGGTAACCGTATCTCCGTTCAGTAATTGATACAGGCTTTTGATAATATCGTCATCAGCAGAAGAAATAATCTCACCGATGATATCGTTGCTACCGGTGGATTGCCAGAATGCCTTTGGGAAGCATTCCTCTGAAACATAGTTGATGACAGACCACGGATTGAAGATCTCTGTGTTGCCGAACAGATAGCCGTCATACCATTCGCACACTTCTGTGAGCTTTTCCTGATAGCCATAGTAGGTTAACATTTGTTCTACCTCGTCTTTGGTGAAGCCGAAATACTGACTGTAAGGCTTATCAAGAATGGAGTAGACGACTAAGTTATTTAATCCGCTGAATATGCTTTTTTTTGCCACGCGCAGAATACCGGTCAAAAAGCCGTAGGCAAGATGGCTGTTATCCTTAAGACCGCCTGAGAAGAAATTACGCATAAACTCAATGACCTCATTATAGAAGCCGCAGGTATGTCCTTGCTGGATTGGTGTATCATATTCATCAATGATAATGATGGCTTCCTTTCCGTAGTGCTTATGAAGCAGAAGGGAGAGAATTTGCAGCGATAATTGATATTCAGATGCGTCTGCGGTGCTGTCAGCGAGAGCTACAAATTGTTCTCTCTCGTATTTGTTCAACTTTTCGCTGTTTTCGAGTTCAATATGGCGGCGAAACTCAAGCGCGATCAGTCGTATGATCATGCTGTAGGTTTCCTGCCAGCTTGTGCATTTCACATCCTTGAAGGACAAATGGATAACAGGATATTTTCCCTGATAATTCGTATAAGAGTTTCCGCAAGTCCAGATAGCCTTATCACGGAAATAGCGCGAGGTATCTACATCTGTTTTTTCAAAAAACACGCGAAGCATATCCATGTTCAGTGTTTTGCCGAAGCGGCGCGGTCGGGTGAACAGGGATACTTTCGGCTTCTTGTCCAGAAAGTCCTTGATGAGCAGCGTCTTGTCGACATAATAATATTCAGTCGAAGCATCTTTGTAGTCCGAGATACCGACCGGCAAAGGCTTTTTCTGGTTTTCCGATTTACCGAGCATAGCCGATATAGAGCATTCCGGAATGCGCCATTTGCGTCCGGCTTTTTCAGCGCCCGCGATTTCACCGGATGTGCATAGTTGCTGAAGCCTTCTCGATGAAATCTTTAACAACCCTGCGGCTTCGGTAATGCTGTAATACTTCATGTTGCTCTCTCCCCGCTATCGTTTTGTATATTATATCACCTTATGCGAAATATATCAAGGGTAATTTCGCGTGAGTTTCGCGTCGATTTCGCACCAATTTCGCATATCCGAGGTTTCATTTATGTGAAGGGTGAAAACAACGGTCGTCGAGGTAAAAACCTCCCTGTATTAGCTCGGGAATGAGCCGATAGGGGAGGATTAGTATGAAGCGTTCGGCTTTGCAAAAAAACACGAAAAGAAGGACGCATCGGAAAACCACGACTCCGGCTTCCGCATGAAGGACGCCGACGGTCACGGCATCTCGATCGCGCAGGTCAACGGCATCCCGCGCGATATGATGGCGGTACAGCATTCTATCATCAACACGGGCGAGGGTGAACTCGTCATGCTGACGATCATTGTGGCAAGATGATCCATTCCGTTATAGACAAACGGTTCAATATTTGATATGATGATAGTATCATATTCTGATTCGGGTGAATGATATGAAGCGCAAAACAGCGCATGGAAAGAATAAAACGGAGGTATTTATCATGACAGATATCGAGAGAGTATGCCAATTTTTGGACGAAGCACAGACCTACTACCTTGCGACCGTTGAGGGCGATCAGCCGAGGGTCAGACCCTTTGGAACGGCTCTCATTTATGACGGAAAGCTCTATATCCAGACGGGTAAGGTGAAGCCTGTGTCCAAACAGCTCGCCGTCAATCCGAAGGCTGAGATCTGCGCCTTCAAGGGCGGAAAGTGGATTCGGATCGCGGGTGAGCTGATCAATGACGACAACCGCGACGTGATGGTCGCCATGCTCGAGAAGATGCCGAGCCTCAAGGCGATGTACAGCCCCGACGACGGCAATATGCAAATGCTGTATTTCAAGGACGCGACCGCCACCTTCAGCTCCTTTACCGAGGCGCCCGAAACGATTCGATTCTGATGATAAGCAGATATGAAAGTTAAAAGATAAAGGAGGACGATCACATGGAGATCAAAGCGGTCAAATTCAGAAAAGACGGATTCTATTCCCAGCTGTTCGCGTTCGGCGCGGAAGAAGGTCCTGAGAAGTACAGCATGGATATCCGCTATCGCGGCAGTCTGCAAAACTACCTGATCGACACAGGCGACGAGGTCATCTTAGTCGATACGGGACTTCCCGCGGGCACTCCCGAGGAGAAGCCCGACAAGGAAGTCGCCGCCTATACAGGTAAGGATATTTGCAGTTATATGGAGGCGTTCCGCGCTCTCGGCTATGAGCCCGAGCAGGTAACGAAGATCCTGCTGACCCACAGGCACAGCGACCATTCTGGCGAATTAAAGTCTTTCCCGAACGCGAAGATCTATGTCAACGCCGAGGAGCTTGACGCCGCCGAATTACAGGGTATCGACAACATCGTGCCCGTGACCTTCACCGACGGCGCGTATTATAACTTCCCCGAGAGTCAGAAGATCCGCGACGGTATCTATTACATCAAGGCAAAGGGTCACACCAAGGGCAACAGCCTTGTGATCGTCGAGGACGGCGGGCTTTTCTATATGCTCCACGGCGACATCACCTATGTGGACGAGGCACTCTATGAAAATAAGCAGTCTGTCGTCTTTGACGATCTGCAGGAAGCGCTCACTACCCTCGGCAGAGTGCGCGAATTCGTCCGCAACCACCCGACCGTCTACTGCGGCACGCATACGCCCCAGGGCTATGAGAATCTGGAAGCGAAGCGCGTGATGGATCTCGACCATCCCGTTGAAACAGTCTTTGCCGAGATCGACTTCACCGAGCAAGAGGCGACGGGTATTTACATCTGCTCCGTCTGCGGATATGTGTACGATCCTGCGGAAAATGACGGCATAGCCTTCGAGAACCTGCCCGACGACTGGCGCTGTCCGAGATGCAAACAGCCGAAAGAGAAATTCAACAGAGCATAAAGCAAAAAGAAAACGAGCATAGAGTTCTCCGTGATGAGATCTATGCTCGTTTATTATTTCTGAGTCAACCTACCAAATCATTTTATATCAATACTCCGTTGCAGTTATCGATATATCATACCGCTTGCCTTACGTCTATGATAGTCCCTGAAAAATTATGTTCACCTCAAATAATTATGCAAAAAAACTCTTGACATTCCATTCCGTTTGTGATATATTATGTAAAAATTTAACACTTCAAACCGTTGAAGCGGAAATAACGGCAATCATGCCTGTACAGAGAACCCGTGTTGCTGAGAGTCGGGTCAGAAACAAGTTGTCAAATGGACCGCTGAGGGCGCAGTCAAATGTGGCTTTTGTCACAGAGTATTCTGCGACGTTGCAGGCAGACGTCATTTGCCGGGGATATGTTGGTATCCTGCTAAGCGCACAGGTCATGCTGTGAATCAAGGTGGCACCGCGGATTAGATGATTCGTCCTTGACAGAAGTTTATTCTGTCGAGGACTTTTTTATTTATTATAAACGGAGGGTCAATTATGAAAATACTGCCGGATTATCATCAGGTCAAGGAGATTGCTTCTTCAAAGAAATACGATGTGATCCCTGTGAGCACAGAGATCCTGTCGGATTTCACCACGCCGATCGAAGCGATGCGGATCCTGAAAAATGTATCCACGCACTGTTATATGCTGGAATCCGCTCAGGCGAACGAAACATGGGGACGGTACACCTTCCTCGGCTTTGAGCCGAAGATGGAGATCACCTGCGTTGACGGAGAGATGACGCTCGGAAAGCTGAAAGTAAGAACCGACGACCCCTCCGCCTATCTCAGACAGATCCTCAGCGAGTATAAAAGCCCGCGGTTTGACTATCTGCCGCCCTTCACAGGCGGATTGGTCGGGTACTTCTCTTATGACTATCTCGCATACAGCGAGCCGAGCGTAAAGCGCGACGTTGAAGATAACGAGAACTTCAAGGACGTCGATCTGATGCTGTTCGACAAGGTCATCGCCTTCGATCATCTGGGACAGAAGATTATCCTCATTGTCAATATGCCTTTGGACGACGTTCAGGTTGGCTACAACAAAGCGGTTATGGAGCTCGAACAGCTCCAGGCTCTCCTGAAAAACGGGGCAAAGAAAACCGAGCCTGCCGGAAAGCTCTTGGGCAAGGTTGAGCCGCTGTTCGATAAGGAGCAGTTCTGCGCGATGGTGGAGAAAGCCAAGCGTCATATCTACAAGGGCGATATTTTCCAGATCGTGCTGTCGAACCGCCTGTCAGCTCCCTTTGAAGGCAGTCTGCTCAATACCTATCGCGTACTCAGAACCATCAATCCGTCGCCGTATATGTTCTACTTCTCCGGGACGGACGTCGAAGTAGCGGGCGCTTCGCCCGAGACCCTTGTCAAGCTGGAGGACGGCGTGCTCCACACCTTCCCGCTTGCGGGAACAAGACCGCGAGGAAAAACGGAAGAAGAGGACAAAGCGCTGGAAAAAGAACTGCTGTGTGACGAAAAAGAACTCGCAGAGCATAATATGCTGGTGGATCTGGGCAGGAACGACCTCGGCAAGATCAGCCGCTTCGGTACGGTGCAGGTCGAAAAGCTCCACTCCATCGAACGTTTCTCCCACGTCATGCACATCGGCTCGACGGTTCGGGGAGAGATCAGAGAGGATCGCGACGCGCTCGACGCGGTCGAGGCGGTACTGCCCGCGGGCACTCTCTCCGGCGCGCCGAAGATACGCGCCTGTCAGCTGATCGGAGAGCTGGAGAACAACAAGCGCGGCATCTACGGCGGCGCGATCGGCTATATCGACTTCAGCGGCAATATGGATACCTGTATTGCTATCCGTATCGCCTATAAAAAGAACGGCAAGGTGTTTGTCAGGAGCGGCGCGGGGATCGTTGCCGACTCTGACCCCGTCAAGGAATTTGAGGAGTGCCTGAACAAGGCGAGAGCCTCGCTCACGGCGCTTGAGATCGCTCAGGAGGTGGAATGATGGTTTTACTGATCGACAACTATGACAGCTTTTCTTATAATCTCTACCAGTACATCGGAGAGATCAATCCGGATATCAAGGTCATGCGCAACGACGAGCTGACGGCAGAGGAGATCCGCGCGCTTCATCCCGACCGCATCATCCTCTCCCCGGGACCCGGCAGACCTGAGGACGCGGGCGTCATCATCGAGGTGGTGCGAAAGCTCGGCGCGGAGATACCGATCCTCGGCGTGTGCCTCGGGCATCAGGCGATCTGCGCGGTGTACGGCGCGACGATCACCTACGCAAAACAGCTCATGCACGGTAAACAGAGCGAGGTGCATTTCGACAGCGCCTGTCCGCTGTTCAGCCGCTGTCCCGAGAACGCCCTCGTCGCGCGTTATCATTCCCTCGCCGCCGATCCCGATACCATCCCCGACTGCCTGCGCGTTACCGCGACGACAAAGGGCGGAGAGATCATGGCGGTACAGCACAAGATCTTTCCCGTTTACGGCGTACAGTTCCACCCCGAATCCATCCTGACGCCGGACGGCAAAACCATATTGAAGAATTTTTTAGTCGGCTGAGTAAGTCACAATTCTGAAAATACAGTAAAGGAAGGTTTATCATGATTAAAGAAGCAATCGAAAAAATCGTCAGCAAGGAGGATCTCACCTATGATGAGGCATATGCCGTCATGAACGAGATCATGAGCGGAGAGACGACGGCAACACAGAACGCCGCCTTCTTAGCGTCGCTGTCGACAAAGAGCGCGAGAGCGGAAACAACGGAAGAGATCGCGGGCTGTGCCGCGGCGATGCGCGATCACGCTACAAAGGTCAACACCGGTATGGAGCTTTTCGAGGTCGTCGGCACGGGCGGCGATAACGCTCAGAGCTTCAATATCTCCACTACCACGGCGATCATAGCGGCGGCAGGCGGGATGAAGGTTGCAAAGCACGGCAACCGCGCGGCGTCCTCGCTGTGCGGCACAGCAGACTGCTTGGAGGCGCTCGGCGTGAATATCAACCAAAGTCCCGCGCGATGCATCGAGCTGTTAGGTGAGGTCGGCATGTGCTTCTTCTTCGCGCAGAAGTATCATACTTCTATGAAATACGTCGGCAGTATTCGGCGGGAGCTGGGCTTTCGCACCGTGTTCAATATCCTCGGCCCGCTCACAAACCCCGGCACGCCGACGATGCAGCTCTTAGGCGTGTACGACGATTATCTTGTCGAGCCGCTGGCACAGGTGCTGGTCAATCTCGGTGTGCGCCGAGGCATGGTCGTGTACGGTCAGGAAAAGCTGGATGAGATCTCCCTTAGCGCGCCGACAACGATCTGCGAGATCAAGGACGGATGGTTCAAGTCGTCGGTCATCACTCCCGAACAATTCGGCTTTGAACGCTGCTCAAAGGACGATCTCAGGGGCGGTACGCCCGAGGAAAACGCGCAGATCACCCGCGCGATCCTGAGCGGTGAGAAGGGACACAAGCGCAACGCCGTGCTGATGAACGCGGGCGCGGCGCTGTATATCGGCGGCAAGGCGGACAGTATGCAGGACGGCATCACGCTTGCCGCGCAGCTCATCGACTCCGGCAAGGCGCTCCAAACGCTGAATAAGCTGATCGAAGTCAGCAACCGTCCCGAGGTGGAAGTATGACCATCCTGGACCGACTTGCCGATCACGCGAACGAAAGAGTGGAGGAAGCAAAACGGACAACGCCGCTTTTTGAAATCAGGCGGCAGGCGGAAGAACTGCCGAAAGGGGCTTTCTCCTTTGAAAAAGCGTTGAACAAGCAGGATATCTCCTTTATCTGCGAGTGCAAGAAGGCTTCTCCCTCCAAGGGTCTGATCGCGGCGGAATTTCCGTATGTGCAGATCGCAAAGGACTATGAAGCGGCGGGAGCGGACTGTATTTCTGTTTTGACAGAGCCGAAATGGTTTTTGGGAAGCGACGCGTACCTGCGTGAGATCGCGAACGCTGTTTCGATTCCCTGTCTGAGAAAGGACTTTACCGTCGATGAATATATGCTTTATGAAGCGAAAGTGCTCGGCGCTTCGGCTGTTTTGCTGATCTGCTCGATCCTGAGTGAAAGACAGATCAAGGAATACATCGACATCTGCGATACGCTCGGGCTGTCGGCATTGGTGGAAGCGCACGATGAAGCTGAGATCGTCAAGACGATCGGGGCAGGAGCGCGGATCATCGGCGTCAATAACCGCAATCTCAAGGATTTTACGGTCGATACCGATAACAGTGCAAGGCTCAGACAGCTGATCCCGCAGGAGATCCTTTTCGTCTCGGAAAGCGGCGTCAGAAGCGCGGAGGACGTCAGACGTCTGCGTGATATCGGCGCTGACGCGGTGCTGATCGGCGAAGCCCTCATGAAAGCGCCCGACAAAAAGGCGAAGCTTATGCAGCTGAGGAGTTTGCTATGACAAAGATCAAGCTGTGCGGACTGTCCCGCCCCTGTGATATAGATATGGCAAACGAATTGAAGCCCGATTACATCGGCTTTGTGTTTGCAAAGAAGAGCAAACGATATGTCGAGCCCGAAAAGGCGGCTCAGCTCAAAGCTCTGCTCGACCCCGAGATCAGGGCGGTCGGGGTGTTTGTCGATGAAGCACCTGAGATTGTTGCCGACCTTTTGAACAGCGGTATCATCGACCTCGCCCAGCTCCACGGAAACGAGGATGAAGCGTATATCAAAAGCCTCAGACAGCGCACCGATCAGCCGATCATCAAGGCGTTTCAGATCAAAACACAGACAGATATCGCTGAGGCGGAGCGCTGTTCTGCCGATCATATCCTGCTCGATTCGGGAGCGGGAACAGGCGTTCTTTTCGACTGGTCGTTATTGAAGAATGTCAAAAGACCGTACTTTCTCGCGGGAGGGCTGTCGCCCGGTAACGCCCGTGAAGCCGTCAGGCTTCTGCAGCCTTACGCGGTCGACGTCAGCTCCGGTATTGAAACGGACGGTTTGAAAGACAGAGAGAAAGCAGCGGCATTTATCGCCGCAGTCAGAAAGGAAGAAAGATCATGACGAACCCTAACGGACGCTTCGGTATCCACGGCGGTCAGTACATCCCCGAAACACTGATGAACGCCGTGATCGAGCTGGAAAAAGCGTACGATCATTATAAAAACGACCCCGAATTCAACAGAGAACTCGGGGAGCTTTTCAACGAATATGTCGGTAGACCTTCAAGGTTGTATTTTGCCGAGAAGATGACGAACGACCTCGGCGGCGCGAAGATCTACCTCAAGCGCGAGGATCTCAACCACACCGGCGCGCATAAGATCAACAACGTCCTCGGACAGGCGCTCCTTGCGAAAAAGATGGGCAAGACCCGTCTGATCGCGGAGACGGGAGCGGGTCAGCACGGCGTCGCGACCGCGACCGCCGCCGCCTTGATGGGGATGGAGTGCGTGGTGTTCATGGGGGAGGAGGACACGATCCGCCAGGCGCTGAACGTCTACCGTATGCGGCTGCTCGGAGCTCAGGTTATTCCCGTCAAGACGGGAACGGCAACGCTCAAGGACGCGGTATCGGAAGCAATGCGCGAGTGGACCTCCCGCATCAGCGACACCCATTATTGCCTCGGTTCCGTGATGGGGCCGCATCCGTTCCCGACCATCGTCCGCGATTTTCAGGCGGTCATCTCCAGGGAGATCAAGGAACAGATCCGGCAAAAGGAAGGCAGACTGCCCGACGCGGTGATCGCCTGCGTCGGCGGCGGCTCCAACGCCATCGGCAGCTTTTATCATTTTATCAATGACAGGGACGTTCGGCTGATCGGCTGTGAAGCGGCGGGAAGGGGAGTGGAAACCTTTGAGACAGCCGCGACTATCGCCACCGGCAGGCTCGGCATCTTCCACGGTATGAAATCTTATTTTTGTCAGGACGAATACGGTCAGATCGCTCCTGTGTATTCCATCTCGGCGGGACTGGACTATCCCGGCGTAGGACCCGAGCACGCCCATCTGCACGATATCGGACGCGCGGAATATGTGCCGATCACGGACGAGGAAGCGGTCTGCGCCTTTGAATATCTCGCAAAGACCGAGGGGATCATCCCCGCCATCGAATCCGCCCACGCCGTCGCGCACGCGATGAAGCTCGCGCCGACAATGGATAAGGATAAGATCATCGTGATCACGATCTCCGGCAGAGGCGACAAGGACTGTGCCGCCATCGCGCGCTACAGAGGGGAGGATATCCATGAGTAATATCCGCAAAGCGTTTGAAAACGGAAAGGCGTTCATCCCTTTCATCACCTGTGGCGATCCCGACTTGGAAACCACCGCGGCGGTCGTCCGCTCTGCCGCTGAAAACGGCGCCGACCTGATCGAGCTGGGTATCCCGTTCTCCGATCCTACAGCGGAAGGCCCTGTGATACAAGGGGCGAATCTCAGAGCGCTATCACGCGGCGTCACGACCGATCGTGTATTTGCCCTCGTCAAAGAACTGCGCCGCGACGTCAGTGTTCCGATGGTCTTTATGACATACGCGAACGTCGTGTTCTCCTACGGCGCAGAAAGGTTTATATCGACCTGTAGGGCAATCGGGATAGACGGACTGATCCTGCCTGATCTGCCCTTTGAAGAAAAGGACGAATTCTTCCCGATCTGCCGTAAGTACGGCGTCGATCTTGTTTCGCTGATCGCGCCGACCTCCGAGAACCGTATCGCGATGATCGCTAAGGAAGCGGACGGCTTCATCTATGTTGTTTCCAGCCTCGGCGTGACCGGTATGCGCAGCGAGATCAAGACCGATCTTGCTTCCATCGTCAAAGTCATCAGGGAAAACACAGATACCCCCTGCGCAATCGGTTTCGGTATCTCTACGCCTGAACAGGCGAAGAAGATGGCGGATATCTCAGACGGTGCGATCGTCGGCTCCGCGATCATCAAGCTGATCGAGAAGCACGGTAAAAACGCGCCTGCGTTCGTCGGAGAATATGTCAGGTCGATGAAGAACGCCATCAAAAAGCTGTGAGCGTAAGGAAGTTTAAGGAAACGCTCGCTTTCAAATCTATTTACTCACTCTTTTGCCGCTCATATTGAGAAAAGGGGCTGTCGCATTGATCGTAGCGATAGCCCCTTCAACATTTTGATTTCTGTCTTTGTTTATCTTTTACAAAAAACTGTCGTATTTTGTTGAATCAAACAGTGTTCACGGATAGCTTAGGTTTCAGCGGTTGTCAAGTTGTTTTTCGGATGCGTTTTTAATCGGCGCCGTTCTTTTTCTCGGCGTGTTCGATTTCTTCTGCAATGTATTAGCTGTCTGTTTTCAAATCGTCATTAAAGGGTAGATTCCCAAGATTGTTGAAAGTTTATTCCCATAATTGTAGAGATAAAATTCCCAAGATTGTAGAAATTTGTAGAATAATAACTTCAAGTATCACAAATCATCTGCAGCAATGGCGGGTGATTTACGGTAAGTAGTCTGAAAAGAGAAGAGTTATACTCATACTAAAACGACCTTCAGCTGATAAAGCCGAAGGTCGTTTACTGTTGTTTTCAAAATGCGGAAGAGAACCATTTGTACGTTTGAAATTCCTTATTCAGATCAATGAGATAGCAGTTCAAAATGATTCTTCCTGCATGATATAATCCCTTCTCTTTGCAACTTGCTCAGTTCATTCGAAAGAGCGGAGCGGTCGACGTTCAGATAGTCCGCCAACTGCTGACGGTCGAAGGGGATATCAAACTCCGTGCTGTGTTTTTGGAGCGACACGGTGTTGAGATAGGATAAGATCCGCTCACGGATCGTCCTCGGCGAGATGTGAAAGCTCCTGCCCGAGAGCACGACGTTTTTGTACGCTGAGATCTCGAGCATATTGCAGATGAATTTCATCGCCCACAGCTCATTGGATGAACGCAAGCTTTTCAAACTGCCGATCCGAAAAAACAGGATGCGGCAGTTTTCGTTTGCGCGGACGTCGACGAGGAGCGTTTCATCCTCGAGCAAGGCGTAGGTCTCGGCGAAAAAATGCCTATTGCCGACGTGACTCAGGATCGTGCGGTTGCCCCAGATATCGTTGCTCTCGATCGTCACGCTGCCCTCTAACACCAGCCCGAAGCGTTCGGTGGTATCGCCTGCCATGAGGATCATTTCGTCCTTCTTGTATGTCTTTTCCGTGGCGCGGAGCTCCGTCAAGCACGTTTCGATTTCTTCCTCTGTCATATCCTTAAAGATAACGGATTGATAAAAACTTTTCATATCTTCTCCTTTTGTTGTAATTACAACATACTTATCGAGTTCATCATAATATAATGACCTCATAAAGTCAAGGGAGGAATGAATATGATCCGCAAGATCATCCACATTGATGAAGAGAAGTGCAACGGCTGCGGCGCTTGCGCCAACGCGTGCCACGAGGGCGCGATCGAGATGGTGAAGGGCAAGGCGAAGCTGATGCGCGAGAATTTCTGCGACGGCTTCGGTGATTGTCTGCCGAGCTGTCCGACAGGAGCGATCACCTTTGAGGAGCGCGAGGCTCCCGAATATGATGAAAATGCAGTTAAGAAAGCACAGGAGGAGAAGAAAATGGAAATGCACCATCATCAGGGAGGCTGCCCGGGTTCAAAAATGATGACCTTTGATAAACCTGAAATTGAGGAAACACCTGTCGCAACAGGCAAGCCTGTATCACGGCTCAACCAGTGGCCTTGCCAGATCAAGCTGTTGCCGACGGTCGCACCGTTCTATGACGGCGCAAAGCTGCTGATCGCCGCCGACTGCACTGCCTACGCCTACGCCAATATGCACGAGGAATTCATGAAGGGCAAGATCACCCTGATCGGTTGTCCGAAGCTCGATATGGTGGACTACACCGACAAGCTGACCGAGATCATCAGCAATAACGACATCAAGAGCGTCACCATCGTCCGTATGGAAGTGCCATGCTGCGGCGGCTTGCAGAGAGCCGCGGAGCAGGCGCTCAAAAACAGCGGAAAGTTCATTCCGTGGCAGGTCGTGACGATTGCAAGAGACGGTCAGATTTTAGATTAAGAAGAGCAAATCACGCGCCTGTTTTTACCGCACCTTAACAAAGAAACACCCGCAACAGTGACAAAAGTACCTGTTGCGGGTGTGATCGTTTATGATCAGTTTTCCGTTCCCTGCAAGCCAATCTCCTCGGCGTGCGGACGCATGCCGTCGATGCAGATCTCGGCAACATCCCTGACCTCCATGCCCAGAAGCTCACAGCCCTTTTTGATCAGCTCGCGGTCGCATTTGGCGGCGAACTTCTTGTCCTTGAACTTCTTCATAAAGCTCTTGGTGTTCAGGTCGGTGATGCCGTTCGGACGCATCCTCGCGGCGGCTTGGATGATGCCGGTCAGCTCGTCTACGGTGAACAGGCTCTTTTCCATATCCGTCAGCGGTTCGACGTCGGTGCAGATGCCCCAGCCGTGGCTGAGGATCGCGCGGACATCTTCGGGATCGACGCCTTCCGAGAGCAATTCCTTTTCGGTATGCTGTAAATGCTCGTCGGGGAACTTCTCATAGTCGTAATCATGCAGATAACCGACCGCCATCCAGTGTTCTTCATCAGCGCCGAAGTGACGCGCCATCGCGCCCATCGCGTAGCACACGTTCAGCGAGTGGATGATCAGATGATCCTCGGTCACCATCGAGCTGCCCAACTCTTTTGCTCTTTCCAATGTCAGTGCCATATTTCTTATCCTTTCTCTTTTAGGGGATTTGTGATCGCTAAAACCATTATACAGCTTTCCGCTGTTATTGCAAGCATTTCATTATTGACTATTCCTCAGAATCCGTTAGAATAGTAGTATCATATGAATTGGAATGGATACGATGAAAGTAACACCGCTCAAAAAGCAAAGCAAAAAGGAACAGCGCAAGTTCCACGCCCGTAAGCGGCGTGACCGGAACGGCCTCAAGCCGGCTACGCGCGTCGTCAAAAGCAAGAAGGTCTATGACCGCAAAAGGCTCTCAAAGCCCGAAGAAGAATGAAGCTGTACTGATACAATCATCGCAAATAAAAATACACGGAGGGAAAGATATGTTAGCAATCGGAACAAAAGCACCGGAATTCACCCTGCCCGATCAGAACGGCGAGATGAAGTCGCTCTCGGATTATAAGGGGCAGAAGGTCATTCTGTATTTCTACCCTAAGGATATGACCTCGGGCTGTACGAAGCAGGCGTGCGCCTTCTCAGAACTGTATCCGCAGTTTCGCGAGAAGGGCGCGGTCGTCCTCGGCGTGAGCAAGGACTCGGTCGCGTCGCACAAGCGATTTGAAGAGAAGTACGGTCTGCCGTTTGTGCTCCTGTCGGATACCGAGAGGACTGTGATCGAAGCGTACGACGTCTGGAAGGAAAAGAAGCTCTACGGCAAGGTTAGTTACGGCGTGGTGCGCACCACCTACCTGATCGATGAGGACGGTGTGATCGAAAGAGCCTTTGACAAGGTCAAGGCGGCGGACAATCCCGCCCAGATGCTGGGTGCTTTGGAATGAGGATGATCATAGCCCCGGCGAAGCAGATGAAGGTCGATACCGATACTTTTCCTTGCCCCGATCTGCCGGTATTTCTCGACAGAGCGGAACTGCTCAAAGATCATCTGAACAGTCTCAGCTTTGAGGAGCAGAAAAAGCTCTGGGCTTGCAATGACAAGATCGCGGCTGAGAATCACGAACGGTTCGCGCACATGGATCTGCGGCATAACCTGACCCCCGCGCTGCTCGCCTATGACGGTATCCAGTACACCTATATGGCGCCGTCGGTTTTTGAGAGCGCTTACTTCGGTTATGTGCAGGAGCATCTGCGGATCTTATCGGGCTTTTACGGTGTGCTCAAGCCGATGGACGGCGTTGTCCCTTACCGCTTGGAGATGCAGGCGAAAGCGACGCCCATCGGCTGTAAAAACCTTTATGAGTTTTGGGGCGACTCATTATACCGCGAGGTGATTCCCGATGACAGGATCATCATCAATCTTGCGTCAAAAGAGTATTCAAAGTGTATCGAGAAATATCTGCAGCCGCAGGACAGGTATATTACCTTCGTGTTCGGCGATCTGATCGGCGGCAGGGTCGTGACCAAAGGGGTGTACGCAAAGATGGCGCGCGGTGAGATGGTGCGCTATGCGGCTGAGATCAACGCTGTTCAGCCCGAGCAGCTCAAGTCCTTCGCCATCGGTCATTACCGTTTTGATGAATCTCGCTCCACCGATACCGAGTATGTCTTTATTCGTGAAACGGAGGACGAGCGATGAAGCTGGTATTTGCCTCGGACAGCTTCAAGGGAAGCCTGTCGAGCAAGAGGACGGCGGAGCTGTTGACGAGAGCCGCGCGGGAAGTGTTCGGCGCGTGCGAGTGTATCGGCGTGCCGATAGCGGACGGCGGTGAGGGGACTGTTGACGCGGTGATCGAAGCGTTGAAAGGCGAAAAATCCATCGCAACCGTCCATGATCCCTTGATGAACCGCATACAGGCGAGTTACGGCATCGCAGGCGACAGAGCGATTATTGAGATGGCGGCGGCGTCGGGCTTGACGCTTGTTCCCGATCATCTACGCGATCCTCTGAATACGACCACTTACGGCACGGGCGAACTAATCCTTGACGCGCTCGACCGCGGCTGTCGGGAGCTGTATATTGCGATCGGCGGTTCGGCGACCAACGACGGCGGTATGGGCTGTCTGCGTGCTCTCGGCGCGAGATTTCTCGATAAGGACGGCAACGAGCTGAGCGGTTGCGGAAAGGATTTAGCAGAAGTTTCAACCATTGACCTTGCATATTTGGACAGCCGATTATCTGACACGTCCGTCACCGTTCTCTGTGATGTGAAGAATCCGCTTTGCGGCGAGAACGGCGCGACCTATACCTTTGCCAAACAAAAAGGAGCAACTCTTGAAACGCTGGAGCTGCTCGAAAACGGTATGCAGAACTACCACGATGTGATAAAGCACCGATTCGGTATTGACTGCGACTTGATCGAAGGCGCGGGCGCGGCAGGCGGATTAGGCGCGGCGCTGAAAGTTTTTCTGAACGCAGCCATGCAGTCGGGCATCGAGACGGTATTCGATCTAATCGGTTTTGATGAACTGCTCGACGGCGCTGATTTGGTCGTGACAGGGGAGGGCAGAGCGGATTCGCAGTCGGTGTGCGGCAAAGTGATGCAGGGCGTTGCTTTGCGCGCAAAGGCGAGAGAAATCCCCGTATACGGCTTGTGCGGATCGCTCGGCGACGGCGCGGAGCTGCTCTATGACTGCGGCGTTACCTCGCTGTATTCGCTTGTCGACGAAAACACGAGCGTTGAGGAAGCAATGACAAACGCCGAGGAAGTTTACTATCACGCGGCTGTTCGTATGTTCAGCGAGATAAAGAGGGAAAAACGATGAAAGCTTTGGATTGTATTTCGGTCGAGAATATGCGCGAGAGCGACCGTATGACGATCGAGAAAGTTGTGTCGGGGCGTACGCTGATGTACCGTGCCGCGATGGGCGTTTTTCGCGCGGTGAACTGGCACGGCGAGATCGTGATCGCGGTCGGCGGCGGCAACAACGGCGGCGACGGTTACGCGCTGGCGTGTATCTTAAAGCGCAACAATTACACCTGCCGTATTGTCAAACTCAGCGAGAAGCTGACCGACGACAGCGGGTTCTATGCAAAATGGGCTGAGTCACTTGGCGTACCTTGTGAAGCGTATGCGAGCGGAGCGTTTGCCGACGCCGACATCATCGTTGACTGTCTGCTCGGTACAGGTTTTCAGGGCACTCTTCGTGAGCCATGGCTGAGCGCGGTGCAGGAGATCAACAGCAGTAACGCCGAGGTCGTCAGTGTGGACATCAACAGCGGAATGAACGGCGATACAGGTGAGGCGGAAACTGCCGTACAGTCGGATATCACGGTCACGATCGGCTATGTCAAGCGCGGTCTGGTGTCACCGAACGCCGCAAGATATATGAAGAGGCTGGTCGTCGCGGATATCGGCATCGTCCTCGCAAAAGCGGAAGATAAGATCGTCACTGTTGTCGCAGATACACAGCTTGATGATGGTTGTATCCCCGCACCCGATTACCTAACAATGGAGCCGATCGACGTCAGCCTCGAAGAATTGCCAAATTGAATAGCATAATAACAAAACCGCATGGATAAGCCGATCAGCCTGTCCATGCGGTTTTCTGCATAAAAGATGCCCTTGTCCTCTGATTATTCCTCGTTATCTTCAAACGAAAAGTCGTTCAGCTCCTTGAAGTCGAGGAACTCGGCGAGGGTCATGTTCAGCGCACTTGCCATCTTGTGGAGGTTCACCACGCCGGGATTGCACGTCCTGCCGTTGACGATATTGTCGATGGACGACTGTCGTACGTTGCTCATCTTGGCAAGCTGATTGATCGAGATCCCGCGCTTCTTGCATAGGCTGCGGATGCGCTTTGCGTAGATTTCACCATAGTTCATAGGAACACCCCATAATATCATGATTACCCAAATTCGATTAATGTAATGATAATATGAGATTTTTGCATATTTACCTAAATATAGGTTGACAATATAAATAATCTTCGCTACACTTTACTTGAATATAGGTAATAGAGGTGTAGCGAATGGTATCGTGTACATTCTTCGGACACCGTGATTGTCCGAGCAGTATCAAAGAGAAGTTGCATGAGGAGATAGAGCGGCTGATTAGTCATCATCGTGTCAATACCTTTTACGTCGGCACGCAGGGCAACTTTGACCGCATGGCGTATGCGGCTCTGGTTGAACTTCGCAAACGGTATCAGCATATCAAAACCTACCGTGTTCTCGCCTATATGCCGAAGCCGGGTGATAATGACACAGCCGACACCATCGTCCCGGAGGGGATAGAGAATGCTCACCCTCGCTACGCCATCGTTTACCAAAACAATTGGATGATCGACCACAGCGATTATGTGATCGCCTATGTGACGCACACCTTTGGTGGCGCGTATCAGGCGGTTGAGAGAGCAAAGAAAAAAGGGAAGATAACGATACAGATAAGATGATTATAGCAAGCGCAAGTATTCGGTAGATACTTGCGTTTACTTTTACAATCAGCGAAAAAAGTTTTCAAGCAGGCCTTGAGTGTAAAAGAGAAATATAGAGGGTAGGAGAGAAAGGCATCATAGAGA
>CAMHAH010000026.1 GCA_946183365.1 uncultured Clostridia bacterium
CCGCACCGGTGAACAGTGAGCTCATGGCGATCGAGGTCTCAGGGCGAACGATCTCGGCCTTTTCGTTGACGGCAAGGATATTGTTTTGCTTATCCATAAGGGCAAGTAATTGCTCTGCTCTTTGTGCTACACTTTGGCTATCAAATTCAGGCTCATGTGTTTCGGATGTGATCGTGGAGACAATGCGGTTGACGAGCTCTACCTGGGAACTCAGATCTCCACCGTTGTCCTTAACGTTTTCAAGACCTTTTTCAACAATCTCAGCAACATATTTGGAAAGAATCTTCGAGGCTTCTTCACTATCAATAGGCGCAGTCTGACTGAGCTTGTCCGTAGAGGCAAGCTCTGAGTCCAGTCCTTTGCTGATTACCTGTTCATATAATCCATCGTGTAGCATGTTATCATCCTGCCTTGATTATGAATAGCTATTATATTTCAAATAATACCACTATGTTTAGCCCTTTTCAATGAAGAATTGCTAATATAGATAATTATTTGTGACTATCATAGTAATCCTCCGCGTCCTCATAGTCCCAAAAGTCATCACGGTTGTCATAGTAGAAATCGTCCGGATGAGCATAGGATTTGGCATCGTAGGGATCGGAGGATTTCTTTGCGGATGAAGAGGATTTATATTTGCTTGAAGCAGAAGATTTGGAAGTGTTGCTTGAGGCGTGCTTACTGCCTGATGAAGCGTTTGAATAAGATTTGGATGACGAGCTATAGGATGACTTGCTATAGAATGAATAGGACGTGCCGTAGCTGTGATTTGAGCTTGAATATCGGGACGAACTGTTCTTGGAGCAGGAGCCGAAAACACCGAGGATAATTATCGCAATGCAGATCAGCACCGCCCATGCTCCGCAGCCGCAGCCTGTATTCTTTTTCGGAGGCTTGCCGCCGCCCGAGCCTTTTATACTATCCTCAAAGATTCTGTATCCGATATAATCGTCTAAGAAATCATCATGTCTACTCATAACGACACCTCCAATCAACCGTTACAACAGTTCTTGATATTCCACCCTGACACAGCTATCCGTGCTCGAGGTGTACTCGATCCGCCCGACTGAGCCGACATAGTTCAGCGTACCGTCGGGATGGATCGCATAGAGGTCAGACCAATGGCGGTCGGTGGGATTGACGCCGTCCCCAAAGGTGAAGCCCTCCGACTCTGCCTGTCGCAGAAAGCTCATTGCTGTTTCATCGTCCTTGAGGTGAACATACACGCGCTCACCCATGCTTGCTAACTCTTTGATTGTTTTCATAAATGACACTCCTTTTTTGATATATCCTAAAGAGTGCCGGGGTCACCTATCGGTCAAGCATTAGCACCTTACCGTCGTGAGATTCGGCAGGTTGCTGTGCGGTCAACGGGCTTGTCCCTCGCGCACTCTATATAGGTTGTTATGTATTTGTATTATCCGATTTGGAATGAGCCGTTCTGTCGGCTCATCAGCACCATATTGCAGAACACCGCTTTGTCAAGCTCCGCAAAATAGGCTGTTTTCTGAAAATCATCGGCGTAGTTTTCTTCGATCCACTTCAGCTTGTGTCTAAGCTCAAACAGCGCCGCGATCTCATGCTCGCACATTCCCGCGCTGTAGCAGTCGCAGGTGAGCTTGCTAATCTCGCCGTTCTCATAGAAGAACTCGACTGCATGATGACTCCTCCCCTTCACGATCGCTTTGCCAACGCCGTTATCAAGGCTGAGATACACCACACCAAGGCAATCGTCGAAGTCCTCATACTCACACGGTTCTATATCAGCCTTCCACGTTTCGGGCTTATCGAGAAGGATCGTGCTGTCGTCCTCTCCGCTGACGAACTCCTCGGGATCTGTCGGAGGGAAATACCATGACGCGATCTTGCCGAACGGAATGGTAGCGGGGGCGAATGAAACGACCCTTGTCTTGTGGAAATACAGCTGACCCTTCACGTCGGTATCGGCAACGCTGATGACGCGCTTGTAGTCTGACAGCTTGATCTTGAAATTGTAGGTAACGGCAACGATCCTGCCCGCGACTCCCTCAAGCTTGCCGTCGACAAAGACGGTATCGCCCTCATGCAGGTCGAAGCGGTCGTTATAATAGGTGTAGCTTTTGTAGATATCGGGGAAGCGGATATCCACCAGCGAGGGCTTCGGCTTGACCTCGGCCTTTGTTTCCTGTTTAACCTCTCGTGCAGTGTTCTCTTTCTTTTCTTCCGCGCTGAATCCGATCTTGAATTTCATGACATTTCCTCCTTATATGATAAATAATCTTTTCCTTGTACACAGTATAACACAAGGATACGGCGCTTTATTGGACTTTGAACCCTGCTTGAAAACTTTTTTCGCTGATTGTAAAAGTAAACGCAAGTATCTACCGAATACTTGCGCTTGCTATAATCATCTTATCTGTATCGTTATCTTCCCTTTTTTCTTTGCTCTCTCAACCGCCTGATACGCGCCACCAAAGGTGTGCGTCACATAGGCGATCACATAATCGCTGTGGTCGATCATCCAATTGTTTTGGTAAACGATGGCGTAGCGAGGGTGAGCATTCTCTATCCCCTCCGGGACGATGGTGTCGGCTGTGTCATTATCACCCGGCTTCGGCATATAGGCGAGAACACGGTAGGTTTTGATATGCTGATACCGTTTGCGAAGTTCAACCAGAGCCGCATACGCCATGCGGTCAAAGTTGCCCTGCGTGCCGACGTAAAAGGTATTGACACGATGATGACTAATCAGCCGCTCTATCTCCTCATGCAACTTCTCTTTGATACTGCTCGGACAATCACGGTGTCCGAAGAATGTACACGATACCATTCGCTACACCTCTATTACCTATATTCAAGTAAAGTGTAGCGAAGATTATTTATATTGTCAACCTATATTTAGGTAAATATGCAAAAATCTCATATTATCATTACATTAATCGAATTTGGGTAATCATGATATTATGGGGTGTTCCTATGAACTATGGTGAAATCTACGCAAAGCGCATCCGCAGCCTATGCAAGAAGCGCGGGATCTCGATCAATCAGCTTGCCAAGATGAGCAACGTACGACAGTCGTCCATCGACAATATCGTCAACGGCAGGACGTGCAATCCCGGCGTCGTGAACCTCCACAAGATGGCAAGCGCGCTGAACATGACCCTCGCTGAGTTCCTCGACTTCAAGGAGCTGAACGACTTTTCATTTGAGGATAACGAAGAATAATCAGAGGACAAGAGTATCTTTTATGCAGAATACCGCATGGACAGGCTGACAGGCTTATCCATGCGGTTTTGTTATTATGCTATTCAATTTGGCAATTCTTCATAGCTGACGTCGATCGGCTCCATCACCAGATAATCGGGTGCGGGGATACAACCGTCATCAGGCTGTATATCCGCATCGGCGGGGACGAGCTTCTCTTCCTCTTTGGCGAGGACGATGCCGATGTCCGCGACGACCAGCCTCTTCATATATCGGGCGGCGTTCGGTGATACCAGACCGCGTTTGACGTAGCCGACCGTGACCGTGATATCCGACTGTACGGCAGTTTCCGCCTCACCTGTATCGCCATTCATTACGCTGTTGATATCCACGCTGACGACCTCGGATTTACTGCTGTTGATCTCCTGCACCGCGCTCAGCCACGGCTCACGAAGAGTGCCCTGAAAGCCTGTTCCGAGCAGACAATCGACGATGACGTCTGCATCGGCAAACGCTCGCTCGCATACGCTTCGCAGGGTACGCCGAGCGACTCGGCCAATTTTGCATAGAACCCACTGTCGTCGGTCAGCTTCTTGCTGAGCTTGACGATACGGCAGGTATAGTTGTTGCGCTTCAAGATACACGCCAGCGCGTAACCGTCGCCGCCGTTGTTGCCGCCGCCGACCGCGATCACGATCTCGCCGTGCCAGTTCACCGCGCGAAAAACGCCCATCGCGGCACGGTACATCAGCGTACGCCCCGACACAACTTTCTCGATCGTCATACGGTCGCTCTCGCGCATATTCTCGACCGAAATACAATCCAAAGCTTTCATCGTTTTTCCCTCTTTATCTCGCTGAACATACGAACAGCCGCGTGATAGTAAACTTCCTCGGCGTTTGTCATTGCTTCCTCAACGCTCGTGTTTTCGTCGACAAGCGAATACAGCGAGGTAACGCCGCAGTCATAGAGCAATTCCGCGCCGTCGCCGAGCGATCCGCACAAGCCGTATACGGGGATTCCTCTCGCCTTTGCGCACAGAGCAACGCCCTGCATCACCTTGCCACACACCGACTGTGAATCCGCTCTGCCCTCCCCTGTCACGACCAAATCAGCGCCGTCGAGCAGATCATCAAAGCCGATCAGATCGAGTACCGTCTTGATGCCCGACTGCATGGTTGCGTGCAAAAAGACTTTCAGCGCCGCGCCTAATCCGCCTGCCGCACCCGCGCCTTCGATCAAGTCGCAGTCAATACAGAATCGGTGCTTTATCACATCGCGATAGTTTTGCATACCGTTTTCGAGCAACTCCAGCGTTTCGGGGGTTGCTCCTTTTTGTTTGGCAAAGGTGTAGGTCGCGCCGTTCTCTCCGCATAACGGATTCTTCACATCACAGAGAACGGTGACGGACGTGTCAGATAATCGGCTGTCCAAATATGCAAGGTCAATGGTTGAAACTTCTGCTAAATCCTTTCCGCAACCGCTCAGCTCGTTGCCGTCCTTATCGAGAAATCTCGCGCCGAGAGCACGCAGACAGCCCATACCGCCGTCGTTGGTCGCCGAACCGCCGATCGCAATATACAGCTCCCGACAGCCGCGGTCGAGCGCGTCAAGGATTAGTTCGCCCGTGCCGTAAGTGGTCGTATTCAGAGGATCGCGTAGATGATCGGGAACAAGCGTCAAGCCCGACGCCGCCGCCATCTCAATAATCGCTCTGTCGCCTGCGATACCATAGCACGCCTGTATGCGGTTCATCAAGGGATCGTGGACGGTTGCGATGACTTTCTCGCCTTTCAGTGCGTCGATCAATGCGTCGACTGTCCCCTCTCCGCCGTCCGCTATCGGCACGCCGATACACTCGCACACGCCGAACACTTCCCGCGCGGCTCTCGACAACAGCTCCGCCGTCCTCTTGCTCGACAGGCTCCCTTTGAAGCTGTCCGAGGCAAATATCAGTTTCATGCTTTGCTCCTCCCCCTGTTTTTTCCGATTCTTATTCAATGTGACGACAGTTTTTTGATTTCTTCAAAGTCCTCCGTCAGCGTGAAGAAGAAACCCTTTTGGATATCATTGTCGATCACGGAGACCGGCTTGAGCTGTGCGATAGAATAGCCCTTCATCAGCATCAGTTCTTTATAGAGCACATACGTCTCCGGCTGGGTAAAGATCAGCTTGACGGGCTTGATAAGACCGCTTCTGACTTTTTCGCCGTATGAGGGATTAAGCTGCGACAGATGCTTGTCAAGACAGGAACGGATCGTTTCCTCCGTGAGCTCCTGCGGAACGCGGTCAATCTCCATCAGACAGACATATTGAACTTCCTGCGTATCGGGATAAAAGGAGCTGTCCACCAGCAGGAAGCCGCATTCCTTTGCGGTACGATCGGCGGCGATCCTGAGCGCCATTTCGGTCGTCTTTTCTCCCATCAAACTGACAGTTTTGTCGATACGGTACTGGAACTCGACCATCGGCGTTTGATGATAAAAGCCCGTGACAAGCAGAACATCCTTCATTCTGTAACGGTAAAATCCGGAGTGATTGGTGATGACAAGCTCATACTTCTTGCCGACCTCCAGCTTGTCCATCGTGACCGGAGCGGCGTCTTCGCCGTCTATCGGAATAAACTCGTAAAACAAGGAATCCGGGATCAACGCCGACCCGTGAGCCGCCAATTGGACGGGAACCGAGAATATACCCTCGGAAGCGGAAATACCGCGGAAATAAAACGCGATCTCATAACCGAGATAGCGCTCACGCACCTCGTTGGTGTATCGGGAAAAGCCCGCCGAAGCGCCGCCCACGACATAGCTCAGCTCCGGCCATACCTTAGGGATAAACGGAGTCTCGAAGCCCTCTTCGAATATCGCTCTCAGCTCAGCCGCTCTCTCGGGCATAGGCGCAAGCTGTGCGATGAGTTTTTCTCTGATCTCATCGGGAAGCTCCACCGATTCACTGATAACGCCCTTTTCGATATCATCAACTAAAAGCCGCCAGTTCTTCTCTATATATCGGCAAAAATCCAGCAAAAATCCCGTAAACGTGCAGTTGATATTATTCAGCTCCTTATCGCAAAGGCCAAAGCGGGCGTTCAGGTATCTGACGTCGGTTCCTTTGGGCGAGAAGGTAGCTTCGACCGGCGTGGAAAAAATATGCTTCCACCTGTCGACGTAAGGTCTGAGCGAAGCCTCGGACAGAGGGCCGTAGGGAACGCCGTCGGGAAGCCTGACGAGATCGCCGCCGCAGCGGATCAGATTCAGCCAGCGGCCGCCGAAATATCTCTCTTTCAGATTTCTGTACAAAAAGCCCGACTGATAGCCCAGACTGTATCGCGAAAAGCAATCTCTTGTTTTTTGCGAATAGGGTATTTTTTTCGGAGCGCCGGCGGTGCCGGAGGTCTTGTTATACCAAACCGGTTTTTGGGCGCTGATCAGGTTTTCTTCGCAGTTTTCGGTCATGCGGTCAATGTACGATACATAATCGCTGTATTCCGTAAGGGGAACACGCTGCCGGTACTCTTCAATGGAATGGATATCGGCAAAGCCGTACTTTCTGCCGTATTCCGTACCTTTATGCTCTTGAAGCAGGTCAAGCAGCAGCTTTTTTTGTACCTCCATCGGCGTCATCGTTATCTGTTCAAAACGCGCGAGTATCTGCTGATTTTTCTCCGCACTGTTTCTGCGCATGGCGTTCAAAGCTTCATACATGAAATATCCTACCTTTCTGAGTATAATGCGTAAATTATAGAATATAGTTTAATAATAGCTTTTACGCTCGCGTCTGTCAATTATTCTTTCATGAAACGCTTGCAATAACAGCGAGAAACTGTATAATGGTTTTAGCGATCACAAATCCCCTAAAAAGAGAAAGGATAAGAAATATGGCACTGACATTGGAAAGAGCAAAAGAGATCAACAGCACGATGGTGACCGAGGATCATCTGATCATTCACTCGCTGAACGTGTGCTACGCAATGGGCGCGATGGCGCGTCACTTCGGCGCTAACGAGGAGCATTGGATGGCGGTCGGTTATCTGCATGATTACGACTATGAGAAGTTCCCCGAAGAGCACTTACAGCATACCGAAAAGGAATTGCTCGCCGAGGGCGTCGATCCCGAAGACGTCCGCGCGATCCTCAGCCACGGCTGGGGCATCTGCACCGACGTCGAACCGCTGACGGATATGGAAAAGAGCCTGTTCACCGTAGACGAGCTGACCGGCATCATCCAAGCCGCCGCGAGGATGCGTCCGAACGGCATCACCGACCTGAACACCAAGAGCTTTATGAAGAAGTTCAAGGACAAGAAGTTCGCCGCCAAGTGCGACCGCGAGCTGATCAAGAAGGGCTGTGAGCTTCTGGGCATGGAGGTCAGAGACGTCGCCGAGATCTGCATCGACGGCATGCGTCCGCACGCTGAGGAGATTGGCTTGCAGGGAACGGAAAACTGATCATAAACGAGCACACCCGCAACAGTCATTAGGTCACTGTTGCGGGTGTTTCTTTGTCGGCGAGGTAAAATTTGTCATGCGGTATATATCATTCAAGCAAGCACAGCAATCATCAGGCAGGATCGAAAAGTCATCTATCGTATCGATCGTCGGGATCACGGGATAGTTCTGTCGGGTCAGCTCCAACAGGTACTGCTTGCCCCTCATATCCGCCTTGCCGTTGAATGTGTTAAAGGTGTTGAGCCCGTTTTCTTTCACCCTGTGCACAAACGAATCGTAGCACTCCTTGAATCCGCTCACGCCGCCCGTGTTTCTGAAAACGATCAGGTCGGCGTCCTTTTCAAAGCCCTCACTGCACTTCGGGTGACACAGCGCGACGTCGTATCGATCTTTAAGGCGAGCGGTGATATAGATATCTTCCTCGCAGTAGTTTCTTCCCTTTGCCTGATATGCGAGATCCGTAAGGTATAAAATCTTCTTCATGTTGCCGTTCCTTCCTCCGATACCATTATCTTAACACACAAAACAAAAACTGTCTACATAGCTGTTTCGTATCAATACAAAAACGCCTTGACTTCTATGTTCACCTAAGCTACAATATAACAGAAAAATCGGTGCATATAATTTTCGTGTAAAGGACGTGTGAACAGAATGGATCAAACAAAATTCACAAGCAGTCTTGCGTTCAAAACGATGCTGAGGCTATTGATCGTCGTGATGATCGTATCGGTCATCGCCGCCGCGGTCATAGGTATCGTCACCTATAACGATTTAGCGACACAGGCGCGCGACAACACCTATGAAGCCGCTCTGGAAGGAACGGCGGTCGCGTCGTCCGGGATGCTGAAAACCGATCAGGAAGGTATCGATCGATACATCTCTTCAGGAAAACCCGATGAAAACTACGAGCGTATCATGTTAAATCTTCTACTGATCACAAATAATTTTGAGCTGCAAGGCTGTGATATCTTTGTCCCCCACGACGATCACATCACCTACTTGATGTCCACCGACGACCAAACGGCAGGCGAATCTCTGAACAAAGAAGCTGCCTATTACGGTGAAGAAAAAGCTTATGTTTCAAAGGCGATGAATGTGTCTGAGGATGAATTTGATCCCGATCGATCAAAGAAGGACAACATCTACACCGATAACAGCAAGAACGGCGTAAAGCTCATGACCTATTATATGCCGGTACTTGACAAAGACGGAAAAGCCGTTGCCGTTCTGGCGGCGAGCTATTCCACCGACAAGGTATACAAAACGATCCTGAAATACATTTTTGGGCTGTTAGGCGTTACGCTCGCCGTTATGCTTGTTTCGATGACCATCTTCTACTTCTCGATACGCAAGCATATAATCCGTCCCGTTTCCAAACTGACGCAGTCAGTCCGCACGATGCAGGAGAGCGTCAAAAATCGACAGCCGGTCATAACGGACGTTCGCACAGGCGACGAGATCGAGGAGCTTGCCGTCTCATTCGAGCATATGAACAGCGATCTGATCGGCTACATCGACGAGAATACAAGGATCACAGCCGAGAAAGAGCGTATCGATACTGAGCTTAGCTTGGCGACCGATATACAGGCGGGTATGCTGCCTGACAAATTCCCCGCCTTTCCGGAGAGAAAGGAATTCGATATCTACGCTTCAATGAAGCCCGCAAAGGAAGTCGGCGGAGATTTCTATGACTTCTTTATGATCGACGAGAACAAGCTCGGATTAGTCATGGCTGATGTTTCGGGCAAGGGAGTGCCGGCGGCGCTGTTTATGATGCAGTCAAAGATAATATTGAAAAACTATGCTCTGATGGATCTGTCACCCAAGGCTGTGCTTGAAGAAGTGAACCGACAGATCTGTGAAAGCAATCCTCAGGGAATGTTCGTGACCATCTGGCTCGGTGTGCTGGATCTGAAGACAGGCGTACTCACCGCCGCTAACGCTGGCCATGAAAAGCCGGCGCTCAAACAGGCGGACGGCAGCTTTGAGCTATTCAAAGATAAGCACGGTATCATGGTCGGATATATGGACGGCGTCCCGTTCAAGGAATACGAATTGAAGCTCAGCAAAGGCGCCAAGTTATTCCTCTATACTGACGGCGTCGCCGAAGCCACCGACGCCAATGAACAGCTGTTCGGTACCGATCGCATGATCGACGCTCTGCGCACCGCTGAGGACAAAACACCCAAGGAGATACTCGAGGCTGTTGATGAGGCTGTCAACGAATTCGTCGGCTCGGCGCCGCAGTTTGACGATCTGACGATGCTGTGCATTGAGTATAAAGGAAAACCCGAAGAATGATCCTTTATTTATAAAAAACATCTGATAAGGAGAAGCTGATATGAAAATCACAGTCAATAAAAACGGATCGGAATTGACCCTCACCCCTATCGGACGCCTTGACACCACGACATCGCCTCAGTTGCAGACGACCGTTGACGAAAACATCAGCGGCGTGACCGACCTGACCGTCGATCTCTCAAAGCTGATCTACCTTTCGTCAGCAGGCCTGCGCGTGTTGATGAATGTACAGAAGGTCATGCTCAAGCAGGGCAAAATGCGTATCGTAAACGTCAATGAGGATATCATGGAGATTTTTGATATAACAGGGCTGACGGATGTATTCCGCATCGAGTGATCACATCAAAGCTAAAGTGTTAAAAAGCTGCCGCAAGTCAAACGGACCGCGGCAGCTTTTTTCGTTTACTTATATTCCGTGATTGTCAATTCGTCAATTCTTCAAGGCTGACGCAGCCGATCGCATCAAACCTGAGCATTATACTACCTATTCTAACCGATACTGAATAACAGTCATTTTATAGTATCTTGACGATCTCTGTCATATCCTTACTCTCATTATGGAGTTTCAACGGTTTCGAATCATCAGCGGGGTAACCAAGCGTCATCAGCAAAACAGGTGTTTCGTTCTCAGGCAGACCGAACGCGGCTTTCACTTCGCTCGGCTTAAAGTAATTGATCCAGCATGAACCGATACCGATGTCCCATGCCGCAAGCATCATATGATCTGAGACGATGCTGACGTCTTGTATTCCGGCCCGGCAGCCTGCTTCAAGGGGGCTTTTCCAGTCGGCGGTCTCATCAAGCGCGATCGGCAGTACAACCGGCGCGTCAAACGCGCAGCGCGACAGTGATCGGATCTTCGCGATCGCCTCATCGCTCTTTAATACATATATCCTCTGTGGCTGATAATTGCACCCCGTCGGTGCAAGCATGCCCGCCTCGAGAATACGATTCAGCTCATCGTCCCGGATCATATCGGGCTTATATTTACGAACGGAATACCGTTCTTTGATTACATTTTTGAATTCCATTAGGTTCTCCTAAAGATAAATCGGGATCATGCGATATGTTTATGACCGCCGTCTGTATGTTACTTAAAACTTATTATTCAACCCTATAGCGTTTTTGGCTGTCCGTACGATTTGGGGCAGTTCAGTGTTCAGTCAGCGTTTTTCTTTATGGGATGATATCTTTATGATACAGATGAACGCAATTCCCGTCGCTGTCATCATGACGATCATCAGAACGATCACTATGTCGCCTGTTTGCGGAGATGTTTTTGACTGATTTCCTGTGGGTTCTACCGATTGATCGGGTGTGCTATCAATGAGCTTTGCGGCATTTGGTTCAGTGGCCGCTTGTGTAGTTTCGGCAACCGTTTCCGGTTCGGTCGGATCGCTGTTATCGGCAATATAATAGGTGTCATAATACTTATCATACAGTCCGAGTATCGCGTCGGCTCCGGCATTGGTAGAGAAGGATTTTTCGATCACAGCTTCCCATGATCCGGTTTTTTCATAGAAGTATTCAGGGGTACCGCCGGTTTCGTTGCCGTATTTATTGAGATTGCTTTCTTTGAGTGTAGCCAGCCCATCGGGATCATCCTTGTAGGCTTCTATCCGCATCTCATTGCGGCGGTTACTGACTGTACGGGCGATCTCTTCCACAGATTTTCCCTCTGCTTCCATATCCGCTTTCATCTGATACAGTTCATGTATGGATTCATGATACGCTTCGCGTTCCTGCTTCATTCGGGCGACGAACGATTCATCGCTCCAATCATATTTGGCGAACGCGCCTAACCGCACAGAGTCGGGATTCGGCGCGTATCCGTAGACAGCGTCGGGATCAACAATGATATCCGCTGCAGCCTTTGGGTTATCCATCGGATCGTGAATATAATAACCCGCCGCATACGCGGACACCGTGAAAGCAAACAAAGCTAATACCAAAACAAAAAACGCGATATATCTTTTGATCGCACGATCCATATGATATACCCCCTTCAAGATGCGATTTTCAACAATAGGCTCTGATACATTCGTAAATATACTCCGCTGTTCCTGCTCCGTGTATATCTATGTTGTTTTTGAAGCGTTCATCGGCAACATACATCTGACCAAGCCCCGCGAGGATATCGTCAGTGCAGGTGTAGAAGTTGTCCGTGATACACTGTCGCAATCTCTCGACCTGTGATTTCGCGGGCTCGCTGTCAGGAGAAACACCGTCGTGGTTAAGCTCGGCGAAGCCTTTCATGACCGCATCCAGCAACGGAATTGCTTTTGAAAGATCCGTGCCGCGTTCTTCGCTCTCTCTGAAAGCGTCGGTATCGCCCCAACGCTCTTTTACTTCCTGCGCGTATTGATCCTTCGGTATAGACGCAGGCGCGTCTGTCTGTATTTGATTTAGGTTGTCGAATAGGTCTTTCATAGTATCTCCTCCGTATATTACTATTTTAGCCGTTTTCGAATAATAGTCAATATGTTATGTTAACTGTATTATTTTTCAGAGATCATTCAGCTAAAGAAACAGCTTAATAAAAGGTTCATTTACAAGGAGTGTTGTGACTGTGAGCTTATACAGGGAGAACTTTTTGACCGCAAACAGACTAAAGGAGCATGAAAACATCAGCTAAAAGAGCGCAAAAAAGCCGCATTGACAGGTTCTTTCGGAAGTCAATGCGGCTTTTTATGATCAAGCGGTGATCATATCATCTTTACGGCGTCCCGCTCGAGTACATCAAACTTCTCAATTCCCATATCGGTACAGGTGACGTCCAAGCCGTTTTCACCGCATACCTTGCAGAACGCTCTTACGATATCGTCGTCTTCAAATGACTGAACGACCGAAACCGTCAGCGCGTCGCCGACAGAGTTTACTCCGAATACTATCGGCGAGGTGATTGCGGGGATATAGAGCTCCATATCTCTGACCCACGGCTTCATGCTTTCGGTGATCTTTAAGGGTCCTACATTGGTGACGAGAAATCCGAGACTTTGACGCACGGCTTTCTTTTCTATCATACAATCGGGCTTGTCGGCAAAGATCTCATCAATAGGTATCTCCATCTGTTTAAGCCCTTTCGCAGTACGTCCGCTTATCACCTTTACAGCGTTTTGCTTCGTGTTGTTCTGCGTTATCATTCCTTTAACCACAGCGGCGGTCTGTGCAAGCGTCATTCCCTGCATTTCAGGCGTGTAGAAGGTCAAAAACCAACCCGAAAAATTGTGCAGTGAATCACTTGTCAGCAGCCGTCTAAAATTAGATGTGATACTATTGATCAGCAACTTGCCCTCGAGATCATAAGCGTTCTGAAAAGCTTTGCATACGACAGCACTGATAATACCTGTTACGGACGATCCGCATTGACGGGCAAAATCCGATATCTGCTCCAACGACATCGACAGCTTGAAACGCCTGAACTCATATCTTCCCGCCTCGTCCCAATATTCAACGGGGAGCGCAAATAACTTCACCTCGCCAAACTGAGGCTGCTCCTGTATAAGATCACGATCGTAGTATTTAAGGTGCGACAGCTCGCTCTCTGACGCTTCATCATACTCAGCTTCAAGCAGTCTGATATTATCATCAGCCTCAACGGGCTTACCGCATTCTATCAGATAATAATACAACAGCGTCTTTACAAATTCGGTAACACCGTATCCGTCTGTGACGCCGTGATGAACGCTGAGCTTGAGTACTTTGCTCTCGCAGGAAACACAGTACGGAAAGCCGTGAAGCTCACTTGAGCCGAGCTTTCTTTTTTCATCGCCTGTCTGCAAAACGGGTTTCTCATCTGAAAGCTCATATACAAGACCTTTTCCGTCACTCGCGAGCACAGAGTGAAAATTCGGATATCTCATAGCCGCTTTTTCGAGCGCTGACTGCATAAGCGCGGCGTCGATCTCTTCCGTCAGCGTGACTCTTACCACTATATCCAGCGTTTCGTTTCCATTTGAATGGACAAAATGTCCTATGCTCTCCATATCGATCTTTCTCATAATAGGTTCAACCTCCGTTGTTTTACATTTCATTGCTATATTGATGGGTCATATTATTTGGACTTGACAGCAGATCCGGTAATATAACAGGATTTAATAACACAGGCTGAGAGATGCCTGCGCCCGGGACCTCTCAGCCTATTTTTCGGTATTTTTTCTTTTTAGACTGCGTTATTCATTCTGTTTTGTTTTATTACCGCTTTGATATCGTAGCATAATCATCCGCTTTTTGCAAGAGTATTTTAAATAAAAATGCTCGATAAAAATGTTGTTGGTATTTTCGCTTATATTTCAGTATTCTGCCAAGACGTAAATATCATCTGATTTGTGTGATACAAACACAGCCATTGAAAGCTTGCGCTTAAAGCGGAAACATAGTATAATAAGACGGTATAAAAGGTCAAGGGAGGATGAGACCGAATGGTCAACAGCAAAAACAGCCGGATGGCGATCGTAGATCTGTGGAAGTTCATCGCCGCGGTGATGATCATGATCCACCATTTGTACTATCTGTCACCCGCCTTTGAAGGGAAAGATTACCCGGGGTATTTCTCTTGGATATATGTTGAGTTCTTCTTTATCCTGACCGGATATTTTACCTATCGGCATTTTGTAAGACTGGGCAGGCAGGAGAATATCGTTCGGTCGTCGCTGTCATATACACGGCATAAATTCGCGCCCTTCCTCCCCTACACTACGATCGCGATCACCCTGCAATATCTGCTTTCGGCGCCGTATACCTCTCTTATCCAAGGGAGCTACAGGAAGTTTATCTATAGCTTTGCCGATTATCCGCTCGAGGTAATGCTGCTCGGTGAAGCGCACGGCTCGCAGCAGCGGCTGGTGCCGATCTGGTTTCTCTCGGCGATGCTGATCGTCTTTCCGTTTGCAGGACTGCTGTCACAGTTAAAAAACAAACACCTGATCCTGCTTGTCTCGGGAATTTATCCGCTCTTCTATTACGGCAGGGCGCAGCTCGGAAACCGCGTTTGGCCAGATGATCTTTTGAGGGCGCTTGCGGGACTGCTGCTGGGAGTGTTCATCTGTGTGCTGTGCGATCTGATTCGTGAAAAGCATCTTATACCGCAGAGCAAAGCAGCGACAAGATCGCTGACAGCAGCAGAGATCGTATGTATGCTGCTCGCTTTTCTGTTCATCATACGCGCAGATAAAAGCCTGTGGCGTGTGATCATCCTGCTGTTCGCCGCGGGGCTGAGTATAATGCTCTCGGGGCGAAGTATGACCGCCAAGCTGCAAAGCCCGGTTATTGCTTATCTTGGTAAGCTGTCGATGCCGATGTTCATCTGGCAGTGGGTGGTCGCGACGGTCATTATACGACTGGGTCAGCTTGTAACTCTGCCGACAGCTGTAAGCGTCGCGCTGTACTTTATCGGTACGTTCTTGATCTCTGCCGTATCCTATCATATCGTTGAAGCTTTCAGAAAAAAGAGGATAGCAAAAAACGATAGTGTATCCTAAGCTATGATATATAAAACAGATCCTCCCCTATCGGCTCGCGCTTGAGCTGATACAGGGAGGATTTTTTACTGCAATAGGCTGTCATTTTCGCGTATTTATACTAAGCAGCAATAAAAAGCTTTAAAAAGATATTAATGTGTTTTATTGCTACTTAGTATTAGACACATCTCTCACTCAACGCCACGCATTATCTTGGTTCCGAGCCAGATGAATACTACAGCTGATACAATCAAAACGATAAAGGCAGCTGTCATATTCCATAGCCCTGTTAAGGCGCTCAGCGCCGGCGAAAGAGCCACCAGCGCCACCACTTTTGACAGTTGCTTCATATATAGCTTCTCGTTTTTGGGTTTTACTGACACTGTTGCTCGAAGAGGCAAGATCTTATAGTCCTTAGTCAGAGCCATCAGCCCTGCGTAGATCAGGATAGCTACGGCAAAAATGCCCATCAAGATCGAATAACCATACTCCATATCTATCAACCTCAGCTTCAATTTGATTTTTTAATGATAACAGATAAAAGAGCTGTTGTTTATAAACCCGAACAAAATTATAGAAATTTTATATAAACTTTCTCTCGGCAGTTTTAGGAAAAGAACAGGTTGATATATTATAATTATAATAAAAAGATGACCTGACGAGATGACGCGGCGTCACCTGACAGGTCAATAAGTTTCGTACTCAAAAATGATTTATTGAAATAAATAATTACAGAGGTTTATTTATAAGATCATTTCTTTTGTCTTTTGTACAGTAATCGGTCGACGCCCATAAACAGATAACCGACCGCGATAAAGGCGGCTAACAGGATAGCGACCCACTTCGCAATACCGCCGTAGCCGACCTTCTCGGGATTGAAAAAGAAATACGGATAGATCAGCAGATCGGAACCGACGCTGTTGAGAATGGTGGTATCAAATCCCAGTATCGCAGCATGGATCAGGACAAAGCCCGAATAAGCGATCGGAAAGAGCGCCGATATCAGCGGATATGTCCACTTGACTTTTCCGTGCTCATAAAAGAGGATCCAGTCGATGACAAACATAACAGGAAGTACCATATGGAACAGTATACATTCGACCTTAACAATAAACGCGGGCTCTCGTCCAGGCGCGATCATTATGTTGAATACCAAGAAAGTCAGAACGATCCCCAGCATACTGATAAACTTTAACCTCGGACAGGTCGATACATAACCGTCATCCTTTCGCTTAGCGGTCTGTATAAGCTCGGCAAGCATTACGCCAAAGCACAAATAGCTGCTGATATTGGTGAAATAAATGTAAAAATCCCAAGTGAATTTATAATTGAAAAGTCCGACGCTCCCGATGACTCCGATCAGCGCAAACGCGCAGTAAACCGTCTGAAAGATCAATTGTGCTGTTCTGTTTTTCATAATACCGTCTCCGTTCAAAAAGTTGTTCTGATGACCTTAAGCAATCGAGAATAAATCTCTTTAGATATAAAGCAGCTTTGCTACAGCAAGCTAAGAGGCTGTCGCGTTAAGGCAGCCTCTCGCATAAATCATGCTTTGTTGAATTTATCTTTAGTCTGTTTGCATCTGGGACAGCGCCAGTCGTCAGGCAGGTCCGCAAAAGCCATGCCGTTGTTCTCGGCGGGATCATACACATATCCGCAGACGGAGCAAACATAAATACCCGTCGCCTCCTGCTCGGTGAAGTCGATCTCAGCAAAGATCGTCTCGACGGGATGATCAAGATCCATCACGCGCTTTGCTTCAAGGTTCTCGTACCCTTGGGGTGTATGAGTTCCGCAGTAAACGGTCGGATGATCGCGGACGAATTCACGAACGCGCCCGAGGGTAGTTTTAGCTTCTTGTAAATCGTCAAAAACCACGGACACTTTGTTTTCATGCAGCGCCTCATCCACATAGGTGATGTCGGCGTGGAGCATATAGAACAGACCTCCGTCCTCTACAATCACAAGGCTGTTGCCCTTTGTGTGACCGGGAGCTTTTATAAAATAAATACCGTCGCGGATCTTCTGGCTCTCGGGAAAGTTATAGTACGCCCCGTCGGTAAATGTCACGGGGACGATGTTGTCAACGCCTTGTAATTCGACCGCGTCAAGCTCGTCGGCATTTACGTAGATCTTCGCGTTCGGGAAGGATCTGATCTCACCGGAATGGTCGTTATGCCTATGGGTCAATAAGATCTTTGTCACCTGCTCGGGCTTATAGCCGAGGTTGCGGAACGCCTCCATGTAACTGCAAATATCCTTGCCCGTATAGGCGGCGACCTCCTTGTCGGGCTTCTCCTCGGGAGTGCCCGCGGGAAGTCCCGTATCGACTAAAATAACCTCGTCGCCTGTGTCGATAAGGTAGTTTTGCAGGCTGCCGCGAAAGCGGATATCCATGCTGTACTTTTCGGGGCCTTCCTCAGCGCCGAGCGCGAACAGCTGGGAATAGAAACCGTCTTTTCTGAATTTTACTGCTTTGATCTCCATGATATGTTTCTCCTTTATTGATCAATTCACTTTCATACCTGTCAGCGCTTTATCGAGAAGCGCTTTTAATTGTTGCATCTATGCTTATGAGAGCGAGATCAGCCCTTGCGTTTGAATATGCGGTTGCCGAGTCTGAAGATCAGCGGGTACACTCCGATGGTAACGAAAATAACTACGCAGTAGCGCGCCGCGCGAACCGCGTAGGACGCCATAGTTGCGGAATCGAGAAAGTCCTTGCTGAATGGGAGCTTTAGCAGTGTGTTCAGTCCGAAGTATACGCCTACACCGAGCACCAACCGCAGTATACATCTGAGGACGTTGCGCGTATTCTCGAATTTTACAAATCTATCCTCAAATTCAACCGCTAAGATAAAGCCGACAAGAATGCCGAAGGCGGTGTAATAATCGGCGCTCTTACAATAGAACCATCCCGGAATGGCGATCAGCACCAGCAGCCCGTAGAAGACCCAGCGGTTTTTGATCGCGCGCTGCAGTGCGGGGACGAGAAAAATCACGATCAGGCCAAGCGCCCATCCGCAGATAACATCCGTCGGATAATGTACACCTACACAAAAGCGCGAGATACCCACCAGCAGAGGGGCTATGACGCCGATGATCGTAAGGACCCTGTTCTTTTTATAGCGGCCGAGAGAGGTATACAGGGTCACACCGTTGGTCGAATGTCCGCTCGGGAATGAATAGCCCTGTGCCGAGATATCATAGATATCGGCTCCCTTTTCTACGGGCTTGAGACATTTGATGCCGGGGTGATCGAAGTACGGTCTGCGCCTTACGAAAATATTCTTTATCATGGGGTTGAGGGTGATGCCCACCAGCACGTTCAGTCCGACATATTTGCCGTACTCCTTCTCCCAGCACCAGTACAGAAAGCCCAGCACGGCAACGCACACCAGCTGCTCTCCCATTTCGCTGAACACGGAAGCGATCGCCGTGCCGACCGGGCCGAGCCATGACTGGATCCACTGCATCAGCGCGACTTCCCATTCAAAATAAAAAGTATTTCCCATTATCTTATCTCCTTTTCAAAAAAATAACACCGTTTTTATATTTCGGCAATATTTCAGATCCTTATTCTGTTGCTCCCCTATCATCGGCTTCGTGACCGCTTTGCCGCCGAGGATCAGGATCAGTATACCGATGTAGCGGTTCTCAAGCTTATTTATGAAATGTTTCACCGGAGAGCTACTTTTTGCATTTGTCAACGATTGAAACAACTCATTTGATCGAGCTTCTATGATTACAATTATACCAGGGTTTCGGCGGCTGTCAATTCTTCTTTGATACTGTCTTTTTTAATATTATAACATGGGATCATAAGTATTTCTATATACTATCACAACAATATTAAAGCAAATAATCTATTAATATTGACAGCCTCAATACGCTGTGATATTATTCAATCGGTAATTCAGCGTATATCCTTATGATTGCCTACTATCTCAGAAAAGGATGATTATGATGGATCAAAACTTACTGGAACGAGTAAACCCGGTATTCAACACGGCAAAAATGACGGTCTTTCAGCTCGCGGCAGCGGGAGTGAAAGAAGCGGCTGAGGTCGCAGAAAAGCTGAACCTGTCTTTTGAAGAGACACAGAACAGCGCTTCTACAAAGGTTTCTGCAGAGCAGATGACAGCTAATATGATCTTGGTCGAAACACGCTGGCGTACTTGTGCGGCTATCGCGGAAAAGACAGGCTGCAAGACGATCGTGGATCTGCCCTGCGGATACACGCCGAGAGCCAAAGCGATCTCGCAAAAGGGCATAGCGTATTACGGTTTGGATCTTCCCGCTGCGATAAACGAGGCTGAGCCCGCTGTAATGTCACTGATAGATGAAGATAAGCGGTCTTTGGTACATTTCTGCGGTGTAGACGCGACCAACGGCGAATCTCTGAAAGCGGCGCTCAAAGACGCCGAGGGTCCTGTATGTATCACGACCGAAGGACTGCTGATGTATTTCACCGATTCCGAGGTCGGCGCGCTGTGCGATAATATCCGCATGATCCTCAAAGAACACGGAGGCTGCTGGGTGACCGCCGATACCGAAACCGGTATGCAATATATCATGACGATACAGCCGATCGCCGGTGACCGCTTCATGGAGATCATGATGAAGAGCAAAACAACGGCAGAGAATAAGTCGGACGTCAACGTAGGCAGTAATTCGCTGACTGTCAGCCCGCAAGGGGATGTGGCTGAGAACATGAAGAACGCAATGATGTTCTTAGCTCGGCACGGCTTGAAGGCTGAGCGCATGATCCTTTCGGAGCATATGCCTGAGATAAAAAGCCTTGGTAATGTCACTCCCGATCAGGCTGAGGCGATCAAGGAAAATATGCAGAAATGCGCCTACTGGAAGATCACGGCGATGGATACGGACGTCGCGGTCGACACAGACGATCTTAAAGCCGAGGACTTTGACTTACAGGCTTCTATAGTAAACGACACCTTAAAGCTCTCGCTTAAAGGCAGAGTAGATACGCTGACCGCTCCGAATATGCTGGCTCTGTTTGAGCGCGTCACAGCTGAGCATAAGCTTAGTTCCGTTGATATAGACTGCGAAGAACTGGATTACATTTCATCGGCAGGTCTGCGCGTTCTGCTCATCATGAAAAAGGAGTGTACGGGCGAAATCAAGCTGATCGGCACCAATCCGTCAGTGAAAGAAATATTGGAACAAACCGGATTCAACTCAATTTTGAACGTTGCCGATTGATAAATAACATAAAAAGCCGACAAAGCTATTCCGCTCTGTCGGCAATTTTTATTGGTTCTCTTTATAAAAGGAACACTCTTGATAGGCTAGAGTATCAGATAAGGCGGATGATCCCGTCAAAGCCTGTGACCTCAAAGATCTCCTTTACGTCATCCGACGCGCCCTCTACGGTGACGTTGCCCTCGCCAAGCTTCTTGACCATTATCATCATAGTGCGAAGTCCGGCTGAGGAGATATATTCAAGCTTTTCTGCCTTCACTTTTACAGAGGAGATACCCTCACCGCACTCGTCAAAGACCTTCAGTATCGCAGGCGCGCTGATGGTGTCTATACGACCGCTGACGGTCATTTCAAGCGTACCGCCGCTTGTTTTATAATCGACCGTAAGGTCTTCGATCTTCTCCGCTCCGCTGACAGACGCCCTCTGTGTATGAGCGGGATCAAGGGTCAGCTTCCAGATACAGGCGTTCTTCAGAAGGTCAAGATACTTTTCCTGCCAACTTTCGGGGATAGCCTTAAGCATATTCAGATCCTCGTCGCCGTGGTAGAAGGGCAGCGTTTCCACCTTAAAGCCGCGGGCTTCGATAAACGCCTTCACCTTTTCACGATCCATGCGTCCTACGCCGTCGTTATAGATATCCGACTGCTTCATCGTCCTTTTGCGCGAAGCGTCGTAGGCGTCGGGATCGCTCATGTTTGCTTTTGCGAACGGCTCATATTTCACGCCCAGATCCGAGGTCACAAACGCGCCCGAGTGCTTCTCCAGTATCTGACGTATGCCGTCAAGAAATTGTTCGAACTCTGAAAGCGAAAGATAACCTAAAAGTCCCTCGCAAGAGATCAGCACCTCACCCTCAAGCCCGTCGGCAGCGGCGTTAAGCGAAGCGGCGTTCGTCGCGTCACCGCCGTGATAAACCTTGCCCAGCCCCTCTTTGTCGGCGAATTTCTGCAGCTCCTCCGCTACTACGGGGACGTCTAACCCCGCATATGAAATGCCGTTGTTCTTACAGAAGATCGATCTGGGCGTATAGCCGCAGGCTATATCCAAAAGGTTTTTGTAACCGTCATTTTTCAGTATTCTTGAAAGAGCGGCATAACGAGCCTCTATCGGCACCGTAACGCCTGTCATAAGCGCCTTTGCGTCAGCCTCAGACATGAGAGTATCGGACGGATCTCTCTTTGAGAGTGTTTCCTGCAGGCCTAAGCCTGCTATCATTCTTTTTGCGTCCTCGTTACCTGCGACTGCGAGCATAAACACGGTACTTTTAGCGGTAAGGTATGTCGGGTTTACCATTGTTCTGTAATCCATATTTTTCCTCCATTAGTTTAACGATCATTCTTATTATAGATAATCATGCGATTATATGCAAGTATCTTTTTTATAACTCACCTACGACTGCTTAGTTTTTTCAGGTGAACATATGTATTTTGACGCGTTATATCTTTTTCGTCCCTCTGTCACATCTTTATATTCGATTGCTTTGACGGGACAATTCTGGATACATGACATACAATGAGCGCAGCGATCCAAAACCCATACAGGCTTTTTGTCCCTCATTTCGATCACATTCATCGCCGAGCTCTTCAGCCAGAGCCTCAGCTATCAGCTTAGTGTTTCCTGTTGCGCTGAAATACAATACCATGATCCTTATCCTTTCAATATAGATTTGTAATGATCGGATAACGCTCTCGTTTCATTATACTACAGACCGACGTATAATTACCACTATAATTTTACTTTTTCCGATATTTATTGTTTTGTTCGCATAAAAATTTATATAGACAATTCTTATGCGTTCTGTTATCATAATAGACGGAAGTCAAAAAAGATAGCGAGGAAAAAGTATGAGCTCAACGAAAAATCGCTCAATAGAGATACCGCTTAAAGCGGAAAGCTATGAGACCGCAAACCATTTTATTGAGCAATGGATGAAGCAGCACAGAATAAGCGATAAGAGCATTTTAGAGACGAGGCTGCTGTTTGAGGCTATTTTTCAGGATATGATCGAACAGGGCTTCGGTCCGGATACTATCCTTACGGTAAAGCCTCAGAAAGCCTTCGGCGAGTATAATCTCAATCTCGGCTTCGAGGGTGAGTCGTATATCCCGAGCATAAAAAAGGAGACGGAAAACATCTCGCCCGAGCTGAGGATCGTACAGGCGTACAGCGACAAAGTCGGCTACAGATACCGCTTAGGCTACAACCGCATAAGCATAGTTGTCAAAAGAAATTACAGCAGTTCTCTGATGTACTGCTTTATCGCGATCGTTCTCGCTATGCTCATCAGCACACCGCTCCATGCGTTTATGAGCACCGATGAGCTGAACTCTCTTGACGTTATGTATATCAAGCCTTTGATCAAGCAATTCGCAAACGCTATGCTGATGATAGGCGCTCCCGTCACGTTCTTTTCTCTTATCAAAAACCTTACGGATATCTATATCATATCTGAGAAGAGCTCCTCAGCCAGAAAGCTGCAGGTAAAAACCATTGTCACATCCCTGATCGCTATTCTTCTGGCTCTGTTAACGGGAATTGTCATCGGTATCGTTATGAACTCACATCACGGTTATCTCGGAAGCTCGGGTTCGTTCGAGAACGGAATGACCGTTACGGAGTTTATCGCCTCACTGGTGCCCAGCAGTATATTTGAGCCGTTTGAGACATATATGCCGTTCCCTATCATCATCGTAGCTCTGCTTCTGACATACGCGCTGTGCTCGATCGGTGAACACTTCGACTCTGTACACAGGTTCATCAATGTATGTCTGGCGATATTCTCTAAAATGGTGACCGTCGTCATGTTCACCCTGCCGTTCTTCTGCTTCTTGGCGATACTCTCTCTGCTCATGATCGACGGCACATCGAGAATAATTGTATTATTGGAATACGTTCTTGTGGTAGCGGCAAGCTTGATCGTCATAGCGGCATTCTATCTGATACGTCTCTTGATCGGTAAAGTAAATATCCCGACTTTTGTCAGGCACCTGCCACCGCTGATGTGGGAAAACTTAAAGATAAATTCCGCTATAGACGCGGTCCCCTTCAATGTCAGATACTGCTCGACAAAATACGGCTACAACCGAAAGAGATTGTCGGAAAAGCTGCCCATCCTCGCACAGACCAATCAGGACGGCAACTGTTTTCTGATAATGCTGATCGCTATGATCTTCATCTTCATGCTGGGAATAGAGGTATCATGGCTTCAGATCGCCGGTATCGGGTTTTTGGTGCTGTTTCTCTCTGTCGGAGCGCCTAACCAGCCCGGCTCGATCGTGATCGGGATACTTATTATCACTTTCTATCTGAAGGCAGACGGAATGATCTCGATCGCTATATTTGCCGAAGTGTTCTTCGGCTCTATCCAGAATATAATCAACGTTCTCGGCGATATAGTCACGGCAGCCATTGAGGAACAAAAGCATCTGCAAAAATCGGCTTCGTGACAGATCATAATCGATTTCTAAAAGTGTCAGGAGTGATATTTTGAATAAACTTAAAAGGCTGACAGCGATCGTCTTTACCGTAGTGATCTTGGCGATAACCGCGGGATGTAACGCAGATGTATCTGATATCAGGAATAATTCAGCATCAAGCGCCGTTTCTTCGTCTCAGAGCACCGAAAGCATCAGACCGACTCAAACAAGTGAAACAGCCGCTGAAGCGTCATACACGATGGCGGATATCAAAAAGCTGAAAAACACCGAGCGCTTTGCCAAAAATACGTTGGAGCATATATTTGACGGCACTATCAACGGCAAGGGCAAGGCAACGGGATATCACTATACCAAAGTGACTGACAGCAAAGGAAAGATCATTGACGGCACACGCTCGAACGTTGACGAAAACGGCGTGTTCACCGGCAAGGTCGAGGTGAGCGGAGTCAGGAAAAACGGTTTCAGCTCTTTCTATCCCGAGAGCTGGTCACCGCAGCAGATCGTTGACGCAATCAACGTTGCCTATGACGACGCGATAAATGATCCGAACAACCCGAAAGGCTCGCTTTGGATCGGCTACTACGACGATCTGGAGATTGATATGTACCTCGACTCCAACAAAAAGATCACTACCGCGTTTCCGGTTTATGAAGGAGACTGATTATGAATTACAAGATCAAAATTACAGAACATAAGCATCCTGTCCCGTATGTGGTTTTTGAGGATAAAAAATACGATCTGCTGGGTGAATTCCTGCTCGCTGAGAGAAGCTTCAGACGAGATATCTTATCGATCACCAACGATGTGGATTTCGGGATGTCCGAAACCGAGAGCTTTACCGGAAACGCGTTCACTCTCGAGATAAACAAAGATATATGTAAGATCACTAACGACAGCGACAACAGAGAGCTTGAAGTCTCGACCGAGGATTTCAAAGCCGTACTGCTCGAATATATATACGCTCTGCGTGAAATAAAGGTCAAAGAAAAGATGGCGTTGCTCGGGCATGATCACGATCACCACCATCATTAAAGATATATGAAAACATTAAGAACAGGCTGTACTCCCGACGAGAGCACAGCCTGTTTTCCGTTTATATATGAGCATTTTATGCGGGATTTTTTCCGCTTTGTATAAAAGCTATTATATCAATAATTCTTACTTGACGATCAAATCGTCTAAGCTCTTATCTTTGTTCAGGACATTCATATCAATATACTTTTCTCCGCCTGTATATCCCTGAAGCTCTCCTCTGTTGAGATACTGCCAGATATACCAATCGTCTTTATAGTTCCAGCTTAAGGGTGAATATAAGCTGGATATCCACTTTTTGTACTCGTCAAATTCTCCTTTGAGATATTTCTTATAAATATCCGCTCTGGTATAGATCATCGGCTTTACACCGTATTCTTTTTCGATCAAATCCAGATAGGTTTTCAGCTCTCGAACGACGTCTTCTTTTGCTGGCGGGTTTTTCTCTTTATCGCCGTAATACTCAACGTCAACTACGGGGAGCATCCTGCCTTTGATATCGGTACCTACGGTTTTAATGAAGTTCTCTGCCTGTGTTTTTCCCTCGCTGTCATAAGAGAAGAAATGATACGCGCCCGATAACAGCCCCGCCTTTTCGGCGTTCTTCCAATTCTCGGCAAATCTCTCATCCTGAACATTGCTACCCTCTGTGGCTTTGATATATATGAATTCAATATTTTGCTCTTTGAGCTTATTCATATCTATATCAGCCTGATAAGATGAAACATCCACGCCGATAGTGCTGTTCTTCTCGTTCACAAACCACTTATTGATAAAGATAGTCTTTGTTTTAGCAAGTACAAATACAGACGAGAACGCTATTGCCACTACTAAAACGATAGATATTAAAACTATGATTATCGGTCTTTTTCTTCCTTTTTTCATTTTCTTCTCTCCTATAAGAATTCAGTTTATCGATCTGTTTCGGATGCAGAGTCGAACGGCTCTATTCCGCACAAGCGCAGAGGCTCTTTGTGTAACACGTCATATTCGATCCCGACAGCCGACAGTTCATCGAGAAAGGCATCGATGAACCTATCTGCCGAAAAAGATTGGATGAGCGTCAAGAAGAAATTGTGGTTGATACAGGTGATCTCACAGCCGATATCAAAGACGCCCGGCTCCGCGATCGCGTACAGCGCCTCTATATAAGGATCCAACGCCCCGAAAGAGCGGCTGTTCACATAAGAAACCGAGAAGGTCCAGCGAGCGCTGCCGGCGGACTTCGCGATCACGCCCAGCTTGACCTCCAGAGGAAGCTGACCCAGCTTTGCGTACATCAGTTTTCTGTTTTTCATTGCCCAAAGAGAATTCTCAGGCTGCGCTTGGAGCATCATCTGACCGCGAGCCATAGTGCAGGTCTTCATCAGATCATCCAAGGATCTGCTCTTCGGGAAATCCAGCTCTATTACATTCGCAAACATACGATAGTTATCTCGAGAGCCCAACATCGCCTTGTGATCGATCGCGACTGATACGCTGACAGTCTTTTCACTCTCGGGATCATATCGTCTGACAGCTCGGGCCAGCATTACCGCTATCATAGCGTTAGGGCTTCCGTCAAAGTCCCTGCAATACTGAATCAACTGTGACTCTTCCAGCTTGATACAATGGAACTGAGGCGCCGTATCCCCTTCTACCTTGACCCGATAAAAATCCGCTACGGGAGGTTTTGTGTACATAGGTTCCTGAGCTCCGTCGATATCAAGTCCGGCAAAAGGATTACCTGTCTCGGACTCGGGGATCTCATCTCCGGGCAGCCGAATACCCGCGGGATCGAGAGCCTCACCCGTTTTGCGGCAGAGATAGAGATACAACGCGCTCTTTACATACGGAAGTACTCCCGCGCCGTCTGAAAGAGAATGACTCATCTCAAGAGCAAGCCGCGTACCCTCATACTTCCATGCCGTCAAATGGTAATTTGATTCGTCTGAATTGAAATTGATCGGCTCCCATGTGTTTCGCACCGTCATAGGAAGCGGGTTAGGCTCGGTGAAAACGTCGTTGTCCCTTGCGACCGCCTTCACATAGAAATAAGGGAAGCGTACACGAAGCTCCTCTATAACGTTTTGAAGGATCTCTCCGTCGATCGGCTCTTTCAGCTCCGCTACTACACACATAGTATTGGGATGTTCGGGTGTAGACATATATATCATTGGTTCGTAAAACTCTTTCATATTAGATCAGTCTCCTTCCTTATGAAGCATTTTGATTATAGCTTAAAACAACGGTTACAGTCAAGGGAATTGATAAAGCATTTCAATATAATACTATCAATTGTCTCGAACTATGCCGAGATCAATGCAAAAAAGCGCGCTTTGCGCGCATTTCGTCTACCCATCTCCTGTGTATGGGTGCTGTGACCCAAATCACAGATTTGGACAGCACCTCAGCTCGTTGCCGCACAGCAGCAAACTGAGCGGAGACTATAAATATATGGTTTGTTGTAGTTTACTGTCAAGTAAAAAACCTGTCAGGAAAGACATATCGTCACCTAACAGGTCAGTTTTATTTATGGTTTCGGAAGCTTGATCTTTGGCAGATATCGAGTATAGCGGTCTGAAACCGTATAAGGGATCTTTTCGTTATCAAGTATCTCACAGAAGCGGTCTAACGGCTCGCGCTTTTTATCTATCAGTTGGAAGGTGATGCAGAACTTATCTCTCAGAGCGTTTACTTCGAGCATCAGGTCCCCGTCAGTGATGGTATACAGTCCTTTGATATGCTTATCCATATCGCCCCAGTCCATCTTTCCGACGTAACTGATAGTGCTGTTGTCGCGGGGATCATTGCGGAAAGCGCTGTTGCTCATCGCGTAACTCCTCTTTGATTTAAGATCGGGCTGCTCATCGATACCGTCGTGCGCCTTCTGGAGCCTGACAAAGCGCTCAACGCCCAGCTCCTTTTGATTCTGCTTGATAAGGGCGCCTCTTGCCCGCATATTGAGCATCTCGATAGACTCGTCCTTCATATCCCATTCGTACCTGATGTGGATAAAACGGACAAAATCACGGTATGACTCATCGGCGCCGATCTCTCCGCGGTAATCCGCCGCGATCCTGACGGAAAGGTGGGTGTCTTTCTTCTCTTTAAGAAAATGCGTTGAAGCCTTATACATCATCGCCGCGAGGATGGTGTTGGGCGAACCGTCGATCTTCGCCGCGTATTCCATAAATTCCTTGGTCGGGATCTCGATCTGATAATAATAACTATTACTTACGAACGGATTGATAAGATACTTCAGCGTTCTCCACAACGCAAGGTTCGAGTCGCCGCCGTCATAACGGTAGATCGGCTCATCCTTGGGCAGTGATGAAACATCGGGAAAAGCAAGCTCGCCGTCTGTCACGGGAGTTCCCGGCAGCTTTAAATCTTTAGGTGCGGTGATCTCGCCGTACTTCTTGAGCATATACTGATATAATGTCGTCTTGAGCCAGAACATACCGCCGAAAGCGCCGCAGGGAGCGTGAGAAAAATTGAACCAGATACAATCGTCCCTGTAGGTGATCGCAAACAAGTGACCGTTGACAGCTTCGCTGCCTAAGACCAGTCTTTCGTCCTCTTCGGGCAATACTGCTATCGGTCTGACATTATGGCTGAGAGTGTAGTTTTGCTTCTTATCAAGACCGACCTGCACCTTGAAATACGGAAATCTTTTGATCGCTTCCTGAGCCGCCTGATCGAGCATCTTAGCGTCTACAGGAGCGTCGAGCTGTACCTTTAACCTGACGGTAAAGGGCAGCTTCTCCATGTATTCATATAACAAATAGATATCGGGATTATTTTTCATTGATCATATCCCCCGATTATGTTTTTTTCACATGGTAAACAACGTTGATCGCAAAGCCCGACGGAGATACCATCACGGCTGTCCTCGCGGAACCGTTGTCGATGATATTGCCCTCGCCTCTCATATTCTTGAAGCCGAACGATGACAGCAGAGCTATCGCCTCATCGAGATCGTCGACGTTCATCTGAACGGCTACCATATCGCGCGGTATCTGATGTACCTGAGCGATCGATATACCGTGACCCTCGGCGTCCTTCATACGAAACCCGGAATCATGGTTCTCTGACGCGTCTTTCTTTTCGTGCTTCTTTGAAAAGCCGAGCGCCTCAAACACTTTACCTGCATTCTCGGAATCATTTGTCATAATCAAGGGGCTAAAACCGGTAATTTTCATAGTTATCCTCCAAAGTAATATTTATTCAGGACATCGCAATGCTGATATATTATCAAATAAGAGCTCTACAGTCAAGCATTATTTTTCCGAATTCAGAACTTCTTAGATTTTTATCGCAAAAACAACAGGCTACGCTCTCACACGAGTGAGCGCACAGCCTGCGTTTTGTTGATTGATTTCAGATGATTTTACTTTCTCGCCGTCATGTCATAGGTGAATACTTCGCTGATCTCATGGTCATAGCCCTCATAGAAGCCCTTAGGCATACCGAGCACTATACGAGCGCCGCGGTTGTAGAGAAGCAGGAGCTGGTTTTTGTCATGGTCAAAGGTCAGTCCCTCGATCTCACCCTGAAGGGTAACGTCGTCAAAGGTGCGCTCTAAAGTCACGATACAATCGGTCGCGCCCTCTTCGATCTTTGTGCGATAGAGGTGGTCGGGTTCTTTATCGTCAGCGGTACCGTCGTCAGCGGTCATATAGAAGCAGCCGTTGTAGTAGGCTATGCCCTGCAGCCACTGAGGAGGCATCTGCATATGTACCTTGCCCTTATATTTGCCTGAGCTGAGGTCATAGCTGTACAGATAGCGTCCGCTCTCTTCGCCTACCCATGAGCACATCCATACGGTATTGGTGTCGGGGTTGACAGCGATTCCCGAGCACTCGAGCTGACCGCTCTCAGGCTCAAAGGGGAATGTACGCTTGAGCTCTAATGTATCGCCGTCATAAACAGCGACCTGGATATTTTTGCCGACTCCGTCCATGAAGTACTCAGCGCCGATATACAGCTCGTTCTTATAGACGTCGATGTCGGCGATATGGTTGACCTCGATCTCATAACCCTTGAACGGATCTTCGTTCAGTTTGATAAGGTTCCAATCCTTGTCGTATTTCGCAAGCGTAGTCGAGCCGCTGACCCAGTAGTAGTCGCCCTCACTGCATACTCCCTGTCTGCCCTTTACCTCGTGAGAGCCGTTAAGGGTGTAGCTGTACTGAGGCAGCATAACTGAAGCGTCATCCTCGGGACGAGAGGATGTAACGGCGGCTTTGTCCTCGGTAGCGCCGTTCGTTTCGGCTTCGGTAGCGGTTTTTTGACCCGCGCCGCACGCGGTGAGCATAAGGATCATTACACTCAGAATCAATAATACGGTTCTTTTCATTGCTTTTCCTCCATTTTTGATTATATTATGAGTGATCGTGACCGTTAAGACTTTTCTGCGGATCAAGCCGACCACACTTTCAAATAATACGTTAAGCCTGTACCTTGCTTCTATTATAGTAGATTTATTCCTTGGTTTCAAGATATAATTCAAATATCGTAGTTAATCTGCAAAACAATCCTGTATTCTTACACCAAACCTAAGCAACCGAGAACATCATCCGATGATATATTTGCCTTATGTCACGACTTGTGTTATAATAGGCGCGGAAAAACCCGAACATTATTTTGATAAGGTGGCAGAGAAATGAATCTATTTCCCAATGTTCAGCTGCCGTGGAGCAAGTAAGCGTTCAGTAATAAAAGCAATAATATATAACACAGACCTCGGAGAATTACAACTTATCTCCGAGGTCTTTACTGTTTTATATTCGCGTATGAACAATCAACCGTTATCAGCAACACAGATCAATATGTCAGTGTGATAGTTATATCTCCGTTTGAAAGCAGCTGCGTCAGCTCCTGTTGTGTTTTATCGGTGATATGTCCGAGGCGGGTGTACGCCCACGAATTCGAACCATAGAACACGACGATCTGATCGCCGGAGTAAAGTACGATATCTCCCGCTGAGGTAGTGGTCTGAGTATCGTTCCGCGGCAGAGCTGCGCTGAGTGAACCGACCTGTTCAAAGCCGCCGTACATTGACATAGAAATCGTAAGCGGAGCGTTACGGCAAAGCTCCTTTAACGCCTCGACCGCTTCATTATCCTCCCAAATGACAGATACCGGAGTATCTCCGATCATCATTTGCAAAGATAGATTATGTTCCTCCTGCCGCTGTTCTTCTGTCTGCGGTTGTTCTTCGACAGTAGTTTGTTCCTGTCCGGTCGCTTCGGTATTGACTTGAGCCGCGGTCTCCTGCGGCTGTGCAGGCGCTGACGTCGGCTTTGAAGTCTCCTGAGATACAGTGCTCGCAGTCGTTGACGGCTGAGCGGTCGGAACAGTAGTCTCCGTTCCTTTTTGATCGGCAGAGCAGGCGCTGAGCAAAACGATCAGCCCTATCGTTAACAGCAATATCGCTTTCTGCATTATATATCGCTCCCTCTATGTTTGAATAATAAATCGCAATATGATAAGCGTTTTTGTGTTCCTGCGGTTATATTATAAAAGCGTTTTACTCAAATGTAAAATACCTATGTTGAATGATCGGTAATTCCGTATCCGAATAGCTGTATACGCAGATCGAAATAAAGCGATATAGGTGCCTGAGATACCGCTCACTATTATCAAAACACTTGACTGCGCTCACATTGAGCATATCGTAGAAAATCAGTTCGATCAATATTTCATCTTGATCAATATTGACATAATGCCCCTTGATACTTTATAATGTACACCATGTAAAAAGATCAGTATAATAACAAGGAAGGTACTATGAGAAGGATACTATCTGTTTGTATGGTTTTGACGCTGGTTCTCATCTTAGGAGGTTGCACCGCAAAAACCGATCTATCTACCAATGAGAACGGCAACTGGGAGAGCGTTCAGGTCCAGTTTGACGCCACCGACTATTACTCGCGCTTGGAGCGATGCGTTCAGCAGATCCGCGAAAAGACGGATTTTGTGCCGGATATCGCGCTTGTTTTAGGCAGCGGATTGGGCGATTACGCTGACAGCATAAAGATAATCGCCGAGATACCGTACAGCGAGATCGAGGGTTTTCCTGTATCGACCGTAGCGGGTCACGACGGTACCCTGATCTTTTGTGAGATAGAGGGCAAAAAGGTCGTAATCATGAACGGCAGAGTACATTATTATGAGGGCTATAATATTCACGAGGTCGTGCTGCCTTTAAGGGTTATCCATCTTTTAGGTGCTGAGAAGGTCATTCTGACCAACGCGGTAGGCGCTATCAACGCCGATTTCAATGTAGGCGACTTTGTGTTGAATGAGGACTATATCTCGAGCTTTGTTCCTTCTCCGTTGGTCGGTGAGAATATCGATAAGCTCGGCGACCGCTTTGTTGATATGACAAACGCCTTTGATGAAGAATATAACACTATCGTCGAGGGCGTCGCAAAGGATAATGATATACCCATTCACAGAGGCGTTATGGTACAGGTTACCGGCCCGCAGTATGAATCGCCCACAGAGATCAAAATGTATCGCAGCTTCGGCGCTGACACTGTCGGTATGAGCACCGTAGTTGAGACTATAGCCGCGAGGCATATGGGTATGCGCGTCTGCTCTATAAGCTGTATCACAAATATGGCGGCAGGAATGCAGGAAAAGATTTCTCATGAAGAAGTACAGAATTCCTCAAACAGCTCTTCTAAGAGCTTTGCGAAGCTGGTAAGCGGGCTGCTCTCTGAAATGAAATGATCGGAATACATAGCTTATACTAAGTAGCAATAAAACACTTTAATATCTATTGCGGAGAATTCCGCAT
>CAMHAH010000027.1 GCA_946183365.1 uncultured Clostridia bacterium
GCTGCTCTACCAACTGAGCTATACCCCTAAATATTAAGTTGAACGAGTGGGTGTCGCATAAACGTGCGGCACTTTCTTTCGTGCGAAAATTAGTATATCATCGAATGAGAAAAATGTCAAGATAAAAATGAAAACTCTGTTGATTATCCCAGGCAGATTCTACAGGTTTTGGAGGGTGACTGCGATTTTGGTGAATGGATCACCTTATTTGTCCTCTTTCAAGAGCATTTCTTTCTTTTCGGCATAATAAACCAACTTTTTCTCTATGCGGCTATTCTGCGGCTGAGATGAGGTTTTGTATGTGCAGAATAACTAAATAAGAGCAAACATTTTTGGATTGCAACGTTTTCTATTATATGATAGAATGTATATGCTACATAATTCACTATGATAGGTAAGTATTACCTCTTGCGGTGAATGTATAATCTTATTGCCTTTTGGCAGAATTGTACGTGTCTATGTAATGGTAAAAGCACTGGCTCAGACACGTACCAATTGAGGTTATAGTGAATTGTGTAGCAACAATAAAGGGCTATGTGTTTTTCGTGCGTAGCTCGTGGTTGCGGGCTGCGCATTTTTATGGTTTTCGGAGGGGTTTTTATGATGAAAAAGATTATCTCTATCTTACTGGCGACGATCATGGTAAGCAGCGTTTTTGCCATCGTTCCAATCACCGCCTCGGCAGGTGAAGCAGACAGCGTGACAACAGGCGTGACAAGCGGCACCACCGGCGACTGTACATGGTCGCTCAGCGATGACGGTGTGCTGACCATCAGCGGCAGTGGTGCTATGAAGGACTATTATTATAATAATAAGGCTCCATGGGGCAAAAAGATTACCAAAGCGATCATTGAACCCGGCGTCACGAGCATCGGCAACTATGCGCTTTACGACTGTACCGGTCTGAAGAGCGTGACCATCCCCGATTCGGTCACGAGCATCGGCGGCTCTGCATTTTACTGCTGTTACGGTCTAACGAGCGTATACATTGGCAACTCTGTCAAAAGTATCGGTTACTATGCGTTTGAAAACTGCCGCAGGCTGACGAGCGTGACTATCCCCGACTCTGTCACGAGCATCGGTGAAAACGCTTTTTACGGCTGTTCCGGTCTAACGAGCGTGACCATCGGCAACTCTGTCACGAGCATCGGTGGATATGTGTTTTACGGCTGCTCCGGTTTGACGAGCGTGACCATCCCCGACTCCGTCACGAGTATCGGCAACTATGCGTTTAACAACTGCCGCAGTCTGACGAGCGTGACCATCCCTGACTCAGTCACGAGTATCGGCAATGGGGCGTTTTGCGGTTGTACCGGTCTGTCAAGCGTGACCATCGGCAACTCTGTCACGAGCATTGGCAACGGTGCGTTCGATAACTGTCGCAGTCTGACGAACGTGACCATCCCCGACTCGGTCACGAGCATCGGTGGAAACGCATTTTACGGCTGTTCCGGTCTGATTAGCATGACCATCCCCGACTCCGTCACGAGCATTGGCAACCATGCGTTTTACAACTGTACCGGTTTGACAAGCGTGACCATCCCTGACTCGGTTACGAGAATCGATAACAGTGTGTTTCATGGCTGTACCGGTTTGACAAGCGTGATCATCCCCGACTCCGTCACGAGTATCGGCGACTCTGCGTTTTATTACTGTACCGGCCTGACGAGCGTATCCATCGGCAACTCTGTCAAAAGCATCGACAACTATGCGTTTGAAAACTGTACTGGTTTGACAAGCGTGGCCATCCCCGATTCGGTCACAAGTATCGGCTACCGTGCGTTTTACTGCTGCTCCAGTCTGATGAGGGTGACCATCCCCGACTCTGTCACAAGCATCGATATATCTGCATTCTCCGACTGCGTAGGTCTTACAAGCATAGCTGTAGATAAAAATAATACCCGCTATGATAGCCGTGATAATTGTAATGCGATCATTAATACATCTTCTAACAGACTGATTGCCGGATGTCAGAACACGAGTATCCCGAATAGTGTCACAAATATCGGCGACTATGCGTTTTACAAATGCTCCGGTCTGACGAGCGTGACCATCCCCGACTCTGTCACAAGTATTGGCTATAATGCGTTTTACAACTGTACCGGACTAACGGGCGTGACCATCCCCAACTCGGTCACGAGTATCGGTGGCTGGGCGTTTTGCGGTTGTACCGGTCTGACGAGCGTGACCATCCCTGACTCGGTCACGAGCATTGAAAGGGGTGCGTTCGAATACTGTACCGGCCTGACGAGCGTGATCATTCCCGACTCTGTCAAAAGCATCGGCGAAGATGCGTTTTACGACTGCAATAACCTTACGGATGTGTATTACAGTGGGACGGAGGAAAATTGGAACAGCATTAGTGTAGATTTCGGAAATAGTTATCTTTTAAATGCTAACATACATTTCAGAGACAAGGGCGGATACAAAGGCAACAACGCCCATGATTACAGCCGGTTCTATCATTTTACAGATTCCGACGATATATGGACGGCTCCGCACAAGGATGGAACGGTCCCGGTAGAGATGGACTTAGGTCTCTATCAGGACGATGGGAAGTCAACGAAAATGGATATCAAGTGGAGCTATTCTATTTTCGGTAAAAGCTCTCATATCGCCGACAACGACCTCGCTATCGCCTCGCTTGTCCTTTCGGCAAACGCCTATAACAAGGGACGGCAGCGGAAAACCTTGCAGGATCTGGGCTTCTCTGATATTCAATTCTATAATGACACCGGCTATGACGATATCAACCGTGTAGAAAATGTGATAGCGAGCACCGTTCAGCCGATCAACGGACAGCGGACGAATGTGCTCGTAATTGCGTGCAGGGGATCGGTCACTATACTTCAGGACTGGGTAAGTAATATCGTCCAACAGGCTCAGGGCTTCCGGTTTGCCGCAGAGGACATCAAAAACGACCTCGTGGATTACATACAGGCCAGACATATCGATACCTCTATACCGACAAAGATACTTCTAACCGGTCACAGCAGAGGCGCCGCCGCGGCAAATATCCTTGCGTCGATCATCCCGTCAGACATAGCGAAAAAGTCTGATATTTTCACCTATACCTTTGCCTGTCCCAATACGACAAATGATGCCGGAAGAGAGAATTATCCGATTTTTAACATTCTCAACTCGGGCGATTTCGTGACGCAGTTGCCGATTATCTATGACGCTAATCCGAGGTTTGGCGCTTACAATATTTGGTTCGATAAGGCAACAGCCAAGGATTTTAATTCCTATTTTACAGCTGTTACCGGACTCAATGACGTAACATATATCCTTGACTATCCTCTCTCGTGGTGTAACGGCTCTTTCGGACAACTAAAAAGGTATGCGTTCAGACATCATTCGCTCGCTTTATATCTTGCGTTCCTGCTCGGAGAGGGCATTGAGAATTACAATTCTCCTCATTTCGACAAAAAAAGAATTTCTGTCGAGTGTCCTGTGGATGTGTCGGTCTATGACAGCGCGGGACAGCTGCTCGGAACTATCAAAGATAATGTCGCGGATGACGCGCTGCTTGCAAACGGCATCATTCCAGTTATCGACGGCGACAAAAAATATCTCTATATGACGTCGAACAGAGATATAAGCCTGAAGCTCACTGGCTCGGACAGTGGTCAAATGAAATATACCGTTCAAGATATTGACCTTAATACAGGAGAAGTATCCGAACAAGGCGAATTCTCGTCGGTCGCTCTTGAAAACGGGAAGACGATGACGTCGGCGGTAGCTTCTGATATCGCCGTAAAGGACACACAGCTGTATGTTGCCGATGGTGATAAAGTATTGAAAAAAGTATCTGACAACGGTGAAGAATCGGATGTGGTCATGATCTCCTTTGATACCGGCGCGGGAGAAAAACTCCGCGACATGGCAGTCAAAAAAGGTGATGCTCCCGGAGAACTGCCGAAGGCGACTTTGGAGGGCTATGGCTTTGACGGATGGTATTGCGATAAAGAATGCACCGAGGCATTTGACGAAACGCAAGCGCTGAATGAGTCGATCACGCTGTATGCGGCTTTTTATCAGTCGCAAACGGCATATGCCGGTTTCACCGATGTGAGCTACGACGGCTCAAAGCTGGAAGCGGAAGTGAAATTTGAGTACAACCGTCTTAACGGTCAGCTTGCCGCGGTACTGTATAAGGACAACAAAATGCTCGCGTGTAGTTTTACATCGGTCACCGACAGCAACAGCACAGCGAACTTTACGTTCGGCGTTACGGGATTAAGCGGACTGTATGATTTAAAGCTATTCTGCATCAATCATAAGGGTCAGTTTGAACCTGCCGGAAAAGCAAAAGGATATGATATCAGCTTCTATTCCGATTTCCTGTACAGCGGCAATAATTACGGGAGAGCAGCCGACGGAGACAAGGCTCCGACTTTGGTAAAAGACGGAAACGTTATCTTACCCGAAAATCTGAAAGTCAGCGGTCAAACCTTTGTCGGATGGTATTCCGATGAGGCGTTTATGACGAAGTTTGATTTTGATACATCGGACATCAAAGATACTACATTGTATGCAAAATGGAGTATGGGTCTGCTTGGTGATGTGGACGGAGATAGTAATGTAGAAGTGAGAGATGCCACCTGGATTCAACGTCATATTGCACAGGTGGAAATACCGTTTGTAATCAGCAAGACAACAGCTGATGTTGACGGTGACGGAATAATCACCGTCATGGATGCGACAGCGATCCAGTATTATCTCGCCAATATGAAAACAACATATCATATCGGTGAGTTGGTTTGATCATGGCATCAACTCATGGACATAAAAGACATCTTACAAGGAGGTAGCAAAATGAAGAATAGAATCAAAATAATCAGTGTAATTCTTTCAATTGTTATGATCTTTAGCGTGTTCAATATCGTGCCTTTTACAATATCAGCGGCAGAGATTGATGCATCAGCGCTTAGTTCAATTCCGGATGAGGTCAATCAGGATATGAAAATAGGCGAAATAAAACATTTTTCGTCTGATAGTTCAATATGGTATCGATTTGTTCCGAAAGAGGATATGATTATATTGTTTACAACTGTCGGTGAATATGACAGGGAAGCGCCATATCTTGATGTATATAATGATTCGTTCGAACTGATAGTATCCGGATATTATAGTACATCGTGCTTTGTTGCGGCAGGTAAAACATATTATTTGAATACTCACAGCGATATTAGTTTTCCTAATTTAGAATGTCAACTCTTATTACAGCAATACTGCGGAGAAATCGAAATCGGCGAAAAGAAAACCGCTTATATTGAAAACGGCGGCGATGTAGCCTATTTTAAATTTACTCCTGTAAAAGATATGGCGGTCAGCTTTTCTTCGAACTCTGATGATGATACATATGGCTATGTCTATGATGAAGGGATGAATCAGTTAGCTGAAGATGATGAAAGCGGCAACGGAAGTAACTTTAATGTCAACGCTCGAGTTACCGCAGGAGTAACCTACATTTTTGGTTCAAAGTTCTACAGTAGCAGTACTACGGGTTCCTTTGAAGTGACGTTGCAAGAGCCTCCGGTATGGGAGTATGAGCAGTTAAATAATGAAGAAGTAAGAATCACTCACTATAACGGCAGCGAGCAGGATGTTGTAATCCCGTCTGAGATTGATGGATATACTGTCACATCACTTGGAGGTAAGGCATTTACAGGGAATAAAGACATCGTGAGTATTGAAATGCCGGATTCGATCGATGATTTAGGTAATGCGTATTATTCTTATGGCGTTTTCGGCATCTGCAGCGAATTGAAAAACGTGAAACTTTCAAACGCACTGACGAGGATACCTAAAGGAACATTTACCGAGTGCAGAAAACTGGAAAAAGTTGTTTTGCCTGATGGAATCACAACCATTGGAGGATGGGCTTTTGAGTATTGCGAAAACTTAGAAAGCATTAATCTGCCTAACGGATTGATTACAATAGATGATGGTGCTTTTGCCGGATGTAGTAAGTTATCGAATATTATCATACCAAATTCGACTGAAAAGATTGGAAGTTTCGCATTTAATAGCTGTAGTGGGGAAATCACAGTTGGATACGGTGTAACGGAAATAGGTTATAAAGCTTTTGGATACACCTATTTGGATAATGATAAAATGGAAGAAATTACCATTAAAGGCTACACCGGATCTGAGGCAGAAGATTATGCCGCAGAGAATGAGATAACCTTTGTCAGCATCGGTCAGGCTCCGCCGAAGCCCACGCTCAGTTTTACTCCCAAATACTGTTACGAATATATCGAGAACTATAACGGATATCGGAAAACTGATGATTCGAATGATTTCGTCTATTATGCGCCGTCTTTCAATGAGGGGGATAAACTGAGTATTGATTATCATGATGAGAGAGGAAGTATTGATTACATCTTTGTCGACGAGGTTTGGGCTTTTGAGAACGAGAACGGTAATCAAATCAATGCAGGTGACGTAAAAAGAAGTAATGGATTTGGCTGGACAATAGGCGGCGAAAACACCTTTACCTTAACCTATAAAAACATGTCTACAGAGGTTCCCGTCAGTGTGGTAAAGCCGGAAGATGCTTCTCTCCGATTCATACCAAAAAAGCCTTATGAGCTGATAGAGAACAGGGATGGCCATAGGGACGGAGATCATTTCAATTATTATGTGCCGGACATGATCAAAGGAGATAAACTCATCATCGATTACGGCGATAAGTCTGTCGCCTATACGTATGATTCAAAGCCTTACGGTTCTTTTGACTATAAAAATGGCTTTTATGATGAAGACGGACAGGAAATATTTTACAGGATGTCTTCCGACCAAGAAAATGCTCCGTGGACGCTTGGCTCTAACAACTATTTCATCATCACTGCCGCAGGAAAAACAGCGATTGTGCCAGTGACGATCATTGAATATCCCGTTGACTCTATTGAGTTCAAACTGGCAAGTCCGATCATTATGTACGAAAATCAGGATGGATATTATTATGTAAGTGAAGATGGGTACAAGAACAGGCTTCAAATTGATGAAAACGGATACTATTACTATAACTACTCCGAGGGAGAACGGGAAAAGAAATATACCGAGCCCGAAGGGTTCCTATACACGCAGGTACCTCTATATAAAGACGGAAACCAGCTAATCATCCACAACAAAGACGGCAGCACCAAGACCCTGACCCAGCGGTTTATCTTTACGGAAGAAGATAACGGGTACTTCTTTGTTGATGAAAACGGAGATTATGACAAAAATGTCAGTTTTGACTGGGACGGAGCATCCTTCAAACTCGGCAGTGATAATCTCTTAACTGTGAAGTATCTGGATACCGCTACGACAGTTCCGGTAACGGTTGTAGAGAACAATATCGAGAGCATCGAGTATCAGCCTGTCAAGCCTATCGTCTATAACCTTGACGATCCTAAGGATGTATATATAGGCGACGAATATGAAGTATGGCTAAGAGTTTTTAATGGACTAAAAATGTATGATACAGGCAGTGTATTGACCGCTCATTTCAAGGACGGTACAACCAAGAAGTACACATTTTACAGTGTTTCGAATATCCGAGACGGAAAGTACAATCCCGTTTTAGGCGCGCGCTATTATGCCGTAGATGAGGAAGGATCTGTCATCGGATACAACTCTTTGAAGTTCGATTATAATACGTCAGACTGGTCACCGGGCAATACCTATTATATGACGGTTGGTTACCTCGGCGCGACTACACAGGTACCTATAACAGTTACTTCCGGAGATATACAAGGAAATATACTCGGAGATGTTGATGGCGACAACAACATAGAAGTAAGAGATGCTACCTGGATCCAACGCCATGTTGCAAAAGAAGAAATGCCGTTTGTAATTAATAAGACAACCGCCGATGTTGATGACGACGGAATTGTCACTGTCATGGACGCGACAGCGATCCAGTATTATCTCGCCAATATGAAAACATCATACAAAATCGGTGAGAAAATCGAATAACAATAACACCAAAGATAGAACAGCGGGGATTACCTCGCTGTTTCTATTTGGTGAAATTTCGCTTGACTTATTGAATTGTTGTGGTATTGTGTTGTGTTTGAAAGGGGCGCGATACCATGACCACATTAGAGAACTTCTACTTTAGGAATATCGATCCGAGTGAGTACAAACAGAGCAGAGATACCAAGAAGAAGCTGACAGAGATGACGAAGTTACTTGATGAACTTCGATCTATGCTCACGACTGAACAGCAGAAAGAAAAGCTGGAGCAGATAGAGAACAGCCAGCTATCGCTGATCGCTCTCTCTGAGAAGGACGCCTACATCGAGGGCTTCAAGCTTGGCGTGAGGATGACAACAGAAATATACGCAGATACATAGCAGCGGAGATGACACGTTAGTCGTCCCCGCTGTTTGCGTTTATATATAGACGTTGAAGTGATAATAGGAAAAAGGCACGCGTGCCCAACACAGGCGATTTGTGTGCACCTATGACGGTAATTCTGTCAGGTGGTTACAGATCCTGTGTTGCGTTCTTTTTTATGAAAAAAGTGCCGTTTTTATTCTCTGATGGAAATATACCTTCTTAAAGTCCCGTTAATGGATACTATGGGAGTTTATACTTAGATCATGGGGGCACCCTATTTTGGAGTGATGAAAGGCTAAAAAGTGGTATACACTTAGGTATATATCGCCAGTTTCGCCTTTGTGTTACGACGGCCTTCGTTGGCCGCCGAACAAGGCGAATGCGGGCTAGGCCCGCACCCCTATGAAGCAAATTGTGTTAGAGATTGGAGGTATGTAGGTTGAAAGAAAACAGGAATTGTATTATGAAATTCAGAGCGACGGAAGAAGAAAAGGACAGGATCATGAAGAAGGTGGATGCCTCGGATCTGAGCATCAGCGAGTACCTGAGAAGGTGTGCTTTGGACAAACCCGTCATCGTTATGGAAGGAGTTGACCGGATAGCTCATGAGCTTCGAGCGATTGGCAATAACCTCAACCGGATCACCAGGGCAGTCAATTCAGGATACGTTCAAGCGGTCAATCTGCAAGAAACTGAGGAGGTGTTAGGTCAGCTATGGCAGTCGTTAAATTCGTTGCAGCAAAGTGTCCAATGAGTTATATCTTCAAATACGTTATGAGAAAAGAAGCGACAGAGAGAAAGTTGATTGATGGATTGAACTGCTCTCCTGTCTCAGCCTGTGATGAGTTCGAGTATGTGAAGCATCAGTATCACAAGGAAGATGGACGCCAGTACTATCATATCGTACAGTCGTTCTCTCCCGACGATAATGTTACTCCCGAACTGGCGCATGAGATCGGGATGAAGTTCGCTGAGAACTTCCCCGGATACCAGGTGCTGGTGGCGACCCATACGAATACCAAACACGTACATAATCACCTCATTATGAATTCGGTCAACTTCGAGAATGGCAGGAAGTTTCATATCTCCAGAGATCAGATGTTACAGTATAAGGAGATATCCAATCAGCTGTGTAGGGAGTACGGTTTGAGTGTGACCGAGGTCAAGACCAAGAAACGCGCTCGCTGGAAGGACGAGCTGATTGAGACCTTGTATGACGCCTTAGAGAACACCGCTTCAAAGGACGAGTTCATCGAGTACATGGAACTTCACGGATACAAGGTGAAGTGGGAAGACGAGTATAAATACATCACTTTCACCACTCCTGAGGGCATTAAAGTTCGTGACAACAAGCTGTTCAACGAATGCTTCCTCAAAAACAACCTTGAGTTGTACTTCCTCTCAGGCGGTTGCTTGGGAGGTCTGCCGATGGATTACCTGAACTATGTAACACCCGAGCATCCGTATAAAGCAGACAAAACGATAAGTACGGGTCTGTTTGAAATGCTTTGTGAGATGTTCTGCGCTATCGAAGATGAGCCCGGCTATACTCCTCAACAGCTGAATGAGATGAGCCAAGCAGAGAAAGCTGCCATCGAAAAGATACTCGGTAGGAAGATTTCCAACGAAGCGTATCTGACATATTGCACCAGAGAAGACTATGAGCAGCAGGCTGGAATCAGGCAGGGATGATGAGGAAAATATTTCCTCGCCTTAACAGAGAAAGGCGCCTGTGCGCGATGAAAATCGAACCCCGAATTTTTCAATTATTATTACGCAAATCAAAGAAAACAAAAGTCGGCTCGGAAAGCCTTTTGTAACTGGATATTACGGATGGTTTATGGTATTGTTGCTTGCTAAGAAAGGGGATTTATTATGGAACGAAAGCTATTAACTAACGGAACAACAAGCAGAAATAAGAACGGCAGATGGAACGGCTCTGTCTGGTATATGGACGAGCATGGAGAGCGGAAACGAAAATCCTTCTCTGCCGACACCCAGAAAGAAGTCAAAGAGAGGATCAAGAGTTACATCGAGCACTTCTATGATAAGCCCGAGATCGTTGCGGACAACGCAAACACCAAGCCCTTAAAAGAGAGTATGCAAAACTGGCTGGAAGTGTTCAAGTATCCGTCACTGCAACGGACTACCTATGACAGATATGAGGTCACTGCAAAGTACCAGATCTATCCCTATATTGGTAAGAAGGTTGTAAGAGACATTACAGGCGCTGACATCAAGAAGGTGCTCAACAACATCATGATGAACGGCAAGTCTTACTCGACCTGCAAGAAAGCATATCTCCTGCTCAGCGAGTTCTACCGTTATCTCGAACGTGAGGACTTGATCGAAAAAAATCCCATGCGAAACGTCGAGATGATCAAGAAAGCAAATTATCTCTCAGCACAGGGCATCGAAAGCAAGCCACAGAATGAGCTCGTGACGGTCTTTTCTCCAGAAGAGATAGAACTGCTCAAGGCGGAAGCATTCAAGCGTTTCGGCAACGGTAAGCCCTTGTACAAGCAATCCGCCGTCTACTTCCTCATGCTGAACACTGGATTGCGTAGAGGTGAGGTATGCGGTCTGCTCAACAGCGACATTGACTTGGAGCATAGAGTATTGCACGTCAGACGAGCAGTAAAGGAGTATTACCGCAGAGATGGCATGGATAGAGCAAAGGGACAGGAAACGAAGGTCGGCCCTCCGAAAAGCGCCACCAGCGTGAGAGATGTTCCGCTGAACGACACAGCGATCGAGATGATCAACAGACTGAGAGAGGAAATGTATCTCGGTGAGGACACCCCTCTTATACCGAATGAAAAGGGCAACTTCATCAAGCCGATCAATCTGCTCCGCCGATTCTATCGACTGCAGACAGCGGCAGGTATTCCTGAAGAAGAACTGAAAGGATTACACGCATTACGACACACTTTCGCCACGACCTTAATAAACGGTATTAAACAACCCGACTGTTCAATCAAAAGCCTGACCGTAAAACAAGTAGCAGATCTCCTCGGTCACACCACAACAGAGATCACAGAACTGTACTACGTCAAGAAGGACAGCACAAAGCTGGAAGGTCTGACAGATGCGTTCAACATGTGATCTCAGAGTGTCATAAAGCGGATTTTGAGCAAAAAGACAGCCTCCAGATCGAGCAGATTTGGAGGCCTTTTTCATGACTTTTCAGAGGGTACTACTAAGATGATGCTATTTCAATACTATGAGCAAATTATTGGGCGATTTTGGAGCGGATTTCAGACGGCTGATACTGAAATCGGGGCAAAATAATAATGACCAAAACATCATTGTTTAAGCCATTCTTACGGTAAAAAGGGCAATAAAAAAGGGTCTCCTCTTAGACATTTGGAGACCGCTGCTCTACCAACTGAGCTATACCCCTAAATATTAAGTTGAACGAGTGGGTGTCACGCTGATGTGCGGCACTTTCTTTCGTGCGAGAATTAGTATATCATCGAATGAGAAAAATGTCAAGATAAAAATGAAAAGTCTGTTGATTATCCCGGGCAGGTTCTACAGGTTTTCGGCGAGAAAAGAGATTTCAGTGAACGGATCACCTTATTCGTCCTCTTTCAAGAGCATTTTTACTTTTCAGCAGTTAAAACCAACTTTTTCTCTATGCGGCTATTCTGCGGCTGAGGTAAGGTTTCGTATGTGCAGAATAACTAAATATGGGTAGATATTTTTGGATTGCAGAGGTTTCTATTATATGATAAAATGAATATGATCATAATTCATTATTATAGGTAAGTATAGCGTAAACAGAAGTATCGGATGAATAGTTGACAGATAACAAGAATTAAAGATCATAGTCTGACAGCATGAACTGCAATCTGTATTGCGCTGAAGGTCAGCCCTGAGAGATTTGCAGATACACAAAGGGGGATTTAAAATGAAAAAGCTTACAAGTATAATTCTATCCGTTGGTTTGATACTTAATATCTTTTGCACTTTGGGTATTACGGTGTCGGCAGATAATACAAACGTTGAAGTAAACTCCGAGGGAGATACAAGTTCATATGTATTAAAATATAACGAGCTTTCGGACGGCACCTTAGAGGTTTGCGGCTTTGAAAATAATACAAGTGAAGTTGATTTGATTATCCCGAGCGAACATAACGGAAAGCGTATTACAAGAATTGCTGATTCAGCTTTTAAAAGCAACTGGAATATTACTTCCTTAACAGTTTCAGAAACCGTTGATTCCATTGGAGCATATGCATTTGAAAATTGTAGAAATCTCAACCGTGTTGTAATGGGAAAAGGTATTACAAATATAGGCCTTTGGGCATTTAAAGACTGTACCGGTCTTAAAGGCGTTTACATAAGTGATTTAAAATCATGGAATAATATTAAGTTTTTTGATGCTGAAGCTAACCCGTTAAACTGTGCAGGTAATCTATATTTAAACGAAAAGTTGGTAACCGATTTAATTATTCCCAATGATGTAACAAGTATAAATTGTTCTGCATTTCAAGAATGTACAAGTATCACAAGTGTAACAATTCCTAATGGCGTTAAAAGCATATGTAGTCATGCGTTCTCTGAATGCAAAAAACTTACTGATGTAGCAATCAGTAAATCTGTTACAAGTATAGGTGATGCTGCTTTTTGGGGCTGTACCAACCTAGAAAACATCTATTATTCAGGCGATAAAAGTGATTGGAAGAAGATACAAATTGGAGAAATTAATGCAGTTATAACCGAGTCTACAATACATTACAACAGTTATGATGGCGGAACAACCGGTGATTACACATGGATTAGCACTGAGCCAATCGCTGAACCGACCGAGCCAATCGCTGAACCGACCGAGCCAATCGCTGAACCGACTGAGCCAATCGCTGAACCGACTGAGCCAATCGCTGAACCGACCGAGCCAATCGCTGAACCGACTGAGCCAATCGCTGAACCGACTGAGCCAGTTGCGGAACCGACTGAGCCAATCGTGGAACCGACTGAGCCAATCGCGGAACAACCGACAGAACCACTAGCTCCTCCCCCTGAATGGCGGTACAGAGAGCTATCTGATAACACAGTAGAAGCATATTTGTATATTCCGCCTTATTCATATGGAGAGTTTTATCCCAGTGACAATCCCTATGAAGACTATGACACGATTCCATCATCGTACAAAGGGAAGCCCGTCACCAGAATCGGCAATGCCGTCAATGGCGGTTATTATTATGGTTGTTCGATCGTTCTGGATTTCATTACAATTCCCGAAAATGTAACCCATATTGAATCGGGCGCCTTCCCAGTTTTTCATAATGTGAGAACGATTTATTTCAATGCTGCGGATTGTAAGCAAGCAGGCTCGCTTAGTATCCAAAACGGTAGTAATACTGTAAAATCTGCATTCGAAGAATTAACGTCAGCTGAAAAGATTGTTTTCGGAGATAAGGTGAAAACCATCCCTGATTTTGCTTTTGGCGGGTTAATAAATCTTAAGGATATAACTATTCCTGAAAGCGTTACGAGTATTGGCAAGTATGCGTTTTACGGTTGTACAGGTCTTACAAGTATAACTCTCCCTGCCAGTATAACAAGTATAGGAAAAAACGCGTTCGATGGATGCACTAATCTATCAATAGCCTATGTTTCTGAAGAAACAAGTTTTGATAGTAAAAGCACTTTTCCAAGTCAAACAGTAGTTAAGATTCTTAAGTTTTTTACAATACACTATAATGCAAATGGCGGTAACGGTATCCCCGAAGACCAAATAAAGAAAACGGGTGATACGATAAATCTAAGTGTAATGGTTCCAACAAGAAAGTATCATACTTTTGTAGGGTGGACAGAACACCTGTGCAGTGATAAGTATTATCAGCCCGGCTCTGCTTTTACTGAAGATCGTAATATCACTTTATTTGCAGTTTGGGGAATGGATTGTTATTATTGTAACGGTAAAGGCAAAACCAACGAAGAAGTAACATGTAAATACTGCAAGGGAAAAGGTTCTGTTAATGCAACAGTTAAGTGTAGCACTTGCGAAGGAAGCGGTCAAATCATTGCGAACGTAGTTCATTTTCGTTGCGAAGTTTGTAACGGCACTGGATTCTATGGCGGAAATAATTGCTTCAGGTGTAAAGGATTAGGTTATTATACCCAACGTGAGTTAGCAACCTGTCCCAAATGTTTAGGAACCGGAAAAGTGAACGAATCAAGAGAATGCCGCTATTGCTGGGGGGATGGGTATAGATTTGAAGATATTATATGCACTGAGTGTGAAGGAAAAGGTAAGATTATTGAAAAAGCTGACCACAAATGTGAATGGGTAGTTACAAAGCCCGCGACCAAAACACAAACAGGAATAAAGGAAAATCGTTGTGTGGTTTGTGGTGCAGTCGTCGAGTCCAAAATCATCCCGAAGATTACTAAATTCATCCTCGGTGATGTTGACGGTGATAGTAATATAGAAGTAAGAGATGCCACTTGGATCCAACGTCATATTGCAGAGGTGGAAATGCCTTTTGTAATTAATAAGACGACCGCCGATGTTGATGGTGACGGAATAATTACCGTCATGGACGCGACAGCGATCCAGTATTATCTCGCCAATATGAAAATATCATACAAGATCGGTGAGAAAATCGAATAATAATTCCAAAGATAGAACAGCGGGATCACCTCGCTGTTTTTTCTGTAAGGTTTCGCTTGACTTATTCCTTTTCTGTGGTATTGTGTTGTGCTTGAAAGGGGCATGATAATATGACCACATTAGAGAACTTCTACTTTGGGAACATCAATCCGAGCGAGTACAAACAGAGCAAAGACTCCAAGAAGAAGCTGGCTGAGGTGACGAGCTTGTTCGATAAACTCCGATCTATGCTCGCAACCGAGCAGCAGAAAGAGAATCTGGAGCAGATGGAGAACTGTCAGCTATCGCTGATCGCTCTCTCTGAGAAGGACGCCTTCATCGAGGGCTTCAAGCTTGGCGTGAGGATGACAACAGAAATATACACAGATACACAGCAGCGGAGATGACACGTTAGTCGTCCCCGCTGTTCGCATTAGTCGAGATATTTTTCCTCTGCCGATACAGACTCGGAGTATAACTAAAAACGCAACACAGACGATTCGTGAGCACCTGTGGCGGTAATTCTGTCATGTGGTAACTGATCATGTGTTGCGTTCTTTTTATGAAAAATGTTCTGTTTTTATTCTCTGATAGAAATATGCTTTCTCAAAGTCCCGTTAATGGATACTATGGGAGTTTATACTTAGATCATGGGGGCACCCTATTTTGGAGTGATGAAAGGCTAAAAAGTGGTATACACTTAGGTATATATCGCCAGTTTCGCCTTTGTGTTACGACGGCCTTTGTTGGCCGCCGAACAAGGCGAATGCGGGCTAAGCCCGCACCCCTATGAAGCATATTGTATTAGAGATTGGAGGTATGTAGGTTGAAAGAAATCAGGAATTGTATATTGAAATTCAGAGCGACGGAAGAAGAAAAGGATCGAATCATGAAGAAGGTGGATGCCTCGGATCTGAGCATCAGTGAGTATCTGAGAAGGTGTGCTTTGCAGAAGCAGATCGTCGCTGTAAACGGTTTGGATGATGTTGCCAGAGAGCTTCGAGCGATCGGAAATAACCTTAACCAGATCACCAGAGCGGTCAACTCAGAATACATTCAAGCGGTCAATCTGCAAGAAACTGAGGAGGTGTTAGGTCAGCTATGGCAGTCGTTAAATTCGTTGCAGCAAAGTGTCCAATGAGTTATATCTTCAAATACGTTATGAGAAAAGAAGCGACAGAGAGAAAGTTGATTGATGGATTGAACTGCTCTCCTGTCTCAGCCTGTGATGAGTTCGAGTATGTGAAGCATCAGTATCACAAGGAAGATGGACGCCAGTACTATCATATCGTACAGTCGTTCTCTCCAGACGATAATGTTACCCCCGAACTGGCGCATGAGATCGGAATGAAGTTCGCTGAGAACTTTCCCGGATACCAAGTGCTGGTGGCGACCCACACGAATACCAAACACGTACACAATCACCTCATTATGAATTCCGTCAACTTCGAGGACGGCAGGAAGTTCCATATCTCACGTGACCAGATGTTGCAGTATAAGGAGATATCTAATCAGCTATGCCGTCAGTATGGATTGAGCGTGACCGAGGTCAAGACCAAGAAGCGCGCTCGCTGGAAGGACGAACTGATCGAGACCTTATATGATGCACTTGAGAATACCGCTTCTAAGGACGAGTTCATCGAGTACATGGAGCTTCACGGATACAAAGTGAAGTGGGAGGACGAGTATAAGTACATCACATTCACTACTCCAGAAGGGATCAAGGTGAGAGATAATAAGCTGTTCAATGAGTGCTTCCTCAAAAACAACCTTGAGTTGTACTTCCTCTCAGGCGGTTGCTTGGGTGGCCTTCCGATGGATTATCTGAATTATGTTACACCGGAACATCCGTATAAGGCGGACAGAACGATAAGTACGGGTCTGTTTGAAATGCTGTGTGAGATGTTCTGTGCTATCGAGGACGAGCCAGGATATACTCCTCAACAGCTGAATGAGATGAGTCAAGCGGAGAAAGCAGCTATCGAAAAGATACTCGGAAGGAAGATCAGCAACGAAGCATATCTGACGTATTGCACCAGAGAGGACTACGAGCAGCAGGCAGGAATCAGGCAGGGCTGGTAAGGGAAAATATACCTCGCCTTAACAAAGAAAGGGCTTCCGAGATTTCAATAATTATTACACCAAGCAAAGAAAACAAAAGTCGGCTTGGAAAGCCTTTTGTAACTGGATATTACGGATGGTTTATGGTATTGTTTTGAGCTAAAGGAGGCACGAATATGGAACGAAAGCTACTGACAAACGGAACAACAAGTAAGAATAAGAACGGAAGATGGAACGGCTCCGTCTGGTATATGGACGAGCATGGAGAGAGAAAAAGAAAGTCCTTCTCTGCCGACACCCAAAAGGAAGTCAAAGAGAGGATCAAAAGCTACATTGAACATTTCTATGATAAGCCTGAGATCGTTGCTGATAACGCAAGCACCAAGCCCTTAAAAGTGAGTATGCAGAACTGGTTGGAGGTGTTCAAGTATCCGTCGCTTCAACGGACGACCTATGACAGGTATGAGGTGACCGCCAAGTACCAGATCTATCCCTATATTGGTAAGAAGGTTGTAAGAGACATTACAGGCGCTGACATCAAGAAGGTGCTCAACAATATCATGATGAACGGTAAGTCATACTCGACCTGCAAGAAAGCGTATCTCCTGCTCAGCGAGTTCTATCGATACCTCGAACGTGAGGGCTTGATAGAAAAGAACCCTATGCGGAATGTAGAAATGATTAAGAAGGCGAACTATCTTTCAGCCCAGGGCATCGAAAACAAGCCACAGAATGAGCTTGTGACGGTCTTTTCTCCTGAAGAGATAGAACTCCTCAAAGCAGAAGCGTTCAAGCGCTTCGGCAACGGTAAGCCATTGTACAGACAATCTGCCGTCTATTTCCTCATGCTGAACACAGGATTGCGTAGAGGTGAAGTTTGTGGACTGCTTAACAGCGACATAGACCTTGAAAAGCGTGTTCTACATGTACGCAGAGCAGTGAAAGAGTATTACCGCAGAGATGGAATGGACAGAGCAAAGGGTCAGGAAACAAAGGTTGGCCCTCCGAAAAGCGCCACCAGCGTGAGAGATGTTCCGCTCAACGACACAGCGATCGAAATGATCAACAGGCTGAGAGAGGAAGTGTACTTCGGTGAGGATACCCCTCTCATACCGAATGAAAAGGGCGAATTTATCAAGCCGATTAATCTGCTCAGACGGTTCTACCGACTGCAGACAGCGGCAGGTATCCCGGAGGAAGAATTAAAGGGGTTACACGCTCTCAGACATACCTTCGCCACGACCTTGATCAACGGCATCAAACAACCCGATGGAACGATCAAGAGCTTGACTGTGAAACAGGTAGCCGATCTTCTCGGACACACTACGACAGAGATCACAGAGCTGTATTACGTCAAGAAGGATAACACGAAACTGGAAGGTCTGACCGACGCCTTCAACCTGTAATATCAGAGTGTTATAAAGCGGATTTTGAGCAAAAAGACAGCCTCCAAATCGAGCGGATTTGGAGGCCTTTTCCATGCCTTTTCAGAGGGTACTACTAAGATGATGCTATTTCAATACTATGAGCAAAAACTTGGGCGATTTTGGAGCGGATTTCAGATGGCTGATACTGAAAACAAAGCAAAAAAATAATGACCAAAACATCATTGTTTAAGCCATTCTTACGGTAAAAAGGGCAATAAAAAACAGTCTCCTCTTAGACATTTGGAGACCACTGCTCTACCAACTGAGCTATACCCCTAAATATTGAGTTGAACGATGAGGTGTCGCGCACATGTGCGGCACTCCTTTTCGTGCGAGAATTAGTATAGCATTGAACGGCGGAAATGTCAAGATAAAAATGAAAAGTCTGTTGATTATCCCGGGCAGATTCTACAGGTTTTGGATAGTGATGGCGGTTTCAGCGAACTGATCGCCTTATTTGTTCCTTTTCAAGAGCATTATCCTCTTTTCAGCAGATTAAACCAACTTTTTCTCCATGCGGCTATTCTGCGGCTGAAGTGATATTTCGTATGTGCAGAATTACTAAATAATAGCTATTTATTTTGGATTGCAGGAAATAATTGTTTGTGATACAATAAATATGCTACATGATTCACTATAATAGGAAGAATATAACCATTGCGAAGAAACTTTATTTCTTATGCACAAATAGGAAATTGTACGTGTCTATGTTTGGCAAAAGCACAGGCTCTGACACGTACCGTTTCAATGGTGATAGTGAATTGTGTAGCAACAATAAACGGGCTGTGTGTTTTTCATGCGTAGCTCGTTAATGCGGGTTACGCATTTTTTAACCAAGGAGGAAGTGCTATGTTAAAGAAAGGTCTATCATTGTTTCTAGCTTTAGTCTTAGTATTGAGTCTTTTCAGTGCCTTGCCGGTATTGACTTCTGCGGAAGAAGTTGAAGTTGCGGATGAGGGAACAACACAGGTTGCTTTTGAGGAAGCAACCGAGCCTGAATCAAATGAAGAAATGTTATCAACTGAAGCAACCGAAGACAATAGCTCAAACGATCTTGCTCCTGTTGGTGTGGATTATGATATTGCGGTTTCAGGTTATAGTATTCCGAGTGAAGCAGATTTTCTAAGGCGACTCAATGAGTTAAGAAGTGTATACCCAAATGGAGGAAGGTATTCTGGGACTTACTATGAAAATGGTGTAGCTAAAGCTTGGCAGTGTCACGGTTATGCTTGTCAACTTTTAGAAGATATTTTTGGAATTCAGTATTATAATGGCGGATTCTACTCAAGATTAGATTATAATATGGGTACACTATATGCCGGAGATTTGGTTAGGATTAATTCTAATTCACATACAATTTTCATAACAAAAGTTTTAGGTGATAGAATCTATTATACCGAAGCAAATATGGATTATAATAATGGCATTAGATGGGATTCTTCTTATACAACATCTGAGATGGCCAGTAGATTTACTTATAAAATGCATTTAGATGGAAACTATCTTACTGGTAATGGATCTCCTATACCATCTAATCCCTGGTTCTCTACTAACAAATCAGTAGCAGTAACAGGAGATAGCGTTACATTCACATTCGGCGCAAATGATGCTACAAACTACACAATTGGTATTGATAGAGACGGAACAAGAATAATCACGGAAGGTGTTTCTTCGGGAAAATCTTATACATTTGATACAGAAGGCACATATAGCGCTTATGTGTCCTGCTACAACAGCTCAGGGTATGTCGATTCTCCAAGGGCAGAGTTTAAAGTATTCAGACCTTGTAATATCGGAGGAGACTTCTATGCAAGTATCTACAACGCTAAAAGTGATCTTGCTGTTGGAGCTGATATCACAAATAACGTATATCTTCAGAACCGTGTTGAAAATGAGCGTAATCAAATATGGCATTTCCAGAGAAACACTGATGGTAGTTATCGAATCACAAATACCGGACAAGATAGATGCTTGGATGTAAATGGCGGAACAGCTAATTTTGAAGAAAACATTCAAGTATGGCAAAGCAATGATTCAAATGCACAGAAATGGTATATCAGGCATTTGTCAACAGGATTTGTATTTGTTCCGAAATGCAATACCAGTTCAGCAATGGATATTTACGGAGGGCACTTAGAAGCTGGAACAAATATCAGGGATTTTCGTTCAAATGAATCAAACGCTCAGATTTTCAGTATCGACTACCTTGATTTACAGCCGACATTAACAAAAGAGTACAATGGACACAGGTATGAGCTATACAATATATCCACCACATGGGATCAAGCATATAAAATTTGCGAAGAACTTGGTGGACATCTCGTTACAATAACCTCGAAGGAAGAAAACGACTTCGTTCTGGATCTTTCAAAAGATGCAGGTTTAAATCAGATAATGTGGCTCGGCGCATATGCTAACGGGGATAGAAATTGGTTTTGGGTAACAGACGAGAGCTTTTCCTATTCTAATTGGCATAGCGGAGAACCGAATAATAGCGGTAGTAATGAAGACCGCCTGAATATGACAGAATCCGGAACATGGAACGATATCGCAATTCATGCTAATGCAAGGATGATTTCATTTGTATGTGAATACGAAGATACTACCATAGATGCAAGTCAATACAAGCCCAGCAAAACCAGTCTAAACAATGATTCAAAATATGAGCTTTATACTGAATCGGTAACATGGAAAACCGCAAAACAAATATGTGAGGCAAAAGGCGGTCATCTTGTTATCATCAACAATAACGAAGAAAACACCTATGTAAATAGTTTTGCGAGTCGTGATATTTGGTTAGGTATCACTGATAATCAGCAAGAAGCATACTGGATCGATGTATTAGGAAATGCGATACCTTATTCAAACTGGGCTGATTCACAACCTGATAATCACTATATGTGTGAGAACTATGGTCAGATGTATGAAAACGGTACGTGGAATGATAATAAGAATTTTGCTAAATTAGCCTTTGTTTGTGAATATGAAAACGCATCATCTACTCTTAAACCTGTTATTACGCAAACACTTAATGGTCATAAATATGAATTATATGATATACATACCACATGGTATCAAGCGTATAAAACATGTGATGATTTAGGAGGTCATCTAGTTACTGTTACCACTAAAGAAGAAAATGATTTTGTCCTAAACTTAATGAAGCTTGCCTCCATAAGCAAGTATATTTGGATGGGAGGAAGTGATAACGGCAGTGAAGGAAAATGGTATTGGATTACCGGAGAAGCTTTCAGCTATTCAAATTGGGGCAGTGGAGAACCTAATAATGATAGCGAAAAAGAGCATTTTATGAATATGTATGGATCAGGAACTTGGAATGATATGCCGTTGGAAGGCGCCGGTAATAACATGATTTTCGTTTGTGAGTATGATACACTTGATGTTGATGCAACAAAGTATTCGCCGGTAAAGACACTCTTGAGCAATAATACTCTGTATGAGTTCTATACTAATGGAGTTACATGGACTACTGCAAAAGAAATCTGTCAAAAGAAAGGTGGACACTTAATCATTATTAGCAGCAAAGAAGAAAACGATTTAGCAAAGTCCTTATTAAGTGAAGAGTATTCCTCTTGGATCGGTTTTTCTGATTATGGACATGAAGGATCATGGAAAGATGTATATGACAAAACTCTTTCCTATAAAAACTGGAATGATGGCGAGCCCAACAATCATTTGGATATAGAAAATTATGCAGTCCTTTTGAACACTGGTTTTTGGAACGATCATAAGAACTTCGGTGCCTTATATTCTAATATCGGTTTTATATGTGAGTATGATAATGCTATTACAACAATAACGCCAGATAATACATTTAACAAATTGGGGCATAAATACGAACTGTATAACACAAAACTGTCTTGGAAAGACGCCTATAGATTCTGTGAAAAGAAAGGCGGTCATTTAGTAACTATAAACTCGCAAGATGAACAAGCAGTCGTTTTCGAAATTCAAAAGACTTATTCTCCTTATGCAAGGATGTGGCTGGGAGCAACAGATGAGTATTCGGAGGGTCAATGGAAATGGATAACCGGTGAATCTTTCAACTATAAGAATTGGAATAATAACGAACCGAATGATGACGACGATGAAGACTTTATGATGATGTACAAAGATAGTGGAAAGTGGAACGACGTTTACGATTCAACACGGTCGACCATGTATTCGTATTCGTTTATTTGCGAATATGATAACCTGTTAGATACTTCGCTATTTACGGTTAACAAGACATTTGAATATGATGGTAAAACATATGAGGTATATTCAAGTATTGTTGATTGGCAAACAGCAAATAATCTTTGCAGACAAAAAGGCGGTCATTTGGTTACCATTGAGTCAGCAAATGAAAATAGTGCTATTCTTGATAATATTAAAGGTCTTAAGAATGATAGATACTGGATAGGTATAACTGACGTTGCTTCCGAAGGTAAATGGAATTGGAGCAATGGAGAATCATCCACATACAGTAACTGGAACTCCGGAGAACCAAACAATGATGGTGGAATGGAAGATTACGGAGAGATACTGGCCGATTCAGGAAAATGGAATGATATGGCGGGATACTTTTGTATTCATCGTAACATAGGTTTTATTTGTGAATACGAACCCAAAACGACATTGCTTGGTGATGCTGACGGCAGCGGCGAGGTCGATATCGTTGACGCGACAATCATCCAGCGACACGAATGCAACATGACAGTTCCTTATTCGATAGAAGTGTTAATGAACGGCGATGTTGACGGCGATGGAGACTTAACCGTATTAGACGCGACCTTTATTCAGCGTTTTTGTTCATCAATGAAGACCCCTTATAAGATTGGTGAGTCGATTAAATAACTGAATACTTTTGAAATGACACGACAGCGGAGGACGACTTGTCCCCCGCTGTTCGCGCTTATATACTGCGATAGAGTAAGTATAGGATATAGACACTCGCACCCGCCACAGACGATTTGCGAGCATTTGTAAAGGGGTTATAATGAAGTGAAAATCGACAGGAGCAGATGGTTTAATCGACCGCCTGCTCCTGTTTTCTGTTGAGATTTTCAAGAATATTTATCACATTATTCTCTGATGGAATTATGCGCATTCAAAGTCCGTCTTATCGTACAACTCGTGAGTATAATGATAGTTAGGGACGCCGGAGAATTGAATTTTCTACAAGAGAATTAAACCGTTTCTTCTTTCAGCTGAAATTGGTAGAAGCTATGATTTGATGAAAGGTTAAAAAATATGATGAATTTCGGTGTATATCGCCAGTTTCGCCTTTGTGTTACGACGGCCTTTGTTGGCCGCCGAACAAGGCGAATGCGGGCTAGGCCCGCACCCCTATGAAGAAAATTGTGTTAGAGATTGGAGGTATGTAGGTTGAAAGAAATCAGGAATTGTATATTGAAATTCAGAGCGACGGAAGAAGAAAAGGATCGAATCATGAAGAAGGTGGATGCCTCGGATCTGAGCATCAGTGAGTATCTGAGAAGGTGTGCTTTGCAGAAGCAGATCGTCGCTGTAAACGGTTTGGATGATGTTGCCAGAGAGCTTCGAGCGATCGGAAATAACCTTAACCAGATCACCAGAGCGGTCAACTCAGAATACATTCAAGCGGTCAATCTGCAAGAAACTGAGGAGGTGTTAGGTCAGCTATGGCAGTCGTTAAATTCGTTGCAGCAAAGTGTCCTATGAGTTATATCTTCAAATATGTCATGCGGGAAGAAGCAACCGAACGTAAACTCATAGACGGATTGAACTGCTCTCCTGTTTCTGCCTGTGATGAATTTGAGTATGTGAAGCATCAGTATCATAAAGAAGACGGCAGACAGTATTACCATATCGTACAGTCGTTCTCTCCCGACGATCATGTTACTCCTGAGCTGGCGCATGAGATCGGGATGAAGTTTGCGGAGAGTTTCCCCGGATACCAGGTGCTGGTTACGACACATACGAATACCAAATCCGTGCATAATCATCTCATTATGAATTCCGTCTACTTCGAGAACGGAAAGAAGTTCCATATCTCCCGTGACCAGATGTTGCAGTACAAGGAGATATCCAATCAGCTATGTCGTCAGTATGGTTTGAGCGTGACCGAGGTCAAGACCAAGAAACGCGCTCGTTGGAAGGATGAGCTGATCGAGGCCTTGTATGACGCCTTAGAGAATACCGCTTCTAAGGACGAGTTCATCGAATACATGGAGCTTCACGGATACAAAGTGAAGTGGGAGGACGAGTATAAATACATCACCTTCACCACTCCTGAGGGCATTAAAGTTCGTGACAACAAGCTATTCAATGAGTGTTTCCTCAAAGATAACCTTGAGTTGTACTTCCTCTCCGGCGGTTGCATGGGAGGCCTTCCGATGGATTATCTGAACTATGTAACACCGGAACATCCGTATAAGGCGGACAAAACGATGAGTACAGGTCTGTTTGAAATGCTGTGTGAGATGTTCTGCGCCATCGAAGATGAGCCCGGTTATACCCCTCAACAGTTAAATGAGATGAGTCAGGCAGAGAAAGCAGCCATTGAAAAGATACTCGGCAGGAAGATCAGCAACGAAGCGTATCTCACATACTGCACCAGAGAGGACTACGAGCAGCAGGCTGGAATCAGGCAGGGATGATGCGGAAAAATATACCTCACCTTAACAAAGATAGGCGCCTGTGTTCGGCGAGAATCAAACACCGAAATTTTCAATTATTATTACGCAAACCAAAGAAAACAAAAGTCGGCTCGGAAAGTCTTTTTGTAACTGGATATTACGAACAGTTTATGGTATTGTAGCTTGCTGAGAAAGGGGATTTATTATGGAACGAAAGCTATTAACTAACGGAACGACAAGCAAGAATAGGAACGGAAGATGGAACGGTTCTGTCTGGTATATGGACGAGCACGGAGAGAGAAAACGTAAATCCTTCTCTGCCGACACCCAAAAGGAAGTCAAAGAGAGGATCAAAAGCTACATCGAGCATTTCTATGATAAGCCCGAGATCGTTGCAGACAATGCAAGTACCAAACCTTTGCAGAAGAGTATGCAGAACTGGTTGGAGGTGTTCAAGTATCCGTCGCTCCAGAGAACGACCTATGACAGATACGAGATGACAGCCGAGCATCAGATCTACCCTTATATTGGCAAGAAGATCGTCAGAGATATTTCCGGTGCGGACATCAAGAAGGTGCTCAACAACATCATGATGAGCGGTAAGTCATACTCGACATGCAAGAAGGCATATCTCCTGCTCAGCGAGTTCTACCGCTATCTGGAGCGTGAGGACTTGATAGAAAAGAACCCGATGCGGAATGTCGAGATGATCAAGAAAGCAAACTATCTCTCAGCACAGGGCATCGAAAACAAGCCTCAGAACGAGCTTGTGACGGTCTTTTCTCCCGAGGAGATAGAACGGCTTAAAGCAGAAGCGTTCAAGTGCTTCGGCAACGGTAAGCCTTTGTACAAACAATCTGCCGTCTACTTTCTCATGCTGAACACAGGACTCAGGCGAGGTGAAGTGTGCGGACTACTCAACAGTGATATCGACTTAGATCATAGAGTGCTTCATGTTCGCAGAGCGGTGAAAGAGTTTTACCGCAGGGACGGCATGGACAGAGCAAAGGGTCAGGAAACGAAGGTCGGCCCTCCGAAAAGCGCCACAAGTGTAAGAGATGTTCCGCTCAACGATACCGCCATCGAGATGATCAACAGGCTGAGAAAGGAAGTATATCTCGGTGAGGACAGCCCTCTCATACCGAATGAGAAAGGCGACTTCATCAAGCCGATCAATCTCCTCCGACGCTTCTACCGATTGCAGACAGCGGCAGGAATTCCCGAAGAAGAATTGAAAGGTCTTCATGCTCTCAGACACACCTTCGCCACGACCTTGATCAACGGCATCAAACAGCCAGACGGTTCTATCAAAAGCCTGACCGTAAAGCAAGTTGCAGATATCCTCGGTCACACAACAACCGAAATCACAGAGCTGTATTATGTCAAGAAAGACAACACCAAACTGGAAGGTCTGACCGACGCATTTAATCTATAAATGACTGTTGACTATCCGACGAAATCAGTTATAATATAGTAAAACAGATGAAAGGACAAGCGATATGTGCGATAACAGAACCGCTGTTGAAAACGCGACCGCTTCAATAGAAATGGAAGGTTTCAAAGTCAGCGAAGAAAGCAAAGCGATGTGCGAAAAGGTTCTTGATGGTAAAATGTCGTTTGAAGAATACTTGACGTACTCGTTGAAGAGAGCAGGAGTGACCGCGTAATGTCATACAGCACCGACCCGATCACTATGGATTGTTACGAAGGAACAACTTGCCTCATCAATAAGTTCAATATAACCGATGAAGAAAAGCTGGCTTCTCTGGAAGCTGATATCTCATTAATGAAAACCGCTCAGTTAGAAAAGATCGATATGAAAGCTGATTTCAATGAAGATGATTATAAAGAACTTCATCGGTATTTACTCGGTGATATATATAATTGGGCCGGAGAGTATCGCTCAATCAACATGACCAAGAAAGGGACGAAATTCGCTGAATATGACCGAATCCCCGAACTGATGAACAGATGCTTTACGAGATTAAAAAAGCTGAAATATTTCCTCGATACCGACTATGATGAATTCATAGATGAACTGGTGGACTTTTATTGTACGATCAATCACATACATCCATTCAGAGAAGGCAACGGCAGAGTACTGAGGGTGTTCATTACGCAGTTGGTACGATATAATGGCTGTGACATCAACTTCTCTCAGATCAACACTGACGATTTGATGGTAGCAACCATACACTCTGCGCAAGGAGTAGCAGATTATCTGCATGACATTTTCTACAGTAGTATTACCATAGTTGACGAGGAACAAACCGCAGAATAACAAAGTCTCATTTATTGGATTTTGGGCAAAAAGACAGCCTCCAAATCGAGCTGATTTGGAGGCCTTTTTCATGCCTTTTCAGAGGGTACTACTCAGATGATGCTATTTCAATACTATGAGCAATTTTTTTGCCGATTCCGGAGCGGATTTCAGACGGCTGATACTGAAATCAGGGTAAAAAAATAATGACCAAAACATCACTGTTTAAGCCATTCTTGCTGTAAAAAGGGCAAAAAATAACAGCCTCCTCTTAGACGTTTGGAGACCACTGCTCTACCAACTGAGCTATACCCCTAAATATTTAGCTGAACGAATGGGTGTCGCATGAATGTGCGGCACTTTCTTTCGTGCGAGAATTAGTATATCATCGAATGGGAAAAATGTCAAGATAAAAATGAAAAGTCTGTTGATTATCCCGATCGATTCTACAGGTTTTCAGAGAGAAAAGGGATTTCAGTGAGTGGATCGCCTTATTTGTCCCCTTTCAAGAGCATTTCTTCCTTTTTAGCAGATAAAACCACCTTTTTCTCTATGCGGCTATTCTGCGGCTGAAGTGATATTTCGTATGTGCAGAATAACTAAATATGAGTAAACATTTTTGGATTGCAACGTTTTCTATTATATGATAGAATGTATATGCTACATAATTCACTATGATAGGTAAGTATTACCTCTTGCGGTGAATGTATAATCTTATTGCCTTTTGGCAGAATTGTACGTGTCTATGTAATGGTAAAAGCACTGGCTCAGACACGTACCAATTGAGGTTATAGTGAATTGTGTAGCAACAATACAGGGCTATGTGTTTTTCGTGCGTAGCTCGTTAACGCGGGTTACGCATTTTTTATATAGAAAGAGTTATACGTTGTTTCATAATACCATTTTTTAGAGAGGGTGTAAGAAATGAAGAAAATAGTATGTATCATACTGACTATTGCAATACTGCTGTCGATGTCAGCGGTAGTACTTGCGGCTTCTGCTGATGTTGTACAGACAGGTTACAACACAGGAGAAACAGCTCCGCCGGAAGAATTCACAGAACCGTATGTAGCGCCTCCTACATTAAGGTTCAGAGAGTTAGCAGACGGCACAATGGAAGCATATTTGTATGATGATGAAATGTGGGCATATTATTACTCTCTCACAGCTTATTATGTAGGTAATCTAATTATTCCTTCAACCTACAACGGCAAACCAGTAACCCGCATTTCTAAACTTGGTGGTCACGGAATTTCTATTGTAGATTCGATTACAATTCCAGAAAGTATAACATATATTGAAGAAGACGCATTTTCTGGATTCTACGGTGTGAAGACTATCTATTTTAATGCTGTTAATTGTAAAAAGATGGGCGATATATCATCCGAGGGAAATATACATTCAGCCTTTAATGGGGTTGCTTCTACAATTGAAAATGTAATTATAGGAGATAAGGTAGAGGCAATTCCCGATTTTGCTTTTTACGGATTAAGTAATCTTAAAGAGGTAGCGATCCCTGATACTGTAACAGCTATAGGTCGATACTCGTTTAAGGAGAACTCACAACTCAATAGTATACATATACCTGATAATGTTCGGCAGATAGGCGATTATGCTTTTGCTGATTGTTCAAAGTTAAACACCATCATATATGATGCAGTTAATTGTGAAATAGGAACATTTACCACTGATTTTAACAATGTCAATGTTAATCCTGCCTTTGATGGGTGTACTTCACTTGAAAACATAGTTATTGGTGAAAATGTTGAAGTGATTCCCAGCTTTGCTTTTTACGGTACAAAAAAACTAAAGGAGATTACAATCCCTGAAAATATTAAAAGTATAGGAGGTCAAATATTTGGCACAGCTACCATAGAAACGCTTAATTATAATTCGGTTGATTGTACTAAAGCAGGAATTAGTTGGAAGGAAAACATCGACGAAGAAGGCTGGTGTGAGAGCTTCATTAGAACACCATTCTTCGGAATGAAAGTACAACAGTTAAATATAAATTCTACTGTTAATAATCTGCCAAGTGGTTTAATTGGAAATATGGATATAGGTTCTGTTAATATATCTGCTCAACTTTCTTCTGTCGGTGGATTTAGTAATATGCAGAGCCTTGTAGAAGTCAGATTACCACAATCTGTTACGGAGATAGAAGAGAACGCTTTTGCTAATTGCCCTAATTTATCAATAATCAATATACCGTCTGCTGTAAATAAAGTTGGAACAAGAGCTTTTGAGAATACTGCTTGGCTAAATAATCAGCCAAAAGGTTGTGTGTATATTAACAATGTACTATATAAGTATAAGTCTACTGGACAGCAGGATAATATAACTATCAGGGAAGGAACAACAGATATATTAGAAAACGCATTTTCTGGTGCAGATAATGTTCAAAGCATTATTCTTCCGAATTCTCTTACATCTATTGGCAATAATACTTTTTCAGATTGTTCTGCTTTAAGAGAGATTTCTATACCTGACAGTGTTATTTCTCTCGGCACATCAGCATTTTATAATTGTAGCAGTTTATCTTCCGTTGTTTTAGGGAATGGAATAAACTATATTGAATCAAATTGCTTTAATGGTTGTGTGAATTTAGAAACCATAATAATTCCCGATAGTGTTGTTTCTATAGGACGACAAGCATTTAATAACTGTACCGCTTTACAAACGGTTAAACTTGGAAAGAGTATCAGTGAAATTGGGTATAAGTGCTTTAGTGGGTGTAGAGTAGCAAAGGTAGAGATTCCAAATATCCAAATGTGGTTTGATATTAGATTCAGCTATTACGGTACTGGTTATGATTGGAGTATGAGTACTTCTTGTAATCCTTTACAGTACGGCGCAGATTTATATGTAAATGGTATTAAAATGTCTGAATTAGTTATTAGTAATACTGACAAAATCCAACCATATTTGTTTTACAACTGCAAGAGTTTGAAAACTGTAATCATCAACGGGAATGTTTCAGAAATAGGTGACTACGCTTTCTTCGGTTGTTCAAATCTGCAAGAAGTCAAGTTAAAGAAGAATGTAAATAGAATCGGCAGTAAATCCTTTTGGAATTGCGCCAAGCTAAAGGATATATACATCTTCAATCCTGACAGCAATATCCCCAATACTTATGAAACAATTTCTGGATCAGCTACCATTCACGGTTACGAAGGTTCAACAGCACAAATGTATGCGGGCAATTATAACAGAACGTTTATGCTAATAGAGGAAGCACCATCCATGCATGGAGACGTAGACGACGATGGTGCTATAATGATCGTTGACGCAACATATATTCAGCGCCATATTGCGGGGATTCCGATTCCGTTTACATTAAACGAAACAGTCGCCGACACCGACGGTGACGGTTCTATAACGGTTATGGATGCGACCTATATCCAAAGATGGCTGGCAAATCTGAAATCCAATGACAACATCGGCAAACCGATAAAATGACACCAATTCAAACAATCAGCATTAAAGGCGGGGCTTCGGCTCCGCCTGATTTTGTCTTGACTTATTCCTTTTCTGTGGTATTGTGTTGTGCTTGTAAGGAGCGTGATACCATGACCACATTAGAGAACTTTTACTTCGGGAACGTCAATCCGAGCGAGTACAAGCAGAGCAAAGATACTAAGAAGAAGTTTTCGACGATGACAAGATTACTTGAAGAACTCCGATCTACCCTCACGGCTGAGCAGCAAAAGGAGAAACTGGAGCAGATCGAGAACTGTCAGCTCTCGCTGATCGCTCTGTCTGAGAAAGACGCCTTCATCGAGGGCTTCAAGCTTAGCGTGAAAATGACAACTGAAATATACGCAGATACACAGTAGCGGAGATGACACATCAGTCGTCCCCGCTGTTCACGTTTATCGAGATATTCTTCCTCTGCCGATACAGACTCGGAGCATAAATCAAAAAGCAACACAGACCATTTGTGAGCATCTGTGACGGTAATTATGTCGTATGGTTACAGATCCTGTGCTGCGTTCTTTTATAAAAATAATGCGCATTATTCTCTGATGGAATTATGATTCCTTGAGTGTAAAAGAGAAATATAGAGGGTAGGAGAGAAAGGCATCATAGAGAGC
>CAMHAH010000028.1 GCA_946183365.1 uncultured Clostridia bacterium
ACTGTATTCTTTATCTCCAAGCACCGTTTCATTGTTACCTACTCATTATCTGAAAGCATTTTATGAATATTAACTTATTTGTCTATTATTAGCATCCAGTTCAACTGACCGAAATCTTTCTAAGATTACAATCTCTTTCAAAGAAATGTCGAGTATATATTAAGCTAAATTATCTCCCTATTTCACTTTCACTACAACCTCAACCGTATTAATTTTGAATAATCATTCGCCATTGAGATGTTTTCGGAATTCATGGAGGTGACAACGAGTGATAATATAAACTTAACCCCCATTTCATATTAAGAGCAGCTTGCTCTACATATTGAAGCGATAAAGCGTAAGAAGGGGTGACTCTAAAATGCTACTCGCTCCCGTTTATCAAAAAAACATACTCATTTCCGCCAAGAGGGAACTACACCCTTTAAGGATTAAAACAATACTCGTTGCTAAACTGTTTTGGCTGTTAGCGAGAGATTACGAGAATTTATTGTGGCCTTTTTTCTCGGATATGGTAATACAATAATATAGAAACGAATTTAGGTGAATCAATGTAGCATTAATAATGCTGACACAACCATCGCCATCAACATCAACAGTATCTTCAACTATTAGTGTAGGATGTGGTGTGTTACCGACCTCACTTCTTTGAATTAAGGTAGCAACTAAAACAGTGACTTCTCCATCATCATCCGAATCTCCGAAAAGAATGCTCACGATTAGGTTCACAGCTTTAGAAATAAAAAATCTGCAAGGTATGAGTCGTTAATGGTTCTGCTGAAATGCATTCTCAAACGTATAGAGTATATTGTTCCCAAAATAAAAAATTCAACGGTTTCGGTTTACAGAAACAAAGTGTGTATTTACATTAATATATTCCTTCTGCAATATAGAATAAAACGATGGACACTGTAGGCAGCTATGTATGTTTTCTTTTTTAGTGCTCAAGCTGTGAAGCGGGAAAGATGATCTAATATACTATTACATAAAGCAATACAATTGTTATCTATGAATTATCATAATTTTCGATTAAGAAAAATACACATATTGAAATAGTTACAAATCATCTTTCTCATCTATGCATTTGGGTTTCTTTGGTTGATAATTATAATTCGATGAAGCTGTACCATTAGCTAATGATACCATCGCCAATAATAACACCGCAATTATACTTCTAATAATAGAATTATACTTCTTCATTTTTGTTCCTCCTAAGTTTATTGAATTTTGGAATAACTATAAATATATCAACAGATAACAAAGATGGGAGTATAATTGCAATTTGCTTCATTTCGAAAACGAACAACAGAGAGAAATAAAAAATAGCATCAATTGTAATTACGGTAAGTGCTTTAGCTTTATTCCTCTTTTGTAAATCATCATTAATTGGATTATTAATGTTTACAACAGGAGCAAATAATACACATAATACAAATGTTATTATAAATACAATAGAGTATACATATGGAGAAAAAAGAATATCATAAAAACAACGGTAAATTATTAATACTATCACAAAATTTAGGACTGTTATTAAATTACACAGAATGAATGAACGCGAATGAAATCCACCGGCGAAAATCCGTATGCCTGAAAACGCAATAATAAATATAATACTTTCTATCAATGCTCCCACAACGATTCCGAGTACAATTAAAAGAACAGTACCTACTGCAGATGAAAGGAGTAGTTCTAAACCATATACGTACAACTCCAATTTAGAATCTTCTTTTCCATATATCGATTCAATTATTTTTTTGGATAAGTTGTATAACATTTATTATCATCCAATCAAAAAAAGAAGCAGTTTGCTATGATAAATATAGCAAACTGCTCAACGAAATAAAATAGGTTGGTAAATGTTGGACTCCAAATGGTAAACGTTGGAATCTTTAATTCCTATCTCGAATAATAACCGATACTATAATCTCTTGATTCACTTCTTTTATACGAACTTCACCGCTATATGTTTTAGCAATTCGTTGTAGAATAGTTAATCCCTTGCCGTGTAAATCGTTATCTTTTTTAGTAGTAGCCATTTTAGGATTATCAGACAATACGGATTCCTTAATCGTATTCTTGCATGAAATATAATAGAAGTTTTTATGTGCAGCAATACTTAAAGACATCCTTCTCAAAGAAGACTCCGGTATAGTAATAAGATACTCAATAGCGTTATCACATAAATTGCCTATTAATGACACTATATCAACATCTTCAATAAAGGATAGTGTATCATTGATTTCATAAGTAAAGATAATCCTTTGTGAAATAGCCTTTTCAATTTCTACGTTAAGTATAGCATTAAGAACAGGATTTAAGGTATGAATCGGTGTTGCATCACTAAGGTTTCTAGATATAGAATCACATATAGATTGTGCCTTATCATACTTTTCGTTTTTTATCAAACTACTGACTGTCATTACATTGTTCTTGATATCGTGTTTAATATGTGAGGTCTTTTCTATGTTTTCATTTGCTGACAGCACAGAAATCTTATACATTTCCTCGCGTTGTTTGCTCAGAAGCAATTCTGTTTTAACTTGATTATCTTTGCTTATTTTCATTAGTAAAATCCAAACTAAAACCGAAATTACTATTAAAACTAATAAGTTAATAATAATCAGTACTAGTATCCTACTATCAAAATCTACTATTTGATAAATAAATACATCTGAATACATAGCTACCATACATAATATTGGAATAGCTATAAAAGCAAAAACATCGTAAGGACTACTAATGACTATTTTCTTCTTACGAATTCTTAGTATGAGGCAAAGTATAATTATATACATGGTTTCAACTACAATTAAGTAAATATATCTAAAAGCAGTTGAAAACTCAACAGATTCAGCAATTGTTTTTCCCGTAATAGCACCCATTAAATAAATAGTCGCAAAAGCAATTATCATATTAAGCCCGTAACAAACTAGAGGCATAATGATTCTAAGATACAGTTCACCTTTAAGAAAGATTAGAGAATACAGTATCATAACGATTATTGTGATAAGTGAATCAAGATGATTAAATGTCATCTCATGGAACGTATAATAGTTTTCCATCATAAACAACAACATAACCGATATCGTAAAGGCTAAGTAATTTTTAACTTTGTTCTCACTTTTCTCGAAGAACAGATACAGAAAACCAATAAACAAGATCTGTTGAATTAGATTTACAGTTATCTCTACGATTATACCAACTGTGATTGTCATTTTCTGTTCACCATCCAGTCAAAGTAATCATTCTTTACCGTTTTTCGATACTTTTTACTTAAAGGAATTTGAGTTCCATCATCTAAAACTACGGAAGATAACCGAATATCTTTAATGTATTTTATATTTACCAGATAACCTATTTGCGGTCTTACAAATCCAAAGTTGGCTAAATCTTTATACTTTTCTTCTATTTTTGTTCTTTCTCGATATTCTCCGGATACTGTATGAAATACTACGTAATTATTCTTTTTCTCAAGATATATAATATCTTCAATTATTAAAGTGTCAATATGCCGACCATTACGAATAGTGTAGGTATCTTTCATTTTTATTTTTTCATATATTGATATCAAAATGGTCTCCAAGTCATCTTCGTATTCTTTACGTACAAAAGAATATGGTAACTCTTTCAGAGCATCAAAAACTAATCCGTCTTTGCATGAAACAAAAACAATATATGGTTTTTCTGACTTCCCTTTCGAAGAGTTAATTTGTGAAGCCAAATGGATTCCGGATACTTCAGGCATATCAATATCCAAAAGAATCACGTCATAATGTAAATACAAATTTGTCTTGAGAACTTCTTCAGATTTATCCGTCGTAGTAATATTAGCAGGTATAGAGTTTTTGCTGCACATTTCTAGCACTTTTGTTTTTAATATACGTAAATAGTTTTTGTTATCATCAATTATTAATATGTTCACTAGTATCCACCTTTTCATGTCTTTTCAAATCATTATATCATATTATAGTACCAAAAAAAAGTACATGGTAAAAGTTGGACTTTTTTGGAGATAAAATAACATTATTGGCGATTATGTGCAATTATGAATTGATTCTCTGTCTATGTAAAACTTATAGTTATAAAAAATAGCTTTATGAATGTGGTGCTTGATCTCATTCAACTATTGTATAGTGTTGAAGTGTTACATTTGATCTTGCAGAAGATCAAACAAAAAATCATATATAAGAATAGAATCAAATTATCTTCTATCAAATTGAGATACATTTTTATCGCTCTTCACGGCCTTTTTGTGGGGTAAGATTTGAAGAAGAAGCTATTGCATTCAGCAGTGCGCAGCTCTTCTAGTTTGCCAATTGTATCGCTCGCAATTGCGGGCGACAGCATGGTATAATGCCGAAATATTCTTTATCCCACATTTTTCCGTGAATAACCATTTTGGTTCATCACGGAAATTTGTGGGATGAACGAACAGAAGGGATAGACAGATAACGAATCAAGATAAAGAAGAAGTCATCATCCCGGTAACCGTAGCCGATTCGTTTTGCGACCTTAATCTTGTTGTTGAAGCCTTCGAGTTTACCGGTGCTGATGGGATAAATTGCATGGGCAGCTAGGCCGAGAAGTCTTTTCTCTTTTTGCTCTGCGAATTTAGCCAAAGCAGGAATAGAACTTTCTTTAGCGGCGTGAAACCATTTTGACCATCCGTCGAGCGATTGTTGGTGGTCTGTCACCTCATAAAGTCTGCACATTCCTCTTTCATGGCATAACAAACCGCAAGATCATGATGATCTTGTAGGATAGATTGCAGATGTTCGGTTTTTCTTTCGGAGAGCTTTTCCCCGTTGGTGAGTAATGACCAGCGCAGTTTCTTTAGCTGACTATATTCTTGCTTTTCAGCTTTAGCTTCCTGCTTGAGAGATTTCAATGTTTCCTTGTCGGCATCTTCCGGGATATCGGCAAGGATTTCTTTGGCTTTGGCTTTATGCTTACGCGCTTCATCCAAACGGACAACGCCGAGAACATCTCTACCGAATTGTGACTGCATATGAAAACGATCATACACGATCTGTGCCTTTGGTAAATGCTTTGTCACCAGCTTGTTGTAAGAAGCGTTCATGTCCATCACTACCGCGATGACTGCTGACAGGGAGTCGGAAGGGATATCTTCAAAGAACTTTTCAAAATCCTTCATCGCCCTGCCTTTCCCAACCCATAAGATATCTCCCTGTTCCAGATCCATGACGCAGGTGGCGTAGCTGTGACCTTTGTGGATTGCGAATTCATCTACGGCGAGGATCCTTGGCTTGTATCCTTCCTTTTTCAGATCATTCTCTCTTTTCCAAATCGCTTCATCCATAATCTCGCGCTGTACCTTGCGGATCGTATCCCAATGAAAGCCGGTGAGCTCCTGTATCGCTTTGATGGATAGTTTTTGTTGTAAGAATCCTTTGATCCAATTCGCAGCTCGGTATGTTATCCGCGTACCGGGATATTTGAATGGTATTTCCTCTGTGAAAGTTTCTTGGCAACAGTTGCATTTGTATCTATGGATAAAGAAGTTACAGGTATGTGACGTTCCTCGCCATAAAGGAATATCTTTGAGATTGACCTGTCCGTTCTCATATATATACACTGAACCTCCGCAATTCGGACATCGAACAGATTTTGTTGATCTGTTGCTCTCAAAAAACAAGACGGTTTTGTCCTTCTCCGGGCTGATTCCTAAATATGTTCCTCTAAATCCTTGACTTTCAAATTCTACTTTGATATCATCTAAATAGAGCATAGGTTTCTCTCCTTATTGTTTGTCTCGCAACTACAATTTTGGAGCTTCCTATGCTCTTTTTCAATATTTACTTTTTATTATCTCACAAATTTCCGTGATGAGGGGAATTTTTTATGTTTTTTGAAAATGTAGCTTTGTCCATTGCTATAACAATACTGAATCGAATAACTCCATGACTTCAGTATTACACATTACCGTCTTTTTTCTATATTGCAACTCGCAAGCAATGCATGTATGCGCATACTTGCTCAAAATGCTTGTTGGTGACGATTCCCCAAACCCCTGAGATCCTCAACTTTGTTGAGGGCTGCGCGTTCAAAGAACGCTGAGATAACACGACGGCAAAATGATTTACCGCCGTGTTTTTTCTCGCTCGCGCTCGTTATCATGTTCGGAAATATTCAAGAGGTGTTCCACGTTGGATTTCACATTATACAGCTCTTTCATTTCCTCACGAGCCTGCTTATAAGCAGAATACGCCTTGCGCTTTTGGGCGAGAAAGACTTGATACTGCTCCCGAAGCGCTCTGACATGAGGCAGCTTTTTGTCGCCGAGACTATCAAAGTGTTTTTTCGCCGCTTGGTGTAACAGTATCTCCGTCTCATGCTCAGCACGAAACTTTTTACTGTAACCGGACTTGCGGTATTCAGCATAGACCGCCCGCGTTTTGGCATAGTTGACGATCTGTTTTTGCAGCTCAGCGTTATCGGACATCTGCGATTCGAGATCCTTTATCTCCGCAGATAAGTTATTGAACCTTGTGACCGCTACGGATGTTTTTTCTTTCAGATCGTCATAGCTCATATCGCCGTGTTCTTTCAAATAGAGAACAGCCTGAGAGAGTTGTTTGAGATTAAAGACCTTCGCCCAGCGTTCATATCCCGAACCCTTGCCGGCGCGGATCGCCGCGTCGATGTCGATCAAAAGACCAACCTTCGGTACGGTCGGTCTTTTCACTTTTTGCTTTGAGTCAACAACACGGACGCCTTCGATACGTTCGCGGATTGCCTGCTCGGTATAGTCGCCTTTGAGTGAATTACACCGGGTAAACTTCGTTTGACCAACGGCCTTCAAACGCAGATTCTTTCTGTCGGTGTTGACGGTGACGCCGTAGGCAGAGAGTCGTTTTAAGAAGTCCGCAAAGTCCTTCGGTTTTTCATCAAGTACGGTGTCGATGATACGGCGAAGCTGCTCCTGATAGGATAGCTTCTTCTCGCTGCCGAGCCAATCGCTGTAATCTCCTTTGCTCACCAAAGGATCATTTACAACCGATAGACCGTGCTCCAGACAAAGCTTATCGTTGATCCTGCGGATCGCCCAAGCTGAGTTCCAGAAGTTGCGAAACTTTCGCTTGCAATCGAGATCGACCGAATTGATGATGATATGATTGTGAACATGGCGCTTGTCGATGTGGGTGCAAACAACAAAGGCATTGTTACCCTTTGTCAGCTTCATGGCAAGCTCATAACCGACTTGATTTGCTTTTTCCGGCGTGATCTCCCCGGGCAAGAACGCTTGACGGAGATGGTAGCCGATCACATCGTCTCTGCCGCGCCGCCTGCCGGTTTGCCGTAGATATTGCTGCTTAGACAAAGTAAACTCAACGTCGGCGGTCACTGTGTCGCACTCATAGCCGGTAATCAGTCTGCCGTTATCTGTCTTTTCGGGATTTTGAGCGTAATCGATAATCTTTGCAATCGCGGTCGAGGTCGTTTGCCCTTTGCCGATATGGAGCGGCATAAGCCGTGTGGTCGCTATACTATCATCCCCCTTGCTTTATAATGACGGTCCTTTCTTGCTCGGTCTTTTTGCTGCCTCTGAATTCTTAGGCTCGTTATCTTTCAACGCCGCTTTGACTGATGTGCGGTTGAAAGCTCTGTCGTATTCTTGCCGAACCTGCGTCAAGAATAAATCTACAAGGCCTGGGTGTGTGGTGGCCAGCGTAAAAGTATGATTGTTTTCTCCGAGCATACACCAGGGCAAAACTACGTCCTGTGCCCACTTTTTATTGCTTGAAGAGTACCGTCCATCCCAGCTATTATTTACTACCGTATTAGCAAGAACAGCCATTGCCCTTTTATATCCGAATTGCTCTATAATCTCGTGTGCCGCTGCTTCATCCAGACTGTTGTTTTTGTAATGCGTTTCTATTGCCTCGCGGATCGCGTTGCGACACATCAGGTTCAACTTGTATGACGCACGGTACGATTCTGTCTGATGATATTCTTCGGCATAACCGGCAGAATGATAATATATCGGTAAGTGCTTTCTCATTGAACGACGCCGTCCTTTCCCGGATAATTGTATCGCCAGTTATCGTATTCTTCCTTTGTGATGATCCCGTTGATCCTTTTTTCAAACTGCTCACGCCAATCGCAAAGCATATTAAACAACCGCGCAGCATTCTCATTGTTATATGGATCAAAGTTCAAAGCAATCGCGGACAAATTCTTTTCAACCCATGCACCGTAGATATCCTCCATTGCAAACAGCGTATGCAGAATGACGAGTGGATCGTCTATATCGGAAATACTCAAAGCAAACGGCGAGATACCAAACACTTCTGCCAACGCCTTGATAACATCACCCTTAGGCTTGCGACTGCCGGACTCATACTGAGTGATACGAACATCAGCGCTGTTGTCCAGTAGACCGATCAATCGGCCTAACTGTTCTTGCGTCAGGCCTCGTTTATTGCGAAAGAAACAGATTCTTTCACCAATACTCAATTCAATATATCCTCCTTCAAAAAAAGAGCGAGACGCCGAAACGCCTCGCTCCACATTGTAATAATATATTTAGCTCATAACAAAATCTCTCAAAGCATAGTTGAGACCGCCGAGCTTACCGGTCAACCACGCCGCCAGCTTCGGAATACCGTATGGGCTGATCAAGAACGCGACTGTCAGAACAATAGCGCCGGTCATAAAATCGACCTTTACGAACAGCACGATTGCCGCGATCAGCGCAAGTCCCGCCATGATACCGAGAATCATTCCTGAGATAAGAACGATCAGCCTGCACAGCCCATACAAGACCCATGTGATAAGAATAAACGGTAACGAAAGAATTTTGAATAACAGACGCATAGTCAGCGCTCCTTTCTGAAAAGAATGATATATTCCTATCTTTATTCTACCGCGCATGGGTCGCTTTGTCAGCGGCTAATGCGGTATTTTTTCATATTCTTTCAGAATAGCTTTGACGTCAGCTTGGATCTCTCGCAGTCGCTCCCTCAGATCTTCAATGTCGGTTTCATAGATACTACCGGTCTTGTTCGCTCGCCGAACGTACTGATTAAGGTTTTTGGAACAGATACCCAGCAGCTTTGTCAAAGAACGAATATCGCTCATATCCACATGAATGATATAGCCGTCGATCCCCATTTTACGAAAGTAGGCAGATTGATTGGTTATTCCGCACTCCGACATTCGCTTGCGGATCGTTTGCGCCTCTTTTTCCGAAAGCAGCATGTGAACTCTTACCGTTCGACAGCCGTTCTTCATAACGACTGTTGATCCTTCTTTGCAGCCTTTTGAGCCGGAGGCTGTACCTCAGTCTTTTCCTTTTTCAGCTTACCGCGGAGAGAGCCGATGCGCAGATCCTCGAGGTGCTGATCAAGACTGCCGCGGTAGACTCGCCGATCTCGGTTACAATGAACACGCCGCAGGATCATGCCGAGCTCTGCTTCACTCTCCGGGTAATAGCGGAACGAAGCAGGATCACCATGAATTTTAGATAACTCATTGACCGCGCCGCGCATACTCTTATAAGGCACAGTAAACTCATTGCCATCAGGATAGTAGATCGTCACCTGCTCGATAGGACAACTCACCAAAGGCAAGCGTTCAACTTCCTTTGCATAGTCCATCGTGTAAATATCGCCTTTGACGATTGATCCGTCCGTATCTTTCAGATGGATCGCATACGCCAGCACATTATCCTTTGTCTGTTCGTGATAGAATCGGAACACGCTGTTTTCGTGAGTCCCTTCCAGAAAGACGTCACGCTCTCTGAGGCAATGGGTTCCCAAAGGACGGCAAAGCCAGATCAAGCGGCGGTCGTTTTCATCCGATGAACGAGATAGTGTGTGAATAATGGACTTATCCAGGTCGAAGTCGTCTTTATAATACTTCGTATGCTGATCCATGATCCCAGCTAACGAGGCGAGAATATCAACATCACGAAAAACCTGCGGCGTCATATCTCGCGCTCCCGCTTCTTGTCGCCGCGAGAGGGCTGCTTCTGCTCCTGTTCAGGCTGCTCCGATTTCAGCTTATCGATCACAGAAGATTTCTCCGCCGCGCTCTCCGGCGAGATATTATCCATCCTGCCGTCAAGCATATTGTAGTTACCCGTTTGCGCTTCTTCTTTCAGCTCGGCGTTGAGCAGATAGTTTTCCGGTAAATGAGCCGGACGACCGACCGCCGGTACTTTATCGTCGGGTGTGCGCTCGATAGGGTATTTGACCGAATCGCGCTCATGCTGCTTTGGCCTGACATAGTAATGGCAGTTGAAGGTAGTTTCCTTGTTTCGTTCGGCGGCGTACTTCTCCGCTTCGGCTCTTGACTCAAATTCGATCACCTTGCCGTGATCCTTGCACCACGCCTCAGCATGACCGAAGATCGAATTACCGCTGCGAACAGCCCATACGCCGTAAACCGTTTCACTCATATTCTCCACCTACCTTTCCTGATGGTTATGCTGTTTCGGATGATCGTTTGGCTCCGCGACCTTTGTTTCCTTGATCTTCTTAACCACAGAAGGACGATACTCACGCACATGCTCAGCGTCGGTAATGTTGACATACTCGCCAATGATTCCCAGCGCCTCACTGTAGCTGCCGCTCGACATTACACGAGAGGACATTTCCTTTGCCTGATCTGTAAGTCCGCAGCGTTTGAGTGTGTGTGAAGCAATACCGATCAGATTGAAGATATTGCCGTCCTCGCCGATCAGCGCACAGTCAGGCTTGTCGGTCGCGTACTGTGATTCGTCGATAAAACCGCCTAATCGGTTCGGCACATAGTCAGAGAGCCATGTACCGTAAAACTCTTTGTGTGTTTGTAATCGCCACATGGCGAGCTTTCCCATGTGCAGATCGACGTCCTCAAACGGAAACAGCAAACAGGTCACGTTTTCGTGTTCAAAAGAATAGACGTTTTCAAAACGACTGCCGTTTTTGAGTATGCCGCTTTCTGTCAGCATATCGTTGATTCCGTCAACCCATTCCTGCAGCGGACCGCTGCAGCCCTGAATGATCAGTCCTTCTTTATCGGACATTTCCCGCAGCTGATCCGTTTCAATATGGGTAATACTCATAATTCAGCCTCCTTTTTCTTTGTCGATTGTTCATGCCGGATGCTTTTCTGCTCCGGCTTTTGTTTTAGCTGTTCATGGATAGACGGCTTGTGCTCCATATCAGAAAGGATCGAAAATAAAGGCTGTTCCCAGCGTTTCCCGAGAGCACGGATAATCGTCGCTGCCTCAGCGCCGTTCTGTGCAAACATTTCAAGCGTATCGAAAGCTCGGTTATACAGCTCTGTATTCCTGTCGTCTACATTCGGAGCAAAATGGATAACCCCGTGAGGATAGTCCTTGCCGACGCCAGCCCAACCACGCACATAGTCATCATATCCGCTGTATATACCGGCGTTAGACAGATCCTCGGCATGGCTGCCGCGTATCTTCCTTGACGGAGGAAGCTGCGCACCAAGAATGAATATGCCGGTTTTGGGATTATACATGAAGCGGCGGTTATCAATCTCCTTCAAGTCAAAATACTGATTCTTCGTATCAATCAGCAGACGGTTCTTGATGATCTTTTGTTCGCGCTTATGATAATCATTCGGATTGTGATAGATAAACAGCTCATGCGTCGCCGGTACATAGATTTTACCGTTTTCAACACAGCAAAAAATGTCGTAATTTGGATTAGTGGCGACTTTATAGAATTCATCATAAGAATATGGAAACTTCTGCCGATCCTTATAATCGAATAACCCTAATGAGAAATCTCTTTCAAGACGTTTGGAGAGGGCAAAGAAATCGCCCTCTCCTTTGTTGAATCTTCGCAACGGAAAGAAGTGGTATCCGCCGTATTCAAAACAGGTTGAGGCGCTCACTTACGGTTCCCTTTCTTATGGTTCTTTCGCTGCGGAAACTCTATCTTGAAATTGACGTATTTGCCGCCGGTATCATCGAGGACGACAAAGGCGTCATAGTTCTTGTTCTTCTTCTCGCTGTAAAGCCCCTCAACAAAAGCTCGCCCGTCGGAGAGCAGAGCGGTCGCAATACTCTTTGTGAGCTTCTTGTGCTTTGATCTGAAAAAGTAGTTATCTTTCCAAAGGGCAAAGGAGCAACTGCGGCTTTCGCAGAAAAAGCCCTTGCTCTTTGCAACAACGTCAGATCCGCAGCGAGGACACACGCCGATGATCCCGCCCTCGTTATCTTCCTTAGGAAACAGAGACAGGTATTCCTTATCGGGCTTATCGTGCGTCTGTACCAAGCCGGTGATCATATAGGTAATACCGTTCATAAAGCCCTCAGCGCTCAGCTCGCCGCGCTCGATCTGCTTTAGCTTGGACTCCCACTCCGCTGTGAGAAGCGGCGACTTGATGTTATCCGGCAGTATTTTGATCAGGTTTATTCCTGTCTGTGTCGGGATCAGCAGCTTTTTTCTGCGCTCGACAAATCCGGTACATACGAGCTTTTCCAGAATCGCCGCCCTTGTCGCCGGTGTACCCAAGCCTTTGCGTTCCGCGTCATCAGGCGTTTCATCCGCTCCCGCCGTCTCCATAGCGGAAAGCAACGAATCCTCGGTATAATGCTTCGGTGGCGCTGTCTTACCCTCGCGGACGCTTGCCGCGACACGATCAAAAACCTGTCCTTCGGACAGCTTCGGCAATTCAGCTTCATCCGCGGACGATTTCTTCTTCATCTGTAACAGAAATAATCGCTCGATTTTCTTCCATCCTGATTGAAGAACGGTTTTGCCTTTGGCGGTAAAGATATGGCCGGCACAATCGAGCGTGACCGTCGTTGCCTCATAGTTGTACGGTTGGGCGGTAGCGCATAACAGCCGCGCCGCGATCAGCTCCAGCACACAGCGTTCTCCCTTAGGCAGCTCCGAAAGCTCGGTTTTCGTTATCTCCATTGTCGGAATGATCGCATGGTGGTCGGTGACTTTCTTATTATCCATTATCCTTACAATATCGGCGTTACCCATATACCCCTTGCCGACAGCCATGTTGTCACGCAGCCATGTGATCAAGCTCTGCGCCGTATCGTGCATATCCTCAGTCAGATAGCGACTATCTGTTCTCGGATAGGTCGAGATCTTCTTTTCATAAAGCGATTGGAGATAGTCGAGCGTCTGCTGCGCCGTGAAGCCGAAAATACGGTTACACTCGCGCTGCAAGGTCGTCAGATCATAGAGCTTCGGCGGCTTCTCGGTCTTTTTCTGTATCTCGATTTTTTGAACCATCGCGGATTGTCCGTCACAAGCAAGCCTGATCTGATCCGCCTGATCTTTTGCGTCTGTTCTTTCACCGCTCGCCGTAAAACCGCCGCAGGTGATCTCAGGAATATAAAACGGCACGCTCTTGAATCTGTGTATCTCAGCCTCACGCTGAACAAGCAGCGCAAGAGTCGGGGACATCACGCGCCCGACATTGAGCTTGGTGCCGTACAACACGGTAAACAGCCTCGTTGCGTTGATACCGACGATCCAGTCAGCCTGAGCACGGCAAAGCGCCGCCTGATAGAGCATATCATAATCGCTGCCGGGACGGAGCTCAGCAAAACCTTTTCGGATCGCTTCATCTTCCATACTCGAGATCCACAGTCTTTCGATGGGCTTGTTGCACTTAGAGTAATAATACACGAGCCTGAATATCAATTCTCCCTCACGGCCCGCGTCGGTTGCGCAAACGATACTATCGACCTCTCTCATTTTCATCAGGTCAGAAAGAATATACAACTGTTTCTTTTTATCCTTTGCAACGCCGTACATCCACTTATCGGGAATGATCGGCAGCGTATTATATGACCAGCCCCTCAGCGTTTCGTCATACATTTCAGGATCGGCAAGCCCCAACAGATGCCCGAAGCACCAGCTCACCAGATAACCGCCGCCCTCCATATATCCTTCATGCCGCTTTGTCGCGCCCAGCACCTTTGCAATCGAAAGCGCAACCGACGGCTTTTCCGCTATAACTAATTTCAATATCTGCCTCCTAACAAATTTGTTTAACCCCAAGTCAAAATTCAAAACGTCGCCAAAAGCTCAAAAACGGCTTAAACACTGACTTTTTAGAACGATCAAAGTCAAAACCCAGTCGTTTTTACCTCGTTTTTCAAAATCGGAGTAAAATTACCCTACCTTTCTCTAAAAATGCGATACAGCTCAATTCTGGACGTTTTAGAGCTATTCTACGATACAGTTCAAAGCGTTTTCTGTTTATCCGCTATTATCTTATGAACAGGCTGTTTTGCAACCTTTTCGCGATTCTCTTTGAGGGCGTCCAGCACACCCTTTTTCGGCTCGCCGATCTCGACACCGTGCAGCTTGCAAAACTCGTCAAGGGTGATCTCGTCACCGAGAAAGTTGATTCCTTCGCCGATGACCTTGTAACCGCCCTTTTCAAGCTGATAATCTACAACCCCGATAACAGTACCGGCATGATTCACCATGACATGATTTTCCATCACACACAGCGCGCCCGGATCATCGTCGGAGCCGCGAACGTCATAACAGAACAACCCATCCGGTACGGTAGAGCGATCAACCCGCGCGTTAGTGAACATAGCCGGAGAATCGAACAGCTCGATATGTTCAAAGATCTCATTTCTCGCGTCAACGCATATCATAGTTACACCCCCTTTTATTCGCCGGTACTGCCAAAGCCGCCCATACCGCGCCGGTCGCTGTACTCAAAGACGAAATCGGCAATGACAACAGGTGTGATCACAAGTTGCCCGATTCGGGCATCCTTACAGATCGTCTGTGCCTTATTACTGACATTGCTGATGATTGCGTGGATCTCGCCGCGATAGCCGGAATCAATAGGCGGCAACTCGCAGACAAGTCCCTTGACTGCCATGCTGCTGCGAGGAAAGACAAAGCCCGCATAGCCGTCCGGCACCTCAACGCCGAAGCCGAGCGGTATCTTTGCGATCTCGCCGGGCTTTACGGTACAGTCATACGGCATATACACATCGGCGCCCGCGTCGTTATCGTGCGGTCGATACGGTCGATAGTTCTCGGGTACGCCGAAATCAATCAGCTTTATCTTCATACTCAGCCTCCTTCAACGCCGGATAGTACAGATCGAGGATCAGATCGGGAGTAAGAATAGAAATATCGGAATCGCCGCAGCTCATTTTACCTTCCATGCACCTGTCGCGCTGACAGAAGGTTCCTGCCTGATCAACAGAGAACATGACCGGGCTGAGTTGATACAGCTCCTTCCAGATCTTCAACATAACGATCTGCATTTCATCGGTATTGCGACGACAGACGCGCTGACCGATCATGTGTTTCCACTGATAGGGCGTCGCGGATATGATCAGGATATTGCGGAGTGCCTGCGGCGTAACATAGCCCGCCGTGTCGTGATCGACGCTGCAATCCGTTAAGTACGAATAGAAGTTCATATCATCCCGGCAGATTTCCATATAAGATTCCCGTATATCCTCGGGCGCGGTCAGTATCTCGTAGGGAATCACGAAGTCGGCTTTGCCGGCATAGTTGCTGTACTGTAACGACGCGCTCATAAACTTGACTTCGTTTTGGTGTCTCGTTATCTGAGAGAGAAAACGGCGGCTCGCGCCGACGACCGCGACGGTGATGACCTCAAATTTCTGTACGGTCGGGTGCGGCAAAGAAATAATGCTTTGCAGCGTTTTCTCGGTATATTCTTTGTTGTATAACCGCATGAGATCATCCATACTGTGGATCTCATGCCCGTGCTGCGTCAGTCTTGCCGCAAACACGGTATTCTTTTCCGCCTCTTGTACTGCGTCGCAGTTCAAGATCTTCACTTCGATGTTTCTGATGATTTAGCCTCCTTGATGATAGCAGATAAAATAAACAGATAATTCAGACTGTCGGTGATCTTCTCGTCCCAGACAGCCATATCATAATGATCGACGCCGACAAAGCTCATATCGTATAGAGAAACGATGTGCTTGGAGAGCATACCGAGCAGCGCCTTTTCCGGTTCGATGTGCTGCAGCTCCGCCGCGGTTTTGAAGGATGAAAAGCGATCTGCTTCATCGGGTGTGTATTCCTTGCCCTTGACTAACAAGACTTCACGGCAGCGCTGTACCTGTTCCTCAAAAATCGTTTCCAACTCTTTCGTTGTCATATTGAGCGCTCCCTTACGCGGTCGGAAGGTTGACCCACTCGCACATGATCGGTACGCTCGGCTCCCTCTTTTTCGGTACCAGGTGGAAAGTACACTCACTGTAAACGGTACGGTTATCGAAGATCTCGATACCGTAGCTTTTGAAAAAGCGGTATTCGAGATTGGCCATGATACATTTGAGCTTCTGCAACGCCTCTCGCTGATAGCAGGTCATCAGCGATATTTCGACGCTGTGCTGCAAGGCTTCAAGCGCCTTATATAACTGAACCTCTGTACGGTAAGGGCGGTCGTGGCAGCTCTCGAGACGATAGGCAAAAACTGCCGGTCCGCTCTCAATGACTGTAATATCCGGGTGATAGTACCCGAAGCAGTCAAGGTTGGCGGTGTTCAGCGCATACAGCATTTCCTTGATCTCATTCTCCGGCATATCGTAAAAGCGGAGCAGAGAGCGGTACAGATGAATATAGCCGGTTAACGGCATAATGTGTTTGATCAAAAAATGAACCTCCTAAAGTGTGGGCGCGGAGACTACCCCCATAGTCTCCGCGTCCGCGATCTATATAAACCTTATCTTGCTATTTCCTTACGGCGTCACTCGTCGCCGTCGGTATCATCCTCGGGCAGATATTCGGGACTGCCGTAGTGCTCACCGTCACTGTAGTCCTCGCCGTAGCCCTCGGCTTCTTCCTCGTCGTCAAATGCAGATCCCTGCTTCTTCGGCTTGATGATCTTCATGTAAATACCAATACCGGCAACAAGCACGAACGCCGCGCCGATTACAATATACATCATCATGTTATTATCTCCGCCCTTCTCAGCGTTTCCGCTCGGATTCACTTCATCAGCGGTTGAGGAAGATTTACCCGAGCATTTGCTTATATCGGTTTTGCACACCGGGCAATCCTCGTTCACATAACCGTCAGTGCATTTATCAGAACAGGTACAGGACTGAGAGGAAGGAATCGAGCTGATCGTAATCCTGTCGTTTGCTGCCGCGAGTGCCATCAAATCGGATTCTGTCACAGCATTGAGAAAGTAAACGTTTTCAGAGCCTCGCGCTCCGTCCACAACCAGATAAAAGACGTTACCTGCCGGTGTAGTGATCGTGTAAAATTCCTTGTCGTCGCTATCGCTCTGATAGTAGTTGAGTACCGAAGCCTGTCCGTTGGGTGTTAAGGCGTTCGGTGATAACGTCGGAGCCGAAACAGTCGGTGCGGTGGTCGGCGCAGGCGCAGGAGCTGTCGTCTCTGCCACAGGTACAGCCGGCGCCGCCGGTGCGGTCGTCGTATCTACGGGCTCGGCAAATACTGTCAGCGAGAAAGTAAAGACCGCCATCAACATGAACAGCGCCGTCAAAGCGGCGATACGCTTAATCCTCATGGCCATCCCCCGTTTCATTTGCTTTTCGTTTCTGTAAAAACTCCGCAAGTTCAGCCGGCGTCAAATGATTGTCGCGGCAGAAAGCAATAAGCTCGCTGTTTTCGAGATCCGTCTTTTGCTTCTTATACTCGCGGAGCTTATCTTGCAGCTCGGCAATTTTGGTTTCTGTTTTCTCAATATCTCTATTGAGCTTTTCAATTTTTGGATTCAAATAATACCTCCGTGATATAGATTTACGGCAGTCTGCCGAAATGTAAAAAGTGCTCCTGCCAATAACTTGTATTGATACTTGTATAGGATATGGGATCGCCGCAATGGATCATCATGCCGTCGCCGACATAGATCCCGACATGGCTTGCGCCTACAACGTCATAGGTCCGCTCAAAGAAGATCAGATCGCCGGGCTTAGCCTCAGAAGGAGCTATGGTCGTACAGAAATCTTCCAAACCTAAAACGCCCTGTCGTCCGACGTCCCAACCGCTGTGATTGATGACCCACGAAACAAAGCCCGAACAGTCAAACGATTCCTCCGGGCTCGATCCGCCCCATACATATGGGTAACCGAGATACTTTTCCGCTTCTGTCAGGATTGCTCTGAACCTTGCGTCGGATAGCGCCGAGGGCGGTACGCTGTAATTGGTATAGCTGCCGCTGCGCCCTGTTCCTGTCGGCAAGTGCCGCTCGGTCTCGTCTCCGGTCTCCGCAAAAAACAGCGGATTAAGATAATCGCCGTCAACCAACACTTCCAAATGAAGGTGCGGACCGGTTGAATTACCCGTGCTGCCAACCTTTGCGATCACATCACCTGCGCTGACCGTATCACCGACCGAAACAAGTATCTGCGAACAATGACCGTACTTTGTGACAAGGTTCTTACCCTCGGGCGTTTCACCGGACAACTCAACGCATAAGCCGTAGCCGCCGTTCTCACCGGCAATCGTAACGGTTCCATCGTGACCGGCTCGTATCTCCGTACCCTGAGACATCCCGATGTCAACACCGGTATGATAATTCTTATCCCCACTGATCGGGTGAACACGGTATCCGTAGTAGCTGGTGACATACGGTATCCAGTTGGTATCTCCGAATACATTGCCGACGTACTGACGACAGCCCTTTGTTGTCATCAACAGCTCACAGATTTCCTTTTGCTCGGCGTTCATGCGAGAGGCGACGACCCTTTCAAGCGGCGTTGTAGTCAGCTTGACATTGAGGATCTTATATTCATACTCAACCTCAGTTGCCGATTGACGGTGTGTCGTTGGATCGGTGCGCGATTCAGTCCGCGTTTTGCGCTGCACTTCTTCTGTAACAGATAAATGATATTGGCTGTTGAACAACCCGCGCATAGCGGTCTCAGCGGTAGCGCTGTCAAACTCACCATACACGGCGGTCAGGTAGCCCATTAGGACATAGGGATCATGCTCTATCGCGTCGATCTGATAGTGATATTCGTCATACCCGGGATGGGTGTTCTCAATATCATCGATCTCCATTTGCAGATCAGTCTCCCACTCGGTATAGGTCAACTCCGCCTGAGATATGGTGTAGTCGTCCGCCTGATAGGACGCCGCGGATACAATACCGCCGGTTCCTGCTCCGATACTGGCGCAGGAAGAAAACGCCGAAGCGATAAATATAATCAGAAAAAGAAGCAATCCGATTACGAGACAGGCTATCGGGTGATTCTTGATTGCCTGCACGATCTTCTTTGCGATCTTCTCCGTTGTGACGGCGGTGTCCTTAGCTCGTTTGCCTTTCTTGTATGCGTCGCGCGCCGCTTTCGCGTACTTACGTTTCAGGCGCTTCTTATAGGCGAGCTTCGCAAGACCTTTCTTTTTCAAAGCAGGATTGTCCGCTAATGCCTTTTGATACGCCGCCTTTGCCTGCGCGTTGATGGTTTTACCCTGCAACCGTTTCACCTTGTTATACGGCGCCAGCTTTCGGGCGCGGTTAGCATAACGGATACCGGCTTCGCCGACAAGCTCGGCGCGGTGCGCTGCCTGGATACCGACGTTCTCCTGTTCGTTGCGGTAGATCTGATTATGGATCATACCGCCTGCCATACCTGCCGCAACTTTGACCGGCTTTAGCACCGCCGGTCCGTTGAGAGCGGCCGACTGATCCTTGATCTCCTTTTCAAATCTCAACCGCTGTTTGGATTTACCGGTAGTAGGATCGGCAGATACATCGACACGAAGTCTGCGTCGGGAAGGCAGCTTGCGTTCCGCTTTGTGTGTACGCTTTTCAAAACGCTCTGCCCGCGCCTGCGCTCTTTCGAGCTTTCGGTTGACCGCGTCCTGATGGGACAAATCATCGTCGGCAAAATTCAGCTTAGAGGTACGGGTATTGTTTTCCTCCGCCCGCGCCGCCTCTCTGAACCGTTGATGATAACGGTTTTTATCACTCTGAACGTGATGTCTCGGCTGAGCGTCATCCTGACGGGCAGCCTCACCGCGGCTCTCCTGAGATACCGTATGCCTTGCGCTCGTCTGCGAAAAGCCGTGTGTTTCTCTCGCGTTATCCGTACTTGACGATGTACTGTCAACGGATGTCTCGCTGCTGTGCTCGCCGAAACCTTTATCAACCATCATTTGAAGGCGTCGCGTCGATCCTTCCGATGTACGCGACGCCGCTGACAGGCGATCCACCGTCGGATTGCTGATCGGTTTATCTGACGTCCGTTCCCTCGGCTGCGCCCGTATATCTTCTCTTTCTCTCGGCATATTCTTCACCCCCTATGCTTCTTATGCGGCTTCATCCTTAACCTCGTCGGGGCGAGTGGTCATGATCTGATACAAGGTCGTATCCTTCGGGAAGTGATCGACAAACGGAATGATGACATTGCCGAAGAATAAGAGACCTTCGCCCGGGCCGGACTGTGTTACATGAGAAAGCTGGTGCTGAGAGATACCGAGCTGCTTTGCGAGGATAGTACGGTCGCTCTGCGCCTGATTGAGCATATAGATAAAGTCGGAGTTCTCAAAGATGTTCTCGATCTCACGCGACGCGAGCAGATCCTTGACGTTCTGCGTCAGACCCGACGGAATACCGCCCCACTTACGAAAACGTTTCCAGATCTCGACCGAGAAAGCGCCGGTCTGTCCTTTGAGCAGTAGATGAAATTCGTCGATATAGAACCATGTCGTCTTATGTTTTGCTCTGTTGACGGTTACGCGATTCCACACGGCGTCCTGCATAATCAGCAGTCCCATTTCTTTGAGCGCCTTGCCGAGCGACTTTAACTGGAAGCAAATTACGCGGTGACTGTTCAAATCAACATTACTCTGATGATTAAACACGTTCAGAGAACCGTTGACGTAGATCTCCATAGCGGTCGCTACTCTCTGCGCCTCGGGTTCCGGCTGCGCTCTCAGAAGATCATACAGGTCGCCGAGGATCGGCATATTCTCGGGACAGGGATTTTGCAGATACTCGCGGTAGACAAGCCTCGTGCAGCGGTCGATGATCGTCTTTTCAATCGGAGACAGACCGTCCTTGCCGCCGACGATCAGATCACAGAGCGACAGGAGAAAGTCGCTTTTCAGATTGATCGGGTTCTCGTCGTCGGAATAATCGAGGTTAATATCCATCGGATTGATGTAGTTGGTAGAGTTCTGCGATATGTCGATGACCTGCCCCTGACGTCCGAAGCGTTTGACCAGCGGTCCGTACTCATTCTCGGGATCGGCGATAATGATGTCATCCTGCGTGAGCAGAAACACATTGAGCATTTCACGCTTCGCGGCAAAAGACTTACCGCTACCGGGTGTTCCAAGAAAAAGACCGTTGGGATTTTTCAGATACTTTCTGTTTGCCATGATCATGTTGTTAGAGATCGCGTTAAGGCCGTAATACAGCGCCTCACCTTCTTGGAAAAGTTCGCAAGTAAGGAACGGCACAAAAATCGCCGTGCTGCTGGTCGTCATGCCGCGCTCGATCTCGAGCTGATTGACGCCGAGAGCCAGAGAGGACATAAAGCCCTGTTCCTGCTGATAGTCCAGTCGTTTCAAAGCGCAGTTGTGTTTCTGAGCAATACCCGAAGCGGAGAAAATATCATTATTGAGCTTCTTTTGCTTCTCGGCAAAATTCTCAATGATAAAGGTGATCAGGAACATTCTCTCGTTACGACTTTGCAGATCCTCCAACAGATTTTTTGCCTCGTCGCCGTAGGTAGCAAGATCGGAAGGAATAATATCCATGTCATAGCCGGCGCGGACAGCCTTCTTCTGTTCCTCAATCTTCATCTTCTGCAGGTCGGACATCTTGCGCTTGATATTCTTGATTGCCTCCGCCTGATTGATGGACTTGATATGAATATTGACGCTGATCGTGTCATTGAGCTGCAAGAAATCCGCAAGAAGCTGATCGGACAGCTCGGGCGCGAGGATTTGAAGGAACGAGACCGCGCCGTAGTGTCCGCCGATGCGAAAGCTCCTGCCGTCCTTCGCAAGCGAGAAGCCGGAAGGCGCAATGAAGTCCTTTGTAAACAGACCGGTATTAGCAAGATCCTTCCAGTCAAATTTGAGCTTTTCCTGACCGTCAGGATGAAGCTGTCGGTGAAGCAAGCTGAGGCGCTCCTTGCCGTCGAGCGACTGTGCCTGTACGCCGAACTTCTTGAAATTCATAATAATATCCGTTTCGATCCTTTCGAGCCTCAGCTTTGCGGTACGAAGGTCGTCAGCCTCAATGCCGAAGGTCAGATACTTACACTTGGTAATACCGTTGTTGCCCTTCCTGAGCTGACCTTGCAGCATACCGTTGTACTCCTTGCGGGTATCGTCGTGTTCATCACCAACCAACGGGATCTGAATACTCTTTTGAAAGTCGCGGATATTGGTACGCTGATTGACCAGCGTGAGCTGCACAGAGATAGACGAATCAAAGTAATTGAGAAAATCACAGTAATTCTCAAATATGAGCGCCTGATCGTCAGCCTGCGCGAGCTGATAGTTTATATCGAAAAACTGTATCGTTTTGTTGTACTCCCGATCGCTCACGCGGCAGATACCGTCACGGTACATGTTGATGTATGGAATACTCTGTTGTACGCTCTGCGGCGCCGTTCCGAAAACCTTAGCAAAAAAGCCGTCCTTCTTCTTGGACGGCTTACCCTTAACGCTGCCCCTTGCAGCGTTATTCTGCTTTGACTTAACCTCGGCGCGGAGCTTTTTTTGCTGCTTGATGTTTTGCTGCAATCTTCTTTCCTGATCTGACTGCCGCTTGGTTTTTGCCAATAAACGAATCCCCCTTATCTGAACGATAAATATTCTGTGTTTTGTACGGTCTCTCCTTAGGCCAGAGCATAAAGCGGAGCCGGTTCTTCAACAGCTTTTCGGCAGGTTGTCCGTCCTTCTCATACATAGCAAACAAGAAGAACGGAGCCATCAGCGCCATCATCAACAGAAGCGCCGGCGTATTGCCGATAGCGCCCCTCGTCAGAAAATATGTCGGTATCCCGATCACACCCCCGAGAGAAAAGCAGATAAGCTGCCGCTTTGTCAGGTTGAAAGCTACCTTTGTCTTGACCTTTGTGAGATCCTTTGGTACGGGAACATAAGCCAATCTATCACCTCGATTCCTTATCCCTGCGCGCCGTATCCCCGCGTGTTGACTTAGGCTGTTCTGCCGCCTTGCGCTGAGCGTCTTTCAGTCGATCATGTATAGAACCGATCTGCCGGTCATCCTTATTGATAAGATCATATTCAATATTCTCAAACACATCTTCGCCGTACTGAGAGCACTCCGGCCAGCGGTCGGCAAGATATTTGAGAGGATCTTCAAATGCAAGCAGATGATCGATCACTCTTTCATCGAGATTATCCCGCATAAGTTCATCGACCGTATATCTGTACGCCGCCATCGTTGCCGCAATTTTCTCAGCTTGCCTTGTGATCTCTGTATCACTCAACTCGCGTACATTCCCCATGTAGCGATATAGATTTAGTTCAAACCTCTCGATCAGTCTGCTTGTCTTTGTTTCCAATGACAAGTCAGGCTCAATTTTTTCAAATCGTTCGTCGGCATGGATCTCTTTGAGCAGATCACAGATAGGCAGTCCCACTTGATGGGTGTTTTCTTCACGGCACCAATAGGCAACTTTCAGCGGATCAACAAACTGTAACAGCGCTTCGACCTCGCTTGCGGTGTAATCATGTACAGCCTTCATGTAATAATGTGTCTCTGAATAGTCTTGTAGCTTATAGAGTTCACCGATGTCGTCACGCTGCGTCATCTTAGCATGATGTATCAAACTGTCGTCAAGCCGCTCTCTGAGCTGTTGTAACGCTTCTCTGAACTCCATATATCACGCGCTCCTTTCCGGCATAATGACATCGCACTCGACTTCGTTGCCCCAAACGTCCCAGCCGGGCGTTTTCTGTCGGGCAAACAACTCTACACGAGGCAGATCGCCCATCAGCATGACAATCTTATCCCGTACCTCGTCGGGCTTTTTGCTGTGCTGTTCGATATGCGAGATCACAAACTGATGGATACCGGCGCACCTGCGCTTCGGGCGTCCCTTGATCGCGAGCAAGCATACCTCGGCGTTCGACCGCGTCCAGAACCCCATCCCGTAAAACCACGAATCCGCCTTACGGTTCTGTTTGAGCCACAGAAAGGCGAGAGTACGATATTTGAAGCCCCACGCATCCATAACCTGGAACGCTTCTTTGAGCTTCGGAAAGGTCGTCCACAGGAACAAAGCGCAGTCCTTATCTGCAAGCTCCGCGACAGGGAGCTTGCAGATGTCGTCGAGCGTCATCGTCGGGTAGTGCTGTTCGGCGCCGCCCTGTATGCTGCGCTGTTCATACCGCCACGGCGGATCGGCGTAGATAATGTTATACTTTTGGCTGTCAGCCATCAAAGACTCTGTTCGCTCTTGCCGGCAGTTTTCTTCGGCTGCTTTTTGACCTTCTCGGCGTTGTCTTTGAGGGTATCGGTCAGAGAAGGTTTCTCCGCGGCAGCTCTCGAAGCGTCGAGCGTCTCGCGCATTTTGTCGATAGCGGCTTTGTAGCCGTTGATGACCGCCGATACGATCAGGTTGCGGGCGTCCGCGGTGATCGGCTTGAATACGTCGTTCCATTTACCCTGACTGTCCTGCACGGAGGGCATATTGACATACAGTCCCTTATCGCCGGTGCAGACGCGGATGTTCTCAACGGCAAAGCTGTCGTTGATGGTGACGGTGGCAAAACCGAGCAGATTACCTCGCGGCGTAATCGGGCGTACGGTGACGTCGATTTTCAGATCATTCTTACCCTCAACCTCGGGCAGTTTTGTTTCTTCCACATTACTCATAAACAAATCTCCTTTATATTGAATTAAGCGCTAATGCGCTGAGAAAATACTTTTACTTAAAGAACCGGTCTTAAAGAGAGCAAAGGCAAGCAGAACCGTATATCCTGCCGTACCCCAAATAGCGCCGTGTATATCGTCCGACGATGGGATCGTCTGCACCAGCACCGCATAGATAGCCACGCAAACGAGGATCAAGAAGCCCTGAAAAGCCAGCGCGAAAACGGAGCGCAGATAATTGGTTCCGATCTGACCCCACTCACGATTTGCCATCGTAGAGAACGGAATCGGCGCAAGGCTGACGGTCAGATATATCTCGATCATTCTGCCGTAGACGATTACAAAGATAACGATAGAGAGAATCCACATACACAGATGAATAATATTACTTTCGAGCCACAGTCCGATCAGCTCCCATACTCCCATAGCTTCGAGCTTGGAGCGCAGATCGCTCATTGAGGCGCTGACGTCAAGATTATTATTGATGATACCCGCGCCCTGCGTAATGACGTTCTGAGCAAGGTCGAACACCGCCATGACGATTGTAAAGCAGTTCGTCAAGAGGTACGCCGCTACAAAAGTTTTAAATATCCATTTGAATATGTTGAACGTGTCAAAGTCGTGCATGTTGTTTTTCTCCAATATCATTTGGATCAACTCATACACGAGAACAAAAGTCAGGATCATACCGGCGATCGGAACGACCACACTCTCCGAAAGTGTTTTGATCATACTGAACACATTGCCGTTCCAGCCCTGCGGCGTCTGTCCGACCTGAGACGAGACGTCCGATACCTGACTATTGACAGAATCAAAAATGCTCTGATACTGACTCTCTACCGCGTCAACCATACCCTTCTTGATCCAGTCGGTTAATGCGTCGATTATCAGCATAGGCTATCAGCTAAATAAGCCCGAGAGCAGAGGAATCAGAGTAGCGCCTACGACGGCGATACCACCGCCGGCCATGAGCTGCTTCATACCCTGCGACTTTGCTTATGTGTGATAAAGAAGCAATAGAAGTGCAAAAAATTTTG
>CAMHAH010000029.1 GCA_946183365.1 uncultured Clostridia bacterium
ATGGCAGTGTCCATTATCCTGTCCGTGATCTACAGTTTTCATATGCCTCTTTTTATGCTGATAAGCGGCTATTTGTTTTTCTTTTCAATAAACAGATACAATACAAAAACAACGATTATCAATAAAATCAAATCATTGATAATACCTATCTTTTTTTGGACAATTCTTACCACATTGTTTGATTGTATTTTGTATGATCAAGAACGTCTGTTAAATCCGTTTAGATTTGGAGTTGCATGGGCTAACAAGTTTATTGGTCAGTTTTGGTTTCTTTGGGCAGTGTTTATCTGTTCGATGATAGTGTTGCTTATTAATAAGCTTCTTAAAGATAACATTATTGTTTATTTAATCGTTTTTGTAGCATCTTTTTTTACTCCTGATGTTTTATTGCTCTCACTAATTAAATATATGTATCCGTTTTTCGTTATTGGATATATGGTCAATAAATATAAACTTATCGAAAAATGTAACGGTAAAGTTAAAACAATTGGATTTATAATCTCGTCCGTTTTGTTTGTTATTATGTTGGCATTTATTAAAGGAAACTATTTCATTTATAACTCGGGATATACAGTTCTAGGACGAGAAAATGTATTCGAGATGCTCTATATTGATGTATATAGACTGTTAATCGGACTATTTGGAAGTTATGTTTTTACTTTTATGATTGCCAAATTTGCTCCTAAGGTTGGTGGCATAGTCGATAGAGTTATTGTTTGTTTAGGTGAAAATACACTTGGAATATATATAGTATCTTTCTTTTTTGCAGTGTATTTATTGCCTTTGATAACAAACAATTTTTCGGGAATAAACTATTTTGTTACTATTGTTGAAACAGTAATGACTATTGCGGTATCTCTACTTATTATATTTGCGATACAAAAGTTTAAATGGACAAATAGAATAATGCTTGGAAATTGGAAGAATTGATAAAATGAAAATCTTGGTTACAGGTTGCAAAGGTCAGCTCGGATATGACGTATCCAAGGAGTTGATCAAACACGGCGACACGGTGCTTGCGGTTGATATTGAAGAAATGGACATCACCGACAAGACTGCTGTTGAAAATTACATAAGTAACGCAAATGTTGACGCGGTTATTCATTGTGCTGCTTACACTGCGGTTGATAGTGCTGAAGATAATGTTGAGCTTTGCAGAAGAATCAATCGTGACGGTACGCAGAATATAGCTGACGCTTGCAAGAATCATAATCTAAAAATGATTTACATCAGCACGGATTATGTTTTCAACGGTGATGGCGAAAACTATTGGAACCCTGATGATAAACGTGAGCCTCTTAATACTTATGGGTTGACTAAGTATGAGGGCGAGTTGGCGGTCGAAAATACGCTTGATAAATATTTCATTGTGCGTATTTCGTGGGCATTTGGACTTAATGGTAAGAATTTTGTTCGTACAATGCTTAACCTCGGCAAAACTCACAACAAGTTGACTGTTGTATCGGATCAGATTGGCTCGCCGACATATACTGCTGATCTTGCTAAGTTACTTGTTGATATGGTTCATAGTGATAAGTATGGACGATATCACGCGACTAATGAGGGGATTTGCAGTTGGTATGAGTTTACCTGTGAGATTATGAAACAGGCGGCGGAGTATTGTCTCGAGTATGCAAATGTTGAGGTAACTCCCGTTAGTAGCGATGCGTATCCCACAAAAGCTAAACGTCCGCACAACAGCCGAATGAGTAAGGATAAGCTCACAGAAAATGGATTTGACAGGCTTCCTACTTGGCAGGATGCATTAAGAAGATATTTAAAGGAATTAAACGAAAATGAGCAATTTTAATTTTATAAAAACAGAAATAGACGGCGTAATTATCGTTGAAACAAAAGTGTTCGGCGACAACCGAGGCTACTTTATGGAAACCTACGAGGAGCGTAAATTTGCCGAGGGCGGCATTACCGCAAAGTTTGTCCAGGACAATCAGAGCAAATCGACAAAAGGCGTACTCCGCGGACTTCATTTTCAGAAAACTCATCCACAGGCAAAGCTCGTCAGAGTTATCAAGGGTGAGGTTTACGACGTAGCTGTTGACTTAAGAAAAGACAGCCCGACATATGGCAAATACGTTGGAACGATTCTCAGCGAGGAAAACAAAAAGCAGTTCTTTATTCCCAGAGGCTTTGCTCACGGCTTCCTAGTACTTTCGGATGAAGCCGAGTTCTGCTATAAGTGCGACGACTTCTATCATCCCGAGGATGAGGGCGGACTTATGTGGAATGACCCGACAGTCGGAATTGACTGGCCGCTTGATGGTATTGATAACCTCAATCTTTCAGAAAAGGATACTAAAAATCCGAGTTTTGGAAGCTTTAGTTTCTGATTATTGACAAATGAATTCGCTTAGCATATAATAAAAGCGTATTAAAAGCAATGATTTGATAATAACAATATATTATTCGCGGATGTCCGCAATTTGCGTATTACGCATCTATAAGTTTATTCAGCAGAATAATACCGTTTTATGATGGTGTTATTCTGCTTTTTTATTTTGTATACCATTTCGGCGACGCCGGATGATATATATAAAACAGAAAGGAGATAAAATCTCAACCGTTGACGATTAATCTCGCCGACAAAACACAAGCAGATAGCCTCGGTATCGAGGATCAGACATAGGACTTATCTATAACCGCGTCTTTGCGGATTTATGGATAGGTCTTTTTTGTCGCCTTAAAACAGAAAGGATTAAAACATCAAAATGACAAAGACATTACCAACAATCGAAGACATCACGAGAGCAACGATTCAGTCACCGACAAGACGTATTAATGACGACGGTCTTATTCAGTTCGAATACAGCGATGACGGCTTTATTCAAATCTATGAGGGAGACTGTATTCCGTACGGAAACAGCACAATCGGTCTTGCTGACGGTGCAAAGCTTTCAAAGGACGATTGGAGAGCTATTCGTACACGGTTTGACCTTCATCATAACGATGGAACGGTAACCAGGCATTACTGCATCGGCGGCAGTTCGGCAGGTGTTTGTAAGGGAGATAACCTCTACAAAACCGAGCAGGAGCTGTTTGATGAAATCAGAAACGGTGCGGAAAATGTTTTCTCTGAGTCGCAGCAGTACGCTATGGAGTTCGGCAATTCGCTTGAAGAACTGACAGCAATCGGCTTTTCTGCGAAAACAGGGCTTCCTGTCTACAAGAACTCAATGATATTCTTCAATCTACGAACAGGTTTTATGGTTGCAAATGTGGATTATTTCACAAGATGCGACGATAAACTATACGTTCTGGAGATTAAGACCACCAATTACAACGGACTCAAGAAATGGGAGAGTGGAATGGTACCTCCTTCTTACTATGACCAGGTGGTTCTTCACTATCCACGTACACTTGAGGACTTAAATGTAGCTGGTACGTTCTTCTGCTGTTGCTATAACAACAATCTCGATGACCTTATTATCCGTAAATATGACCGTGATATCGAGGGCGAGGACGTGCTTGAGACTGCGGAACGCGAATTTGTTGAGCATTTGCACAATAATACTGTTCCTCCGCTTCGTCCGGTAGAAGGAGAGAGTGCTATTAACAGATTCTGGTTGACTCATCCTGTTGCGGAAGAAAACACTTTTACTCTTCCTGAAACGCTGAGCGATACGATTCAGCAGTATCTTGATTTGTATGGAGAGAAATCTATATACGAAAAATCTGCTCGTCGTATTTCTACGGAACTTGACAGCCTTAAAGTAACCATTATGGAGGCTATGGGCGATAACTCAGTAGGGGAGATAACCATCGGTGATAAAACCATCGTTGTCGATATGAGTAACAGAACTCCTCGTAAATCAATCTCCGCAAAGAATTACGAGCTGCTTGTCGCTAAATATCCCGACGCAAATGAATTTATCACTCAGGGAGTAACGCGAAAATTCTCTATCTCGGAAAAGAAGGTAAAAGACTGATGAACGTACAGATTCCATGCAGATTTGTAGAAACAAAGCGGAAGTACGATAATCACTTTACTATCGCTATCTTCAAGACTTCCAAGAAATATATTCCCGAAGAATTCCTTGATAAGAACGAGCGGCGCCGTAAGATTACCGTATCGGTTAAAGGCTATGATATCCCCACTCCGAAAGAATATGATGTGTTGATTAACGGCAACTTTAAGGTTGAACCAGTTTACGGTTATACCATTGTCGTCAATTCAGCTCAGATTATTCAGCCAACAGACGTTGAGGGTATTCAGCAATACCTGATTGATTTTGTGGACGGTATCGGTCCGAAGGTTGCCAAGAACTTAACCGAAACCTTTGGCGAGGAAACACTCAAGGTGCTTGAGAATAATCCCGAAAGATTGTCTGAGGTTCCTCGTCTGAGAAAAAACAGTATTGATAAGATACTTGTTTCATACGAGAAAACTAAGGATAATTCGGAACTGATTAAGATGCTTTCGCCTTTCGGAATTACATCAAAGACAGCTTTGGATATTAAGCTTTTCTTCCAAAAACGAGACCGCAAGGTATCGGCTGTAGAACAGCTTAAAGAGAATCCGTTTGTCCTATCGGAAATCAACGGATTGTCATTCCAAACGCTTGATGCTATTAGCTCACGGTTTGGCTGTAATCCTGCCAATAATGACAGGATTGCGGCGTGTATTATTGATGAACTTAAGATGGTTCAAACTAATGGACATCTATATCTGCCACAACGTAGATTGCTCGATTCAGTTTTGAAACGTTTGAATGACGGCTACTATCAGCAGGTCGTTTATTACGACGATGTTAAGCGTGTAATGTTCGATATGGCTCGTATTGGCAGACTTTGCGGCGACTACGGTAACGCTTATCTTCCGGGGAACTATTACTTCGAGAAGAAATCGGCTGAAATGATAAACGTTTTTCTTAACACCAAGAGTAGCGATAATATGCAAACCGACGCGTATATCACGCTTGTTGAAAGGAAGCTCGGAATCGAGCTTGCTCCCAAACAATCTGAAGCCGTTAGAATGGCGGTCAATAATCAGTTGTCTATTATTGTCGGCTGTGCGGGCACGGGCAAAACTACTGTGCTTAAAGCGTTGCTTCAAGTGCTTTATAAGCGTGGATACAAACCGGAGGACATTGTTCTCGCGGCGCCAACAGGTAAAGCAGCTCAGAAAATGGCTGAGGCTACGGGGCATCCCGCAAACACTATTCATTCTACTCTGGGATTAAGAGCGGATATTGATGATAAGCCGGAAGATATCGAAGCGCTAGACGCAAAGATGCTGATAGTAGATGAATTCTCTATGACGGATATGTACGTTACTTATAGGATTCTGTCAGCAGTAAACCCCGAGAAAACAAAGTTATTGTTTCTCGGAGATACAGCACAGCTTCCATCTGTCGGAGCCGGCAACGTGCTTCATGAGCTTATTCGTTCAGGCAAGGTTCCTTACACAATGTTGGATGTTATCTACAGACAGTCCTTTGATAATGTTATCGTTAAAAATGCTTCAAATATCCGTTACGGTATACGAAGCGTTATCACAAATGATAATTTCAAAGTTGTTGGAGAAGAACTTCCTCAGAGGGTTGCTGACATTATTACAGGTTTGTACACCGAGTCTGTTTGTAAACACGGCTTTGAGAACGTTGTCGTTCTTTCTCCGCTGAAGAAAAAAGGAACTTGCGCGACCAATGCTCTGAATAAGCAGATTCAGGAGGCAGTTAATCCTGCTTCTCCTGATAAAGCGGAGCGAAAGGTCGGTAAAAACCTGTTTCGAGTCAATGACCGCATTATGCAGAACAAGAACATCAACGTCTTAGATATAAGCGGTAAAGAAGTTCAGATTTGCAACGGCGATACCGGATATATAAAGTCAATTAATAAGAATGACGGTGTAATTACCTTTCGTATCGATTTCGGGTTTGACAGAGTTGTCGATTTCTCTTTTGAGGATATGTTTAACGTCGAGCTTGCTTACGCTGTAACTATCCACAAGAGTCAGGGTAGTCAGTATAACGATGTCATAATCCCGATGCTCGATTACTTCGATAATATGCTCTATCGTAATCTGCTTTATACGGGAGTTACGAGAGCAACAGAAAATGTCACGATTGTCGGTTCAATCGACTGTGTTTACAGATGCATTGATAATAACCGCATAGTAAAACGCAATACGAATCTCGGCAATCGAATCAAAGATTTACAGAAAGAAGAGGTTTCTTAAATGAGTACAAATGAATTCACAAAGATAGAACAGAAATATGAGTTAACTGAGGAGTCAAAACAGAAGTTTTGGGCTAAGGTATCTCCTTATGTTCGTCAGAAAAGTGAGGAAGCAGGCTATGATCCCACCGATAATATTCAGTGGAACGGACAGGATCGTACATGGTATTTCCACGAAGCTGACCTTATCAATTGGGTTAAGATTGTTTATCCCACATCCATCATCCAGACGGAAAAGGCTATGCTTGAGATGGGTTCTTACTGTCAGTACAGGGTTAAGATTTATCTTGAACCTGAAAAGCTGGATATTCCGAATATATTCGAGGGACCGGTAATTGTTCGTGATGAAAATAACTTTTTCACGGGCGAGCGCAACTACATCGCTACCGCGAGAACCATGGCTATCGGCAACGCTCTGCGCCATTGTGGTTTCGGAAGTCAGTTTAACGATGAGTATACCGTTCTTCCAAATAACGTCGGACAGAATGTTCAGCAGAACAAGACCGGTAATGCACAAAACGCTCAGACACAGACTTATACTGCTTCACCCCAGACACAGCAGGTAACTGTAACACAGACCATGGAGAACACACAGCCGATAGACGTGAGTAAAATCACTGTTGATGAAGCAGCCAACTGTCCCGTTGAATACAAGAATACATATTCAGGCAGAAAATACTGCGAGCATGTTCAGCTTGGTAAGTATCTTAATGTACAACCTGACAGCGCTCCGAGATTTTTTAAAGCTATCGTTAATACTCCCGATATGTGCACGGAGTATACTCAGGCTTGCGCTTCTGTGCTTTTGGCTCAGATGTGTCCGCCTACGCCTGATGAAGCTGCTCAGTATCCGCTTTATTATGTGGCGAACTCCTCAAGGACAAAATATCTCGGTGAACCTATCGGTAAAATCCTCGAGTATGACAAAGCGTTTCTTGATAGAGCGGTAAACTCAAAATCTGTTGATGTCAAATCAAAAAGGGCTATAAAAGTCCTGCTTGATTCTGTTAATGCAAAGTAAAGGAAGTAAACTATGTCGGGCAACAACTACGATTACAATATCCTTGATGTTGTAAAGTGTTTATCGTTAGTGGTTCGTCACACAAATCCTACTGATTGGGATGTTGATTGTCCTTTTTGTACAGTTAATCCCGTGAACGGTCACGATGGTAAAGGAAAACTGAATATCTGTATTCCAAAGGATGCTTTCAGGTGTTCTCGCTGTGATACTCACGGCGGTATGCTCGACCTTTATACTCTCGTAACCGGTGTTGACAGAAAACAGGCAAGACAGGATATTCTGGAATACATAAATCACGGGGTTTCCGTTGATACAAAATCACTCTACGCGAAGGCTCAGGCTGATTACAGCAAACGCTGTTCAGCTAAAGCCTCCGCTTCGGAGCTTGACCGTACTTACAGAAAGTTCCTGTCATTATGTGTACTCGAAACAAAGCAGAAAGAAAACTTACTTCAGCGCGGACTGTCTGAAACTCAAATTAAGAAATTTGGATTCAGAACAACTCCGACGCATAAGGAACAACACTATCATATAATCAATCAGCTTATACTAAACGGCTATAAAATCCAAGGCGTCCCGGGCTTTTTTAAAGATAAATCGGGACGGTGGAATTTTAACCTTTTCGGATTTAACGAGGGGATTTTAATCCCGATGATGTCCGTTGACAGAAAGATTCAAGGCTTTCAGATAAGGCTTGACAATCCGAGAAAAGGAAATAAATATCTTTGGTTTTCGAGTAAAAGCAAAGCTCAAGGGCTTAGTAGCGGCTCTCCCGCGCATTTAACCAATCCTCTGACTAACAATGCCAATCATATTGTTTATCTGACCGAGGGTGGCTTGAAGGCTGACGTAGCCTACGCTTTAAGCGGTAAACCGTTTGTAGGTGTTGCGGGAGTTAATAACCAAAACTGCTTACCCGAGCTTTTCAGTAATCTGAAAAAACTTGGAGTTAAGAGGATAGTAGATTGTTTTGACCGCGATTGTGAGTTTAATGAGCAGGTTGAAAAGGCTCGCCGCAAACTCAAAAACAAGGTTATTAACAATGGTCTCGGTTATTCGCGAATGTCCTGGGATAATCGTTTTAAGGGTATTGATGATTATATGGCCGCTCACAACAGACGTGAGTGGAAATTTAATATTACAGAAATGAGGTAAGAATAAAGCTCCCGATTGTTCCTCGGGAGCTGACCATAACAGAAAGGTTGAAAAATGAATATAAATTTGACGGTTAAATGGAAATCCGACTATGAAACCGAGTGGAAGTGCGAGGATATTTGCGTTGAGGATAACGAGAGTTCTTTCTATAGAGGAATAGCCGAAAAACTTCTTGTCGTAGATTTCCCAGGCGAGCTTAAAGCGGAGTCGCCATACGGCGATGTTCTTTATTCTGTGCGCCAGCGAGGAACTTACTGGAGAAATTCCGAGAAGGTTCCGTCAATGTACGTTACAAAGAAGTACGATAGTGTTTACGGTTTAAAGCCTTCGACATACTCTCCCGTGTATATGACTTGCGTAAGCCCGGGAGCAGACAGATATGGGTATGGTAACTATAAGTTTTACCAGATGGCTGTCGAGGACGGAGAAATCAAGGTTAACTACGGACGCATAGGTGCTGATGAGGGTGAAATGTTCGGTAAGAGGAGTACGTCGTATGACGATACGACGCTCTATTGGATTCGTTATTATGAAAAGCTCTCAAAGCTCTACAAAGATAAAAGCGACATCTTTTATACTCCCGTAAGGCAGAAGACTCAACATAAGGCAGAACCAAGCGACAGCAATACCGTAAGGTTCGAGCTGTTCTCAAAACTTGCAAAGTATGCTGACAAGGCTGTTAATGATACGCTTGAGAATGTAGATATTACCGAAGGTATGATTGCTGAAAGCAGACGGATATATAACAGATTGTGTAAGCAGCAGTCGGTTGATGATTTCAACGACGTTCTTCTTGAACTTTTCGCGGTATCGCCGCGTAAGGTGAGATCGCTTAACAGCCTGCTTGCAAAGACTAAGTTTGATTTTCCCGCAATTACCGACCGTGAGGAAAGTCTCATTCTCGCTATGGAAGGTTCGGTAGTCCACAACGATAAAGAACCCGAAAAGGACGAAATCGAGGTATATATCGCCAACGCCAAACAGACCGAAAAGGTGCTTGAGATCCGCCTTACAATTCCTGTTGCTTTCATATATCTAAATCTCCCTTAATTGTTAATTTCTTGCCTAATTATTGTACGCAGACATAGGCTGAAAATACAATTAAAAATATGGAAGATTTTGTTTGTGGTTGATATGCACCTTTCTGTTCTGTTGACGCTAAAAACGAGCTTTTTCAGTGAGATAAAAACCTCGGATATGTTTTGGTGGCTTTATTTTGTTTCGTTCTTTCTTGTAATTTATCAAAAGCAATTGAAATTATGGAATGAATTGACTATAATATATCCATAATAAAAGCCTTTTGGGGTATTATCATGGAAGTCAGTTATAAAAGCTAAAAGATATGTAAAGCCATTTCACAGCTAATAAAGGAGAAATAGAAGAAAATGGATTCAACCTATGTTCTCATTTAATTTCTTGATTTGCCTTTGGACGCTTTTGTAAATAATCAGCCATATTGCGGCGAATCCGGCGGCAAAAATAACGACAAATATTACGATCGCCGCCGGGTTTGGCTTAAGCCAGCCGTTGAAAAGATAAATTGACAAATAGTCAAGCAACAGTACCGAGCCTTGAATTAGCCCCGCAAGCGGAAAAGCAAGCTTGTCAACTGTATAAACTGCGGAAATTCCGGCGGCGATAAATGCCATAAGCGTTGATGTAAAAATCTCTTGAATATATGTACTTACCGGTACATTTTCCACGGTTCCGTTTGCTGACAGAAAGATGTAAACAATAGCCGCAATCACCGGACCGAGTCCGCAAAACATAGCGCCTCTGTGAATAAAGTTTTTAATAAATTGTTTCATTTTTTCAACTCCTTTTTAATTTCCACAAAGCAACGCCTTGAAACATAGTCGGTATAGCCGCTTTTGAAAATAACGTTTACCGAACCGCTCAACGCCGCTGTAAAGTGGTCTATTCTCTTTTTGTTAGCTATGGTTGATTTATTGATTTTAATAAACGACGCAGGCAAGAGCTGAGCCGCCTCATACAGCTTATACCGTATTCTATACTGTCTGCCTTGCGTATCGATAACAAATGATTTGGCGCCGATAACGGTAACGCACTCAAGTTCTTGAAACTTGATTACTTTTATTTCTCCGTCAGCGTAGGCGGTAATGCTGTCCGCGCCGTTGTATGACATTACAAGCTCTTCAAGCTGTTCGGTAAAATCAGAATGCTTGTGAACATCGGCGCGCACCGCTTCGTCAATATCTGGGTTTATGTTCAGCTCAAATTTCAAGTAAATCACCTCCGATGGTTAAAGTATAGCACGATGAAAAATAATGTCCAGCGATTTACGCTGAACGGTATGTTTTTGAATGTAAGCGGTATTTTGAAGCAAAAAATGACGTGCTTTGCAATCAAATTCATTTGGACAAGGTGTGTTATTGCCATATACTATCGATTTATAAATAGTTGCTAACTTGGTCGAAATGTGTTAATATATAAGCTAAATATTTCTGAGAATAGATAATGCTGTTTTACCGAAAGGCATTAGGAATTTTCGGAATAAATGGCTTACAGCTTTTATGGGAGCAATGGAAAATGGATGCTATACAGATAGAGTTTTTGGAAGAATACAAATATGTAGATGCAATTTGCCGAGACATGCTTGGCGCTGAAAAAGGTGTCACCGCTTATATAGATCATTTGGATGAAACTCCGATGACTGTGCGATATTGGATTACAGAGTGGAATAATGAGTACAGACAGCTAAAGCACATCCGCTGGCTTCGCAATCAGATTTCGCACAGCACCGGATATGTAGAGTGCACTCAGTATGATTTTGATTGGCTAAAGGATTTTCACAACAGACTTCTCACGCAGCAAGACCTTTTGGCAAAGGCTCGCCGGGTTGTTCAAGAGTCCCAAATCCAAAATCAACAACAGCAGGCGAAAACGATTTCGGCGGCTGCGCCGAAGTATGGTGTTAACGTATTAGGTTCACAAAGCAAACCTCGCAAATCATGGATTCTGATTGCGGTTATAGCAGCATTAGCGATAATAATCGGACTCTTGATTTGGATTGCAAATGGTGGGGCAAAATAAAACCGGCCGGGAGGTTTAAGGTCTCCTGATTTTATGATTATTCACTCAGGAAATGTTCCGAGTAGTAGGAAATTTTGCTATGATTTTGTTTAGAAAACTATTTCTAATACAAAAATGCAACGAATATCTTTTGCAAATCACAAAAAATACAACGAAAAACAGGCTCGGCGCAACAGAAAATGCGGCGAGCCTGTAACTTGTATGACGGGCATATCAATGCTCTGTGGTGAAAGTCCACCGAGGCGTAGTTACCGACGAACTCTGTAGCAACTCCCAAGGTTTGAATCGTGAGGTACAGGCGAGAAGAAGGGATAGCGAAATCGTAGCCTGACGAACAGAAACCTGATACGAAGGCGCATTAATCAGGTAAGATGGCAAGTGACACCGAAGCCCAAAAGGTAACCGTAATATTGTCGATTTTTCAACATATATGTAGATGTTTATAGTAAAGTATAAAGACTAATATTACCTTTCGATAATAGTAAAACAGGATGCTCTATTTATGTTAAGTGCATCCTGTTTATCGTTTGTTGAAAAAGATGGTTGCATTTTATGAATATTACTCGTACAACAGTATATCCCCTTTTTCCTCAGCCAACTGCCTTAGCTTATCTGTATATCCATTGAAGCTGAAGAATACAAAGTGGTTCTTTCTTGTTTTCTTTTTCCACTCTATTATTATTTCAAGTATAATAATACTGTTCTAGCAGAGTGTATCATAATTATTTCTATATTTTTATATTGACATCCGGTTAATAATCGTGCTATTATAGTCTTGCAATTGAATAGTAGTGAATACGTGACAGTTGGATTTTTAGTGATTAGAGAGTTTATTGAACGCATCGAAGAGGATATATCCGCAGTTGCGGTATTGCATATCTTCTTCGATGCGTTTTTCTTTTTGCCAAAAAATTCAAACTTTCTGTTCAGAGAAGCGTTTATGGGACTTTGCTTTATATAAAGGAAAGTGTACATATTCCATTTCAATTAGTATAGTTATAAGAAAGGATAATTAACGAATGGAAGATTATTTAAGAAAAGTATTGGCATCTGATGAAACAGGCTTATACCTCTGTGAACTGCCTACGGGCTTTGGCAAGACTTACACAGCTTCACAGCTGATCGCCGAGTTTGTGCGGAACGATCATACGGGCAGGAAGATTATTTATCTGACGACGCTCAACAAGAATCTGCCCGAGGACGAGCTCAAGGCAGCTTTGGGAGAGGTCAATTACGAAAAGAGCGTCCTCCGTATCCGTGCGAATTTCGACGAGGTCGTGGAGAAACTGTTGGAAATCGAAGTGCCCGAGGAGTTCCAAACCGAGGATTACAGCACCCTCGTCAAGACGATCCGAACGTATAACAAAGTGACAAAACACAGTGGAGGAGATAAAGAGTATAAAGCTCTCTTGGAAGACAGGATACGTTCCGCTGACAGCAGCTTCAGAAAAATGATACGGAAAAAGCTCAGCGATGCGTTCATGATAAAGCAGGAGCGTCTAAATGCGATCCGCAGCAGTCCGAAATATCAATGGATCGGGAAACTCTATCCCGCCGTATTCACTGATGATCATCAGGTGTTATTGATGAGCGTCAACAAGTTCCTGCTTCGCAATTCCGTTTTGATCGAGCCGAGTTATGAGATGATCAAAGCGCCTTTTCTGAAAAACGCTATCATCTTCATCGATGAATTCGACGCGACGAAAGAAACCGTCAAAAACGAGATCATCAACCTGTCACTGGATATGAGGAATGACTTTTTGGTGTTGTTCCGTCAGCTGAGCCGTATGATGGACAGCACTCATATGTCGCGCAAGATGAAAGATGCGTGCGACAAGGTTAAAACGAAAGACGGAAAACATAGCGAATTTGAGACGATCGCGAAAGAAGCTGAGGATATCGCACAGAGATATCATACCGACCTCAGCTACAAAACAGAGGATGGCTCGATCGACAGACGGCAGAACTTCCTGCTGAAGGATTCGTCCTTCCATACGGTATTGCAGGGGGACAAGCGCTTTGTCCGCGCACAGCTGAATCCGACCGAGAACATCGTAGATATCCGCTTCGAGGATAAAGAGCATTATTACGCGAAGCATGAAGGTCGCGACATCATCATTTACGGTCTGATCCGCAGGATCAACGGCTTTTTACAACAATTCAGAATCTTCCTCTTTAAGTGGGCTACCCATTATTGCAACGCCGAGAATGAGAGCCGCGGCGATAACAGGGATATGATGACGATCGAAAACGCCGTGAACAGTATTCTTGATAAGATCGAGCTGTCGCAAAAGCAGAGAGAACTGCTGCTCGGAGAGATGTGCGATCCATTCGTCAAAAGCAAGGATGATGAGGTGATCCCGCCCGCCTCTTTCTATCGGGACGGTTTTGAAGTGTATGAATTTGAGGATAACGACGCGCACAACGACAGCACGGCAATCAGCTATGTAAAGGTCTATGACACTCCCGAAAAGCTCCTGATCTACCTTTCGCAAATGTGCAAGGTGATCGGAATCTCCGCGACAGCAGAGATCCCGACGGTGGTGGGGAACTATAACCTGAGTTATCTGAAAGAGACGCTCGAAGATCGTTTCCACTCTACACCGCAAGAGGTAAAGGAGCGAATTCGTAGTCAGCTTGCGCCGAATCATCAGGCATATCAAGACGGGCGAATTCGCATTGAATCAGCTGTTTTCAGCAACGATTATAACGGTAAGGAGCTATCAGAGATCTGCCGGGAGATCACCGGTGAATCGGAGCTTTCACAGATATGCGAGAATCTGATCACAGCGCAGTCTGTCGAGCGCTATCAGAGTATTCGTTACTGTAACGCGTTCCGCGCAATGCTCGCCTTTTGCCGTCGACCGCTCTTGCGCTCCATGCTGTATCTCGGAATGGCTTTGCCGAAGCAGAATCACCCCGATTTTGACGAAGATTTATTGAAGAAGCTGATGAAGCTTGCAACAGAATTAACTGGTGATCCAACCGATCAAGCCTCTCTGTTTATCCTCCGCAGTGAGAATTTTGATGAAGAAAAAGAGCGTCTGTTAGAGCGGCTTTCAAACGGCGAAAAGGTTTTCATCATGTCATCATACAGCACGATCGGCGCGGGACAAAATCTGCAATACAAGGTCAGTGATCCTCAGCGATATATCTGCCTGCGTGAGTACAATGATCCCGCGGATAAGCGGTTCTCAACGAAGGATATCGACGCTTTGTATCTCGGCGATGCGACCAATCTGACCGTCAATACATACGGTGAGGGTACGATGGATTCGACGGATCTCATGAAAATGCTGTTCCAAATCGAAGAGCTGTACAGCAACGGCGAACTTAGCTTTGCAGAAAAGGACAGAATGATCCGCCATGCGTTCCACCATTATTCCGGACGCAGAGAATCCGATCAGAACTGTTTGTATTACAAGGACAGCGTCAGGATGCAGGCGACAAAGCACGTGATACAGGCGGTCGGCAGAATGTGCCGTACCTTCCTGAAAAGTCCTGAGATCCTGATCATCGCGGAAGAAAAGCTCTTGGAAAAGGTCAGCGCGGGGGAGATCGAAAAACGTGTGATCCCGCCAGAAATGGATTGTATCGCTCAGCTTTGTGAGAATATCGGCAAGCAATACACGAATGAGGAAAAGAAGATCCTGAACAATGCCGAGAGGATATCGACCATCGGCATGCAGACGATCCGTTCGCTCCTGTCGCGTCGTTGGAGCGAAAAGAGTATGGAAGCGTGGAAGAATCTGCGTGAAACGGTGCTCCGATATCCGACCGCGTCGGCAGAAGAACGTTCGACGAACGCGACCGTGAGGAAGCTGTATATCACAAGCGGCAAGAAGCAAAACCGCTATCTGTATTCGCAGTATTCGGACTTCTCGAATGTGACGCTGGACTTTACCTGTGACGAAGCCGGCTTCCGCAAGAGTCCGCGCGCTATACACATGAGCGATACGGGAGAGGTCGCTGTATTCCGTATGGATGAAGCGGAATCAGGCTTGACGACCGTGATGAAGAACCCTTTGCTGAAAGCACTCTTTCTTGCAAACGCCTATGCGACGACGTTTGAAGAACAGGAATACCTTATGAGCCCCGTCCTCTTCCACAACATCTATAAGGGCGCACTCGGAGAGGTATGCGGAGAGGTGCTTTTACAGCAGGAAATGGGGATCGCCCTGCGCGAGATCGACGATCCCGAACGCTTCGAATTTTTCGATTATGAGATCGGCGACGGCGTTTATGTGGATTTCAAAAACTGGAAATCGACCTATCGAAAAGACAGACAAAAGAGCCTGGATGAGATCAGCCGAAAGCTCGACGCGATCGGCGGGAAAAGGGTGTATATCGTCAACCTGATCGGTGAGCCCGATTGGAAATCGTCTATGACCCATGACGGAAAGATCATTGAGATTCCCGGTTTGATCGACAAAAGCGGTCTGGTATTATCTGATAACCTGAGAATGATAAAGGAGGAGAACCATGCTTCTGACGAATCGCTTTGAGCCCCATTATGATTACCAAAAGATCGACGACGCCTTTGATATCTATATCGTTACGAAAGAAAAAACAAATCTATACACAACCAATATCCTCGATATCCCGACAGCGGAATTCAAGGCGCGTGCCGTTCAGTATTTATGGGGCGCTAAAGCGTTGGTGCTCTTTGATAAAGGCACGGTAAAAGAAAGCGAATTTCGCGCAACGATCCAAGATAGCTATCCCGATGCAACAATCAGGAAAATGGATATCCTTAATCAAAGTATGCGAGAAGATGTCTTCTACAGCAAGGATTATTTACTCGCGAACCTTTTGGTCAATACGCTGAAATCTCCAAAGAACAAGCATTTCAGCTATCATAACCTGACAGGTAAGCTCTACTATCGTGACCCCTCATGGAAGAAGAAAAACTATATCTGGTTTTTACAGATCAACTTTGAACGCGGAATGTTGCTGAATCTGAGCGTCCGGACATTCAGGAAAAAGTCAGAGAAAGAAAATGCGCCGTGTTTTGTGTTTGACGAAGCGACAGGAGCATTCCGCAAAAAGTTGAAAGATGACGATCACGAGGAACTCTATGTCAAGGGTTCGTATCACACGGGACATAACACGGTCGATTTCATTGGCTACAGAGATTTCAAGAGCTTTTGCAAAAGCAAGATGGGAGTAATGGAACAATTCCTGCGGGACGTTCGGGATAAACTCAGCGATTACATGACATTGGAACAGTGCGAGGTCAAAGATTCAATCACCTATAAACCATCTAAAAAACATGATTGGCGTCCTGCATTGAAGTTGCTTCTGAAAAACAGCAGTATCAATATCGACGATTGTTGTCATAGCTCCGCATCCGAGAGCTTGATCGCTGAGATCGCTCACCTTTTCGGTGAGCAGTATCAAACAGAAGTGCAGATCGGCAGTCTGCAAAAAGAGATGCTCAATCTTCGGATCATCCATAATTTGGAATACTACGACGATCATCCCGCCGAGCACGATCCGCACAAGGATGATGTGAGCGGGTACATCGTCCAGCATGTGACGATCGAGGATTTCTTTAAGGAGGAAACCATTGGCTTGCACGCGTTCGATAAGATCCTGCAGGAACTCCTGATCAAGTCGGATAATCAGAAGAAACAGATGACCGCCTTCGATTGGAGCAAGCTCGGGCTTGATCACGACTTCTTTTTCGTGAAAGCGGGGAAGTGCAAGGATAATTTTAAAGAGAAAAACTACTGCATCATGTGCGTCCATCCCGACGGCAGTTTTGAGTATGAAGTGTTATGCTCCGCGGATATTGAGTTGTCAGAGGGACAGGAAACGGTAAAGAATAAGTACGAGCTTTTCAGTAAAGAGCTGTTCAGATGCGGAAGCGAAATAGAATGTCTCCTGTTCGACTCGCCTGATAACGTAATCGCCATCGGCAAGACAAAAGAATTCACCTGTCCTAATACGCATGCTCTGTATGACGCCTTATATCAGACCCAACCGAGTACAGTCGTAAGAAAATCAGATCTACTGATGTACCTTGATGAATTCGCAGAGGCAAAGCCGGATTATGCGTGGACAGTAACTGAGATGAAAGAACAACTGAATGATGCAGAGGATACGTTGATAAAGCGCGATATCCACAGGATGATGAACCTCAGAAACAGCGCGTACAAAGACCTGAACCGATGGCTCCACACGGAGCACGGCCTTTGGATCTATTCCGAGCTGAAAAGTGCCGACAGCGGTATGGAACTCGGCAACCTGAGCGGAATCCGGTACTACCCGAGCGAGTACTACGGACAAGACCTGTACTATTACGTCGGCTCAAAGACCACGGCAAAGGACAAGGTTAGTCGCGGCTGCCCGATCCGTCAGGTGCGTGCTGAAAGCGAATTTCCTTCACCCGATCTGCTGTTCTCTATGATGGCAGTCGATTTTGTCCGTAACGGTCAGTATACCGTTATCCCGTTTCCGATTAAATATCTGCGTGAGCACTTTAAATGATAAAGGATTCCTCTTTACAAATTTGATTGATTAGCGGTATAATAGCATATAATATCCTGACGAAATAGAGTGGTAACCGCGGTATAAGGAGGAGTTATTTATGTATCAGTCAGAGGAAAAAGATTGGAAGCTGTATCGCAAAATGCTGCCCGAATGGCAGGAAGCGTATATGGAGCGGCTGATAAAAGAATACGTTGAACTGCTCGCCGATGATAAAGCGGCGTCCGAAAAGTTTTGGGAGCTCGACAAGCGTATTCGTGCGGACAGGCAGAGCTTAGGCGTTCGCGTTATCGAAGAAAGCCGCTCAAAACTGCAGAATATTCTGATCGGCTTGATCATCGAACACGTCATTTCATTAGATGATTTGCAGGATTTCAGCGAAGAGCTTCGGGAATCTACAAGCCTCTGGGTTCAAACGTATTGCAAAAACTTAGAATCATAAACGGGAACAGGCTCGGTGAAAAAGCACCGAGCCTGTTTACTGCTTTGGTTAAGCTTTGTTTTCTCCATTCCCTCATGAAATGTTTTAATTGCATATTCCCTCATAAAATGTTGTAAACCAATTGATAATTCGCTATAATTATGTTAATGCATATATGGAGTACAAGCAATATGTACTAATTTAATCCCATCCTTTAGGCTGCTGTGCAAATTTAAGTGCAAATGCACCTAAGTTTCAATTGGTGCTTGATATTTTCCTCGAATAGCGGTATAATATATTTGAAAGTTAAGGGAAAATACCCGTAAGTTTTAAATACGAGGAGGTCGCTATGCAGAAAGTAATTAAGCGCGACGAATATCTTGGCAGAATGATTGATAAAAAGGAAAACGGATTGATTAAGGTTATCACCGGAATCAGAAGATGCGGAAAGAGCTTTCTGCTGTTTAATCTGTTCTATGATTATCTGATCGAGAGCGGAGTAAAAGAGGAACAGATTATCACGATTGCCTTGGATGACGATCTTTTCGTTGATTATCGGGATCCCGATGAATTGTCAAAATATATTCGTGGGAAAATCGTCAATAAGGATATGTACTATATTCTCATTGACGAGGTGCAGTATGCGATCTCAAAGAATGAGCTGAAAAATCCTGAGAATATCAAACTATATAATGTTCTCAACGGTCTTATGCGGCTTCGCAATGTCGATATATATGTAACCGGAAGCAATTCCAAAATGCTCACGAAGGATGTGCTGACTGCCTTTCGCGGCAGGGGCGACGAAGTTAAGATTTATCCTATTTCGTTCAAGGAATACTATTCGTTTGTGGGTGGAGATAAATCCGACGCTTATGAAGAATACGCTCTGTACGGCGGTATGCCGCTTGTATTAACCAAAAAGAGCGATGCAGAGAAGATTAACTATTTACAAAATCTTTTCTCAGAGGTTTATTTCAAGGATATTACGGAGCGTTATGATATTGAATTACCTGATGTTTTGAGTGAATTAACTGACGACCTCTGTTCTTCTGTCGGCTCGCTTACCAATGCAAGTAAAATTGCGAATACCTTGCAGTCTGTCAAAAACATTAAGGTAACAAGCGCAACCGTTTCAAATTATCTGAATTATTTGATAGAATCATTTTTGTTCAGTAATGCGAAACGCTATGATGTAAAAGGGAAAAAATATTTTGAGTATCCGTCAAAGTATTACTGTACCGACATCGGACTTCGCAACGCAAGACTGAATTTCAGGCAGCAGGAAGAAACGCATATCATGGAGAACATTATCTATAATGAGCTTCTGTGCCGTGGGTATTCCGTTGACGTCGGCGTTGTAGAGATCGTTGAAAGTCACGACGGAAAAAGAAGTAAAAAGCAGTGTGAGATTGATTTCGTAGTAAACAGAGGTTCAAAAAAATACTATATCCAATCTTCACTGAATGTTTCAGAGCCGTTGAAAATGGAAACTGAATTAAGACCTTTGAAGCATACAAAGGATTTCTTCAAAAAAATCATCATCAGCAAAACCGCAATGAAGCCATGGACAGATGAGGACGGAATCCTTCATCTTGGACTTTACGAGTTTTTGTTGAATGAGAATTCACTTGATTTGTAAATGAAAAAAATTATCATTAATGGGAACAGGCTCGGTGTATTTTTCACTGAGCCTGCTGTTTTTCCTCAAAACACCCCTTACGGATACGCACCGTCAAACGATGTTTCTTCGTTAATATGTACTAATCCCAACCCATTCTTTTAGCTAAATCCAACATAGCGAAGCAGTATTTCTGCCAGTTTTTCAATGCTATCTGTGACGGGTTGCCCTCGCGGATACGCAGTGTTCTGCGGATTTCCTTGGGGATAACGACTCTCCCGAGGTCGTCGATCCGCCTTACAATTCCTGTTGCTTTCATATATCTAAATCTCCCTTAATTGTTAATATCTTGCCTAATTATTGTACGCAGACATAGGCAGAAAATACAATTTGTTGAACGGAAGATTTTGTTTGTAATCAGATTCCGCTTCTTTCGCCTCAGAACGTCCTCAGACGAGCTTTTGGCTCAGAGGTGACATCCCCATTTGCATGTCGCCATAACCTTTTTGCAATCGAAAAATGATTATTTGAATGCATTTTGTTGATTAATTGGTTGTATTATGATATATTTATACAGGAAATTATGATTGAAGGATTAAAGAACTATGCCTAATATATCTGCCAACATGATTTATGGTTTATATACTTGTCGTTTATTGAGCTCTGTGTTGAATGGCACAGAGCCTGTTGCTATGCCCGAGGGGATGACTCTTGAGGGGTTATATGCGTATCAGAAGGAGCAGGATGTTTCCAACATGGCGTTTGTTGCTTTGAAAAAGTTGGGATATGATGATGCTCAGTTAAAGGAATTCCAAGATGATTACAAGCTGAATGTACTCAGAGAAGCAAGATTTGAACTTGGTGGGCAACAAGTATTTGATGCATTGGAAAAAGCCGAGATACCTTTTCTGCCGCTTAAAGGCGCAATTCTCAAGAATTACTATCCGAACCCTGCGCTCAGGACTTTTACCGATATTGATATTTATGTGGGTGACAGACTCGCTGACGCTGAACAAATTCTGTTCAAGCTCGGTTACGAAAAGAAAACGGATTTTGAAACCAATGACATTTCTTATGTGAAAAAACCGTCCTTGCACATTGAGCTGCACAGGGATTTGTTCCCGGATGATTATGATTTTGAGGGATATTTTGATGAGCCGTTTCAGCACACTGAGCTGAAGGATGGCTACAAGCTCTATCACCTATATAAGACGGACGATTTCTTCATTCATGTGCTCTGCCATCTTTACAAGCACTTTACATACGGCGGCTGCGGTTTAAGACAGTATCTCGATATCTATGTGATGACTCAGAAGATGCAGCTTAATATGAATTACATTCGTTCGGAGCTTAAAAGTTTCGGAATGGATGGTTTCCTTGACACTACGTTAAAGCTCAACCGATTCTTTTTTGACGGAGAGAAGCCGGACGACGAACTGATTGAGATTGCTGAGTTTGTGTTTAACAACACTACATTCGGAAATGCCGATAACCGGCTGGTGCTCGACTATGACAAAGGTCACGGCGAAAAGCGCACCCTATGGGGTAATATAAAATTCTTTACGGAGCGCTGGGGATTGAATTATTCGCAGATGAAGCAGCGTTACAAAATTCTGAAATATCTTCCGTTCCTGTTGCCGTTCTGCTGGGTTTACAGACTGATTGCAGCGTTGTTGTTCAGACGCAATGTCATAAAAGCATCAGTGGATGACGTCGGCAAAATGAACAGCGAGTTTTCAGATTATGTTAACCATATAATGGAGATTTCAAATGCGAAAGATGCAAGGGATAAAAAATGAATGCGATAGAATCTGAATTATTTGAAGAGTTTAAGGGCGTAGACAAAATCTGCCGCGATATGTTAAACGCTGACAAGGGTGTCACGGCTTACATAGAACAAATGGATATGACACCTATGTATATAAGAAACAGAATCAGCGGATGGCATAGTGAATACAAAAAACTAAAGCACGTACGTTGGGTTCGCAATAAACTTGCTCACGAAACAGGTTATGTCGAATGTACGGTTGATGACGTAAACTGGTTGAAGGGATTCCACCAAAGAATTCTCATAGGACATGATCCGATTGCGATAGCCGAACAGATTAAACGACAAGCAACAATTCAATCAAGCGCACCTCGGCAATCAACTGCTTTTGTGCCGAGAACAGATATGAGAACTCAGGAAAGAAATAGCAGTGCCACAAATATCGCGATAGGTGTTTTGTGCGCTATAGGGGCGGTTGGCGTATTAGTTTTGCTGTTTTGGTTTTTAATACGATAGTAACATTATGAATATTTATTTTTTTAAAGTCAGCTAACAATAACCTAAACGATTTTTCAACTTAATAGCACACTTTTTATTTGGGGTTAATAAAGCATGAAAACAAAAAATGTTATACTAATAATATCTTTATTATCTATTATTCTATTATGCTCTTGTAATACTAGAGCTTCTTTGGAAGCTGAAATAACGGAATATAATGAGAAAATATCATCATTAAATAGCGACTTAAATTATTATCAAACTATTTATGACGAAGCTCTTTCTAGTTATCAA
>CAMHAH010000030.1 GCA_946183365.1 uncultured Clostridia bacterium
ATTTATATTCATTAATAATAAATTATACAGTTTGTTGTAATTTCCTGTCAAATAACAAACACGGCGGGAGCGCTCCCGCCGTGTATGTTTATAGATATGATATCGAGTAATAAAGCCGTCGTAATCGTGAGCAATTTACCCAGCCGTAGGGACGACCGTTGGTCGTCCGTGTTCCGCAGGAACATTCGCAAAGCGACAGAGGTTGGAACCTTCCACCGCTGACGCGGTCCCCCTCCCTTAGAAAAGGGAGGCTAAAACCCTCCGCCCCTGTCGGGGCACCTCCCCTACTCACCTAACACCCTACCATTGCTCTCAGTCAAACGCGGACGAGCAGTGCTCATCCCTGCAAATGGGTGCGGGCACAGCCCGCCCTTAACTCCTCGCAGTAGCTCTCAGCCAATCAGCGTTCGAGCTATGCTCTCCGCTTCTTGGGAGAGCCTTGCATGGGTGCTGTTAGCCAAATCATAGATTTGGACAGCACCTCAACTCCTAACTCCTAACTCCTAACTCCTCACTCCTAACTCCTAACTAACAAAAGCGCTCCCTTCCGATTTGAAAGGGAGCTGTTTTATTACGTCATATATGCAGTATCGCTGTCGCTATACCGAAGTATACGATAAGCGAGATAGCGTCTACTATCGTCGTGATGAACGGCGACGCCATTACCGCGGGATCGAAACCGAGCTTCTTAGCTATCATAGGCAGGGTACAGCCGACTAATTTTGCTATGAATATCGTGACGACCATCGTAAGGCAGACGACCAGAGCGACCTCGACCGTTATGCCCTCGTTATGTAGCACAAGGCGGTCAAAGAGCATTATCTTGGCGAAGTTCGCCGCCGCAAGGGTAACGCCGCATAAGAGAGAGACCCTCGCCTCTTTGAACATGACCTTGAAAATATCCTTGAACTCGATCTCACCTAAGCTCAGAGCACGGATAACGGTGACCGACGCCTGTGAACCCGAGTTACCGCCGGTATCCATCAGCATGGGTATGAACGCCGAGAGCACCAGCGAGCCCGCCAAAGCGTCCTCAAAGCCGGTGATTATCATGCCCGTGAAGGTAGCCGAGATCATCAGTATCAACAGCCACGGTATACGCGCGAGGTAGGTCTCGAATACGCCGATACGGTCATAGGGCTTGTCGGTGGTAGGCGTGATAGCCGCCATCTTCTGGATATCCTCGGTAGCCTCTTCTTCCATTACGTCGATAGCGTCGTCGACAGTGACGATACCTACAAGGCGGTTCTCCTTATCGACAACGGGAAGCGCGAGGAAATTGTACTTATTGAACATCTGGGCGACGACCTCCTGGTCGTCGAGGGTGTTGACCGAGATGACGTTGGTCTCCATGATGTTCTCGATGACCTCGTCGTCCTCAGAGAGCAACAAGGTCTTTATAGTGACGATACCGATAAGGGTAGACGAGCTGTCTGAGACATAACAGGTATAGATGGTCTCTTTGTCGATACCCGTGCGGCGTATGCGCTTGATCGCCTCTTCGGCGGTCATCTTCGGGCGCAGTATGACGCACTCGGTGGTCATGATCGATCCCGCGCTGTCCTCGGGATATTTGAGTATCTCGTTTATTTCTTTTCTTGTTTCCGGGTCAGCCTGACGCAGAATTCGCTTTACCACATTAGCGGGCATCTCTTCGATCAGGTCGACCGCGTCGTCGACGTACAGCTCGTCGATGACCTCTTTGAGCTCTGTATCCGAGAAGCCGTGTATAAGCAGCTCCTGAGTATCCTCGTCCATCTCGACAAAGGTCTCGGCGGCTGTCTCTTTAGGCAGCAGTCTGAATAACAGAGCGGTCTTTTCGCTTTGAAGATCCTCAAATATCGCCGCTATATCTACGGGGTTGAGCGTATTGAGGATATCTCTCAAAGTAGCGTACTTCTTGTTCTCGAGCAGATTGACAATCGTGTCGAACAAGTTTACCGTAGTAGTTCTTTCCATATCATAACCTCCTCTATGGTGTGGGAGTGGAGGTACTGTACGGAGGTATCGGCGCTCCGCGTATATACGGAACGGATACATAGACAATATGAATGATCAGCGGAACCGGACGCAGAAAGCATATCCGGCTATGTGAATGAGCTCACATTGTCGCCCTCCGGCAGCACCGCTTGTACTTCCGCCGTCCATATTCTCGCCTCTTTCTTTTTATAAATTCCGCGGCGCGCTTATTACGCCGACAGTATTACTATTTTACTCCGACATCACAAATAAGTCAATTAAAATATCGCTGAAATTTAGATAATATTTCGCTTGATTTTATCATAAGGTTTAATTATAATTATATCTGCTGTATCAAGCGTATAAAAACAGAACCAAACAAACGGAGTATCCAGATGGAAGACAGATTTGAAAAAAAGCTCAAAGAGCTATTGCCGTATATAATCATAATCGGCGTTATATTTCTGCTGCTGCCGCTATTGATGGGCAAGCAGGAGAACGCGATAACCTATATAATACAACTGGGAGCTTTCCCGCTGACAGCGCTCGGCTGCGGATTTCACTATGCCTTCCGCAAGGGCAAAAAAGAGATCATCCTCTGCGCCGTAGCCCCGCTGTTCTACGCCATATCGGCTCTGCTGTACGGTATGTGGCGCAGCTCATGGATCACCGTATTGATATACTTAGTCGCGTACTCCATATGCACCTACATAGGTATGCTGCTCCCCGACCTGATAAAGCCCCGCTCAAAGAGAAAGGCGCATAAGGTAGAGACCCCCGAGCATAAGCCGAAGCGCCCGAAGAGGGTGAATATAAGCGAGGACGAGCCGACTTCATCAGAGCTGACAGCCGAGGATCCCTCGTCCGACGTCAGCCTCGACACCTCTACCACCGACGAAGATATCGAAGCCATGCTCAAGGCTATCCACGACAGAAAGAACTGATATTATCGAGCCGATCCGAAAGGGTCGGCTTTTTTCAGCGCAAACATACATAATACCGCAAAAAGCTATAGTATCTGCGCTTATCTTATTGACACATATCTCGGTATTGATATATAATAAAACAAAAGCAATCTCCCATATTCACGGGGTGTATCATGTTACAAAAACTCAAGGATCTCGATAAAAGGGTGGTCGACAGGATGTCGGAGATCCACCGACCCGTTTTGGACAGGATAATGGTTTTCTTCACCTATTCGGGCACAGGCGCGGTCATATGGTGGGTCTTGTTCGTCATACCCTTTTTGATATCAAGGCGATTTCGCGAGACAGGCATCATCATGACCGCGGCACTGGTCATTAATTACCTGATCGGCGAAATAATCATAAAAAAGAAAGTCGGCAGGATCAGACCCTCAGCAAGCATAGCCGACGACGATATGAAGATCAGTAAGCCCAAGGATCATTCGTTCCCCTCGGGTCACAGCGCGTCGTCGTTCTGCGCCTTCACCGTCACGGCGTTTTGCTGTCCCGTATGGATATGGTTGCCGGCGCTGATAATCGCGATCGCGATCGCGTTCTCCCGAATGTATCTTAGGGTGCATTACCTGACGGACGTCCTCGGCGGGATACTGCTCGGGATAGTAGACGGTACTCTTGTTACGCTGTTCTTCAGGAATATCGTATTTTAAAAAGCAATACACTTTAGCGGAGCATTACGCTCCGTTGTTTTTTTACGGTCATCAATAAAGCTCAGAAAAAATATACAAATATTTTTATTTTTCCTATTTGCGATTGACAAGGCTGTTAATACTATTTGTATAAAAATTTTTCAATAATTCATAAAAAGAAGATAGGATAATTCTGTTAAAAAAATTATGGAAAACTGTGAAAAGTTGAAAAATTTGTAATTATCGGGCTTGATACTGGCTTATGAGAGCTGAGTTATTCAACTTATCAACAGAGTTATCAACATTTTTATTGAAAAATCCGAATAATACAAACTGTATAATTTCTAAAAAATAATTATTATTTGAAATAATAGACCTCTCTGCCCCGTATATATCATACAGGGGGCTTGCGATGAACAAGAGAGCTTTGATGATATCCGAGATTATAGGCTGCGCGGCGATATATTCGGCGGCGGTCTATCTGCATTTTGCGTATACCCTCAGCTCGGGCTCGGCGCTGGGACTGGTGTTCGGCGCTGTCAACGAGAGCGTCTGGGAGCACGTTAAGATATTCTCGTCGGCATACGCGGGATGGGCGCTGCTGCAGCTGATGTGGATAAAGGTACCGTTCCGCAGATACGCGGTGTCTAAATGTATAGGGCTTTATACGCTGATGGGCGGCATAATATGCTTTTATTACGCTTATACGGCGCTGATCGGCACGGGCTCGCCGAGCGTTTATATAATCTTTTCGGTGATCGCGGTGATCCTCACCCAGCTGCTGAGCTTTGAGTTTACGGTATCGGACAACAGGCTTGACGACTTCTTCCACCCGGCGATGATGCTTTTTCTGCTGTATTATCTGATGTACTTCTCGTTCTCGATATTCCCGCCTCACGCGGGGCTGTTCAGAGATCCCGTAAGCGGTGGATACGGCATAGGGTGACAGAAATATAAAAATCTATCGTTAATTTGCCGAAAAAGAGCAAAAAAACGACTGCACTTTTTTATCTCAAAATTCGCTTTTATTCTAACTAAGAAGCATAGCGACATACTATATATGGTATACTATGATCGTATATGTATGATTATAATGTGTAGGTATGCCTTATGAACGATAACAGAAACGATAAATATACGAACGACGAGCTGCTGATAGGGCGCAACCCTATTACAGAGGCGCTGTCCTCGGGGCGCTCGGTCATAAAGATAATGGTAGCCAAGGGCTCTGTGACGGGTCCCGCGGTAGAGATAACCGCCAAAGCCAAGAAGGCGGGCATACCCGTTCAGGAGGTCGAACGCAAAAAGCTTGATTACATGACCTCGGGAGCGGCTCATCAGGGTGTAGTCGCGCTGTGCGCCATGAAGGAGTATTCTACCGTAGAGGATATATTGAAGCTCGCCGAAGAGAGAGGCGAAGCACCCTTCGTCATCATCCTTGACGAGATAGAGGACCCGCACAACCTCGGAGCGATAATCCGCTCGGCTGAGTGCGCGGGAGCTCACGGCGTTATCATAAAGAAGCGCCGCGCGGCGGGGCTGACCTATACGGCGTATAAGGCGTCGGCGGGAGCTATAGAGTACCTGCCCGTAGCGAGGGTGACCAATATCGCCGACACGATAGACGACCTCAAAAAGCGAAATATTTGGGTCTACGGAGCCGATATGGACGGCGAGGACTACTTAAAGACCGATTTCAGCGGAGGTATCGCGCTGGTGATAGGCAATGAGGGCAAGGGCATATCGCGCCTTGTCAGAGAGAAATGCGACGTTATAGTTTCTCTGCCTTTAAAGGGCAGGATAAACTCGCTGAACGCCTCGGTGGCTGCCGGCATACTGATGTACAAGGCAGCCGAAAAGAGATAGAGAGTATTACTTTGATTACGATATAAATCCACCATAACGGAGGTGAGGGACATGAGCATATTCCGCAGGGATAAAGAGAAGGACAAGCCCGTCGTGAATATCGACGCGGAGCCCACGGAAGAATATACCGATATAAACGAAGCCGCGGACCTTAGCGACGAGAAGGAAAACATGGAGGAGATATTCTCCACAAAGAACAAGAAGGTCAAGATCAAACGCGTACAGCCGCTTGAGGCTGAGGCTGAGGCAAAGCGTACCGAAGCGACAAAGGATGAGCTTAAAAAGGGCAAGCTCGAGTTCAGCTCTGTCGACGTAGAAACGCCCGAGGTCAAGCTCGAGGCTGAGCTCGACCCCGAGGCCGTGGTATCAGGCGAGATAATAGAGGATATTGCAGACGTCAAGAAGCTAAGGAATATTTATGTCCAGGATATAAATGATATAGACGTGAGCCTCGACCCGATGGAGAACCTCAAGGAATATGAGAGGCGCATGAATGATAAAGATCGCGGTGAAGAACGCACAACCCCCGCCGAGAAGCCTCAGCCCGAGTATGTGCCCGCGGGAGATACCGTCATAGCCAAGGTCCCCGCGTACCGCCACGAGAGCTCAGACGAGATAGTGTACATCAAGGCGGGACGCTTCACCGACGTGGTAGAGAGCGAGTATGACGAATACCTCAAATCCACCGATCCCACGATCTCAAAGAATTATCATACGTCAAAGTCGGCAGTAAAACCTCATCAAAGTCTTTTGTACACCCTGAGCCAAATGGCGGCCCGCCGGAAGAGCGAGGCTGAACAGAGGCAGAAGAACAAAGAGGTAATGCGCAACAACTTTGACGAAGACCCCATAAAGCCGCATAAAAAGAAAAAAACGCATGATCCCGAGACAGAGCCCGAGAAACCGAAGAAGCCGTCTAAGGTCACAAAATTCTTCAAGGTGCTCGGGGCGGTGACAGCTAACCGCTTCAAGGCTCCGTCGCGGTCCGAGCAGGAGCGTTCTCTCAACTATAACAGCCATGAGGACGAGAATTACATAGCCGACAGGACCCGCAAGAACCGCCGCAAGATCACTATACAGCTCATACTGACCTTCATCATCGCGATAATCATGATATCGCTGATCATCTGGGAGCGAACCTCAGCCGCCGCGGCTATAGCCGAGAACGGCGAGGGCATCGCCTTCATCTACTGCGGCATAAGCCTGGTGCTCACCCTGCTGCTGGGTCTTGTATCGAGACACACCCTCTCAGACGGAATAAAACCGCTCAGGCGCTTTAAGGCAAACAGTGCGACGGTCATCTCCTTAGCCTATACAGCCTGTGTTATCCAGGGCTTTGTCGCTCTGTTCACGGCGCGTTCGTTCGCGGGAGCCGACCACCACCTGTACGGCTTCATAGCGGCGACAGCCCTGCTGCTGCACACGGCTGGCAGACTGCTGATGGTCATGCGCGTACAGAGCAACTTTGACTTCATCACCTCGCGTTCACCCGCCTACGCGGCGAAGCTCTACAGCGACGAAGAGACCGCCCGCCGTATGGTGAGCGGCACTACAGCCTCAAAGGGAGTGCTCGCGTATCAGCATCTGACCAGCTTCTTATCCGACTTCTTAAAGATTTCATACGCCCCCGACCCGAGCGAAGAGCTCGCCGGCAAGCTTACGCCCATAGCGATAATCAGCTCGGTGTTTGTCGCCGTTCTGTACGGGATAATATTCAAAAATGTTCAGGGCACGGTATCGGCGCTCACGGTAATGCTGTGTATAGGTATTCCGTTCACCTCGATGCTCTCGGGCAATCTGCCGATGTTCTTCTTCAGCAAGCGTATGCTTGACGAGGACGCTATGGTGGCGGGTTATCCGTCGGTTCGCAGGTTCTCTGAAAGCACGGCGCTGATGATGAACGCCTGTGACCTCTTCCCCGCCGACTGCGTGGTGCTCGAGGAGCTCATCCCCCTGCAGATCTACCGCGTAGACGACAATCTGATGATGGCGGCGGCTGTGCTGAGAGAAGCGCGCTCTCCGATAGCTCCGGTATTTGACGAGCTTATAAACGAGAGCGAGGGCGTCATCCCCTCGGTCGAGAGCGTGATGTATGAGGACAAGAGCGGTCTGGTAGGCTGGATAAACGGCGAGAGAGTGCTGATAGGCAACCTCACGCTTATGAACCGCTACCACATCACCGTACCCGACGACAGGACCGTCAGCAGGCAGAAGAAGCTCGGCAGAGAGATAGCTTATGTCGCCGTATCGGGACAGGCTGTAGCTATACTTAGCCTTTCATATAACGCTCCGTCGGTCATAAAAGAACAGATCTGTCACGCTGAGAGAAGCGGACTTGCCATCATAGTCAGCACCACCGACGCGAACATCACTCCCGAGCTGATCGCCGACCGCTACGAGCTGTATCTGCGTTCGGTCAAGGTCACCGTGCCGGGTTACTCAGACATAATCGACGAGGTCACCACAAAAGCCGAAGAAACCTCGCGCTCATATCTCGCCACAAGAGGCAGGATAGGCTCGCTTGCGCGGGCGGTGAGCGGCTGTATCGGCGTAAAGTCGAATATCAATCTCGGCATAGCCATAAGCATATTCGGTATGATACTGGGCATATTGCTGTGCGCTACACTGTGCCTGTACGCCTCGGTAGCAAGGCTGTCTGTCATAGAGCTCATCATATATATCGGCTTCTGGACGGTAGCGTCGATAATAGCCGAGCTGATAAAACGACCGTAACAAACAATCACCATACATATCGATCCGATAAAGGATAAAGGAGATAAAAATGTTAATCGCACCATCGCTGTTATCCTGCGATTTCTCAAAATTCGCAGAAGAGATAATCCGCGCCGACAAGGCGGGAGCGGATATAATGCACCTCGACGTTATGGACGGTCACTTTGTGCCTAATCTGACCTTCGGCGCTCCCGTTATAAAGAAGCTCCGTCACGCGACCGAGAAGCCCTTTGACGTACATCTGATGATATCCGAGCCGCACAGATATATAAACGACTTCGCTGACGCGGGAGCCGATATCATATCCTTCCATACCGAGTGCGACAGCGATATCGGAGAGACATTAAGCCTTATCGAAGCCCGCGGTGTAAAACCCGCCCTCGCTATCAAGCCGAATACTCCCGCAGAGGCTGTGCTGCCGTATCTTGACAGGCTGTACATGGTTCTGGTAATGACGGTCGAGCCCGGCTTCGGCGGTCAGAGCTTTATGCCCGACATGATGGACAAGGTGCGCTTTTTAAGACAGGAGATAAACGACAGAGGTCTCAGGACGCTTATAGAGGTCGACGGCGGTATAGCCGAGAGCACCATATCAACAGCGGCGCAAGCGGGCGTGGATATCTGTGTAGCCGGTACCGCGGTGTTCGGCGCCGACGACGCTCAGAAGGCGATCGCGCGCCTCAAGGAGCTGTGCCTATAAAACCTCTGACAGCGATTTTTATTGCTACTTAGTATAAAATAAAAATATCGGTAAATAATAAAAGCAGGAGCGATTTGCCCCTGCTTTTTATTTACGCGTTATTCCTTTGAAATAAGGTTGCCGTCACCGTCGTACTTGTAGGTGGTAAATGAACCGTCATCATTCACGACATAGGTGATGTAGCTCTTGATCTTGTCGCCTGCCTCATAGGTCGTCTGCTTTACGAGGTTATCCTTATCGTCATACTCATATACGATACGCTGTACAAGATCGTTCTTGCCGTCATATTCACATTGCTCAGCCTCAAAACCCTTTTCGTTATATGTTGTAGTGTACAAACGGGTAACGGCGCCCGACGCGTCAAGCTCGGTACGCTTAGTAGGAAAGCCTTTTTCGGTATTCTCCAAGAGGATCTGAGCTATGACCTGTCCGTTGGCGTCATACATTATCTCATGGTTCTCATGACCGTTGGCGTCATACTCGTAGCCGGTAGAGCCCATCAGCTTGCCGTCCGAGTTGTAAGAGTAGTTGCGTACAAGGCGTTTCTGAGCGTCATACTCATTCTTGTAGTATCCGGTAGCCTTGCCTTCGTTTGTAGTGGCGTAGGGTGTAAGCCCGTCAAGGTTTACTGTCTCGGCAGAAGCGGTGGTTTTCTCAGACGGAACCGACTCCTGTTTCTGACAAGCGGCGAGAGTGAATGCCGAGGCCGCGATCAACAAAGCGAGCAGCGGGGCGATCATCCTTTTCATAATAATTCTCCTAAAATCCTGACTTGTAATACTAAGTTTCCATTAAACGCTTTAACAAATTTATTAACGGAAAATTTCGTAGAACAAGGCGGACGACGCAGGCAGGCTGGCGCCTGTCAAGGAGGACAACGAAGTAATACGGAATTTAACGCAATAAATGTTAAAGTGTTTTAATGAAACTTAGTATAAAATCATGTCATTTATCTGTTGATTACAGATTACATATATTATACCATATTTTAGAATTTAGTCAACATAGGGTAAAAAAAGGGCAAACGGAGGTCAAAAAATGGTAACCGATAACAAGCATACCTCAGCGGCAAGGCTGAGCATACACATCACCTCTGAGAAGGTGTATTCAATGCTGTCGCCTGCCGTTTTTCTGCCCGGGAACAGCTCGAGGTTCGACTTTACGGCGGCGCGTACCGCCTGCGCTCTGAGCCTGTCCGCCGAGGATAAGAGAGAGCTTGGCGGCAACCTGAGCGCGCTGGGCTACGGCGACATCGTCTTTTATGACGACAGGGGCTTTTGTATAGCGAGCAGGACGCGCGGCAATACCCTCGAGACCGCTGTGGTTATCAGAAGTACTCAAGGGGATGAATGGTACTCGAACTTTGACGTCGGATACTCGGCTGAGCACAGCGGGTTTTCAAAAACAGCCGACTTCATTGAGCTGAGGCTCTCGGATTACCTGTTTACCAGAGCTATCGGCACACAACCGAGCTTCTTTGTCACGGGCTGCAGCCGCGGCGGAGCTGTGGCGAATATACTGTCAAAGCGGCTGTGCGAGAGATACGGCACCGACAGGGTGTGGGGCTATACGATCGCTTCTCCCCGTGTTACGATAAGCCGCAACGTAACGAGGTTCAACTGCGTATTCAATCTGATAAGGGACGAGGATTTCTTCACCCGTCTGCCGCTCGAGGGCTGGGGATATCAGAGATACGGCAGGGATATCACGCTCAAGACCGCTGACGACTTCAAAGAGCGGTTCGGTCTGATCTCGGGCGAAAAGTATATCGGTTATGTATCTCCTCAGCCCGTAGACACCATACTGTGCTCGATGATAAAGCTCGCGCCGAATGTTCACGCCTATTATGAGCGCCGCAGACAGGTCGGCGACCGTAAGATGAGCCTGTATGAATTCCTGAACTCCGTAGCCGATATACTGTCGGATAACACCGATGAAAGCTCAGCCGATATTTTTGTTTCAGCTATGGTCAGCGACTATGCCGACCTGCTGAGCTTCCTCAGCGACGGCGCCGATCTGTATGAGCTTATGGGCTCGGCAAACGGAGCTCTCAGATGCAGCGTTGCCGACAGCCACTCGCCCTGTGCCTATATAGCGGCGCTCGAGGGCAGCCGCCTGTGACGGCGCTGTAAAACCGCCTCGCCGAATTCCTCTATCCTCGCGGCGGCTATGGGGCTTACGCTCAGCAGTCTGCCGTATTCGCTCAGCTCCGCTAAGGCTGAGGCGGAATACACCTCGGGGATGAGGGCGTACTCGCCGTTATAGCGGTAAACGGTATAGCCCGCTATCCGTCCCGAGCACCTTTGCAGATAATCGAGAAGCGGGTCGGCGCTTGAGAAGATACAGACATCGCGCGTTATTGGGCGCTTTATGCGATAGACCCTTCTGCGGCGTACCGGGCGTACAGAGATCACCAACAGACAGCCGCTCTTCGCGGGCAGGGCTTCTACAAGACAGCTCTTGCCGCTGTAATCGACGCCGCATATCTCGCCTATCCTGTACAATAGCTCCGTAAGCCCGCTCTTTACTCTCTCGCTGTCGGCGCGTTCGGAGAAATCAAGGGTATAGGCTCTCATCTCCGTATCACCCATAGACACGAGGATGACCCCTGTATCGAGCATATCAACCGTCATTTCGCCGCCTCCCGCCGTCGTTATATATATCAATCATAATACCGCCGCGCCTGTCAATCAAGTGATGATTACTGGATGGAAGAACGCGCCTTTTTTATCCTATGCGAAACACCGCCGGTTGTTCTGAAAAAAAGCGGTATAAACGCGTATTCGTCATTGACAAGCAATAGCTTGTATTGTAAAATTTTATCAAATAAATCATTAACAAAGTCTACATATCAGGAGCTGATCAACATGACAGAATGGCTTAAGAACGCCGTATTTTATGAAATCTACCCCCAAAGTTTTTATGACAGCAACTCAGACGGTATAGGAGACCTGCGCGGTATCACCGTAAAGCTCGATTATATCAGGGAGCTGGGCTGCAACGCGATATGGATAAACCCCATCTATGACTCGCCGTTCATGGACGCGGGCTATGACGTGCGCGACTATTACAAGATAGCCCCGCGATACGGCACCATGGAGGACTTCGAGCATCTTCTGGGAGAGGCTCACAAGAGGGATATAAAGATCCTGCTCGACCTCGTGCCCGGTCACACCAGCGATACCAACGAATGGTTCCAAAAGGCAAAGACAGGCTTCCCGACTGAATATGACGACCGCTATATCTTTACCAAATGCGTATGGGACGCTCCGCCCGAATACCGCCTGATGTGCGGCGTGTGCGAGCGCGACGGAAACTATCTGGTCAACTACTTCTCGTCTCAGCCGGCGCTGAACTACGGCTTCTATGAGATCACCCACCCCGAGTGGCAGATGTCGTCGGACTCACCCGAGGCATGGGCGACGGTAGACGCGCTCAAAGATATTATGCGGTTCTGGCTCGATAAGGGCATAGACGGCTTCAGAGTAGATATGGCTGACTCTCTTGTAAAGAACGACGATGAGAAGATCGCTACCGCTAAGATCTGGCGCGATATCCGCTCTATGATGGACAGGGATTATCCCGACGCGGTGCTGATATCCGAGTGGTGCAGTCCTCAGAGGGCAATCGTGAACGCGGGCTTCCACGCCGACTTTTACCTCGATCATCAGGGCAACGGATACAACGCGCTCTTCCGCAAAAAAATGGGCGACGGCGAGAACCTGAGCTTCTTCGCGGACGGCGCTCACGGCGATATAGACGCTTTCCTCGCCGAGTATCTGCCTGCCTACTACTACTCTAAGGATTACGGCTATATCAGCTTCATGACCAATAACCACGATATGCCGAGAGCTCCGTTCTATATGAGCGAGTGGATGATACGCCTGACCCACGCCTTTATGATGACCATGCCGGGCGTACCGTTTATTTATTACGGCGACGAGATAGCCATGCGCTACCGAACCGATCTGGTCTCAAAGGAGGGCGGCTTTTCACGCACGGGCTCACGCACACCTATGCAGTGGAACAGTGAAAAGAACATGGGCTTCTCTGACGCCGACGAGGATATGCTCTATCTGCCCGTAGACCACAGCGAGGGTTCATCGACGGTCGAAAGCCAGATCAACGACCCAGCGAGCGTTTACTCAAACCTTAAAAACCTTATAGCTCTGAGAAAAGCCAACCCTGAGCTGATGAACGAGAGCGGCTTTGAGGTAGTTTATTCAAAGGCTAACGAATACCCCTTTGTATACCGTCGCGGCAGCTTTACCGCCTTTGTCAATCCATCGGACGACGACAAGACCGTCGAGTATGATACCGCGGGCGCTAAGGAATACTACTTCCTCGGCGGCTATGAGATAAACGAGGGCTCGGTAACCATCCGCAGCCGCAGCTTCCTGCTCATAAGGCACGAGCAGAGCTGAATATACGGTTAATGGATGGCAGTTGTTAGATTTGACCGAAAACGTAAGAGCCTTCCCCTCAGGGGGAAGGTGCCGAACAGAGTGAGGCGGATGAGGGGCTGACGTTTCCGTCAGCAGCCGAACTCGGAGGGAATAAAGCGTTACCGATAAGTCGTTTATGTGTTTCAGCCACACCGAGTTATTGATCAAACAGTTATATAAATCAGGTGAGGACGAAGTCCTCCCGCAACTACTCACTCCTCGCAGTAGCTCTCAGCCAATCAGCGTTCGAGCTATGCTCTCCGCTTCTTGGGAGAGCCTTGCATGGGTGCTGTTAGCCAAATCATAGATTTGGACAGCACCTCAACTCCTAACTACTAACCTCCAACTAAACAAAAAACAAATCAGGCAGGAGCTTAAAGCTTCCTGCCTGAACCTATTTCAAAATGATATTTAACGATGCCGAGGTCTACCTTATCAAATGGACCCGTGTCGCTCACTCTGACCGACGGAGTATCGCCGTCGAGAGAGAATATGAACTTCTGCTGATTGAGCGCCGTAGGAGCGAGCAGAGCCGCCGTAACGCCGCAGCGGAACCAATCGGGCATATCGCCCTTTACATCGGTCACATCCTCTATAGGCTTTGAGAGGCGTGACTTGCCGTCTGTAACGCCGTAGCCTATTGCTATGACTATAACGAGCTTCTCGTTCTCGCCTATCTCAGCCTTGACCTGTCTGCGTCTGAATATACCCGCCCAGCAGGTATTGAGCCCGAGCTTCTGAGCGAGCAGGACTATCTGCTCACCGCAATAGCCGCACAGCTCGTCGAGCTTCGCTCCCCTCTCGCCTACCAAAGCGATATAACTCGGAACGCCCTTCCAGCCCGTGAACTTTGAGGCGATGCCGTTGAACACGTTGCCCGCGTTTCGGATGAACTGGATATGCAGACCGTGCTCCTCATTGAGAGCGTCTATAAGCTCCTTTATCTCATCGACCTTCTCCTGCTCTATTCTGATATTCTTATAAGCGCGAACCGAATGGCGCAGGGTAACAGCCTCTAAATCTGTCATAAAATCACTCCCAAATCCGAGATACCGTTATCATACTACATATACATCAATTTGACAATAGAAATCTGCAAATGAAAAAGCCCGACTGACCGGGCTTCTTCATATCAGTTTACCTGAAATCGGCTAACGGCGAGAAACCGAGCTCGTTCATTACCCGCGCTTCTTTCAGCATCAAAGCGTCTTTAGCTTGCTGATCGGTATAAAACCGACCCAGCAGGTTAAACACTCCGTGGATAGAAGCAAACACAATACCCATCTCAAACGGTCGGTTATAGACCCTGGTAAGCTCCATGATACGTTCTACCGAAATAACGATCTTACCTAAGTCCTCTCCGTCTTCTCCCGAGGGAATGGCGATCAGCTCCTGTGCTTCAAAGTTGCTGGCACGCAGGTTGTCGTATTCTCTGAGGATATCGTTATCGGCGAATACAACATTGATCTCCGTTTGGCTGTCATAGTTCACGTGTTGTAAGGTGGCATGACAGCTGCGACGGACAAGCATACGCGTACCGGATGGTATTTTGAACTTAGTCTGCGCGTTATCAATGATAACCTTAAGATTACTTGCCATGTTACCGCCTCCTTACTTTTTATGTATACGTATTGTATCACAAAATTTATTTTTTGTCTACTATAAACGAAACAAATTCAAATAATTTGGTAACATTTCATATAATCCAAACCCTTTTTTAGTGATTTTAACGCCGAAAAAAACCGATTTTCCGCACCGTAAAGCCATTTTTTGATATAATACATAAATATGCTGTTTTTGTATACAACATAAACCCATGTTCACACAACATTTCAACATACGTCGTTCATCATATAACAGCACAGAATATTTGCAAAAACATACGCCGTATGATAAACTGATAATACTAAGTAGCAATAAAAGCTTTAAAAAGATATTAGCGGAGAATTTCGCATAACAAGGCGGAGGGCGCAGGCAGGCTGGCGCCTGTCAACTCTTGGGGTCCCCATAACGACCCGCGTTATGGGGAGAGGAGGAGCCGCAACACGAGGTCAAGGCATACCAACCGGATATGCCTACCGAGTGCAGCGAGCGACGACGAAACGCAGTTATGCGGAATTCTCCGCAATAGATATTAAAGTGTTTTATTGCTACTTAGTATAATACAGAAAAGAGGGATATAATGAGCTACTGTGAAGAATGCGGCTCAAAGCTTGTCGAGAGATATCTTGAGAACGAGGGGATAATCCCCTACTGCAATAAATGCAGGGAATACCGCTTTCCCAAATACAACGTTGCCGTAAGCATAATAACCGTATACGATAAAGAGAAAAAGATATTGTTGATAAAGCAGTACGGTCGCGACAGCTATATCCTCGTGGCGGGGTATGTCAACAAGGGCGAGAGCGCCGAGAACGCGGTCAAAAGAGAGCTGATGGAAGAGACGGGGCTCAGCGCGGGAGAGATACGCTACAACCGCTCGGAGTACTTTGAGCGCAGCAATACGCTTATGCTCAACTTCACCTGTCATATTCAGGGTGACAATAAGTATAAGCTCAACCGCGAGGTGGACGAGGCTGAGTGGTTCAGCTTCAAAGAAGCGAGAGAGAACATAAGACCCGAGAGCCTTGCTCAAAGATTTCTGAACTTCTATCTCGATAACCTCAAAGACTGACGGATAATACTAAGTAGCAATAAAAAGCTTTAAAAAGATATTAGCGGAGAATTTCGCAGAACAAGGCGGAGGGCGCAGGCAGGCTGGCGCCTGTCAAGACTGACAACGCAGTTATGCGGAATTCTCCGCAATAGATATTAAAGTGTTTTATTGATACTTAGTATAAAATACATGAAGAAAGGGAGCCGTGACAGCGCGTCACAGCTCCCGTTTTATTACGTTCTGAACAGCCGATAAGCCTTACTGCATCTCGCTGTCGCCGCTCATGATATCCTGTTTGAACTCCTCGTTCATATCGGGATACGCCGAGAGCATGGGCTCGACCTTTATACCCTTTTTGCGGTCAAAATAGTTCTTGGTGATCTTCGCGACAAGACCGCTGAGCGCGATAAGACAGATAAGGTTGGGTATAGCCATAAGTCCGTTGAAAGTATCGTCGATAGCCCATACGAGCTCGCTGTGGATGGTAGCGGATACCGCGATAAGCAGGACGTATATGACCTTGAAGATGATGACGATATACTTGCGGGTCTTTTCCTTGGTCCAGCCGAAGAAGAATTCTACAGCCTTCTCGCCGTAGTACGACCACGCGATGATGGTGGTGAACGCGAACAGCGGTAGGATGATAGAGAAGGTAGCCGTGCCGAAGCCGCCGAAGTTGTTTGAGAACATTGTCATCGACATGACGCTGTCCTCCATATCGGCGCTAAGGGTGGTGATATCGTAGGTGGTAAGGAACATCAGCGCGGTGAGGGTGCAGATGATGAAGGTATCGAAGAATACCTCGAACACGCCCCAGAGACCCTGCTTTACGGGCTCTCTGGTCTCGGAAGCCGAGTGAGCGATTACCGACGAGCCTAAGCCCGCCTCGTTAGAGAACACGCCGCGTGCCATGCCCTTCTTGATGACGGTGGCGAAGGTATAGCCGAGAAGTCCGCCGCCGACAGCGTTGAAATTGAACGCCTTTGAGAAGATTAGGCCGAAAGCCTCGGGGATGCGGTAATAGTGAGTACCGATAGCGATAAGAGCGAGGATGATGAACAAAAGCGACATGAACGGCACGAGCATTGAAGCGACCTTGCCGATACGCTTGATGCCGCCGATGATGATTACAGCCGCGATGACCGCTACGATGATACCGATGATAAGCTTGACCGTCTCGGGGTTAGTGCCCGCGCCGGTAACTCGGCTGAAGGTCTCTGCCAGAGCACCCGAGATCTTGTTGGTCTGGACGCCGCTCATACCGACAGCCGCCAGCATACAGAACAGCGCCGCGAGATAAGCGAGCCACTTCCATTTCAAACCATATGCGATATAATAGAAAGCGCCGCCCGCGAGGTTACCGTCCTTGTCCTTCTTGCGGAAATAAAGTCCGAGAACGTTCTCGGAATAATTGGTGACCATGCCGAAGAACGCCGAGATCCACATCCAGAACACGGCTCCGGGACCGCCCGTGAGGATAGCCGCTACGACGCCTACGATGTTGCCGGTGCCGACGGTACCCGAAATAGCGGTCGAGAACGCCTCGAACTGAGATATCGAGTTGACCCTGCCGTCCTTCTGCTTCTTCTTGCCTAAGCTCTTGATGGTAGGCACGATGGTGGTATTGAGCGACTCGCCGAAGCGCCGAACCTGAAGGCCGCGGGTGCGTATGGTCAGCAGCAGACCCGTGCCTAAGATGAGGATGATTACAGGCCAGCCCCATACGATACCGTTGAGCGTATTGTTTACGCTCTCAATACCCGATAGAATACTTTCCCACATTTTTGACCCTCCTGAAACAGCCATGAATGACCGTTGTAGTATAATACTGTTATGTAGTGACCGTTTGTCAATAGGCAAAAGTCACAAATGTAAA
>CAMHAH010000031.1 GCA_946183365.1 uncultured Clostridia bacterium
TTTTACATTTGTGACTTTTGCCTATTGACAAACGGTCACTACATAACAGTATTACTCAACCGCGCATATGATTTATGTCACTCATTATATCCGTATACAGTCGGCGTCTTTGTCGCCGCGTGGCTGTAAATTCGCGTAACCTTTTCGGTTTTATGGGAGCAGAAAACACTTATACCGCCGTAATTGCAAAAACGCTGTAGGGTTTTGGCTTTACGGTTTTTTTCATACAAAAAGGCTCCCTCTGCCGAGGAAGCCCAAATGCTGATATTAAATGCCGAACCGATGACGGTACTGTTCCAGATACGTTCTTTCTGCTCAGGCTAAGGTCGCCGCGATGACCGCCTTGATGGTGTGCATACGGTTCTCAGCCTCGTCAAATACGATCGACTGAGCGCTCTCGAACACCTCGTCGGTGACCTCCATACAGTCTATACCGAAGCGGTCGTGTATCTGTTTTCCGATGGTGGTGTTAAGGTCGTGGAACGCGGGCAGACAGTGCATGAAGCGGCATTGCTCGCCGGCGTTATCCATCAGCGCCTTGTTGACCTGATAGGGGCTCAGATCTCGGATACGCTCAGCCCATACCTCGTCGGGCTCGCCCATAGATACCCATACGTCGGTATAGATGACGTCGGCGTCCTTTGTCGCCTTCATAGGATCGGTTATGAACTCGAGCACGGCGCCCGTCTCTTTGGCTATTTCCTGACACTCAGCGACCAGCTCAGCGTTCGGAAAGTATTTTTCGGGAGCGCAGGCGACAAAGCGCATACCCATCTTAGCCGCGCCAACCATAAGCGAGTTGCCCATGTTATACCTCGCGTCGCCCATATAGACGAGCTTCTTGCCTTTAACAGTGCCGAAATGCTCCTTGATGGTCAGAAAGTCCGCGAGTATCTGAGTGGGGTGGAACTCATTGGTAAGTCCGTTATATACGGGCACGCCCGCGTATTTTGCGAGCTCCTCGACTATCTGCTGACCGTAGCCGCGGTACTCGATAGCGTCATACATACGACCGAGCACGCGGGCGGTATCGGCGATAGACTCCTTCTTGCCTATCTGAGAGCCCGAGGGATCGAGATAGGTCGGGTGCATACCCAGATCGGCAGCCGCTACCTCAAAGGCGCAGCGCGTGCGGGTAGAGGTCTTTTCAAATATAAGGGCGATACTCTTGCCCTCGCACAAACGGTGGGGTATGCCCGCCTTTTTCTTGGCCTTAAGCTCCGCGGCAAGGTCGATGAGACCGCCGATCTCTTCGGTAGTAAGGTCAAGAAGCTTTAAAAAATGCTTGTTTTTCAGGTTCATAAATACACCTCAGATCCGATAACGACCCCTAATAAGGGATAATTCCTAATTCCTCATTATTCCAGCGCTTCAACAATAATATCCACCGCTTTTTCAAGCAGCTCCATCGGGATATTCAGCGGCGGCAGAAGTCTTAATTTCTCTTTAGCCGAAAGGCACAGAACGCCCTTGTCCATACACTCGGCGATGACCTCTGACACGGGCTTCTTCGGAGTTATGCCGACCATCAGTCCGAGACCGCTTACGGCATAGCCCGCGCCCTCTATCCTTTTGCGGATATAATCGCCCTTCGCTGTTACCTCAGAGAGGAACTTATCATCCATACGGTTCATGACCGAGATAGCCGCTGCGGCGCATACGGGGTTAGCGCCGAAGGTCGAGCCGTGGTCGCCGTAGCCGAGTACGTCAGCGCATTTCTCGCTCATGAGAGTAGCACCCATAGGCAGACCGCCCGCGATACCCTTGGCGGTAGATACTACGTCGGGCTGAACGCCGAAGTGCATATATGAATACAGCTTGCCTGTACGTCCGTTGCCCGTCTGTACCTCGTCTACCATAAAGATGATATCGTTCTCTTTGCATATATCATCGACAGCCCTGACGAAATCGGGCTCGAGAGCGTTCACGCCGCCCTCGCCCTGTACGGTCTCGATCAGTATGCCCGCGACCTTGTTCTCTCCTACGAGCTTTTTGAGCCCCTCGGTATCGTTCGCGTCAACATACAAGAAGCCCTCGGTAAGGGGAGTGAACTTCTCATGGAAATTCGCCTGACCCGTCGCGGCGAGGGTGGTCAGCGTCCTGCCGTGAAAGCTCTTGTTGAGCGTGATTATATTATAGTATTCGCTGCCCTTATGCTCGGCGGCGTACTTACGCGCGACCTTGACGGCGCACTCGTTGGCCTCAGCGCCCGAATTTGAGAAGAACACCTTGCTCATGCCCGTGCGCGTACAGAGTATCTCAGCGAGCTCGGCGCAGGGAGCGGTGTAATACAGGTTCGAGGTGTGCTGTAATATCTTGGCCTGACCCGCTACGGCCTCAGCCCATACGGGGTCGGCATAGCCGAAAGCGTTCACGCCTATGCCCGAGGTCAGGTCGATATATTCCTTGCCGCTGTCGTCATAGCAGAGACTTCCGCTGCCCGAGACGATAGCTAAATCAAATCTTTTATATGTATGCGCCACATAGCGCTCGTCGGTTGATTTAATGCTCATATTATCCTCACTTTTCGTCAGCCAAAACCATAGTGCCAGCGCCTTCATCGGTCATAAGCTCCATGAGTATTGAGTGCGGCACTCTTCCGTCCATGATGATGACCTTCTGCACGCCCTTGTAGATAGCCTCTATACAGCAGCCGACCTTGGGTATCATGCCGCCCGAGATAGTGCCGTCGCGGTACAGGCTCTGAGCCTCAGATACCGTTATCTGGGGTATAAGGCTCGAGGGGTCGTCCTTATCCTTCAATATGCCCGCGATATCCGTCATCATGATAAGTCTCTCGGCGTTGATAGCTCCCGCGATGTACGCGGCGGCAGTATCGCCGTTTATGTTATAGGCGTTGCCGTCATTATCACAGCCGATGGTGGATACTACAGGGATATAGCCCTTTTCGAGCAGATCGAGGATAGGCTCGGGGCGTATCTTTGTGACGTTGCCTACATAGCCGAGGCGCTCGTCCTTCATCTCAGCCTCGATAAGTCTGCCGTCCATGCCCGATATGCCCATAGCTCTGCCGCCCTTGCTCTCGATAAGGTTGACGAGGGTCTTGTTTACCCTGCCCGAGAGCACCATCTGGACGATATCAACGGTCTCTTTATCGGTCACGCGCAGACCGTCTACAAACTCGGGCTTCTTGCCGAATTTCTCCATTACCTCGCTGATATCGGGGCCGCCCCCGTGAACCAGCACGACCTTGACGCCGATGAGCCACAGCAGGACTATATCCTGCATGACCTGCTGCTTTAATTCTTCATTTATCATAGCGTTGCCGCCGTATTTGACCACGACGACCTTGCCGTTATACTTCTTGATATAGGGCAGGGCGGCACACAGTACCTCTGCCCTGTCCGCATTAGAAAAATTGTTGTTCATATATACCCTCTATTCATGCCATAGGCAAATCATGCGCCGCAAGCGTAAATCATGACCGAAGGTCAATTCATGCGCCGCAGGTGCAAATCATGACCGAAGGTCAAATCATGCGCCGCAGGCGCAAATCATGACCGAAGGTCAATTCATGCGCCGCAAGCGTAAATCATGACCGAAGGTCAATTCATGCGCCGCAGGTGCAAATCATCATGATTTCCCGCGCAAACGCGCTCCGATATTTTAATCGCGGCGATCCTTGCTTATGTCCTGTAATCTCCGTTTATCTTAACGTAATCATATGTCAGGTCACAGCCCCACGCGGTGGAAGAATACTCGCCGCTGTTGAGGGCGACCGATATCTCTATCTCCTTTTCAAGCAGGATCTCTTTAGCCTTTTCTTCGTTGAAATCTACTCCCGCGCCGTCCTTGCAGACGAGTATCTCGCCCTTGGCGCTCTTAAAGCTGACGTCTATTTTATTAACGTCAACGTCGGCGCCCGAGTAGCCGATAGCGCACAGCACCCTGCCCCAGTTAGCGTCAGCGCCGAACATAGCCGCCTTCAAAAGGCTCGAGCAGATGACGGACTTTGCTACCGTCTTGGCGGTATCGAGGGTCTCGGCGCCGCTGACCCTGCACTCAAGCAGCTTGGTAGCGCCCTCGCCGTCGCCCGCTATCATGCGGCACAGGCTGACGGTCACGGTATTGAGAGCAGTCATAAAAGCGGTGAAGTCCTCACCCTCGGCGGTGATCTCGTCGTTTCCCGCCATGCCGTTCGCGAGCACGGTGACCATATCGTTGGTAGATGTATCGCCGTCTATAGATATCATATTGAAGGTGTTCGCTATATCGCCCGAGAGCGCCTTTTGGAGCATCTCGGGAGCTATCGCCGCGTCCGTGGTGATGAAAACGAGCATGGTAGCCATGTTGGGATGGATCATGCCGCTGCCCTTGGCTATACCGCCGATACGGCAGGTCCTGCCGCCCGCGGTGAACTCTACGGCGACCTCCTTTGATACGGTATCGGTAGTCATGATACCGAGAGCCGCCTCGTGACCGCCGTCAGAGCTGAGCTTAGATACAAGCTCGGGCATACCCGCCTTGATGGGCTCAAGGCTGAGCGGCTGACCGATAACGCCCGTAGAAGCTACGACCACATCATCGGCGCTGATACCGAGACTGTCGGCGACCAGCTGAGCCATGCCCTCGGCTATCTCTATGCCGTCTGCGTTACAGGTGTTGGCGTTGCCGGAGTTGCAGATGACAGCGCGGGCCCTGCCGTTTGAGATATGCTCCTTGGTGACGGTGAGCGGAGCGCCCTTGACAAGATTGGTGGTATATACCGCCGCGGCGGACGCCTCACACTCGCTGACTATCAGCGAAAGGTCGTTTTTGGATGTATTCTTGCGGATACCGCAGTGGGTACCCGAGGCGGTAAAGCCCTTTGCGGCAGTAACGCCGCCCTCGATAGTTTTCATCATATATCTTCCTTTTCTCAAAATACACGCTCCCCATTTTAAGGGAGGCGGAACCGAATATGGCGGATGAGGGGCTTACGTTTCCTACATCTGCCGAACTCAGAGGATATCAAGCGATACAATTATTTATCTTCTGCGTTTCAGCCACATTGGATTATTGATAGAGAGGATAGGTCGTCCCCTCATCCGTCACCGTTCGGTGACACCTCCCCCCCCGAGGGGAAGGCTTAGGTGTATCCCTACAAATCAGGTGAGGACGAAGTCCTCCCACAACTCCTAACTCCTCGCTCCTAACTCCTAACTGACACAAAGCCCCTCGGCTTCGTCCAGTCCGAGGCGGATATTCATGTTCTGTATAGCCGCGCCCGAAGCGCCCTTGCCGAGATTATCGAAGCGCGATATAAGGGTCATCCTGTCGTCGTTGCCGAACACAGCTACAGCCATATCGTCGCGGCCGCTGAAAGCAGAGGCGCTTATGAAGCCGCCCTCGGCGCTGTCGTCATAGCGGATAAGACCGCCCTTATAATAATCCCTGTACGCCGTTCTGATATCCTCGATACCGCATGAGACGAGCTCGCGGGTCAAGCTCACACTGACCTCCATGCCGCTGTAGTACGAAGCGACGATCGGGCTGAAAACGGGAGCCTTGTCGAGCATACAGAGCCGCGCCATCTCTTTTAAGTGCTTATGCTCCTGAGTGAGCGCGTAGATACGCGGAGCGTCGAGCAGCTTATCTCTGCCGTCCGTCTCATAATCGGCGATCATCTTCTTGCCGCCGCCGGAGTAGCCTGTCAGCGAGAAGCACGACAGAGCGGTATCTTTACTGATGATACCGAGCTCGGTCAGCGGTCTTATGAGCGCGATGAAGCCGCTTGCGTGACAGCCGGGGTTCGCTATGCGAGAGGCAGTCTTGAGCTGAGCTCTCAGCCCCGTGAGCTCCGGCATCCCGTAGACCCAGCCCTCGGCGGTACGGTGAGCGGTAGAGGTATCTATGACCACGGTGTCGGGGTCGTCTATCAGCGACACAGCCTCCACAGCAGCCTGATCCGGCAGGCACAGAAAGCTGATATCGCTCTTATTGAGCATTTCGGCGCGGGCAGAGGTATCCTTCCTGAGCTCTTCGGGGAGTATCAGAAGCTCGATATCCTTACGCGCGCTTAGGCGCTCGCGAATACGCAGACCGGTAGTACCGGCGCTGCCGTCAATAAAAATCTTGTGCATAATTCAAGTGTTCCTTTACATATTGTACCTAAGCAACCGAGAACGGCGAGCAACGACGAAGGAGCGCTGTTGCATGGGTGCTGTTAGCCAAATCAAAGATTTGGACAGCACCTCAAGCCCCTCCCCTACGATTTAAAGTAAGCCTCTTACATATTTGATCTGCTGTTCGATGGACTGTACCGAGGTTCCGCCTACGGAATTGCGCTTGTTGACGCAGGTGTACAGGTCGATATCCTCATACAGGTCCTCTTCAAACAGGTCAGAGTATTCTTTATATTTTTCGAGCGGCAGGGTCTCGAGCACCTCGTTGTTCTCTATACAGTAGGCGACTATGCTGCCCGAGATCTTATAAGCCGAGCGGAAGGGCATACCCTTCTTTGTCAGATAATCGGCGAGGTCGGTCGCGTTGATAAAGCCGCGCTGAGCCGCCTTCTTCATATTCTCGGTCTTGACGTTCATGGTCGATATCATGCCGATGAACACGCCTATAGACATAGCGGCGGTATCTACCGCGTCGAATACGCCCTCTTTATCCTCCTGCATATCCTTGTTATAAGCAAGGGGCAGACCCTTCAGCATGGTCAAAGCCGCCATAAGGTCGCCGTAGACGCGGCCGGTCTTTCCGCGGACGAGCTCAGCCATGTCGGAGTTCTTCTTCTGCGGCATTATCGATGAGCCCGTGGTATAAGCGTCTGAGAGCTCTACAAAACCGAATTCCCAGCTTGACCAGAGGATGATCTCTTCGCTCAGTCTCGACAGGTGCATCATCAGTATAGACAGGTCTGACAAAAGCTCGATGACATAATCGCGGTCGGATACGCCGTCAAGAGAATTGAGCGCTATGCCGTCAAAGCCCAGCTGCTCGGCCTCAAAATATCTGTCGGTATCGTATGTAGTGCCCGCCAAAGCGCAGCAGCCTATCGGGGATATGTTCATTCTGCGCTTACAGTCAGCCATACGGTCTACGTCGCGCAGAAGCATCATGGCGTAAGCCATCAGATGATGACCGAACATTATCGGCTGGGCTCTCTGCAGATGAGTATAGCCCGGCATGATAGCCTCTTTGTATTCCTCAGCCTTATCGGTGAGGGCTGCGATCAGCTTCTTGGTATCGATCGTCAGCTCCTCGACGCGGTTCATCAGATACATCCTCAGATCGAGAGCCACCTGATCGTTTCGCGAGCGGGCTGTATGGAGCTTCTTGCCCACGTCGCCGATACGTGAGGTGAGCACCTCCTCGACAAACATATGGATATCCTCGGCGTTCATATCTATCTCGAGCCTGCCCGAGGTGATATCGTCGAGAATACGCGCGAGCTCGTCGCAAAGAGTGTCAGCCTCGCTCCACTCGATTATGCCCTGTTTAGCGAGCATACGGGCGTGAGCGATAGAGCCCCTGATATCCTCCTTATACATACGGCTGTCAAAGCCGATGGACGAGTTGAACTCGTCAGCTAATTTACTTGTATCTCCGGCGGTACGACCCGCCCACATTTTAGCCATAAAATACTTCCTTTATGATTATACGCTTATATACGCCGTGAGGGTCGGAGTGAACAAAAGCTCTCCGACCCAAACAGAATGATCAGCTTAAAGCCTCCCTTTTCTAAGGGAGGGGGACCGCTTCAGCGGTGGAGGGTTCAACCCCCCGGTCGCTTCACAGCGACAGCCGATATGAAGAAATGAAGTTTGACACCTTCAATCTTCACAGCTCCCATATTCTCATTTATTCTTCTCGTCAACTACCGCCTGAACCTTGATCGGCAGACCGTAGAGGTTGATGAAGCCCGCGCTGTCCCTCTGGTCGTAGTCAGACTCGCCGAAGGTCGCGATCTCCTCGCTGTAGAGGCTGTAGGGGCTGTCAACGCCCGCCTTGATGATATTGCCCTTATATAGCTTGAGCTTTACATAGCCTGTGACCTTCTCCTGCGTCTTGTCGACGAAGGCTGAGAGAGCCTCTCTGAGCGGTGTGAACCACTGGCCGTTGTATACGAGCTCTGCGAAGGTGATAGAGAGCCTCTGCTTCTCATGCATGGTCATCTTGTCAAGACAAATGCTCTCTAAAGCCTCATGAGCCTTATAGAGGATGGTGCCGCCGGGGGTCTCATATACGCCGCGGCACTTCATGCCGACGAGACGGTTCTCTACGATATCGATGATACCGATACCGTTCTTGCCGCCGAGCTCATTGAGCTTTAAGATGATGTTCTTAGCTGACATCTTCTCGCCGTCGAGAGCAACGGGGATACCCTTTTCGAATTCAAGGGTGACATAGGTGGGCTCGTCGGGAGCGTCGATCGGAGATACGCCCATCTCGAGGAAGCCCTTTTTCTCATATGTAGGCTCGTTGTTGGTGTCCTCAAGGTCGAGGCCCTCGTGAGAAAGGTGCCAGAGGTTCTTGTCCTTGGAGTAGTTGGTCTCTCTGTTTATCTTGAGGGGGATGTTGTGCGCCTCGGCGTACTCTATCTCCTCTTCACGCGATTTGATGCTCCACTCACGCCACGGAGCGATGATGGGCATATTGGGAGCGAAGTGCTTGATAGCCAACTCAAAACGTACCTGATCGTTGCCCTTGCCGGTGCAGCCGTGGCAGATGGCGTCGGCGCCCTCTTTGAGAGCTACCTCGACGAGACCCTTGGCGATACAGGGACGGGCTGTGGAGGTACCCAGGAGATAGTCCTCATATACAGCGCCCGCCTTCATGGTCGGGATGATATACTCGTCAACATATTCCTCGGTCTGGTCGAGGACATAGAGCTTTGAAGCGCCTGTCTTGATCGCCTTCTCCTCGAGACCCTCGAGCTCATCAGCCTGTCCGACGTTGCCGGATACCGCGATGACCTCGCAGTTATTGTAATTCTCCTTGAGCCACGGGATGATGATAGATGTGTCAAGACCGCCGGAATAAGCGAGCACTACCTTTTTTATGTTCTCTTTGTTTAAATTGTTCATGATGATCTCCTCCGAATTAATATGCAATATTTTGAAATGTTATGCACTGATTATACATAATATCTGCATATTTGTCAAGCGTACGGTGCATAAATTTTCATTTTAGCCATAAATCTGTCACTACTGACAAAATCCGTACTATATTATAGCCGACTTTTGTTGATTAATCAAGCTAAAATACATCCATTATAATGATTATTTAAGGCGATCCTCACTGTATCAATACTGTAACCTCCATACCTTGTGCTTATATTGACAAAATGTGAGCATATATGGTATTATAGAAAGTCGAAAGAGGCTGAGCGGCAATATGTATCAGCCGTTTTGAAAGGAGAAAGAACATGACAGTTTCCGTTATTGTTCCTTATATCGAAGCCGGAGATCTTATACTGAAAACGGCCGACTCCATAGACAGACAAAAGAGAGTAGATACAAGGAGCATCGAGCTTCTCGTGATCGACGCCTCGCCCGAGCAGGACGCCGAAAAGCGCCTCGGCGAATACCCGAACATCAGGGTCATCCCATTTAAGGGAGCTAATGAGGCAGAGGCTTATAACAAGGCTCTCGAGAACCTCAGTTCAGACTTCGCGGTGTTCGTAAGAGCGGGCGACGTGTTCGGCAGCCACTACTTCATGAACGCGTTGAAGGGCGTGAAGAAATACACCTTCTCGGCTCCCATGCGCTTTTGTATCAACCCCGTATACACACGCTATAAATATATCAGCCGCACCAACCTGCCGCTGAAGAACCAGAACGCACCCGCGGATATCCGACAGAACCCGTCCTTCCTACAGATGGAGCTCGACGGCAACCTGATCAAGAGCGAGGTACTGAAGCAATACCCCGCCGATCCCAAGCTCCGCTATGAATATTTTCACGACGTCATGCTCCGCCTGCAGAAGGATCACCCGACATACTTCGCTATGGGTGAGGGCAGCTTCAACAGCTTCATGCCGCTGAGCGACGACTCGGCGTACTTCGTACCCTCTAACCATATCGAATGGTACAAGGGCTCTGTAGACGAGTTCCTCATGCCGCTCTCAGAGCGTGAGAAGCTCTCTGACGGAACTCTGCCCTACTATATCCAGTACTATCTGATGTACGCGGTATCGGCTCGCTTCCTCGCCAACATGAACAACCGCAACAAGCGCAACATGAGCGAAGAGGAATTGAATGAATTCTTGAACTCCTGCAAAGAGCTGCTTGACCGTATCGACGACACCATGGTGCTCAACGCCGGCAAGTACAAGGCTCTCGGCTACAGCGAAGAGGCCGCCGAGATGTTCTATATGCTCAAACACGACAAGACCCTCTACACCATGCCCCAGCACCTGAGCCAGGGCAGCGAGGATGTAGTGCTCGACTGCGACAGCGTGGTCATAGCCCGTCTGCAGGGTCAGAGGGTCGGTCTGCACGTTCTGGATTACTGCGACGGCAAGCTGCTGCTGGACGGCTCCTTCCGTCAGGTATTCAACCTCAACAATATCGAGCTGTACGCCGTGTGGAACGACAAGAAGCTCTCTCTCGAGGATAATGACCGCTACTCGCTGACCAAGTACTTCGGCATAAGCGCCTATAAAAAATTCACCTTCCGTCTCGAGCTGCCGATAGACGACAGCCTTAATAAGCAGAAGCTGAGCTTCTTTGCCGAGTACGGCAACACCATAGTCCCCCTGCAGTTCTCATATCTGCACCACTGGGCTAAGTTCTCGGCAAAGCCCACCGGCGGCTACTGGCGCTTCAACAAATACATGGCGACCATCGAGCAGAACCGCGACCTCATTATCGAGCCCGCGTCAAAGGGTAAGACCTTGAAGCACGAGCTCAAATATCTGCCCGGAGTATTCATGGAGAGCAAGCGCACCTTCATCACCCGCATGGAGTACTGGCTGACCCGTCCGTTCTACAAGAACAAGCGTATCTGGCTGATGTACGACAAGCTCTATAAGGGCGGCGACAGCAGCGAGTATATGTTCCGCTACTGCAAGGACAAGAAGGACGGCATAACCCGCTACTATATCATCGATAAGGACACCTCGGATTACCGCCAGATGAAGAAGGACGGTCTGCACCCCGTCAAGACCGGCTCTATAAAGCACAAGATGGCGTTCCTCAACGCTGATATCGCGCTGATAACCAACTCCCAGACCTTCCCGTTCAACGGCTACAGTCTTGATAAATCCCGCTTCATCCGCGATCTGTGCAACTTCCCGACCATGTGCCTGCAGCACGGCCTTTCGGTACAGAAGTGCGCCATGGCTCAGCAGCGCATCATAGACAACACCCGTATGTATTTCATCGCCTCAAAATATGAGGAGAAGAACCTCAACAACCACGTCTACGGCTACAAGGATACCGGCATACTAAAGATGACGGGTATCGGCAGATACGACGGTCTTATCAACAACGACCAAAAGCAGATACTCATCACCCCCACCTGGCGTATGTACAACGCTATGCCCGTTACCACCAGCGAGGGCGAACAGCGCTCTTATAACCCCGAGTTCAAGAACACGGTCTACTACCGCATCTACAACGACCTTATCAATAACCAGAAGCTCATCGAGACCGCCAAGCGCACGGGCTACGCGATAAAATACCTGCTCCACCCGATACTCAGCGCTCAGGTCGACGACTACACCCCCGACCCGTATGTAGAGGTAATATCCTCGGTAGGCGACATGAGCTATGAGAAGATACTTACCGAGTCGAGCCTTATGGTCACCGACTACTCGGGCGTTCAGTTCGACTTCGCTTATATGAAGAAGCCGCTGGTATACTTCCACCCCGACGAGCTCCCCGCTCACTACGACGACGGAGGCTTCTTCTACGACACTATGGGCTTCGGCGAGATATGCACCACCTCTGATATGCTGGTAGACACCCTGTGCGAGTATATGGAGAACGGCTGTAAGATGAAGCCCGAGTATATCGCGAGGGTCGACGACTTCTATCACTATGACGACCACAACAACTGCGAGCGTATCTATAACGAGATAATGAAGTTCCAGCAGCAGGTCGATAAGGACAAGCTGAGAAAATAAAATATAATAAACTCTGCAAAGAGCCGTTCCCCTCGGAGCGGCTCTTTTTGCGTTTTATTTATATGAAATCAGTATTATCCACCCATGCTCTATACTAAGTTTCCATTAAACGCTTTAACAAATTTATTAACGGAAAATTTCGTAGAACGAGGCGGACGACGCAGGCAGGCTGGCGCCTGTCAAGGAGGACAACGAAGTAATACGGAATTTAACGCAATAAATGTTAAAGTGTTTTAATGAAACTTAGTATTAAAGCGCTACAGCGCTAAATGACATTTTGTACATAATTCGGCGATAATAATTGTATGCTATTTAGGATAGAAAAAAGCCCCCTCAGAATGGTATAATAAATAAGTTAGAAACCCTATTCAGAAGGAGGCAAATAATGAAGAAGTATATCATGGCGCTCGACTCGGGCACGACCTCTAACCGCTGTATCCTCTTTGACCGCGAGGGCAATATGTGCTCGGTGGCTCAAAAGGAGTTCACACAGTATTTTCCTCAGCCCGGCTGGGTAGAGCACGACGCCAACGAGATATGGCAGAGCCAGCTTTCGGTAGCCCGCGAGGCTATGCGTAACATAGGCGCGACCTATGACGAGGTAGCCGCCATAGGCATCACCAACCAGCGCGAGACCACCGTCGTGTGGGACAGGGCTACGGGCCAGCCGATATGCAACGCGATAGTCTGGCAGTGCCGCCGCACCTCCGACTACGCCGACAGCCTCATCGAAAAGGGTCTGACGGATATGTTCCGCCAAAAGACGGGTCTGGTCATCGACCCGTACTTCTCAGCCACCAAGCTGAGATGGATACTCGAGAACGTAGACGGAGCCAGAGAGCGCGCCGAGCACGGCGACCTGCTCTTCGGCACTATAGACACATGGCTGATGTACAAGCTCTCTAAGGGGCGCATCCATGTGACCGACTACTCAAACGCCTCGCGTACCATGATGTTCAACATAAATACCCTTTGCTGGGACGAGGATATACTCACAGAGCTCGATATACCCGCGTCAATGCTGCCCGAGGTAAAGCCCTCGAGCTGTATCTACGGCGAGAGCGACCCCGAGTTCTTCGGCGGAGCGATCCCGATAGCGGGAGCCGCGGGCGACCAGCAGGCGGCGCTCTTCGGTCAGACCTGCTTTGAAAAGGGCGAGGCCAAGAATACCTACGGCACGGGCTGCTTCATGCTGATGAACACAGGCGAAAAGCCCGTTTTCTCAGAGAACGGACTGCTGACCACCATAGCGTGGGGTCTCGACGGCAAGATAATCTATGCTCTCGAGGGCTCGGTATATGTCGCGGGAGCGGCTATACAGTGGCTCAGAGACGAGCTGAAGCTGATCGACGGCTCGCCCGACAGCGAATACTTCGCGACCAGGGTCAACGACACGGCGGGCTGTTATGTAGTGCCCGCGTTCACGGGTCTCGGAGCTCCCCACTGGGATCCCTACGCCAGAGGCGCGATAATGGGACTGACCCGCGGCGTTAACAAATACCACCTTATCAGAGCGACCCTCGAGTCGCTGGCGTTCCAGTCAAACGACGTACTGCACTCTATGGAGCTCGACTCAGGCATCCACCTGGGCTCTCTCAAGGTCGACGGCGGCGCGAGCATGAACAACTTCCTCATGCAGTTCCAGGCGGATATCATGAACGCCCCGGTACACCGTCCCGCCTGTGTAGAGACCACCGCGATGGGCGCATCGTACCTTGCGGGTCTCGCGACGGGCTTCTGGGAGGATAAGGACGACGTAAAACGCCACTGGAGCATGGAGCGAGAGTTCCTGCCCGGGATGGACGAAGAAAAGAGACAAGCCGAAATAAACGGCTGGAACAAAGCGGTAGAGGCAACAAAAGGCTGGGCGAAAGACAGTTAGGAGTTAGGAATTAGGAATTAGGAATTAGGAATTAGGAATGAGGAATTGTGGTGCTATCCAAACTGTCGATTTAAATTGGCGCAACAGCGAGGAATTATGGATTTATGAATGGAAATGTTGTTTTTATTAAAAGCAAGATGTTTGCTGTAAGAACAGTAAACCTATATAAATATCTTCGATATGATAAGAACGAATATGTTATGTCAAAGCAGTTGCTTAAAAGCGGCACAAGTATAGGTGCTAATATAGCCGAATCGACCTGTGCCATGAGCAGCAAGGATTTTTTGGCAAAAACATATATAGCATTCAAGGAATGTGCAGAAACCCAATATTGGCTTGATTTATTGTTGGAAACAGATTATCTTTCCGAGCAGCAATATCAATCTATTTCTGCGGACTGCTCAGAATTGAAAAAGCTGCTTTCATCAATAACAAAAACCTTAAAAGAAAACAATTAATCAGGAATACAGGCTGAGGATATGACGATATAATTCCTAATTCCTAATTCCTCATTCCTAATTCCTAATTATACTGCGAGGTAGAAAATGTACGACATAATAATCATCGGCTCCGGCGTTATCGGCTGTGCCGTCGCGAGAGAGCTAAGCAAATATAACGCGAAGATACTTGTGCTTGAGAAGAACGAGGACGTATGCTCGGGCACGAGCAAGGCGAACAGCGCCATCGTCCACTCGGGCTATGACGCTCCCGAGGGCAGCCTTAAGGCAGAGTTCAATGTTCGCGGCAACAAAATGATGGAGGAGGTCTGTAAGACGCTCGACGTTCCGTTCAAGCGCATAGGCTCTCTGACCGTATGTACCGAAGAGGACAAGCTCCCCGAGCTCGAGAAGCTCAAAAAGCGCGGCGAAAAAAACGGCGTTGAGGGCTTAGAGGTGCTCGATCGCGACGAGCTTTTGAAGATAGAGCCCAATATCGGCGACGGGGTAATCGGCGCTCTGTACGCGCCTACGGCGGGCATAGTCTGCCCCTTCAAGCTGACCATTGCCTTTGCCGAGAACGCCTTTGTCAACGGCGCTGAGTTCGCCTTTGACACCGAGGTAAAGAACATTTACTCCGAGGGCGGAGTATGGCATATTGTTACAGACGACAGGGAATATACCGCTCGGGCGGTGGTCAACGCCGCGGGCGTATACTCGGATGTATTCAACAACATGGTGTCTGAGCATAAGCTCCGTATCATCCCGAGGCGCGGCGACTATATCCTGCTCGACCGCTCGGCGGGCGGCTATGTGCGCCACACTATCTTTCAGCTGCCCACAAAGCTCGGCAAGGGCGTATTAGTGACCCCGACCGTCCACGGCAACACAATAATCGGCCCGACCGCCGTAGATATAGACGACCGCGAGAGCACCGCAACCACAGCCGAGGGCATAGACAGCGTTATCGCTAAATCTGCCCTGTCGGTCAAGGGTCTGCCCATCCGTCAGGTCATCACATCCTTCGCGGGTCTGAGAGCCCATGAGGACGGTCACGAGTTCGTATTGGGCGAGCCCGACGACGCCGAGAACTTCTTCAACTGTGCGGGCATCGAGAGCCCCGGTCTCTCGGCGGCTCCCGCGATCGGTCAGCATATCGCGGGACTTATCAAAGAAAAATTACAGCTCAGCGAGAAGGATGACTTCATCGCCGAACGAAAGGATATACTCGACCCGTCTACCCTCACTATTGAGGAGCGCAACGAGCTTATAAAGCGCGAGCCCGCCTACGGCACGATAGTCTGCCGCTGTGAGAGCGTCACCGAGGGCGAGATACTCGACGCTATCCATAGGCCCTTGGGAGCGCGTTCTCTCGACGGCGTGAAACGCCGCACGAGGGCGGGCATGGGCAGGTGCCAGGCAGGCTTCTGCAGTCCTAAGGTAATGGAGATACTTCGCCGTGAGCTTAAGGTCGACCTGACAGAGGTCACCAAGAGCGGCGGCGGCTCATATATCGTGAACGCGCGTACAAAGGACGGTGAGAGCCATGAATAAAAGCTATGATATCGTAATCGTCGGCGGAGGCCCCGCGGGTCTCGCGGCGGCTATCGCAGTAAAGGAGAACGGGGTCGACAGCGTGCTGATCCTCGAGCGTGACGAACAGCTCGGCGGCATACTCAACCAGTGCATACACAACGGCTTCGGTCTGCACACCTTCAAGGAAGAGCTGACAGGCCCCGAATACGCGAACAGATATATCGAAAAGGTGCTGTCCATGGGTATAGAGTACAAGCTCAACACCATGGTCATGGATATCTCAAACGACAGGGTCGTCACCGCTATGAACCGTGACGACGGTATGTTCACCATAAACGCAAAGGCGGTCATCCTCGCCATGGGCTGCCGCGAGAGGCCGAGGGGCGCTCTTAATATCCCCGGCTACCGTCCCGCGGGCATCTTCTCTGCGGGCACGGCACAGCGCCTTGTGAACATCGAGGGCTATATGCCCGGCAAAGAGGTAGTCATACTCGGCTCGGGCGATATCGGTCTCATCATGGCGCGCAGAATGACACTCGAGGGCGCTAAGGTCAAGTGCGTAGCCGAGCTCATGCCCTACTCTGGCGGTCTTAAAAGAAACATCGTCCAGTGTCTTGACGACTTCGGCATCCCGCTCCTGCTCTCTCACACCGTTATCGATATCGAGGGCAAGGAACACATAAAGGCTGTGACCATAGCCGAGGTCGGTCCCGATCGCAGACCCATAAAGGGCACCGAACAGCGCTATACCTGCGACGTCCTCCTGCTCTCTTGCGGGCTTATCCCCGAGAACGAGCTGAGCACCGCGGCGGGCGTTACGCTGAGCCCCGTCACCAACGGTCCCGTTGTGAACGAGAGCCTTGAGACCGACATAAAGGGAGTTTTCGCCTGCGGCAACGTCCTGCACGTTCACGATCTGGTCGACTATGTATCTGAGGAGGCGGCTCGAGCCGGAGCGTCGGCGGCCAAATACGCGCGCGGCGAGATGCCCGACGGCGGCAGTACCGTCGCCATAAGAGCCGAGGGCGGCGCGAGGTACACCGTACCGACAACGCTCAGCCCCGAGCGCATGGACGACAGACTGACCGTAAGGTTCAGAGCCGGCGACGTATACAAAAACGCGTATGTCAGCGTGTACTTTGACGGCGAACAGATACAGCACAAGAAAAAGCGCATCATAGCTCCCGGCGAGATGGAGCAGGTCGTGCTGACCAAGAAGCAGATATCAGAGTACCCCGGGCTCAAAACCATCACCGTTAAAATAGAGGAAGAATAATGGAAACAAGAGAACTTACCTGTATCAACTGTCCCATGGGCTGTCAGCTGACGGTCACTATGGACGGCGATAAAATAGCAGACATCAGCGGCTATACCTGTCCGCGCGGCAAGATCTACGCCGAGAAAGAGGTCACAAACCCCACCCGCATAGTCACCTCGACCGTAAAGGTGACGGGCGGCGTAAAGGAGCGCGTAGCCTGCAAGACCGAGAGCGATATCCCCAAGGATAAGATATTCGACGTGATGGATGCGATAAACTCCGCCTCTGTCGAAGCCCCCGTTATTATCGGCGAGACCCTTATACAAAACGCCGCCGACACGGGCGTCGCGGTGATAGCCACCGCCAACGTAGGCCGCAGGCACTGAATACCGATATGACCTATCGGTCGCAAAACTGTGCAATAAACATCAACCTTAAAAACCCTAATTTGTACAAAACAGAGTAAATGCCGATCGTCAGTTGACTTTCGGCATTTTTGTTTGTATAGTTTATACTAAGTATCAATAAAACACTTTAATATCTATTGCGGAGAATTCCGCATA
>CAMHAH010000032.1 GCA_946183365.1 uncultured Clostridia bacterium
TTTAAATCCTCTCCTTATTTCCGATTTATCTTTTCATCATTATATCATTTCAGCCCGATTTTGTCTATCCGTCAAGGAAAAGGCTGAATACGGATAGATATAAAATATAAATCAGAATTTGTCGGCAGCCCCGACAGCCAAAGCCGCCTTTGATTAAGTTCGCCGTAAAGATAAGGTTCATAAACGGCGGGTCAGTAATTCCGATCAATCAAAAATTTACAAATGAAATGTTTCCTTAATTAATCTTGCAACTTCATCAGGCTCTTTATCAGAATTATCAATCCTGAGATAGTTTTCAAAAACGATCTCGCCCTCATAACTAACGCATCTATGATTCTTATCATCATCAATCAAACGCTGATTTGAAAACTCTATATCTCTTTTTGACGCCTTGTTTTTCAGTCTGTTCTCCGATACATTTCTTTTCAGTCTGATTTCTTGCGGAGCGATCAGTTCAACGTAATAGAAATCTGTCCCATATGGCTCAAATATACTCTTGACGTACTCCAGATACTCCCATTCCGCAGGTGAATCAAAATCCATCATCATCGTAAAAACCATCCCATAGTTATCGGAAGCCGCAAAATTTTTGAAAATAACATCTCGCATTTCCGAGATTGTTTTCTGATCGAATTTTCCGAGAATCTCTATCACAGGCTCGATGGTCATATGATTGTGAAAAAGTCTTAGTTCGGTTATTTTCATCAGTTCCTGACCAACTGTCATTTTTCCGACAGCGGCGTCGCCGAGAATAAATAATAGTTTCATTTGTGTCACCCCCCACGGTATGAAAATCTATGATAAATGTTTAATGCTGCAAATCAGAATCTATATATAATATTCTAACAGTTGCTCATCAATCAGTGCAATCGGTTCTTTATTTTTCACTTCACTGTAAAGAGCAAGTTTTGTAATTTCTTCTTTATCTTTTATCATTCCATAAATATCATCAATATTTCCATTCGGCAAACTAATGCCATATAGACCGCCGACCTCAATTCTTTCATTTGGAGAGAAATAATCAGGCTTCATTAGAAATTTCATCACACCAAGATATGTAATATCGAAAGAAACAAGCCCTAATTCCTCACTGCATTCTCTGATTATACAATCCCTCGCCGTTTCTCCTTTTTCAATACACCCGCCGAAAATTTCATATCTGTTTCTCCATTTATTCCATCCTAAAAGAAAATCGTTTCCTATTTTTACAACCGCAAGACAATGTGTTAACAATGGACTTTCAGAGAGCAGCTTTTCGTTGAGGTTCTCAAATGATATAAAAACATTTCCGTCATAGTCTTGACAGATATATTTTTCATCTTCTATCTTCATTGTACTCACCAACTTTTCTAAATTCCGATTTATCTTTCTATCATTATATCATTTCAGCCTGATTTTGTCTATCCGTCAAACAAAAAGACCTTGATGAAAACGAATCCATCAAGGTCAAATTCATTAAATATGCGTCAGTACAAGTTGCTAAATACATTTGAGAATAGGATCGATATATTTTTTATCAGTCCAATCACACTTGGTTTCTCCGGCATCCATTATTGCTTTCTCCCATATTTCATAATCGGCAGGATCCTTTTTGCTTACTGCTTTTCTCAGCATTTTACACAGTGTCTTGTCCTTGAACGACATTGAATCCATATCCCATGCACCACGGCAATAAAAAATCGGAATATCAGATAGTTTATCCTTCATATTATGACTTCTGATCTGCTTAAAAGCATCTTCGTCATATGGGGACGCACAGCAGAAAAACACGATTATCTTCTTATCGGATAATACATCGATATTCCTTTTCAAAAAAGAAAGACCGGCTATACCCATTGCATATATTCCACCGCCTAATACGATGATGTCATATTTTTCGACTTCTTTTATATTTGCTTTTTTCGTTTCGACACATTCAAATCCCGTAGCTTCAGATATCCAATCGGCGTATTTTTTTGTAGCACCGTATTTGGATTGATAAAGTATAATACCTTTCATAATTCTGCGCTCCTATATTTTCCGATTTGTCTTTTTGTAATTATATCATTTCAGTCTGATTTTGTCTATAACCCAAATAAAACAGGCAACCTCATATAAGGCTGCCTGCGATTACCATAATAGTAAATGCGATAAATCAGAATTTGTTCATTTAAGTTCCGATTTACTCTTCCTCAGGATATTTCAATCCCCATTCATTTCTAAGCCTTGTCATAATATCCATTACATCAATCGAATACTGTAGTTTCATAACAGAAGCATCTCCGCTATTAATTGCTGTTTCCATATCTGTAAGCTCATAGTACAAAGCATCTGCCGTATTCCCTGCTGATATTTCCCTTTTTTCGCCGGTTAAGGCTTCTGTAATAATCGCTTTATCAGCACGTGGAAACTCCATTATCTCTATATAGCCCTTTTCACAACTTATCATAACTCGTTTAGGTTGCTTTGAGTGCATAGTAAGAGCTACAGTTGCCATCTGATTCTTATCATTTTGTAATAGAATAGTCGCCTGCTCATCAACTCCGGTCGGTGCACTCTTCCACTGGCTCATCAGATTTTCGGGTTTTTCTTCCATGAAGCTACGGACAATGCTTAGGGCATATACTCCAATATCAAGCATTGCTCCACCTGCCAATTTCCGATTAAAAAACCTGTTCTTCATATCATAATCTTTGAAGCTTCCAAAGTTCACCGTTATCATCTGAACTTTTCCAAGCTCTCCATTTTCTATGATCTTCCACAGTTCCTTGTATATCGGCATGTGCCAGATTGTCATTGCTTCTGCAAGTATAAGGCCTCTTTCATTTGCCAGGCTGATCATTTCGCATAGTTCTGAAGAATTCAAAGTGATAGATTTTTCAACCAGGATGTGTTTACCATTTTCCAAAGCTTTCTTCATAAAACCATAATGGGTATTATGAGGAGTCGTTATGTAGATAATATCCACATCTTCATCGGCAAACATTTCATCGATTGACGGATAGACTTTTTCGATACCATACTTTTCTGCAAAAGCAACCGCTTTATCATAGGTTCGATTTCCTACTGCATAAAGAGATTTACCCATTTTCTGAAGACCTGCAGCCATTTCATTTGCAATTACACCTGTTCCCAGTACAGCCCATTTTATCTCTTTGCTCATATTTTTCTCGAATCTCCTTCCCTGTAGTTCATCTGTCTTATAATCAGTTATTCTGTAATATAGGTACTCTACAAATACCGATTTATCTTTCTATCATTATATCATTTCAGCCTGATTTTGTCTATCCGTCAAACAAAAAAGACCTTGATGAAAACGAATCCATCAAGGTCATAAATCTAAAATTACACCGGATAGTGAGTATTTCTTATGTAAAACTGCTTTGCGGTTTTACGAACCATAAGCATGCGTGCTTCAATGTGTTTATGGTATGGGGGAATATGGATTAAGGACTTGTTGCACGGCAAGTCTTTTTCGTTGTTGAAAAATAATTAATTATAAAATATAATACTTATAACAGACAAGCAGGACTTGTCCGGACAGACTATATGACAGCTCAACTTGAGTCGGTCTTGTCTCCTTTCCATAACAGAGATGAGCCTGTCGAAGTAGTCTCATCTGCTCGTGAATGCAGCTTTGGCTGGTTATGGCAACTATTGAGCAGATTGTCCTGCTTGTCTGTTCTATAACTCCTAAGGTCGTTCAGAAATGAACGGCCTTATTTTTATGCCATTTTTTAGGAGGGACGATATGGATATAGTCTACAAAGCATCTGATCCTCTTGATGAGTTTTACAGAATCTGTGATGAACAAGGTGAAGAGAGAAGATTGGAGGCAAGAAGAAAGTTATATGAAGAAAAAGATTTTAATTGTGTTTATTGCCTCTATCATGAAAAGCGTTCAGGTTGTATGTATAGAGAGTGTCCCTTAACTCCCGATAGGGTTTGCTGTGGATGTGCGACTATAGCATCCGCATGGAGATATATGGCAATTGAAATGAATCACGAGAAGCTATTGAAAAGAATCAATAAATATATTTACAGCTGTAGATGGAGGAAAGAAAACATGATGATTTTTATTAACACATTTCACCAGAACACCTTTATGAATCAGTACAACAGACTGAACCATGAGAATTCCAAGCTCTTGGCTGCTGTATATCTTCTTTCGGCAGACAAAAGGCTTTGGGATTGTGCGTGGAGGTTTGTGTATAAGAATGGGATTTCCTTCGCCAAGATCAAGCCTAAGCATTTGTCCGCTGATGGATATACGCTGTTCTGCGCGGCGAGAGATATCTATCTCGGCTCCAGACACTTCTCTCTTTCTGAATTGGCGGATCCTGCGGTTATCGACCGATCGGGTTTTTGCTTGGTCTTGAATGCTATGGGTATCAGGAGATACGGCTACAGCTATATCAAGAAAAAAGTAGGTGATAAAAGTTGAGAATGAAAATTACTCTCACTGATAACAACAGAGAGATCGACATTGTTCTCCCGACTACCGACCGAACTTTAAGGGCAGAATTAAATACCTTGAGATTGGCTGATTACAGTATTCGAAAGCCGGTTACTGTCAAATCGGTCAATGCACCTGTAGCTCTTTCGGTCTTAAACGGAAAGACTGTCAAGCTTGATGAACTCAATTATTTGGCAAAACGGTTGGATAGTTTTGATAACTCTGAGTTGCATCAGTTCTACTCAGGACTGAAGCACGAGGGTTTTGTCAATCTGAAAGATATGATCAATCTGACCTTCAATATTCACAGATACGCACTTCTTACCGATGTGAGTTCACCTGCATCGATAGGTCGTAAATATATTCTTTCTACGCAAGGCTGTACTCCCGCTGATGATTCTGATGACAAGATGTACGAGAACATCGGTAAACAGCTGATCGAAGAAGGAAAGTTCAAGTTAACCGAATACGGTATTCTGGTTGTTAATGACACACCGTTCGAAAAAGTTTATGACGGACTGAATTTTCCTGAGTATCACTATTATGACAGTTTTCTTGCTGTGGATTTAGAGCATGAAGGAAAAAAGGAATTCGTTGCCATTGCCGAGGATCCTGAGAGCTTGAATACTGCAGCTGAGAGGCTGGGTGCAGAAAGCCCTGAGGATTGTGATGTAACCATCAATTCGTACCATTTAGACATGGAGCCGATTATTCCTGCCTTTCAGCAGATCCTTGAGGTGGAAGGTGTCATAAAGCTTTCACAACTGGCATCAGAGTTAGCCAATGAAAAGATGGATTGGGCTAAGCTGAGTGCTGTTGCTGATTACGCAGAAGTCCGGTCCGCAAAAAACCTCAATATTATCGCTGATAGGCTTGATGAGTTTATTTATATTCCGAAAGCTAACGATGAAGATGACGTTGGTCGTTACTATGTAAATGATTACAAGGACGGCAACGTCTATTCCTTAGGTATCGACATGGAGGAATACTTTGACTTCCAGGCGTTCGGCGAGTATATGATGGAAGAATATCATGGCAAGTTTATCGAAGACGGCTATGTGTGCATTTCTGACTACGGATGCGGCGAGTTTCTTGATGAACTGGAAGATGAACCTGAGTATGATCAGGAAGAAGGAGTGATCATGACTTGATCAACGCAGTAATCATGGGGCATAACTTCACTTTAGTTGAAACACTGCCCCGAAACAATGTAGATATTCAAAAGGATCTCTGGAAGATGGGACTCAGGACGTCTCCTGATAAAATCTTCCTTTCAGATGACGAAGACAATGATGTTCAGGTAATAATCTACTCAGATAACGATATTGGCAGACATTTGTGCCTTATGTTTGATGAGAACGACACTCTGACACAGCTCAATGCCTTATGCTATCTGATACAGAATTCAGCAGAATATCTCGATGGAGATATTGAAAACAATATTCTCCACAATCAGTATCTTTCACGGAAAGAGCTGATTGACGATATCCGAGAAGCCGTCAGTGCAAATATACCTGTGACAGAAACCTTTTATTTCCCCTTGAATGCAGAACTGAAGGTTCCTTATGAGGGTGAGATGGAGCCTGTTGATAATGACTATGTGACAGATTACGCCGACAAGCTGCTCGAACGTCTCGAAAGGGAACAGTCCGTGCCTGAAGGGGATATGAAGAGATATTTTATTGACAGGGACGGCTTTTCAATCAAAAGCAAGCTCAAATCCATTGAGTGGACTGCTTTGAAAGAGAGAGGAACTCTGTTCGGAGCCGTAGAGGTCAGAACCACAGAACCTTTGACAGCTGACGAAAAAGAGTTTATGAAGAAGTTCATCGCCGGACAGAACGAGTACGGCTTCGGTAAGAAGTTTAGGGAAAATCCGATCACAACAGAAGAAGGACATCTGTTTATCTCTCTCGGCGGCTTCGGTGATGAAAACGACTTTATTTACGACGAATCTGAAATGACCGATTATCTTGATCAGGACAGTTCGCAACAGATGGGAGGTATGTAACCATAGCTTTAATGTTTTCTAAGGTAACGCTGGATTCCGGCATCAATAAAGATTCATTTCTCGTATGCGGTTATCCCACAGGTGAAAAAGACCTTACAGGATATACAGCTTATGAGAAATTCTTGGATAAGCTGGATTACGGCGATGAGATTTGTGTCCACGCTGATGTGTACACCTATGGCGAAGGTGAATATGTTGACGCGGATATCAACGAGTTAGCCTATATGAATAAGAGGGCTGAAGCGGATCCGAACTTTTTGAGCGATCACTGCTCCTTTGTTGAGGATACCGATTTCTTTGTGGACTACTATCCGGAAGCAGTTCCGAGTATGGTAGGAGGCTGATTTATGTATCCCAATAGAGAACAGATTAACCGAATCAAGGAAGAGTATCCGCCCGGTACTGAAATCTTACTGAACCGGATGGGCGATGATCCAAACCCTATACCCTCCGGCAGTAAAGGAATCGTCGATCATGTCGACGATATCGGTACTCTGCATTGTCACTTTCCCGATATCAACAGAAGTCTTGGAGTCGTTCCCGGCGAGGACGATTTCAGAAAGTTAACTCCTGCAGAAAAACAGAACAGCGTAGATGAACAGAAGGAAGATCATCCTCTGCTGATCGGTTACGGAAAAGTTGACTATGGCAAGAATCTTCGTTCCGTAAAAGAAGTGGCGGAATTCATCATGAAGAACGGTGTTCACGGCGATGTGATGATCACAGACACTATGGATATGCCGTTTATCACAACAATAGGCCCTTATATTGATAAGGCAGAGAATCAGGATTATTTGCAGAATAAGCTGTTGCCCGTTTTGATTCCGATGCAGGAGAAGCTGATGGGCGGCGAAGAAGATCCTGAAGACTTTGAAGAAGAATATACAAACGATCAGAATATTTCTATGTGAGGTGTTTATTATGACTTATACGAACAACCATCCTACCTTGATTGCAACCAGTCGCTGTGGCAGTCAGGTATTAAATGATTTGGATAGTGTCGCTGAATACATCTTAAAAGAGGGCGTTCACGGCGATATCCACATGATTGATATTGAGGGTAATCTTTTTATGACTACCAACGGTATCTTTATCGACTATCTTGCTGACAATGAGTACAGAGCAGAGCTGCTCGAAACGCTTATTCCTATGCAGCGTGAGGTTTTGAGCTTTATTGATATGCTTTTCAAACCGCTGTCCAAGGCAGAAGTTTTGAGCATCTTCGCTTCCGAAAATGCCTCTCAGCAGGAGGACGATGCCGACGATGATGACGACGAGTCCGACGAAGAAGACTCCGGATCTGATTCCTGCGAAGCTGAATGCTTCCACAATTTTCTCGATTAAGCGAGGTGATTTCCTATACTGATTAAAGTAACGCATGATGCCGTATGGGTATCAGGTTTTTCGATATGTTCGCCGGGATCGGCGGTTTTCGTTCTGCGCTTGAACAGCTAAACGGCTTCGAGTGTGTAGGACACTGTGAAATCGATCCCTACCCGAACGCAGCGTATAACGCTTTATATCATACAGAAGGAGAGTATTATTGTGCAGATGCAAGAGAAATCGAACCAAAGGAGATGCCGGACTTCGACTTGCTCTGTGCCGGCTTTCCTTGTCAAAGCTTTTCAGTTGCAGGAAAACGGCTTGGATTTGAAGACACAAGAGGAACTTTGTTCTTTGAAGTTGCCCGAGTCCTTAGATCCAAACGGCCTGCATTTTTTCTTTTGGAAAACGTCCCGGGATTGCTATCGCATGACGAAGGCAAGACACTTGAAACCATCTACTCCACGCTTATTGAGATGGGGTATAGTTTTGAATGGTGTGTGCATAACAGCAAATTTTACGGAGTGCCCCAAGAACGGAAACGGCTGTATATTGTCGGATATCTTAGAGATGAATGTGCCGGAGAAATATTTCCTCTCGAAGGCAGCTCTTCTGAAGCTCTCCGGCAACTTATCCCAGGACCGCAAGGCGCCCGAGTCTACGACGCAGACGGAGTAGCCTGCACCCAAACGTCCGGCTCCGGCGGTTGGGGTGGCAAAACCGGTCTCTATTTCATTGACATGAGTGTGAATCCCAAAATCACAGACTGCGCCCGTTGCATAACAGCGCGGCAGGATAGGGGAGTGAGCAACCGTGTCGGTGAATCTTCCGGAGTCTTAAAAGAAGGACCGAGAGCTATTCTCAATCCCAACAAAGGGAAAACACGGCAAAACGGACGGCGATACAAAGAGCCGGAGGAAGCCATGTTTACCATTACAGCCCAGGATCGGCATGGAATAATTCATGAAGGCAGGGTAAGGAAACTGACTCCGAGAGAGTGTCTTAGGCTGCAGGGCTTTACAGATTCGCAGATAGACACCATCTTCTCTCTGGGCTTTGCAGACGGAAGAATATACAAGATGGCAGGAAACTGTGTGACAGTACCTGTCGTAAAGGAAATAGGAAAAAAGATCAAGGCGGTAAATGAAAAATACCGAATTGTTGAATAGAAGGAGGCGATATTATGGATAAACGGAAGACCTTAACGGTTGAGTTGGTCGCTGAATCTCCGATCGGAAGTGATTACTTCTATACAACCTTGGAATTGCCAGCAAATCCTGCAGAAATCGAGGATGCAATGCAAAAGGCTCGTTTCAGTAATTCACCGACGCAATACAGGGAGATCCACGTTGTCGATTTTCCTTTATATCCGATACTCGGCGTCAGTCGATTTGATACGGCAAGTATAGAGGAGTATAACATGCTGGCGAAGGCTCTGTTGAATATCACTGAGCCTTATCAGGAAGCTGTTTTCAAAGCTCTGGTAGATACGGTATACCCCAGCGGTAAAAAGGATCTTATTCAAGTGAAAGACCTTTACTGTATCACGCAGCATGTCAACGAATGCGGAGTCGCCTCAAATGTGGCAACAGATTTTCAGCTTGGCGAGTTTGTCATTGCTCAGGATCTGAACGACGCGATTGCTGAGATTCGTGACGATACCATTCTTGAATTGCTCGATCTTGAAGAAGTCGGCAAACTTCAAAGAATGAAAGATCGAGGTGTCTTTGTTGACAAATTTTATGTCATTACCGAAGGATTCTCTATTCCTGAGGATTATAAAATGCCTTTGTCAGAAGAAGAGCCGTATTCGCCTATAGTCGTAGAACTCGGCGATTACGATGTCCTGAATGAACCGACCAAGAAGATAAAGTGCTTCCTTCCGATGGATAAAGAGATGCGAGAAAACGTCGTCAAGGAGCTGGGGGTCAACAGCTTCGATGACACCTGTATTACTGATATACAGTCATGTATTCCCGGGGTAGATACTCATTACTTGCCGGGAAATGTTTTCGATGATCTCAATAACATTGCATTTATGTATACCAAACTAAGTGCAATGGAAAAGATTACGTTTAAAGCTCTTTGTGAAGCCGAGAAACCCGGTTCACTCAGAGCTTACTACGGGGTCAATGACAGGCTTTCTGAGTATCAGATGTCCTACTACGTTCCGGATGAGGGTAACTTCTTTAAGGAATATCTCAGCCATCATTTGCCGATAAAGATGGACAAGCAGTGGTTGAGTACGCTGCTGACCCATGAAGAAGGCGAACGGCTTTTAAAAGCTCTTGGAGCAACCAAAACCAGTTACGGTATCCTTCCGGCTCGAGGTCAGGATCTATATATGCTGGTGCCTTACGATTATGACAAAAGTATGCCGATCACCCAAGATGATCACGAATATGAAGTGATTGAAGTCTGCGGTCAGACCGGTTTATATGTCGACAATCGCGAGGACTCCATGAAGGTTCCCAACGGCTGTTATCGTTATGACTTCAGAGAAGGCGACGACGGTGACATTGCTACTCTCGAAAAGAGCGTCAATGTCAATTTCGGGGGCTCGGTCTTCGTAAAGGAACCAATCGAGATTCCCGAAGACGGTTATATCGAGATGGATGAGGACTCTTCACCCAACTTTACCGGTGACGCGATGACGATTGCCGAATTCGCAGAAACTGATCTTTCACAGCTCAATCAAGGTGAAGGTATGGGAGGTATATCCTAATATGGGAATCAGAGAAACCAATATGGATGAAGTCAGAAGGATCGCAAAGACCTTCCTGATGATTGATTATGTCAAGACTCCTTTTTCTCCGCTTGTAGTTATCCATCCTTTTACCAATTCAGGTGTTGTACCTGTCAGAGAAGGTGACGGTATCCGCTTAGTGGATATCACGAAGGATAAAAATGACTTTAAAGCATGGCAAAAGGACGTTACTGAAGCAATTGAGAACGAATCAAATCCTCATGTGATTCAGATGATGATGAATAAATCATACGGTCTGGTCTTCCTCCATTATGCTAAGAATTATTTATCTGATAAAGACTATTCCGAAATGCTTTGTTCAGCATGGATTAGTGCTGAGAACCCGAACAGCGATATCAATGTCAGCAAAAGCGAGCTCAAGCAGATGTTTTCTTATGCCGATCCTGAGTATCTTATGGATGACGAAGAGCGTGAACAGCTCGATCAGCTCGACTCCCCTGTAACCGTTTACAGGGGAGTCACTTCCCATAATGCTGATAATATCAGGGCTTTGTCATGGACATTGAACTACGATACTGCCGAATGGTTTTCAAAGCGCTTTGGGGAAGATGGAACGGTATATGAAGCACAGATCCCTAAAGAGCACATTTATGCTCTTTTTAATGGGAGAAATGAATCGGAAATCATCCTGAACCCGAATTACCTGACAGAGATTCAGGAAGCCGGTGAAGGTGTGTCCGATAGTCTTACAATAGGAGGTTTAAGCTGATGGCTATACTGCAGATAACGCCTGAAAAACTCAGGACCATGTCCGAGGATGAGGGCTTGATCATTCAAGGCTGCGGAGGTCCCCTTCAGGAATGGGTGGATGGGATCAACGACTTGCTGACAAAGGAAGAGATCCTGCTTGAAGGTACTAAGTTTAATGACGCTTATACTTTTACTCACGACAACCTGACCTGCCTTCTTTTCAAGTTTTCAGATGACGTAAAGCTCCACATGGGCAAACTCGCTATGTGGCGGTTGAAAACTCACGGAGCGTTTGCCGGAACATGGTTATCCGACTATGTTCCCAACTCCTTAGGCGGTTTTATTAAGAACACAGCTGAGAAGGTAAAACCTGATTGTCCCCTGATCGGGCAGGACGGTAACACATTCAATCTGATGGGGATTGCCGCAAAGACCTTGAATGACAACAACATGACTGAAGAAGCTATGGAAATGACCGCAAGGGTTATGAGCAGCGGCAGTTATGGGGAAGCTTTGAACATAATCGGCGAATATGTCAATATCACTTCTGTCGATGACGATGAAGCTGAGGACTTTTCCGATGACGAGGGCGAGGGGCAGGGGATGAGCCTATGACCGTAGAGGAATACCAAGCGGAAATACAAAGGATCATTTGTGATGAAAACACCTTAATGGTTAACGTATCGCCGGATTTTCAATGCGATCAGACCGGCGGCTTTCCGACATTACTGTGCGTGTGTTGGGAACATTCCAAGGCGTGGCTTCAGCCCAACGAATTCTTTGACGCGACACCTGAACAGTTTCGTAAAGCTTGGCAGGATTGCGCTGATTATGGATTCAAGCACTGCATTGATGATGAGGATTACAACAATATACTCAAATCCTTAGGGGAGGACGCCTATAACACCGCATACCTCACCGACGATGAAAGTATCGGTCAGGATTTGAGCTGACAATCAAAGAAAAGGAAATGATCATTGCTGGCGCGAAAGGTGTCTTGAATTTGAAATAGAATCATCATATAGTATGTGGGAAACAACTTTCACATTTTGTTCACAATACCAACAATTTATCATCAGTTAGTGAATGTATACTTTAGTCAACTTCTTGAAGGAGATGGTATTATGTTCAAAAAAATAATGGCGATTGTTATGACCTTATGTATTATCGGCTTGATCGTGACCGGTTGCAGTTCAGGTAATAACGCGGACAAAACAGATGAAACGACAGCAAACGCTACTTCGACAAAAACCACTACGGCAACAACCAATTTATCCAAGCTGGATATGACAAAGTGGCTGTATAACGCGGATGATGATGTGTACTATCAGCTCGGAATCGTATATTGTGAGACCCCTGCCGATGAAAGCTATGAGCAGCTTGCGGTATTCGTCCCCGGTGCGTATATGACCGCGACGGATAACGGTGACGGCACTTACACCTGCGAGCTGAATACGTCGGCGAACCTGAACGGCTACACAGCGGCCACCGCTCCGATCGTTATGCCGATCAACACGCCCGGCTATTCGGCGCAGAGTGCGCTGACTGAATATAAGAGTGTGACGGATTACACCTCGCAGGGCTTCGTCTATGTCCATGCAGGCTGCCGAGGAAGAGACGCCGGCGCTCCTGCGGGTGTGACCGATCTCAAAGCGGCGATCCGTTATATCCGTTACTGTGATGACGTGGTTGCAGGCGACAGTGAGAGTATCTTCGTGTTCGGTATGAGCGGCGGCGGAGCGCAGTCTGCGATCGTCGGCGCGACCGGTGACAGCGAATTGTATGATCCTTATCTGAAAGCGATTGGCGCTGTGCAGGGCGTATCCGACGCGGTACTCGGCTCGATGGACTGGTGCCCGATCACCAATCTTGATACTGCAGACGCGGCATACGAATGGATGATGGGCGCTACACGCTCCAATCTCTCCGATGATGAACAAGCTATTTCAGACAGCCTTGCCAAAGCATTTGCCTCGTATATCAACGGTGCAGGCTTTACAGATGAAAACGGCAACGCGCTGACACTTACAGAATCTTCAAATGGTATCTATCAGTCGGGAACATATTACGATTATATCAAGAGTGTGATCGAAGAATCGCTCAACAACTTCCTCTCTGATACGACTTTCCCGTATGACGCTTCAAGCTCCTCTAAAGGCGGTATGGGTGGAGGACCCTCCGGCGGCGGTATGCCGAGTGGCGAAAAGCCCGACGGTGCTCCCTCGGGTGATCCCCCTTCGGGTTCCAAGCCTGACGGCGGTAACAGCTCCGAAGAAGCAACGTCTATTGAGAATGTCGATCAGATCACCCGCAACGATACTTCATCAAGCGGCGTCAGTACCTCCGGCACTTACGAGACCGCACAGGATTACATCGACGCGTTAAATGCGAACGGCGAATGGATCACCTATGACGCAAGTACAAACAAAGCGACGGTCACAAGCGTTGAAGCGTTTGTAAAGGCTTGCAAAAACGCTTCTAAGAATCTCGGAGCATTTGATCAGCTTGACGCGGGCCAGGGAGAAAACACACTCTTTGGCTACGGCGATGGTAACGGCGCGCATTTTGACAGCACGCTATCCTCAATCCTTACAGAGCTGAAAAGCGAGTATGCGTCCTCCTACAGTGAGGATCTCAGCAAGACAGATTCTGTCGGTTATACCGCCGAGCAACGTGTGAATATGTACACACCGCTCTATTATCTGCTAAAGAGTCAGGAGGGTTACGGCACTTCCACCGTTGCAAAATACTGGCGTATCCGCACCGGTATCGAGCAAAGCGATACATCCTTGACCACCGAAGTCAATCTGGCGCTGGCTCTCGAGAGCTATGAGGGCGTCAAAGATGTAGACTTTGAGACCGTATGGGGTCAGGGGCATACAGAAGCCGAGCGAACCGGTGACAGCACAACCAACTTTATCGAGTGGGTCAATAGCTGTATGAAGTAAAGCTTTTCCTTACAAGTCAATTACTATAGACCGAGCAATATAAAGGATTCACTATCAAACGGACTGTTCATTTGAGCAGTCCGTTTTGATATAATAATATATCCCAATCAAAGAAATAGCCGAAGTTGGCTATGTCGAAAAGGAGGTGGCGATCATGCCCGAAACTTCTTATTCTGTCGATCTTGATGAATATAGACTCCGTGCGCTTCTTGAATTTTTGGATAAAGATGAAACGCTCATTTCGGATACGCTGAATGACGCCTTAGACAAGCTGTATAAAGAGATCGTTCCGCTTGAACTGAAAGAGAAGGTGGAGACAGCCAAAGAATATGATCGCAATCACGATCGTCTTAACGGCAATAAGTTTTCCATTGTCCATATGTCTGACGGCGAAAGCAATTATTATCTGACCACGAAAGATATCCAAAGTTTCTTTGACGCGGCGTGTCTTTATGCGGATAGATTTGATGATGTAGCCGGTTATTATACACTGGATACGATGATGAGCTATCTCGAAGACCGTGATCTTATCGATGAAAACGTATTCAAGGTACTTTCCGAAGCCAGAGAAAAAGATGACAGGATCCAAGTGGAAGTTCACTATGATTTTGACGCTGCTACGCTCGAGTTCATCGAGCCGAACGGAGAGGCCTACGGGTTTGACATGAATGTCATTCCGTCGCTTGTGCAGGAAAGCCGTGATTCCAGTGAATGGGAACACGAACAGTGTGAAAGATTTGATGAGCTGTCCTATGCCTATATTCAAGAGGTATCCGGTCAGACATTCTGATTCAGGTAAGGAGATAACAAATGCTCGAAACTGAATACGAGATCAAATATAACAAGTATCGGCTCAGAGCGCTGAGAGAAGAATACGACGACGATGAAGCGCTCAATCGAGATATCGCCAAGAAAATCGACGATATCTACTTTAAAGTAGTACCGCCGGATGTCAGAGTTGCTGTCGAAGCTGACGTAGACCAAGCGCGAGAGCAGGAGTGGTTTGAGAAGAATACGTTCTCAATTATTTGTCTTTCGGACGAAGATGATGAACGATTCCTGACCTGTAGAAGCATTCATTCAGTATTCGACGCTGCAGTTCTATACACTGACCGTCTGGAAGGTGTGGTAGGGCTGCCTATAGAAAGCATCATTGAGTGCTTTGAGGATCAAACGCTGATAGACGAATCCACTTACGGCGCTTTGGCTCGCGCGATGCCCAACGATGAGCATATAGCAGAGAATTTCCGATTCGATTTTGACGGAGGTATTCTCTCAGTTACAGATCCTGATGAGGGTACATCTCAGTATCTGTTATCATCACTGGCATCAAACATCAAAAAGGCCAGACAGCAAACTTCATGGGAGGACGACCAAAGGGAAATATTCTATGATCTCGTGAACCCTTATATGGAAGAAACCAAAGGAATCGTCCTCTGAAAAAACAACTGAATATAATACGACGGTATCAATCGATTCATTAGAAAAGATTGGTACCGTCTTTTTTTTGTATCCATCCGATAGAATATACGTTCGGAAAGCGAGGTGATAGCATCAAAACACCCGTGAGCAGAGTAGGTAACAAAACGCCGATTCTGCATATCATATACACCTTGTTTCCGAAGGAATATAAAAGGTTCATCGACGTATTCGGAGGTTCAGGCTCAGTACTGCTGGGTAAACTTCGCGTCGATGCCTTCGAGGTGTATAACGATTATGATAAAGACTTATATAATCTGTTTCGTTGTATGAAAGAAAGGACTCTTGCTGTAATTCGAGAGCTTGGGTTCATGACACTGAACTCCCGCGACGAATTCAATGCCATCGTTAGGTACTTCCGCAATATGAAGTTCGACGATGAGTATATGGATGAAGAGCAGGAGTTGGCTCAGATCATGCTTGAAAACCCCAAAGCAGACGAGTTGATCGAAATCATGTCCGGTTTGGCGAAGGACTATGATGTCAGACGAGCGGCCATGTTTTTAAAGCTTTTGAGATACAGCTATGCGAGCAACGGAAAATCTTACGCCTCTCAACCGTTTGATATCCGAAAGCTGTTCCGCCTGATCGGTGATCTTCAGGACAGGATGGCGAATGTCGTTGTGGAAAACCAGGACTTTGGTACGCTTATCAAGCACTATGACCGCAAGGACAGCCTGTTCTATTGCGATCCCCCGTATTACTCAACTGAAGATATGTACTCCGTCGAGTTTACTTGGGATGATCACGTCAGGTTATGTAACACGCTCAAGGATATTAAAGGAAAATTCCTGTTGTCATACAATGATTGTCCCGAAATCAGAGAGTTGTATCAGGATTACAACATCTTCGATTTTTCACGCCTTCATTCTATGGCACAGAGAACACACGCAGGTGCAATGTTCAAGGAGCTTCTCATAGCAAACTACGATTTCTATGAGCGTATACGCTCACGTCCATTGCAGCTTAACCTGTTCGAAAAGTTCGACGAAACAGACGAGAATAAACTGAAGGAGTGTATTATATCATGCAAAACCGCTCAGTGGTAGCATATGTGTTTAGATACATAAAAATGAAAACCATATTATCCCACTTCAGATTAGAAGGGGGATATTTTTTTTGAAAAAAACAGTGTTATTATTCCACAGAAGAACTATACGAGAACTATACGGAGAACTATACGGCCTTGAGTGTAAAAGAGAAATATAGAGGGTAGGAGAGAAAGGCATCATAGAGA
>CAMHAH010000033.1 GCA_946183365.1 uncultured Clostridia bacterium
AGCCTCAGATCCTTCTCGGATTGACTGCAACTCCTGAGCGTATGGATGGCAAGAGTATTCTGCCGTATTTCAATCATCGTATTGCTGCGGAGATTCGTTTGCCGGAAGCGATCAACAGAAAGCTGCTCTGTCCCTTCCAATACTTCGGTGTGACTGATACCGTTGATCTCGATCAACTCAAATGGGCGTCGGGCGGTTATGATAAAACAGAACTGTCAAATCTTTATACCATCAGCGGAACGATTGCTCAACGTAGAGCAGATCATGTTGTTTCTTCTCTGCTGAAATATGTAACTGATATTGATGATGTCAAGGGACTTGGATTCTGCGTTACAGTTGCACATGCTGAGTTTATGTCCGGATATTTCAACGAGCACGGCATCCCGTCCATGTTTCTGACCGGTAAATCTCCCGACGAGGAGAGGAAACTGGCTAAGGATAAGCTTGTGAAAGGTGAGGTGCGCTTCATCTTCGTGGTCGATATCTACAACGAAGGTGTCGATATACCCGAAGTTAACACAGTGTTATTCCTGAGACCGACAGAATCGTTGACGATCTTTCTCCAGCAGCTCGGTCGTGGACTCAGATTAGCTGAAGATAAAGAATGCCTGACCGTTCTTGACTTCATCGGTCAGGCAAACAGAAAGTATAATTTTGAAGACAAATTTGCCGCTTTACTTTCCAATACCTCACGCAGCGTGACGCGCGAGATCAAGGACGGATTTACCTCTCTGCCGAAGGGCTGTTATGTACAGCTTGAGAAGAAGGCGGCTAAATACATACTGGATAATATCCGTGCATCTTACGGCAATAGTGCGGGACTTGTGTCGCGTATCGCTTCCTTTGAAGAAGATACAGGCTTAACCCTGAACCTCGAGAACTTCCTCGACTACTACCACCTTGATGTGCGTTCTCTGTATAAGTTTGATACCTTCTCTCGCTTGTGCGCTCGCGCAGATGTGATTGATGATTTCAACGAGCCCTTAGAGGAAACGATGAAGAAGGCCTTTGTTCGCCTTGCGACGATTGACTCACGCAGGCTTATTCGCTTTTTGTTGGATATCTTGCCTCGGCTGGATGACGTGGACTTCGATGCGCTTAGCGATGCTGAGAAGCGTATGATGCAGATGCTGTATGTCTCTATCTGGCTCAAAACCGTTGATGATTGGAACAGCGATGAGGTTCTTGATAATCTCTACGCTCTGTCCGATTGTCCGGTTTTACTGGGTGAAATGTTGGAGCTGTTACAAAATAACTATAATCATATCGACTTTATTGATGAGCCGGTAGATCTTGGTTTCGATTGTCCGCTCGATCTTCATTGCACCTATACGCGAGATCAGATATTGGTAGCACTGGATTTCATGAAGCCTTCGACGGTACGTGAGGGTGTCAAATGGCTGCCAGAAAAACAAACAGATGTGTTCTTTGTCACGCTCAATAAAGCAGACAAAGACTATTCTCCGACAACAATGTATAACGACTATTCAATCAACAGCGAGCTATTCCATTGGCAGAGTCAGAGTACAACGGCAGAGAACTCCCCCACCGGTCAACGTTATATTCATCATAAAGAAAAGGGTACAAAGGTACTGCTGTTCGTTCGAGAGTTCAAATCAGACCGAATCGCCAACGGCGCGGCAGCATATACCTACCTCGGAACAGCAAATTATGTGAAGCATACCGGATCACGACCGATGAATATTACATGGAGACTGGATCATCCCATACCGGCTAAGTATCTGAAAAAGACGAACAAGCTGGTGGTAGGATAATACTAATTTTATCGTGAGTCTTTTCTTAGGAGTAAACAATGAATCAAGATCTTTTAAACGACGCTGATTTCAACACAAAAGAATGGTGGATAAAAAAGCTGAATGTGATTCTGAAAGATTCGGATTACATAGCAATTGATAATCCTACTGTAAAAGAAAATAACGTCGTCGTGATTAAAAAAGGTACCCTCTTACCACATTTTGTCGGAATAAAGCCTTCTAAAATCAGCGGAAAATACTCTTTATTCACAAAGCAAGAGATATATGAAATAGCTTCAGAACAATATGAAGTTCCACAGCCGGATAAAGTGAAAGGTAAACTTCCTCATTTCAATCAATTAGAGGATCCTGACTTTGCTTTTCACCTTGCGATGGTATTAGCGGACGATTACGGATGGTTTCCCTCTCCATCTGAGTATGATCCAAAGATCACCAAGGACATGTGGCTTGACTTCTTCTGTAATTCAAGCAAGTTTAATGATAACTACAAACATATGATGACGTCGATGTTGGCGTTAGGCGGTCAGGCATCGTGTGTTCAGCTCGAGGAACGCTTTGGTAACACTGCGAGTCATTACAGTATGACAGCAGTTCATATGGCGGAACAGGCACATAAGTATTTCGATTGTCCACTGTTTCAAGGGGAGGTTAGAGACGCAAAGGTCTGGACCTTACTCTTCAAAGGTAGACAAGCTACCTCAAAAGAGCGCGGTACATATATTTGGAAAATGAGGCGGCCATTGAAAGAAGCCTTAAATGAGTATGTTAAGAAAAGTGATAATCTAGGCAAAGTGGGTGAAAAAGTGAAACAACCGGATAATATCTACGATAAAAACCTCATCTTATACGGTCCTCCCGGAACCGGTAAGACCTACAGCTCTGCAATCTATGCGGTAGCGATCTGTGACAGAAAGTCAATCGATGAATTAACGGATTATGCAGCGGTAATGGCGCGTTTCAACGAGCTCAGGGACGAGGGACGTATCGCTTTCACGACCTTCCACCAGTCATACGGCTATGAAGAATTTATCGAGGGGATCAAGCCGTATACGGACGAAGATACAAAATCCATAAGTTACAGTGTCGAGCCCGGAGTGTTCAAGTCATTCTGTGAAACAGCAAAGAAGAAATCTATTGAGGGCAGTCCGCTGGATATTCCCGATGATGCGAGAGTATGGAAGGTTACGATCCGTCCGAACGTCCGGAAAGACTGCTTTGAAAATGATCGTATCAGAATCAACTGGGAGTATGATTCCGACATCGCTGTCCGATTTGTAGACGATATCACAAAGGGAGACCTGATCGTCACGACGGATGGTTCCAGAAACGTGATCAACGGGATCGCCGTAGCCGTAGATGATGATGCGTTCATTATGACTGACGCCGACAGTGACAGACAAACCAGAAAAGTGAAATGGTTGTCAAAGAATATTGCGGAAGAGGTCGCCTCTATTAACGCGGGTAAACAGCTTTCCAGACCTACGGTACATCGTGTGCCCAGCATATCGATCGCCAACCTAATGGAGCTTGCCGCGAAGAAGAACAAGGAGCTCTCATCGGTCGAAATACAGGAAAACAACAAGCCCTATGTTTTTATTATCGATGAAATCAACCGCGGTAACATCTCCAAGATTTTCGGTGAGCTGATCACACTTATCGAAGGAACAAAACGAGCCGGTGAACCGGAGGCTGCCTGTGCAATACTTCCCTATTCGGGAGAAACATTTAGCGTACCGTCGAACGTTTATCTTCTCGGTACGATGAATACCGCTGATCGGTCGATCGCATTGATGGATACGGCTTTGCGCAGGAGATTCAGCTTTGATGAACTGATGCCCGATGCGGACGTCCTCAGAAAGATCGGCGCTGATAAAGTCGACGATCTCGATGTAGCGGCGATGCTGGAAAAGATCAATGAGCGAATCACTTTCCTTTATGATCGCGAGCATACGATCGGTCACGCGTTTTTCACAAGATTGAAAGATGAGCCCACCATAGCCGCCTTGAGCGCCATTTTCAAAAAATCTGTGCTGCCTCTGCTGCAAGAGTATTTCTATGAGGATTACCAAAAGATCCAGCTCGTGCTCGGCGATAACGCGAAAACGGATGATGCTCTCAAATTCGTTAAGGATGAAAAAGTCAACATCAGACAGATTTTCAAGGGCAACGCCGATGAGCTGATTGATATCGAAAAGAGATATACGATCAACGACGCGGCATTTGGCAACATCGAAAGCTATAAACAAATATGATAAAATGGAGGTGAAATCGTGAATAAGGTGCTGGAGGTCAGAGAGTATGATCTGATTACCTGTAATCCGGATTACAGCGATGTGTATCACTATATCGAAAAACCGCTGTTTGATTCTCTGGTTGCGTTTATTCACGAATTCACCGGCTCAGAAGAAAACGCTGATGCGATCGACTTTATGAAATGCTTCACGAAGAAGAATGTCGGCGATGTTGTCAGCATCCGAAATTATGTCGGGCTGATCGAAATGCAGAACGGCTTTCAGATACAGATCCTGCCAAAGATCGATTTGGCACGGGGAGAGGATATCGGTAATCAGGCGACAAAGAGGATCTTTCTGAGAATGTTGCGCAGCATGAAGGATTTTCCGAGTAAAGAATTCCATGACGCGAGCCTCAAAGTCGATCGCATGAATCTATACGAGCTGTTCATTAACATGTACCTGCAAGAGGTACGGCAGCTGCTCAAACACGGCTTGAGATCCGGCTATGTGAATCAGGAAGATAACCTGCGCTTTTACAAAGGCAAGCTGCTGACAAAGGAACACATCAAGCAAAATTACGCGCATAGTGAACGATTCTATCTGTCCTTCGATGAATTTGCTCCCAATCGTCCGGAGAATAGGCTGGTAAAGTCAACACTACTCAAGCTCGCACAGTTGACATCCAGTGCGGAAAACTCAAAAGAGATCCGCCAGTTGCTGACCGGTTTTGAACTGGTACAACCATCAACGAATTATGAGAAGGACTTTGCATGCGTGACGATCGACCGCACCACCAAGGATTATGAAACGCTCATCCCTTGGTCAAAGGTGTTTTTGTTTAACAAGAGCTTCACGACCTTTAGCGGTAAGACGCAGTCCAGAGCGCTCCTCTTTCCGATGGAAAGTGTGTACGAAAGCTATATCGCTGGGCAGGTGAAAAAGATGTTTCAGCCTGAAGGCTGGATGGTATCCTCCCAGCACAAGGGATATTATTTGTTTGAAGAACCGCGCCGACAGTTTTCGTTACGACCGGATATCGTGATGAAAAAAGATGGCCGCATCGTTATCATGGATACAAAATGGAAATCGCTGATCCCTGACGAATACAAGAACTACGGTATTTCACAGAGCGATATGTACCAGATGTATGCGTATTCCAAAAAGTACAGAACACCTGAAATATGGCTTTTGTATCCGATCAACCACGAAATGCGCGGACACAAGGATATCCGTTTTGATTCCGGTGACGGTACAATGGTGAATGTGTTCTTTGTCGATATCGAAAAGATCAGCAATAGCATGGAACAGTTAAGAACAAGAATCGACAATTAATTATTATGCGAGGAATAATATGACCGAAGTAGTAGCGGCGCTGATATGGGACAAAGATAAATTCCTGATCTGTCAGTGGCCGGAGCATAAGGCACGAGGGCTTTTATGGGAATATGTCGGCGGCAAGGTCGAGTCGGGTGAAACGAAGGAAGAAGCCCTCATCAGAGAGTGCCGAGAGGAATTAGATGTTACTATATCAGTCGGTGACGTGTTCATGGACGTCGTTCACGAATACCCCGACATCACGGTTCACCTCACATTGTTTCACGCCAAGATCACCGAGGGTACGATCCGGCTCTTGGAGCATAACGCCGTCGCATGGATCACCCCTGCCGAGATCCCGAACTATGCCTTCTGTCCTGCTGACAAGGAGATCAACGCAAAGATCATAAAAAATTATCAATAATCATAATGCAATCGTTATTAAGGGATCGCGGCTGTCTTTGCCATGAATGATCAAGCCGCATCGATTATCCTGCCGTCGGGTTCACACTCGGCGGCATTTCCGTTTTCAGTCATGAAAAATAGTGAAAAAATAGTGAAATTTTAGTGGAAGTTTCGGTTCTACTGTGATATAATAACCGTATAAATCCGGTTATTATACAAGATTTATATTGCCCGCCCAGTTTGTCGCTGTGCGACAACGGGCGATGGCTGATTATATCATATACTCTTTCAGAGTTATGATATAATAATGCTAAAGGTGAAGGTGTTTTTATGATCAAAGTACCCCTGACAAATGAAATACTGAAATATATCACAGAGATCGACAAGAATCGGTATACGGTCTCTTCTGTCAAGCTCTCGAAGACGGTCGCGAACAGGCTACGCAAGAATTCCAAAAAGAAAAGCTCCTATGCCTCCAACAAGATTGAGGGAAATCCCCTCTCGGAGCAGCAGGCGAACGACGTCATCGAAGCCGACGAGCACAAGCATTTTTTGAAGCCCGAGCAGGAGGTTCGCAACTACTTTCTGGCTTTGAATTACCTCGAGCAGCAAGCAAAGGAAAAGGCGCCGTTCTCTGAAGAGCTGATTCTATCCGTGCAGAAGCTCGTGGAGAAAGGCGCGTCCAAAGAGAAGATCGGGCTGAGAGGTCCGACGCCGCCCGGCGTATTGTTCGCTGTATACGATTCGCAGAGCGGAACTCCTGATTATATCCCGCCGGAGTATCGCGATATTCCCGAACTGTTGGATGAGCTGGTAGAGTACGTCGATTCAACTGACGATCATCCGCTGATCGTGGCGGCGGTCGTGCATTATCAGCTGGTCACGATCCACCCGTTCGAGGATGGAAACGGCAGAACCGCCCGTCTGCTGTCAGGCTATATTCTGGACAGCAACGGTTACGGCTTCAACGGTATCGGCTCGCTGGAAGAATACTTTGCCTACGATGTAGACGAATATTACAGTTCTTTGCAAATGGGGCTGCCGGCACTCTACTATTCAGGCAGAGATAACCCGCCGCATCCGGAGATCTGGATCAACTACTTTTTGCGTATGGTACTGCTGTATTCCAACAAGGTTCGCGAGTTATCGGACGCGTCGAGCGCGGATGAGATCAGCGGCAGCCTGTCGTATCTCAAGCCGAGAGAAAAGGAACTGCTGCTGTTCCTTCTGAAACAATATCCGAGAGAGTTCACGCCTATTGAGGTCAGCCGTGAGATCGGCGTTACCAATAAAACGGTCATCAATCGTTTAGCGGCACTGGTGAAGAATGGTTTTGTCGAGCCGATCATGGTACACGAACGCATCCGGAGCTATCAGCTCAGCGACTTTGCAAAGCAGAATGAGAAAAAGATCGTTCAACAAATATGAAAGAGTATTTAACTAAATGGAGGCTATGACTATGACCTGTCCGAGATGCGGAACAAAGATAGATAGTTTACCCTGTCCGAACTGCGGCTTTCCAGTGCTACGGTGTGTTTTCAGACGAATAAAAAAGCGGAGAACAGGTGACCACCTTATTCTATTTCCCTATAATCAATATAAACTGTTGATCTATATGTTGACTTAAAAGAGGTTGATTGTTATATGAGAGTAAATAAAATTACATCGCTGATAACTGCTATCACTTCGGTACTGTTTGCTGCTCTTTGTTTTTTTATCCCTAAAGATACAGTTTACTATGATATATCTCTCGCCATATTCGGTAGCGATTTAATTGCATTTGTTTTATCATTCATTGAATACTTTTCCGTTCGTAGAGAGGTAATTGAAGAATTCTATGTAGCTTCACTAAAAGCGCTTTCTTCATTGAAAAAAATAGAATATATGCATTTTGATATACAGGATGAAATGCTAAAAAACTGTCTTGTTGAAAAATCAAAAAATGATAATGAATCAATTGCTATGGTTCTGGGAAAAAGCCATGAGGCTAGGAAAGCCTTTCTCCGTTTCAAAGGCTTTAGTGATTCAAATTTAGAAAAGGATAATGCAATAGACTATTATAATCGCGCAATAGATGAATATAAAGAAAACATCCGCTCTGTAGCTAAGTCATATCTAGAATTCTCAAAAACAGATTTATCTATCATGACTTATTACTATGGGAAGATGGATTTCTTCTTCGCAAATAAAACAATTAGAAATTTCGTTTATATAGACATTTACAGTAAGATTTGGAATACGAGAAGCGATGTGATGAGTGTGGCATTTGATTATGAACTGCTTTTAGATAACAAAGGAAACAGTGCTGTATGCATAGATAAAACACGTTCTATAGAAAGGCAATTGTTTCGAATCGAGGAAAGTACGGTCGGTGAGTATAAATGCTTATCAGTTTATTTTGATACTGCTGATCAAATCAGCGATAGTTTAGAAAAACTGATTTCATATACCAGAAAAGGACGAAAAACGGAGTATCAAAAACATATTCCCGTTAAAGGTATTATGACACTTCAAAGTGAATCTCAAACTGAGCGTGTGAAGATCCGGAACAGGAGCATGATATGAAAAACGGAAAGCAACCGAATCCGAACGTCATCCACCCGATCAAAGGGTACGACAAAGAGATCTACATCAAGCCCGCGATCACCAATCCCAATATCATTGTCGGGGAGTTTTCCTATATCGCCGATTCTGATTTTGAAAGCCATGTGACACATCATTATGCGTGGAACGGCGATAAACTGATCATCGGCAGATTCTGTCAGATAGCCGCGGGCGTGGAATTCATCATGAACGGCGCGAACCATCAGATGAACGCTGTGACGACATTCCCGTTCTATACGCTGGAGGGTTGGAATATGGAGCCACCGGCAGCGACCGATATGCCGCTCAAAGGCGATACCGTCATCGGAAATGATGTATGGATCGGGCAAAACGCAGTGATCCTGCCCGGGGTTCATATCGGCGACGGAGCAATCATTGGTGCGAACAGCGTTGTCGGCAGTGATGTGGAACCGTACACTATCGTCGCCGGAAATCCTGCGAAGGTTGTGCGAAAGCGCTTTGATGATGAGCTGATCGATTTACTCCTGTCCTTCCGCTGGTGGGATAAAAGCATCGACGAAATAAACGACCTGATCCCGATACTGACTTGCAGTGATCTGACGAAGGTCAAGGAAGAAATAGAGGCAAGATTATGATCGTACTGATCACAGGAGCATCTCACACTGGTAAAACGCTTCTGGCGCAGAAGCTGCTCGAAAAATATCACTATCCATATCTGTCGATCGACCATCTGAAAATGGGCTTGATCCGCAGCGGCAATACCGATCTTACACCGATGGACGACGATGACAAGCTCACAGCGTACCTCTGGCCGATCGTGCGCGAGATGATAAAGACCGCGATCGAGAACGATCAAAACCTGATCGTGGAGGGCTGTTATATCCCGTTTGAATGGCGAAAGGATTTTGATGAACGATACTTACCGTCGATCCGATTTATCTGTCTTGCTATGAGCGAAAAGTATATAGAGGATCATTTCAGCGAAATCATTGCGCATGAGTCAGATATAGAATCCCGATTAGTCCATGCGGATTGTACGATAGAGGGTTTGAAGTCAGAAAACAGGAGTATCATCGACGGCTTTCAATGTGCCGGTGAACAGATCGAGCTGATCGATTCTGACTACGAACAGACGACAAATCAGTTATCATCTTTGAATTGACACAATAACACTGTTTATATCGAGGTGCAACATGGGACTATTCGCAAAGAAATACAAGATCGACTACTGCGGTCAGAAGATGGCGTATCCAAACGCAAAGGATGAGTACAGAGCCGGAGAGAAAGTGACGTTGTACTTTGATATGATCGCCACGGATACAAACTATTCATTCACCCTTGACGGGGCAGAGCTGATGAGGGATTATGATCGGGAGAAGGGCTTTGTCCTGCGCTTCACCATGCCCGATCACGATGTGAAGCTGCATTGCTTTTCACGCAACTCGATGCTCATAGAGATGCCTGAGGAAGAATGAGAGAAGGGAACAAAAGATGACAGGTTATATTGCTGAAATGAGAAAGCTCGTCGGACACAGAACGCTCATACAATGCGCGGCGAGTATCATCTGCGTTGACGAACAGGGCAGGATATTGCTGGGTAAACGCTCGGACAATAAGATGTGGGGCTATTCCGGCGGCGCTGTCGAGATCGACGAGCGGGTGGAGGATTGCGCGAAACGGGAGCTCTATGAAGAAATGGGGCTGACTGCCGAGGAGCTTACATTCTTCTATGTCAATTCGGGACCCGAGGCGCATTATATCTATCCGAACGGCGACGAGGTCTCTAACTTTGAGATCATCTATATTTGCCGTAAATGGCACGGCGAGCCGAAGTCGCTCGACGGCGAGATGGAAGAACTGCGGTTCTTTTCATGCGATGGGATCGACCTGTCCGAGATCTCTCCGCCGATCCGTCAGGTGGTCGCGGCATATATCCAAAAAGCGAATGAATAAGCAAAATCTTTCCGACTTTTGAATATACATCGGAGACCGCGCCTGACGATTTGTACATGAATTCGATCAACGTGAGTCGTGAGGATTTAAGGGAGAGAAACGAATGACCGTCAAGCTGTTTATTCAAGCAATCATAAAGTTTGCGGCAGGTCTGATTTTGGTGGGGCTGCTGCTGTTCCTGCCCGCGGGGACGTTCGCATTCTGGCAGGCGTGGCTGTTCATCGGAATATTGTTTGTACCAATGCTGATCGCAGGATTTGTGATGATGTTCCACAGTCCCGAGCTGCTGAGAAAGCGCCTCAACGCAAAGGAAGAACAAAAAGAGCAGAAAGAGGTTGTTGCGTTAAGCGGAATCATGTTCTTCGAGGCGTTTGTGATCGCGGGACTTAACTTCCGTTTCAAGTGGCTTGTTTTGCCGAATTGGACGGTAATCATCGGAACGGTCGTCTTTCTGCTTGCTTATGCCATGTACGCCGAGGTGCTCAGGGAGAACGCCTATCTTTCACGGACGATCGAGGTGCAGGAGGATCAGAAGGTCATCGACACGGGACTGTACGGGATCGTGCGTCATCCGATGTACTCTGCGACGCTGTTCCTGTTTATCTCAATGGGCTTTGTGCTTGCCTCGCCGATCTCGGTCGCGATCCTGCTGTGTTATATCCCCATTATCGCGAAACGTATGAAAAACGAGGAAAAGATTCTTGAAGAAGGTCTTGAAGGATATACCGGCTACAAAAAGAGAGTAAAATATAAGGTGATTCCGTTTGTTTGGTAAACACATCAATGTAGGATGAGTAAAATATTTGCTTAATCGGCTATGCTGTCACGTCAGGGAGGACAAAACAATGCTGGAAATTCTGAAAAACAGGTTCAACGAAAATATGGATCGCCACCCGAATCTCGAATGGGAATATGTTGAAAGCCGACTGAAGGATAACGCCGTCGCGCTGAAGGCTTTGCGGAATATGGAAGAAAGCGGCGGCGAGCCTGATACGATCGGCTTTGATGAAGCCGGAGAGAAGCTCATCTTCTGCGACTGTTCCAAGGAATCTCCCGCCGCCCGCAGAAGTCTGTGTTACGATGATGAGGCTTTGCAAAAGCGAAAGAAGAATCCGCCGACAGGCAGTGTGGAACGGCTGGCGAAGGAAATGGGCATCGAGCTTCTGACAGAAGACCTCTATTACAGATTACAGCAGAGCGGAGAATATGACTTAAAAACGTCGAGTTGGATCCATGCGCCTGAGTCGATCAGGAAGAAAGGCGGAGCCTTGTTCTGTGAGCGCCGATACGGCAGGGTGTTCACCTTTCACAACGGAGCGGATTCTTATTATTCATCCCGCGGTTTCAGAGGATATATTTGCGTGTGAATCCTGATCTGTTTATGCGTTGAGAACAAAATCGATCGGTGTGAGGAACAATGAAAGAAAACATCCTGCAAGTGAATAACCGCAATGAATTCAGGCAATGGCTCTCATTACATTCATCAAAAGAAACGGAATGCTGGATCAAGGTGAAGCGCGGGAGACCGATCAGCCCGGATGTGTTCTATTATCTGGACGCAGTTGAAGAGGCGCTCTGCTTTGGCTGGATAGACAGTACCCATGCCGTTGTTGACGGAGTACGGATGCAGAGATTTTCCCCGAGAAAAAAGAACAGCCCGTGGACGGAGCTGAACAAAGAGCGGGTTCGCCGTCTGGAAAAACTGGGCTTGATGACTGACGCAGGCAGAGCAGTCCTTCCCGCAATGGGCGCTCGGAGCTTTAAGGTCGACCGTGATATTGAGACAGCGATGAAAAACGCGCGGTGCTGGTCTAAATTCAGGAGCTTTCCTCCATTATATCAGCGGGTTCGCGCGTATAATGTGGCTTTTTACAAGAAGCGGAATCCCGCCATGTATGAGCAAACGCTTGCTCACTTGATCGCGGAAACAAAAAGAGGGCGATTGTTCGGAGAATGGAATGACTATGGCAGACTGTTGAACTACTGATTTATTTGCTGATTGAGAACGGAGGGTAAATATGAGCAAAAAGATCATCGCGGTCAACGCCAAACCTAGAAAGGACCCGGAGGTATAAGATATGTATTTTGATGAATTGAAACTCGGCATGACAGCAGACATCGCGCCTGCGGTCATCGAGAAGGAGAAAATGCTGCAGTTTGCGTATGAGTATGATAACGTCCCGCTTCATACCGATGAAGAATACGCAAAGACTACGCATTTCAAAAAGCTGATCGCCCCGGGCATGATGTCGTTTATGGCGGTATGGGCAAAGTATTTGGAGGTCGATTTCTTCGGTGAACAGCTGCTCGCGGGCAAGTCGACTAAGATCGAATGGCTCAAGCCGGTCTTCGCGAATGATGTGCTGACCGCGAAAGCGACTGTGACAAGGCTCGTAAAACGAAGTGAGAAAAACGGTCTTGCGGAAGTGTCAATGGAAATATACAACCAAAACGACGAGCTTGTTATGACAGCGGTGACTGAGGCGATCGTGAAATGCCGTTTAAACCGCGATTAGAATAAAGCGCGGAAAAACAGTTAAAAAGAATCCAAAGAAAACGCAGGCTGTGCCCTCATTGTGAGAGTACAGCCTGCCTGTTTATCGCCGATTTTTTATCACCGATTATTCTTTTATCGCCGATTTTTTGCGTGCGGGTCATCCGACAGCGCCTTTAAATCAATACTCCGTTGCAGTGGTCGATCTCGTGCTGGATGATTTGCGCGGTGAAGCCTGTGTAGCTTGCCGTTTTCCAAGAGAAGCTGTTGTCCTGAAACTTCACGCGGATGGTCTTGTAGCGAGTTGTCGGTCTCGGCCCTCCGAGCAGGGAAAGACAGCCTTCCTCGGTTTGAAAAGCACCCGACTTGCTCACAATTTCTGGATTGTACATCACGGTGTATCTGCCGTTATCATTGAAGGCGATGATTCTTTTGGTAACGCCGATCATATTGGCGGCCATGCCCACGCATGTCTCTCTATGCGCCATGAGCGTGTCCAGCAAGTCCCGCCCGACGAGGATATCTTCCTTTGTCGCATCCTTCGATTTGATCCCCAAAAACAGCGGGTCATGCACTAATTCTTTGACCATTCTTCCGTCCTCCGCTTCTTGCTTGTTCAGCAAGATCATATCATAAAACGCCGTGCTTTACAATAGACAGTCGGGTAAATATTACCACGCCTTATCAAAGAAAAGGCCTCGCCCGGCAAACAGCGCATTGTAACATTCAGCAAAAATCTTTCTCTTTCTTTGTCGGTATTGCCGCTGGATATACGGTGAGGGTTGTGGTAGTGTTGTAGCCGTAAGGGAGTGATACCGTGAGTATACTAAACGATTTCTTCTACGGCAACCTCACGCCGTATGAGTATCGGCAGAGCAAGGAAACAAAGGCGATGAATGCCAAGGTGCTGAACGATGAAGAGATGTTGATCGGAAATCTGCCCGAGTCGGAGCGAGTTCAGCGAGAACTTCTTGAGGAGCTGTTCCGAGACCGAACGACCCTGACCGCGCTTTCGGAGCGCGACGCCTACATCGAAGGCTTCAAAGCGGGAGCGCACTTCATGCTCGAGATACTGTCATAACAAGAGAAAAGCCGAAGCAGTCTGCAAAACACGCGGATTGTTTCGGCTTTTTGTATGCCATGATATACTGATCAAACGCTTCGCAGACTTGCATTTACTTTTACAATTAACGGTCGGGGCTCAAAATTCAAAGTCCCGTTTATTGTCATAATGCCGTTGTATAATAAATGTACAGTCAAGGTTTTGGCGGCCTTGACGGACCTCCTGAATACAAAGATCTGTCTCAATTCTCACTGTGTTTGAAGCGTTGAACCATCAAACAATACATACGTGAGAAAACTGAGGCGCCTGCTGGCTTCGGCGTTCTTGTGTATGGATCAATGAAAAATCTTATTGTTTAGGAGGTTTGATACTATAAGCACACAAACTTTTCTCGCGCGTTGCTGCGGCGCAAAGGCGGTGAGAGACTGATGACGAAGCAGAGTACGTACACAAGTTACGAACAGCTTCCGCTGTTTCTTGACGCCAAATTGCTCAGCGCCCTGCTCGGTATTTCGAGATCGGGCGTGTATGAGCTGATGCATGAAGCGGGCTTTCCTTCCGTAAGGATCGGCTCGCGTATTGTCGTCCCCTCAAAGGATTTCCTCGAGTGGATCGACGCGCATAAGGGTGAATAAATATGAGCAAAGTCTCTCTTTCGAACGCCTTTATCGTTCCGAATAAGGTCTTTATCTTAGGGCTTCACCCGACCGCCTTCATGCTTTACTTCTATCTTTTGTACCGCGAGGACCGCAAAACCTACACCTGCTTTCCGTCGTACCGAAACATTTCTCAGGCGCTCGGCGTCACGAAGAAAACCGTATCAAAGTATGTCGGGGAGCTAGTCGACAAGGGGCTGATCGAGACCCGTCATACTCACATGACGGCGAAGGACGGCACGATCCTCAACGGCAACCTTGAGTATCATCTGCTTCCGCTTGAAATGGCGATAGAGCGGTTCTATGAAGAACAGGCAGAGCGAGCCAAAGAGGAGCAGAGGATCGCGCTTCAGCGCAAGTTGTTTGAAGAGTATCAGCCCGCCCGTGTGAGCTGAACGCCAAAGCCGTAAGGCAAAAGCCCAGGCTGTACCGTCAGCAGGAGGTGCAGCCTGAGCCAACATTATCATAGACGAATAAGGAGGAATGTTATGATGAATTGGGATGCATTTAAGAATCACGACGGAACGTATTATGTACACAGGGAGTACAATAAGCCGATGCCGGACGCGGAACTCGGACAAGAAGCTCAGTAAATACAAAAAATCGCTCCAAAAACTCGGCGTTGATTACACCAAAGAGAAGCGAAATAATCATAAAGTTTTCACCCTGAAATACAACCGAAAAGAACCCGAGTACGATGGTACGATGAAATCGGCATACACCCCTGAAGCTTTGAAAAAGCCCGGTGAGGAGCCGTTTGTCGGCATTTCTGAGAACGGTCTGCACCGTACCGCGTAAATCATCGTACCATATTCAGAGGGTTTTTTCAGCGTTTGAAACCCATCGATTTGGAGCAGGTAAAAGCGGGGCTCGCTTACGTGGCTTCCCCCGCCTGTCACATCGGACGGCAGAGCCGACCGTTTCGCCGTTTGTTGGACTTTTCCTT
>CAMHAH010000034.1 GCA_946183365.1 uncultured Clostridia bacterium
TATCTCTTGTTTTCGGTTGCTTGCTTCCTTACCGTACATGAGCATTTGCGCCGGGATTGTCGTTACCGTAACCCTCCAGAAGATTGACGACGCCCCACGCGCCTAAGCCGGCGCCGAGAGCAATAACAAGGATTTTCAGAGTGTCGATCGCGCTTGAAAAAAATGCCATTAAATACCTCCTACAAAATGGCTGTCAATGACTGTAAATTGAGTCGAAATTGAGCAACGCGACGCTCATGCGGACGATTCGCCTGTCGATAACCTGTCATAACCCCTTATAGGCCGTACAACGGTAAATCGGTCTGCTTAGCTGTCATTGACTGCAAATTGACTCGAAATTGACCTGTCTTACCCCTTAGGTCGTAATCGGCGTGTCAAACGCATCTGTCATTGACTGTGAATTGAGCGTAAATTGATAAAAAGGTATTCCTATAATTAGAAAAGCCGCTGTCTGCCAAAACAGCGGCGCAAGCATTTTGGTTTCTGTTTTTTCCTTATTAGGGAGAATCCCTAACGTGCAAAAATGAACCCCCTTATTTTGAATAGTGCGCCAGATCTGCGGCGCTGATTTCATAGTTGATATATCGTTCATCCTTATCCGGCACAAAGCGAGTGGATAAGAACTTCTCTATATCAAAAGCATTTTTCTGATCATAGTCAGATAAATACTTGTAGTTCGGGTGCTTTGTGATGTCGTACTTCTTTGACAAGAAGGGACGCACCCCTCGGATCTGTAACAGACATTTGCCGCCGTCCATGACGGCAATCTCGTCCATCGACATCAGATCTTTACCGAGCTTCTGATAGTTCTGCCCGTGACTTTCCTGATTACCCTTCGTCACGCTTTCATTATACAGATCTATCGTTTCCTTACCTAAAAGCGAGTTCCAGCTTTTCAGCGTGGTTTCTTCCTTACCACCGAGAAACAGACTTGAATCACAGTTGCCGATAATGGTGTCGGCATTATCCTTATACAGCGCCTTTAGCTGCGACTGCGCCTGCAACACAAGGCAAGCGGAGATCTCTCGGGAACGGATCGTCGCCATCAGCCTTTCAAGGTTCGGTATCTGACCGATGTTCGCGGCTTCGTCTATGAGGCAGCGCACATGAACCGGCAGACGGCCGCCGTATTTATCGTCGGCGCGTTCGCACAGTCGGTTGAACAGGATCGAGTAGATCAAGCTGATCAGGAAAGCGAAAGTGCCGTCCGTATCCGACATTATTAAGAACAGAGCCGTCCGCTCGTCGCCGAGCTTATCTAAATCCAGCTCGTCATACATGGTGATCTCTCTGACTTCCCTAATATCGAAGGGAGCCAGACGCGACGCGCAGGAGATCAGGATCGACTTTGCCGTTTTGCCCGCCGCCAGCTTGTACTTCTTATACTGCCTGAGAGCAAAGTGATCGGGATCTTTCTTCTCCAAAGCGTCAAACAGGAGATCGACAGCGTTCTTGAAATTCTCGTCATCCTCGCGGACTTCCATAGCGTTGAGCATTTCAACAAGCGTCGCAAAGTTCTGTTCCTCGGTCGGCGCTTCATAGTAAATGTACCCGATCAGCGCAGTATAGAGCAGGGTTTCGGCTTTCACCCAAAAATCGTCGCCCGCCTTGCCTTCACCTTTGGTGTTGGCGATAAGGGTAGTGACGATCTTCAAAATATCCTTCTCAGAGTGGATATAGGCAAATGGATTGAAGTGCATAGACTTAGAAAAGTTGATCGTATTGAACACCCTGATCTTATAAGGCTCACGGACGATTTTTCCTCTTTTATCCCTAATGACATTGCCTTCTTTGTCCCGCTTTGGCACGCCGCGCTGTAACATCTTACCGCACTCGATCAGCACCGTTCCTTTCGGATCGGTCACAACGTAGGAGCTGTGCATTTGCATGAGATTCGGCTTGATGAAAAACCGCGTCTTACCGGAACCTGATCCGCCGACGACCAGCACATTCTTGTTTCTCGCGTAGGTAGGATTCTTCGGCCTGCCGGACATCATCAGTACTTCGGTCTGTGTGAGAATGATGTTATCCCACGGATCAGCGGACATATACGGGGTAATATCTTTCTTATTGCCCCAACGGGCACTGCCGTACTCGACGTTCTTCCGGTACTTCTTCGCGTTCTTGCTTTTGACATATACGACAAGCCGGATAATCACAGCGCCGGCAACACCGATCAAGAGATCAAGCCACGCGGAAGGAAAGAAGTGACCGAAGGCAGATGAAAAGCCCTGACTGAGCCCCAGCATTTTAGCGGAAGCGTCAACCCCGGGCGCAAGACGGATCGCCTCGCCGAGCTTTGCAAATATCCATACAAAGATCAGATACGGCAAATGCGGTATGACATATCTCTTGATAATATCGTTCTTGCTCAGCGTTCAGGTCCTCCATGCTCCTTGTTGCGAACACGATCCTTGCCGAGAGCCTTGACAAGCTCCTTGAACTTGCGAAGCTGGGCGACAAGCGAAGGCTTCTTAGAACGATTGAGGTCCTTATTGGTGTATTCCTGAAAAGCGGCGGTCAAAGCGTCCGCCTGATTTGCTTTGAAGAATACAGTCCAGCGAGGCGGCTTTGAACCGACCTCTTTTTCTATATGATACCTTATCCGATACTTTCGGGCGTAACGTTCAAAGGAACGCAGCCGCCCTGAGACCTCAATCGTATTCATCCCGCCGTCACCCTGAGCAAGCCGTTTCAAGCTATTGCGGCCGACCTTTGATGAATGACGCTGTTGCTGCATTTTCTGCAACGCCGCCGTCATAGCCGCTTTCAGTACACGTCCCGACAACTTCGCCGCCTGAACGGTGATCGATATAGTTCTCTGATCGATTTCTTCCTGCAAATAATCCCCCCTTACTTAATGTTCCACGTTGATAGATTTCTGTCGCGGTTGGTGCTCGTGATCTTTTGCCGCCTGATCGACCATAATATTCGCGTGCTTGCGGAGCGTCTGAACCATAGAAGGCATACCATCGGTTTCCGCAAGATCATCAACCATTCCGGCACAGTCGTCGGGAAGATAGTCGGCTATATCCTTGACGGCTTTATCAAAAGCGCCGGTAAAACCGCCGCAGCTATGTTCAAGCTCGCCGTCCTCGTACAGCTCGTAGCAATAGCACTCGCCGCGCAGATAGGCGTCGTACTCAGCTACTTCTTCTTTCAGGCGATCTTCAACCTGCAATCGCAGTACTGGCTCGATGAAATCGACCTCGTATTCCTCTTTGATCTTTTCGTTAGATACAAAGATGATACCGACTTGCCCGCTGTCCCAGCGATCATTAAAGTCCGTTGTACTCATAGCAAGTCCGCTGTGATCGAGCAGATAGACAGGCAGAACAACATACATTTTTTCGATCTGCGACATCAGCGCTTGATTCAACTCCTGTATCCGCTGCGAGCTCAAAGGCCAGACGTCATACTTCTCTGTCAGATCCTCGTACTTTTGCTCGCCGCGATCTCCGCCGCCGGCCGCCTTGATATACAGATCCTTGATCAAATCGTCAGAATTACTGTAATCATGCTCGTCGCCTAATTGATAACGACGGTGAAAGCAGATCATCGTGCCGAAGTTTTCGTCCTCACGCCGCGGATTGGGAAAGAAGTCGTCCGGCTGTACCGTGAGCAGATAAGCGCCTTTCGTCGCCGCCCACATCATAACTCTTGGCCCTGAGCCTTACCGGGCGCTTTTTCACCGGGTATCGGCTCCTTGATCGCGACGACCCTGCCGCAAAGCTGCATGAATGATTCCGGGTGCTTGAATCGCTCCTTGAACTTCTCCATCAGCTCAGGCGACAGATCCGTAAAGTTTTCTTCTCCGAGACCGACGACCATAAATTTGCCGAAAAGGATGTCGTACATATCTCCATCCTGATCATACAAGGCTCGGTTCGGTTTCGAGCCGTTCAGCTTACCTTCCTCGTCACATAAAACAGCGACCAAATCCTCAAACGGATAGGTCGCCTGAAAAATATCGCAACCGATAGCTTTTTGGATCTCTTTATAGCCGCCTTCAACTTCTGTTTCATAGGGAACCTTACCCGGTTCTACCATGAGCACTTTCAAATACTCTGTTCCTCCTTATCTTTTGCGCCCCTTGCCGACGCCGTTTTTCCTATATTGCCCTCAGCCAGCTTTTTGAGCACGGAGGGCTTTTTACCCTTAGTTAAAGAATCACCGCCGAGAATTTCGCTGATGATCTCGTCGGCGGTGACATTTGATACAGCCGGTTCCTGCCCCTGTACTGTGTAGCCGGGTAACAGAACACCATTGACAATGAACGGTCGAGAATATTCAACAGGAATAGGCGGCGATATCTCCGTGAAAAGATGTGCAAACGCCTTTTTTCGTCCCTCAATATATTTCTGGGCTGCCTTTTTGTCGGTATAACGTTTTCTGTTCTGACCGGCGATCTCAACATTATAGCCTTTTGTCGGAGCATTGGTGCTCACATTCCATGTCACATACCACGCAACAGGTATCGACTGTTCCGTCGCTCTGTCGTATCTTGTATCTTCCCAAACAGACACGCTCATTTGATATACCTTGTTACTGATGGTATCGCGATCATGGTATTTTTCATGCACCCACTGATTTGAAGTGTGCTCGGCTGCCGGAGTGTTAAGATATTCAAGAGCCCGATTATAGGTTTTCGTGACCGCCGCCTGACGTTCCCACTCTTTGACGGAAGCCTTGATTTTCTCAAAAACAGCTTTCTCAGCTTCAACGCTCTGATCTCTCGCTGTTGTCAGATCATCTGAGCCTAAAGCGATAATAGGCGCTAAATCCAAAGTGTTTTTATCATAACCTTCCACAACGGTATGCTCGATTTTCAGTTCAACGCCGGGTGTAAGCCGATCTCCGTAATCAAATACGCCGTAATACTTTTCTTCTCTCAATATTTCCTCCTATCACTCATATTTCCGGCTCTTTTTTCTTTTTGGAAGCTGATTCCGATTCCTTTACCTGAGCATATTTTGCTGCCGCGAGACTTCCCAGAATAGACGATCTTCCCAGATCAGAAAACAAGTCTTTGCCTAACAACTCGTTTAACAGCTCAAGGGCGGTTTTCTCTGTTGTTCTCGGTTCCTGATTTTCGATCCGATAGCCCGGTAAAAGCACGCCGTTTATTCTGAACGAATCAGCGTACTCCTGAGGAATAGGCGGCGAAATCTCGGTAAACAAGTGTGCATACGCTTTTTTTCTTCCCTCGATATACTTCAAAGCAGCAGCCTTATCCGTATAGCGCTTCTGATACTGTCCGGCTATTTTGTCCCTATGCTGTTGATCAGGAGAATTGAGTCGGACGTCCCATGTGACATACCAAGCCTTTGGTATATACTCTCCTGTATTTCGATCACGTTCTGTATTTTCATAAACATAGAACGACATGCTGTACACCATATTACTAATGGTATCACGGTCATATTGTTTATCACGCTGCCATTGATTAGATGTGTGCTCTGCTTTAGGCATTTTGAGATATTCGAGCGCACGGTCAATAAGCATTGTCATCGCCGCCTTTTTCTCCCAATCAGATAATTGATCCTGTGCTCGGATAAATGCCTTATGTTCCTGTGATACACATACTTTTCGTAACTCGCGCAGTTCTTCGGGAGAGGATTTTATCAGCGGAAGCAAAGCGGTTCCGTCATTGCTGTAATAAACCGTATGCTCCAACTTGATATTATGACCTTCTTGCCATTCATCAAAATCATAAGAATGGAAAACATCTGTTGATTTCAATATAATTCACCTTCTTTAGTGTTCCGGCTCCTTCCTCTTTTTAAAAAGTGAAACCGGAGCTGATTTTTTCTGAGTTTTTGCCTCATTGAGTTTTCCAATCACTGAATCCCTTTCCTGCTTTGGTTCTTCGCCCTCCACATGATAACCCGGTAGCATAAGACCGCTTTCCATAAAAGCATACTTGTGATCAGCCGGAACAGGCGGCGAGATTTCCTGAAAACACTTAGCGAAAGCACGGATACGACCGTGCATGTAGTTTTCAGCGTCTATCCGCTCTGAATAATTACGCTCTTTTCCTGCAATCACGGTATGATGGTGAGCCTTCGGAGTGTTCAAAACGATTTGCCATTCAACATGCCAGCGTTGGTTGAGAACGTTACTGCTCCACAAATCCCATTTGGTGTTTTCGGTTATTTTGCAAGTCATTTTATACACCATGTTACTGATTGTCCGACGACCTTTTTCATCCTCGACCCTCTGATTGCCTGTATGCTTGACTGGAGCTATTTCGAGATAATTCAACGCTAATTGCAGACGTCGTGTTTCTCTTGCCCCGTTTTCCCAAGCTCTTATACTCGATTGAAGATCCTCAAATATCTTTTCTTCATATTTGAAGCGCTGATCATATAAAGCTCTCACTTCCTCGGGACTTTTCTGAACCAGATCGGACAGATCATATTGATTCAGATATAAGGTGTGTTCCAGCTTTATGCGGCTGCCGGGAAAAAACAGATCGTCCTCGACTACCTCAAAATCTTTTTCACCTGAGATAATTTCACCCCCTACAAAGACTGCTCGTGATCTTTTTTAGATGTGTGCGGCGCTTGTTTCTGTGCAACCTTCGCCGCCGCGAGCTGACCAAGTACAGACGGCTTATCATCGTCAAGGATAGAGAGCTGTTGAGGTGCCTGCTCCTTAGGGCGAGGGAGAGACGGTACTTCTTCGGTGTGTGTAAAGATCAATTCCTTTTTCAGCTCCGCGATCAGATTGTCAAACGCGGCGTTGATCGCTTTACGTTCTTCACCCTGAGGATAAGCGCGGACGACCTCGGTGCTGCCATCCTTGTTGGTATATAGCCCGACACAGCTTTCAGCATGACCGACAAGATAATCTGACTGATAAGGCAACCTGTCCTTGATATAACACGCAAACGCTCGCGCTGTCATTTCAACCTCGCTGTCCCAATAGCCGCCGTCCTTTTCGGTACTGCTGCCCATCTTCTGAGAGTTCTTGTAATAGTCGGTCGGAATACGCTGTAACCTCGGTTCGCCCTGATTCTGAATCCCGCGCATGATGTACTCCTGAACCTCGAGATCCTGACAGGTAGTTTTCGGAATAACATGCCCGGTAATCTCCTTTTTCAGAGTGCTGAGCTTGGAAACCGTATCAGGCTCACCTTTCAAAAAGTCTGCTTTCAGCGACTCATACCGCTCAATGATGATCGGCTCGTCGGTATGATAGACGGTGCTTTTCATCACAGAATCGACCCAAGCCTCAGCAGACTTTCTCTGCCGTGCATTACTTTGTTCGGTACGAGCCTTTGCCTGTTCAGGTGTTTCCGTCTTATACTTGATCGCGTCAACCAGCCTTTTCATAGGTTCATATATGCTCGGGTGATCGGATAACATACCGTGCGCGCCTTTCAGCCCGCCGAGATAGTCGTCAAGTCCGTGCCACCATTCATGGGCGAGAGCGCCAGCGCCGTGCATTTTCGTCAGGTTGATGACCTTACGCAGTGGTTCATAGTGCGCCGCCGCGTTACCGCTGCCGCGAGCGCCGAAAGCAATAGCCAGCGTTCCGGCAAAGGCTATATCCTTGTCAGAGATGTGCAACGCCGTCGCAAGATCCTTCAATGCCTCAAAACCCATGTTCAATGAAGCCTGTCGATCAAGCTGATTCAGCCAGTTCCCGAACTCGCCGCCGCGAAAGCCGAAGGTATCGAGATAATGCTGTCCGACGATCTCTTGACCGTTTCTGTAATCGGGACCGGTACGGTTGATATGCTCCAACTGTGGAGGAACAAACCGTTGCTTACCGGCTTTCGTTTTGCTTTTTGAGTAATCCTGCGCCCAGCGGATCGCTTCTTCACGAGTAGCGATATTCGTCTGCAAGATGGTATGACCTTTTGTAACAAAGTAAGTACCGGCCTGCCAGTCACCACGGCGCGAATAACCGTTGCCATCATAAAGATGAACGTCATACCCGCGCGGTATCTTCTGATCCTTCGGAACCAAGAACTGATCCCTTTTGGCTTTTGATGTAAAATCGCGTTCAAACTGATAGCTGGACGTAATTTGTAAAGTAGTTCTGAGTTTAGTAGACAAAGCAGGATGATTACGATACTCTTTTGTAGGTTCGTAAGCCTGTCTACCTTTCCAATCGGTGATAGGTTTCAAATACCCATTGTCAATATAAAAACGCTCGAACGCCTGCATAGCGTCATCAATGGAGCGAACCTTCTCCATGACGGTCTGCAACTGACGGACGGTATTGACGTATCGCTTCTGGATCTGCTTTCGTTCCTCGGGTGAATAATTACGGTAAATGACAGGCTTGACATTCAGGCTGTCACGAACCTTTTTGATAAAATAAACGACATCGACCGGAACGCCGTCGTCGTGTAAAGCCTGATAGTCAGGCTTCTTCCAAACGTTATCCTTTGTAACGTACTTATCGGCCTCGCGCTCATTCATGCCGTCAAGGTCATCGGCATAGAGTCCCCTTGCTCTCCAAAGGTCCTTTTTTGCGCCGCCGATCTTTTCTCCGAAGTCCTCATGTAAAGGACGTTCAGGCAATACGATCCTCCGTCAATGCCGTGATCCTGTTGACGACCTCGGGACAAGCGTTGAGTATCTGCATAACGCGCACTGCTGTCCCGCAGGGCTTGACCGCACCGGCCGTCCAGAGCCGGACCGTCTCAGGTGTAACGTTCATCAGGATCGCAAATCCCTTCTCGTTAATATCCAGCTTCTTCATCAGCTCGCGGATCGCGGCCGACTTAAAGCTCGGACATTTGGTTGTACTTGCAATAATCTGTACTGCATTTGGTTTCTGTTTCATCTTTACCCCCTAAATTGAAATAGCCACGCGCTTTTCACGGTGGCGTTGGTTGCTCTGATTGATCTGCTGTAAGCGGATTTGCAGCTTTTCGTTGTAATCCTTACCCTGACGCGGTGGATTGATACCGACACGGATATGCTTGTACTTCGGATCAGCACGCAGCATATCCCTGATCTTACGTGCGTTTTTCAGTCCGCCTAAATCGTTATCCATGTGAAGCGTCACACGGCGTATCTCCGGGTGCCTCTCCAAAAAAGCGATCAGAGCGACAGGAGAAGTACCGCCGAGCGATAAACGATAGCCGTTCCATTTCCAGCCGTCGATCTCCTGCAAGGTCGCGTGAGAGAGCGCGTCGATCGGCGCCTCAAAGACCGCGACCTGACTGCTGTGCGCCTGCTTGGGCGGTAAGCAAAAGCTGTATGCCTTGTCACTGCCGTAGACGTCCTTTTTCAGCGTTTCATAGATCCCGCGCATACAGGCAAACCGAACCTTTCCGGTTTCGTCGGTGCCGGTAAAGACACAGACCGGTATATATCTCGGCTCGTCCTTCTTTGGCTTGTATCTACCCTCATACAGTAGACCAAGCTCCCGACAACGCTTGATGACGTTCGCGCTGATCCCACGCTTTCGCAGATACTTGAAATAGCCTGTCGCGCATTTCTTCGGCCACGGTAAATACATCTTTGCCGGTCTGCGCTGTTTAGGCTGTTCCTGAAGTCGGTAAGGAGAAGCTCTCGGTATCGCCTCACCGGTCAGCCTTGTTACTGCCTCGGTAAAGCTATATCCGCGGATCTCCATCAGATAATCCAGAGCATTGATACGCTTACCCCGACTGTTCCAATACCAAAAGCGGCGGTTGGAGACATAAACGAGGCTATCATGCTCGCGGTGACGGTAATTCGGACCGTCCCGTTTCAGAACGCCGGGCTCATAAGTTTGCAGATACGCAAACAGATCAGCGTCCCGCGCTGCTTTTACCTGTTCGTCTGTTACATAGGTTTCACTCACTCCATTCCCTGAAATTATATATCCTTACGCCTTGCGGCGTCGTCGGCGTTGTGAAAAATCATGATTGATCTCGAGCAGATAGTGATTATCCATGTTCGTAGGAGCGTTGAACAGCGCTGAGAGTACATAAGCCCTCGTATTGCCGACCTTGCTTGTCGTTTCGTTCAACTCGCCTAAGACAAACTCGATATGCGAAGAATCAATTTTCAATAATTGAGATCTGACCAAATCGCGAGGCAATTTCTCCGACGAGATTACGCAATAAGGATGATCCGAGATAATGACCTCCAACATCAGTTCCACGATAGCGTCCAGCTTGTCGGCTCCGTACCGCTCAACAAGAATATCGTACTCGATATTGTCCTTGATCAGCTCGCGGTACTCGCGCACGCGCGTCTTGTCTCTCTTGTCTGTTGATTCATCTTTATTTGATTTATCAGTCCTTCTTGTATCTTTATTTAATTGCACGGGGATTTCCTGTTCAGGTAAATCCTGATCTGGAAAAACCTTATCAGAAAAACCCTGTACAGGATTTACCTGTCTTGGATTTTCCGGTTTAGGTGGAAATGGCTCTGTAATAGGCTTTTGCGGTTGTTCGTGGATCGTGTATTCAACCGTTCCGAGACGACCGTTTGACATTCTGACACGCTCACGGGTAAGGTAGCCCTGATCTTCCAGCTCGCGCAATGTTGTCGAAATGGCGTCGATTCCGTCCTTGCAGATATAGGCAAGACCTTTTGTGGTATAGTCCCAATCCTCAGGCAGCGAAAGCATAAGGGACATCAGCCCCTTTGCTTTCAGGGACAAGCGCGGATTTCTTAAATGGTGATTGCTCATAACGGTAAAATCCCGTGTCTTTTCAACTCTGAATACAGCCATGTGTTTTTCTCCTTTCGATGATTTTTTGAAAATAAAAAAGAGCCGATCCTATATTGCTATAAAACCGACTCTATAAATAACGATTATTAAATTGTGATAACAGTATCCTCAACTCATACCACCAACCTTACATTGAAGAAAGCTATATCCGTATCTTCTGATACCCATAGCATTCATAATCAGACGAAATCTGATAGGATCAATAACGATAGGATCAGCTAATTCAGCGATAGAAAAGTGCTGGGTGTTCAGATACAGGTCTTTTGCCACACATATCCTGTTGATAAAACCGAAGGTTTCGTCTAATAAAAACCATTTGTTGCTCATCAACTAATGAACTATCCAAATTCAGAAGTAGTTCATTTAATTTATCATCATTTCTTTCAAAGTTTGGATTGGCTTGATTATGTTTTTTTATATTTAGAACAAGTAAAGAAAGCGGAGAATCGCCCAAATAGAAGATTTCTGAAAAACCTATATTATTGCCAAATGAGTTTAATTAGATTAATTTAAACAAATCCACAACTTGTCCTGTTTGATTATTATTTACACTAGAATCATTAATTGCAGGAGAACTTTGAATACTATTACCTTCAGAAACCATTATTATTTGTTTTTTCTTCACATGGTCTTTTATCTCTCGAAATATCATAATATAATCTTCCGGTTTAGTCATCTTATACTTTTCACTAAATCCAGATGGTGCTTGTCCAACTGGAAACATATCACGCAACCTTGCCATATCAGCTCCCTCACCTATGCCTAAAGGAAAGATAAACAGGTCCTTGTTATTAACACGTTCACGAATCTCATTGAATTCAGCACGTGGATCATCAGTTGGAGTTCCATCAGTCATAAACACTAATATTGGCGTATAGTAATCATTATCAGCATTTCGTAGATCATTCTGCATTTCATCCAACTGAGCAAGAGCTGTTCGAATCCCATCTCCCATGGAGGTTTCATTGCTCTCAACAGAGCATTCACAGGATTTGATATTCAGCGCTTCACAATCGAGGAAATCATACTTTACAGTAGCATATCGACTGTATGTAACAATAGATATTGCAACTTGTTGGCAAAGAGTCCGATCGTATTTCATATCATTCAAAAGGCCTGTAAGAGTCTCGTTTAATTTATCCATCTTTTTGTAGTGTGCATAGCCAGGTAAAATATCATTTAAATCAAAATAGTTCACATTGTGTCCATCAGAAAACCCTGATCCTGTATGACGTCTTAGTCCACCGCTTTGAATCCACCATTCATCCATAGACTGACTTACATCAACACAAAAACATATTAATGCACGCGGATCACCATTTATCAACAATCTACGTTGTTGACTAAAGTGTTCACTTGTATAGTAGGCCTCATTTGCCATTTTATTTTCTCCTTTCGATTGCTAGAACCGTTTTTTTCGACAATTAGGACACCGTGTAGGCAAATTTAAGCCTTTTCTATTATAATACTCATATTCGCCGTTTGTTATCGTAAATGTTCTCCCACAGTATCGATTATTACATACTCTAGTTGTATACACTTCATTTTTCCATCTTTCTTTTTCATAACGAGCTTGTTCAATCAAACTTTTGAAACATTCAGTACATACACTTTTCTTAAGATGTCTAATGCGATCCTCAAAATCTTTGATTTGATATAATGGAACATCTCGACCACATTGTTTGCATTTTACTGTCCTTTTCTTACAATCTCTGCACCATCGTTGGTTAACCCAATCAAAATCAACTCTTCCTATTTCATGAACGATTTTAGTTCGATTTGTATAGAAAAAAGTTCGACCACAACAATTACATGAAAATGATACATCTGACTTATCATCTGCACAAGGTAAACAAATTCTGTATCCTCTTTTCCAAATATCTATTTTTTCTTTTTGTATTCTAATACTATGTACAAAATAAAAATCTGGATGTTCTTGACCGCAAATACTACAACGTTCAAAACTACGTTTTTCATCATGTCTAAAAGTTTTGGGAAAAATGCATATTGAGTCTTTTCTATCCTGACTTTCCAAACTTGCATAATACTCTTTTACGGCTTGTAACCAATCTTTATCTTTTAACCTTTTATTAGGTAAGGAATACTTTCCGTCAGGATGAAAGGAATTATAAAAATTATAACAAAGTTTGTATGATAGATGATCCCAAACTATTCTCCAAATTCCGCTAGGCCGTTCAGAATCTCCAGATCGTCTCATTCCACCACCTATACTAAACGGAAACGACATGTTAATTATGCTTTCTCTTTCATTAGTTCCTTTCCTTTTTGCATAAGGAAACTTTCCGGGCATCATTAACATAAAAGTCAGCAAAGCGATTTGATAGTATTCTTGATCTACAGAATAAAGGTACGGAGAAGAATTATTCCTTAATAATTCTGGAGGAGTAAAAGTTTGGTTCTTTGAAGTAGCTGGATATCCTTCGATTTGCCAAGCATCAGTATCTACAAAATATATTTCTTTGTCACTGGAAATATATATTGAAGATGGATTTATGCAGCCGAAATACACTCCAATTTCATGCAATTCACAAATTGTCTTAAGTATATTCTCAGTTAATCTACATAGATTTCTCTTATCCCACTGGGGGAAAAGCTGTGATAAACCAGTTTTTCCGTTTAGTACAGAACGAGAGAGTTGAACGCCGTTTGATGCAGGAGTAAGTATTCCAACAAATTTGCCTTCACTATCTTTTAAAGTATCAATAGGCCAACATACTCCCGGTATCTCCACATTCTCTTTTAGCATTCTGTTGGCCTTGTTTTCCCATACATCTATTTGGAGTGATTGTAAAGTGTATATTTTGGCATAATATCGTACATTATCTGTAAAATAAGTAATTGAAAAATGATCGGTCATAACAGGTTTTTCTAATTGTAAAGATAAGACGCCATGACTAGAGAAAACTCTTGAACCTTGTTTTGGAACTACATATACTGGATTAGATGATCTTTGTATTTTTACAATCTCATTAGTAATCCTAAATAGAGGTGTAAATTTTGATGACTTTATGTTTGTATCTTTATTACTTGATTGTTGTTTTTTTGCGTAAAGACTCTTTAGATTACCAAGCGCATCCAATCCATACCAACGAAGATATATACCATTTTTTCGTGCAAATGATTGCACTATCGTTCCTTTTTCACCGTTTGTTGCTAAAAAAGCAATACAAATCCCTTGGTGAGATATTCTTTTAAAACAAGAATCATAATTATCACCCAAAAGCAAACGATAAGGAACTGAATTCAAGATTTGTTTTTCTTCATCGTTAAGATCCCTAAAATCAAAATCGAACACAAAAAAAACATGACCTTGCGATTTAAACGAGGATTCTTGTTTCAATGCATTTAATAACAAAAAGAAGCTTTTGCTTTTTATAAATTCAGAATCTAATAGTATTGACAAGTGTTGCATAGATATAAGTGTGTTTATTGATTGTCCTATTTTAGGCCACTGATTAAAATGTTCACTACTTAAAAAATCTGAAATTGATTCTTTATTAATTGTGTTTTTTTCTTTATACTTTTTTATAGAATTATTAGACTCCATATAATACTCCTTCAGCTAACATCAAAATCAAATAAATCCCTCGTTTGATTTAGCATTTGATTGGTTTTCGCTTCACAATTTCGAATTAGTTTTAAATCATTATAAAAATCTTTTGCTTTAGAGAAAAAGCTCGAATCACCTGATTTTGTTTTTTTATAATAATATAGTAGCAAACTT
>CAMHAH010000035.1 GCA_946183365.1 uncultured Clostridia bacterium
TGATTTGTTTGTTATTAACACTAAGTATAGTGGTAAGCCAGATAACAGTTTTTTCAATTAATGCAAGCGCTGCTGTTATTGATGAAACAGAAACAGGTGCCAGCAACCCAAATGTTTTATCAGCACAAAGATGGTTAAATAGTACATATGCTGGAGTTGAGGGCTTTACACCGATTGATGTGGATGGTGTTTCTTATTCAACAACTTTTATAACCTTAGTAATGGGTTTTCAAATTGAATTAGGGCTTTCCTCTAATAATATAACAGGTACATTTGGGCCATTAACCAAGTCCCTTTGTCCAACATTTGAAAAAAATCTTTCAAATAATAGTAATATGGTCAAAATACTTCAATATGCACTACTTTGTAAGGGGTATTATGATACTGTAGTTAATGGAGTATTTGATGATAATACTGTAAGTCAAATTGTTAATTTGCAACAGGATGCGGGTCTAAATAATGATCAAATAAGTCAAAAGGCTACTCCTACTGTAATTCAGGCAGCTCTTTCTACGGAAATATACATGTTAGGAGAAGGAGGGAATACTAGAGTACGTGAAGTACAGCGAAGATTAAATCAAGAGTATTTTGCATACATTGGTATACAACCTTGTGATGGGATTTTTGGAGCAAATACAGTAAACTCATTAATAACAGCATTACAAGCGAATGAAGGACTACCTAGAAGAGAAGATGTGTTATCAGATGATGATATTTACGCTAACGGCAATTTTGGTAATACAACTAAGATTCATTGTCCTTCGATTCCATATGACAATAGTGTAAAGAAATATAACGGAGTTAGTTACTCAACGGGAGAAATAACCCAATTTACTAAGTTAGTTCAGTATTGCTTATGTTGTTTGAAGCCTGACAAGTATGATCCTGGAACATTTAATGGGACGCTTGACAATGCAACTGTTAATGCGTTAAAGACATTTCAAAATGATGTTGCTTTAGAAGAAACTGGTTCTGTCAGTATTAATGAGTGGATGTCTTTGTTGGTTAGCACAGGAAATCCCGAGCGTAATGGACAAGCTATAGATAGCTCTACACGCATAACAAAAGAAAAAGCTATTGCATTAAAAAATGCTGGTTATACAACAGTTGGAAGATATCTGACTGGAGATTTAGTAATTGGAGGTACAAGAGTTGCAAAAAATTTACTGCGCAGTGAAATGAAAGATATTTTTGATGCCGGTTTAAATTTATTTGTTATATTTCAGGATCCGAGAGAAGCCTTTTCGCAATATCCTAATATCGAAACTTATGAAGAATTATGTAGAGTATATTTTACGAAATCTCGTGGAAGAAACGATGCTGAAAAAGCATTTTCAGTTGCAAACTCTCTTGGTGTGCCCCACGGAGAAACAATCTTTTTTACCGTTGATTATGACTTTTTGAAAGGTGAGGTCAATGAAAGCATAATTCCATATTTCACGGGAATCAATGATTATGCAAATTTAAATGGCAATGAATATAAGATAGGAATTTATAGTGCAAGAAATACATGTGCAATAGTTTCAAATGCAGGCTTGACAGAATATAGTTTTGTTAGTGACATGTCTACTGGATATAGTGGGAATAAAGGCTATGCTTTGCCAGATAATTGGGTCTTTGATCAAATCCAAGAAATAGATAATTTCAGTAGTACTGATGGCTCGTTTGCGATAGATAAAAACATAATCTCAGGTAGATATTTGGGGTTTAATTTTTTTGAATCAGATAATGATAATAAATGGGATTATATATCTGAAAGTTCAGGTGTATCTGTTTTGGTGCCAAAAAATTCAAATGCAGGTTCAATACCTGTTTTTTGGGCTAAAACTTATGATAGGATACTAGGAAAGTATAAAGCACAATATCCTATGTTTGATAATATTGCTCCAAACTCATTTGTTGTAATCAAAAATAACAGGATAATAAAAGAAAAATCAGAAAGTAGTCTCTTCCCATTTACAGATGAAGACAAAATTAGATATGTATATTTTAGAGATAAAGGTGGAAATATTAATGCTGGATATATTGACTCAAGTTTACTAAACAACTATACTGTATGGGATTTTGAGGATTGTAATATTTATAGAGATAGCGAGGGTAATAGCGAAGTATATCCTATCGTATGCGATGATAATAATGATTTCAAATTGGATCAACCATTAAAATATTATGACATTAATTCTAATTATGTGTCTACACTACCTAAAAATTCATTTGTAAGAATACCTTCTGGAGCTTTGACTTCAGAAGATTATCCTAATTTAATTCAAATAGTAGCAGTAAAGAAGCCAAATGAAGATTGGCAAGAATTCGCGGGATTTATTGATATGAATTTTGAATTAGGGAACTTACCGAGTGATAGGGCGCTTATATCAGAAGACACTATTCAAAAACCGGAAAAGGCACCTAAACAGAAAAAAGCAGTATATGTACTTCCTGGTTTTATGGGTTCAAAGCTTTATGATATTGACGATCTTACATCTGAGATATGGCCAGATGGTGTAACATCTGATGTTATTAGATCAGTCTTTATTACTCCGAAATTATATCAGGCTAAGAATAATGAATTAAAAGTGGATGTTAATTCAGAACTGGATTTATATGGAGCCCTTGATACATATAAATTTTTAATTAATGATTTAAAGTCATATTTAAGCGCAGAATACGATATAGTATTTTTTCCTTACAATTGGTTAGGTGATATTAATGAATGTGCACTTAAATTAGAGCAAGATATTAATAATAAGGGGTATGATAGCGTTTCATTTGTGACTCATAGTACAGGAGGTTTACTTGTTACTGCTTATATCTCTAATACTTTAAATGAAAAATCAAAAATTCAGCATAGTATGATTGATAAAGTTGTAATGATTGCGCCTCCTTTATATGGCACATACGCATCTTTGCAAGCAATAGAAACAGGTCAAACTACATTTACAGAATCAATGTTGGATAGTTATGAAGTTCCTAACATTTTTAGATCTACCGTGTATGGCTATTTTCAAGAAGTATTGCACAACTCACCAACTGCATATCAGCTGTTTCCTTCAAATGAATATTTATCCCAAATTCCTGCTAAATATTTTATTAGAGGGCAAGAGGATAACATCATTCCCATTGTAAAAACAGATGATTTTTATTCTATATTAAATGGCTCTTTAAACATTAATTCTAATTTGACAAACGAAGAAAAAAACAGCCATAAATATTTTAGGGAAACAGTCCTTATGGACGATGCTATTAGCATTTTACAAACGGTTGATACAACAATAATCGGCAGTGACTACTGCAGCACTGACCAACTATCGGAAACTGTTACTTATGAACGCTGCGATGAAGTCTTTTGTAGGTACTATGATATCGATCTATCATTTAATGGAGATGGCGTCGTATCAAAAATAAGTTCAAATCCTAGTAGCTTATTAGACTATATAAATTTTGAAGGTGTGAACCATACAGATTTAGTTAGTTATCCTGATGTTTTGAATACTATTAAAAGTATTATTATTCCAGAGACTTCTAATAATAATTTTAATAATGCTAAATTGAAACAATCAGCGATAAATGGAACTGACATTGTTGATTTATCCGATTACATCAAAATTAATATCCGCTCAACGAATTATTTAAATATTGATGTTATTGATAACTCAGAACAAATTGTAGCAGACGTAGTTGATAATTATCCCAAAGGATTTACAGGCAATCTATATTGCTCGTCACTTAATTCTGATGATGAAAATGCAAACATTGTGATGTATTTACCAAAACATGGTTATAAGATTGTTTTTAATAAGGGGGATAGTTGTGAAGAAAACTCTATTGATTTAGACTTGTCTATTTCTCTACTGAGTAGTACAGGGTTGAAAGAAAAAACTGCATCGTATTCAATAATTAATGTGGCTTCGCTAAGTATTGATATGTTGAATCTAACGGTTGTCGAGAATAATTTAACATCGTTAGTAACTAGTGAGGCATTATTGGAAACGAAAGACTATTCAAATGAATGGGATATCGAAGACAGTATTATACTGCCAAATATTGGAGATTCTAAATCCATATCTTTAAATGGCAATGATGTAATTAACAATTATATTTCATCAACATCACTCAATTGGTTTTCCTCCAATCCCGATATAGTAGAGATTTCAACCAATGGGACTGTAACTTCTAAAGATTATGGTAAAGCATACATTTATGCGACCGATAAAGATGGTGGAAATAAGATAGAGAAATGCGAAGTAACTGTTCCCTTAGAAGCTACTCAGGTTGATATTCAAGATATCACTATAATACTGGGCGATAAGCGTATTATTGAACCAGTTTTTAATTCAGAAAAAGTAACTGAAACACATCTTGACTTTAGTTATGATATTGGTAGTAACATTATTAGTATCGATTCAAATGGTGTAGTATATGGGATTAATGAAGGCGTTGTAGAAGTTACAGCTACTGCTCCAGGTGGTGCTTATACTCGATTTAAAGTTACTGTATTATCAGATGAATATGTGTATGCAAATGGGATATCGTTAACAAATGTTTACGAAGCAATTGATAGCATTAATGAAACAGTTACTTTCTCAGCTGCTGTTTTGCCTTATAATTCTGTCGTTCAAAATGTTCATTGGAAGATATCTGATGCAGATGTTGCTGTTATAGAAGATTTTAGTGATACATCCTGCACAATTAAAAGTGTTGGCTTTGGTACAGCTACATTAACAGCATATATTGACGATGATATCTATAGTACTGCTACGGTAGAAGTCATTCGACCGACAAATGTGAAAGTTCATTATCATAATTCAAAAAATTGGGATACTCCATATATATATTATCAAAAACATGACAGTTTGAGTGAGTGGCAAATTGCCCCTATGCGCTCTGAAGGTTTTGGATGGTTTTATTTTGAAATAGATGAGTGTGAAAAGATATTTTCCACATTTTCTGATAATACTTCTTTACATGTTCAGGATGAAAACATTGAACTTTATTCTATTTCGGGTGAAAAATGGATTTTAAAAGGTGAAGTTACTAATGTAAAGCCAAGTGGAATAAAAGTAAACTATTATTGTGTGAATAACTGGGAGGATCCACATATATATTATTATAACGACGATGACCATGAATTGGATTTTCCAGGGGTTAGCATGTGTCCAGATGGAGGGAACAACTGGTATACATACACGATATATGGCTTAGATAATCCTCGTGTTATTTTCAATAACAATAAATCCACATATTATGCAGGTAGTTCAGGATTGCAACAGCATCCCGGATATAATCAACCTGGTATTCAAATCACTGAAGACGAAATGTGGATAGTAAACGAGACAGCATATGTCGAAAAACCCCAAGGCATTACAGTACATTTTTATCGTCCGTATAATTGGATTGAACCATGGAATGTTCGAATATATTTTTATGAGGATGATAATATTCTTATGGATTGGCCTGGAACCAAGATGAATAATCCAAATGATAATTGGATGACTTACACAATTTATGGATTAGATAACCCTAAAGTTATTTTCAATAACTCTAGAGGAAGTCAAATCCCCGGAGCACTATTAGAAGGTTATGTGGTCACGCAAGATATATGGTATAAAAATGGACGTTGGACAACATATAATCCAGAGTAGTTTTGTTTTAGCGCAAGGTTAGATACCTATTAAGAATATTAAAGTATCAATTTAGAAAGAAGGATTTTATTGCTGAAAGATAAAAAGAAATACTATATATTTTGTGTTATTGCGGCATTAATTGTAGTAATACTTCTTGGGTTTTATTATGTAAAGGTATCTTCAAATAAAATAAAAATAAAAGGTGAGACTTTCTTTGTCGGAGATGACTATTACTACACGATTAAAAAGGATACCAATACAATTACGCTTAATCGTTTTATCAATTCTGAACAAAAAAATATAATAATGCCCGATACAATAAATGGTTGTGTCGTAGATACTATTGGAACAATTGCCGGTGAGCCGAATTTGTATATGCCTACGCGCCTAGGTGCATTCGAAGGAAATACTCAAATCGAGACAGTTTATATTCCTGACAGCATTGTTAATGTAGAGAAACAAGCATTTGAGAATTCCAGCGTTAAAACTGTAACAATTGCCGGCAATATTGAAGAAATGGCAATAAGAATGTTTCACGAGTGTAAACGGTTAGAAAGCGTATATTTCAAAAATAAAGGCAAAATCATTGCTAGTTACACATTTTCCGGTTGTATTTCACTAACAACAGTTGAGTTACCGGAAAATGTTGAACAGATAGAGTCTTATGCATTTTCGAGATGTTCTAGTCTTAAAAAGTTATATCTTCCAAACAGTGTTACTTATATTGATGATACAGCATTTAATGAATGTAAAGAACTAACATTTTATGGAGAAAAGGATAGTTATGCTGAACAGTTTGCTAATGAACACGGGATTCCTTTTGTTTATCAACCCAATGTATAAGACTGTTTAAATGTAACACTTTTTATGACTCTTAGACTTTTCGAAATTATTAGCTAAATAAAGATTTATGGGCGATTTTTTCGACTTACTATTTTCAAAACTTAGTTTTGAGGTAATAGAGAATTCTACAAAAAACTACAGGCGAATTCATCCTCGAATCGCCTGTAGTTTTTATAAGGTGCGCTCGGCATGAGCGATAACTAGGTGGTGAAAGTCCACTGCGGGCTCGGTAGTAGGAACCGTTAGCCGAAAGCAAGGGTGTCCGCCGAGAGGCGGAATGTGTATCCCGCTCCGAAAACCGCAGATGCACGGGGTTTGAACCGCACTCTCGCCGCTCGTGGAACCGCACCTCCGACGCTCATTTAACCGCACATGGACTTCCTGATATAATATCAACGGCACACATTGTGTGACTATTGATACAGGAGGTCCTGATATGATTAACTATCGGGAAATACTCAGGCTAAACAGTCCTGGGTACAGTCAGCGGCGGATCGAAGCGAGTGTTCACAGCTCACATCAAACCGTCAAAAATGTTTTGGAGAAAGCTTCTGCACAGGGGATCTCATGGCCGCTTGAGGATGACATCACCAACGCCATACTCGGTGAAATGCTGTCCGACCGGAATACGAGAACCAACTCACCCTATGCCGAGCCGGACTTTGCGTACATCCATAAAGAACTGTCAAAGAAAGGTGTGACCCTGACGCTGTTGTGGCAGGAATATTGTGAGAAATGCCGCACAAACGGTCAGTAGCCGTATATGAGCACGCAATTCGGTGACAAGTACCGGCGCTGGGCTCGCGTGACAAAAGCCACGATGCGCATTACTCACAAGCCCGGCGACGCTATGCAGGTCGATTGGGCAGGCGAAACGATTCCGTATTTTGACACCGTTACCGGTGAAGAATACAAGGCATATCTATTTGTTACCGCGCTCCCTTGTAGCTGTTACATCTACACGGAAGCTTGTGGAGATATGAAGCAGGAGAATTGGCTGTTGTGCCATGTCCATGCTTACGAATACTTTGGCGGCGTTGCGCGTCTGCTGGTTCCCGATAATCTCAAAACAGGCGTGATTACAAATACCCGCTATGAAACGCGATTGAACGAAAGCTACCGTGAGCTTGCGGAATATTACGGCACCGCTGTTGTCCCTGCCCGTGTTCGCAAGCCGCAGGATAAAAGCATTGTTGAGAAGTCGGCAGGTTTCTCTACCACATGGATTACCGCAGCAATGCGTGAGAGAAAATTCTTCTCTCTGGCGGAGGTAGAAGCAGCCGTAGCTGAGCGCTTGGAGATTATTAATACAATGCAGTTCCAAAAGCGTCCCGGAAACCGCCGTGAAGCGTATCTGAACGAAGAAAAAGAGTTTATGCTGCCTTTGCCGCGCGTCCCGTATGAGCCGGCTGTTTGGAAGCAGGCGACTATTCGTAACGACTATCTGGTTTCCGACGGTCAAAACAAATACTCTGTTCCCTTCGATTTGATAGGCGATCAGGTACAGATCCGACTGACAAAGAATACTGTCGAGGTTTTCTTTAAGGGAGACCATGTTGCTTCGCATCAAAGATTAGCAACATTCCAAACTCAGCCGGTTGTTAAGCCGGAACACATGCCCGAAAAGCACAGGAGGTATCTTCGATACAATGCCGATGATTTCAGAGTATGGGCAAAGAATGTCGGCAATTCAGCTGAAACTGTTGTGGATTACTTTCTTAAAAGCGGAAGCTCTCAGGAACAGGGTTACAAGAATTGTGTTACCCTTATGAAGCTCGCTGAGAAGGGCGGCAAGGGAAAGCTGGAATTTGCCTGTGAGCGAATGTTGGAGCTTTCCTCTCTTCCTTCTATTCGCACAATTGCCGTAATCTTGAAGAACGGCAAGGAGCCTGAAAGGAAAACAACTTCTCCGGCTGACAGTGAAAAATACGGCATCACACGCGGCGCTGCCTATTTCAAGAAAGACGGTGATCGCAATGCTTGATCATTCCACGATCGAAAAGCTGCGCGGTATGAATCGGACTGCCTTTGCCGCAGAATTAGAACGTCAAATGAGTGACAGCAACTTTTCGCAAATAACATTTGAAGAGCGGCTCGGCTTGCTTGTTGACAGCGAATGCAACCGCCGACGCAACAATAAATTGAATCGCCTGATTAAAAAAGCTGCTTTTTCTGCTCCGAACGCTACTGTTGAGGGTATTGAATACATAGAGGATCGTCGCCTTGACAAGAAGCAGATTCTCAGATTTGCGGCGTGTAACTACATTGACGAAGGACACCACATTATCTTAAAGGGAGCTTCCGGCAATGGCAAAACATATCTTGCATGCGCTCTCGGAAATGCGGCTTGCCGTAAATTCAAGTCAGTCCGATATATTCGCACGCCGGAGCTGTTGGATGAACTGAGCATCGCAAAGGCAAACGGTGAGCTGAAAAGCACGATTAATGCCTGCGCAAAACTGGATTTATTGATTCTGGACGAATGGCTGATCCGCAGGCTGAGCTACAACGAGGCATACGACTTACTGGAGATTGTAGAAGCGCGCAGGGAGCGTTCCATGATATTCTGTACCCAGTATGAAACCGAAGGCTGGTATGGCAGGATCCATCCGGATGAAGATAACGACAGTCCGATCTCGGAAGCTATTATGGATCGCATTATCCACAACTCATACAGTGTGATGATCGACGGCAAGTGCTCTATGCGCGAACGTCACGGACTGAACACGGAGGTAGTTCCGTGATTGTGATAAAGAAAATGTTGGATTCCGACGAATTCGCAGCGTTATTCCTGCATTGCAAAAACACACAAGCAGCCAAAGCAGAGATTCTCAACCGGCTATCTGAAGAACCCGGTGACGGATATGTTTGGACTGAGCAGGATATTTTTGAGCAGATGAGAAAGATTATTGACAAGTACGAGTAAATTCTAAACGAAGCCTGTCTGTTTCGGGCAGGCTTCTAACCCTCGATTGAGGTTTAGACTTAGTAGTTTCTCTGCGGTTTTTACACCGGCACATGTGCGGTTAAATGAGCGTCGGAGGTGCGGTTAAATGAACGGAGACGGTGCGGTTCAAACCCCGTGCAGCTGCGGTTTTCGGAGCGGGATACACAGAATCTGAAGGAAGCCGGATTGAGCGGTTAAAAGTTCCCCGATGGGCAAAGTTCCGGACTGACGAACAGGAAGTGCATAAAAGGCTGTATAGGGTGGATGACTCTGCTTAACCAGAAGAAATCCAATGCTACCCGAAATCCTATGCAGTAAATGTAACGGTTACACGGAATGAAAGTTATCGTTCTTACCCGAGGAGGTCTCACGGGTGTGGTGGGAATAGTGATTCCATAGCCGACATAGTAACAACGAACCGTGAGAAGTCAGCAGAGGTCATAGTACCGTGGAAAAAACTGCGGGAAGGACCAAACAATCATAAGTCTTGAGTAAACGAAGGAAGGAGGTCGGTATGATGAAAACAGAATACAGCGGAAACGCTGGCTTCCTGCAAAGGAATAGTGTGGAACACGAAGAGTATGCAGAAGCGTACAGTACCGACAGTTGAATATAGCGGTGTTATTGAACACCTGCGCCGTTTTAAGTTGAACAGTGTCGTCGGAGTAAACTGAACACCTCCGCCGCTCAAAACTGTACACCCTCGTCGGCGTGGTTGTACATTGACACGAGATAAATACAAATGGTATCATATAATTGCTTTTAGCCGTAACGGAGGATAGGGCAACGCTGAGGAGCGACCCGAGCGCCGGTACGGGGTTTAGCAAGGAGAGTGATGCCGGACGCGTCACTCTTTTTCTTTTTATCGGAAGCTTTTGCCCCGCCGTTAATATCGGATACTGAAAGCTCCATCGTATAAAAAGGCGGAATAATCATGCGCGGATGCCACTCTCCTTGGAAAACCATAAATGCGTTAAACCTCGGGTTCGGGCAGAGCCCGATGCGCCGCAGGCGCTTTACTGCTCCGTGATGCCCTTACGTTTGCGCATCGATTCCTTGCAGTCGATGATGATGGAATAGGAATCGTGAACGATGCGGTCACAGACCGCGTCCGCAAGGATCGGGTCGCCGATCTTTTCCCGCCAACCGGGAACATCGAACTGAGAGCAAAAGATAGTAGACGCCTTTTTGTATCTCGCTTCGGCGATCTCCAGCAGGTCTCTTGCCTCGGTTTCCGTCAGCGGATACAGCAGCCATTCGTCGAGGATGAGCAGCGCAGGCTTCTTGTACTGCTGGATCACCTTTCGGTAGGTTCCGTTGCCTCTTGCGACAGCAAGCTCAGTCAAGAGTTCCGGCAGCCTCACATATCTGACCTCAAGGAATCTTCTGACCGCTGCCATACCGAGAGCGCAGGCGATGTATGTTTTTCCGCTTCCGGTAGCGCCGAGCAGAAGGATGTTGTGGTGCTCGTTGATGTACTCGCAGGTAGCAAGCCTCGTTATCTGAGCCGCGTCAAGATTGCGCTCGGAGTGGTATTTAATATTCTCGGTACAGGCGTCGTACTCAGCGAACTTTGCCCGCTTGATCAGCCGTTTCAGATGATTGATCTTTCGTGACGCCCATTCCTGATCTACCAGTAAACCGAACCTATCCTCAAATGACAGCTTAGAAATATTAGGATCGGTAAGCTGTTCCTTGAATACCCGTGACATAGTCGTTAGCTTCATTTCGTTGAGCTTGTTGACCGTAGTATCTGTTAGCATCACTTGATCCTCCCTTCATAATACTCGGCTCCGCGCGTAAAGCCATACTGTGAACTGCTCTTGCTTTCGTGTTCACGGCTTTCTTCGGGAGCTTTGTCCTGACCCGATGAGAGGATCAGGTATACTTTTAGGTAAGATTATAAAACTATCCAAATGAAACAAACACATATAATTTGAAAGGAACTGACATTGTCGGTCCCTTTCAAATATTAAGATATATTATCATTCTGAAGGAAAGATTGAATTATAATCAGCAATTCGTAAATAGCAAAAATTATTGCAAAATATTTCAAATAACATAACTATGATACTGCAATTTACAAGAAAGCATTACTGAAGATTATAGGCTATCAGCATATTGATGTGTTGCATATTTTAGTTCAATCTCTTTTTTTTCAAGAGACAAAGAAAATAGATCTATGATTTCTAACCCATTGGCACGGGCCAATTCTAGTGTTTTTGATGCCCCACCATTTCGATAAACGTAACTGATAGCGATTCTTGAGCGCATGACCATCACTCTGTTACGCTCTGGAATAGCATTTCTATATGTTAAATAGGATGATTCATATGAATCAAAAGGATAGACTATTTCATCAAAGATGCTTTTATCAAAAATCCTAAAACTATGATACGGAATCATCAGTATATTTTTGATATGAGGATAGGTCGTTTTTAACTGGTAAACTATTGTTGCACAAACCTCATCAAAATACCCTTGACCTCCGCTTAAAAATGTAGTGATTCCTGATTGAATAGTATATAGGATTGTTTCTTTTATGCTTTCAATATTAACACCATAGCAGTCTCTATTTCCTATAAAAACTGCTGTACTTTCTTTGTCGTTCACAATAATCTCCAAATAAAAAAGCACGCAACAATTAGGCTGCGTGCTAAAAACACACTGCTCGATTGTAGCGATACAAATTCCAAGCATTTCAGAGAATGTGAAATATGAGCATGTGTTTTTTACGACGAACACACTACTCTGATTATAATGTATGGAATTTATATCGCTAGCAAAATACTAACATAAAACGAGAATTAACGCAACAAGCATTTTTTAAACGTAGGTTATCATTAATATGCTTTTTATTCGATTTTTTGCTAATTCTTAAGTTTTAGGTTCTTTCTGGAGCTTTCTTCACAATTTTGTTTATGTTTTTTGGTATTTAATGCACAAAAACGTATGTTTAATTTCTATATGGGACAATATAGCAAAAAGCATAGAAATCTGTTAAAATATAAAATGAATAATGCTATATTTTATTTCTGTAATTATATTTTTTTAGAACCTGTTTTTTACGCTCAACCGTTACTTCGGTATATATTTCTGTTGTCGATACGCTGCTGTGTCCGAGAATCTCTTGAACGGAGCGAAGATCGGCGCCATTAGCCAAAAGATTAGTTGCAAAAGTATGTCTCAAATAATGTGGCGTAGCTTTTGGGTTAATCCCACATGAGTTACGTGCGCAGGTGAAAATATATTCTATCCCATGAATACTGATTTGTTTGCCATATCGATTAAGAAAAAGATTATCTGAATTTGTATTTAGAGTTTTTCTGATATTTATCCATTTTATTAGGTTATTCCATGTTTGATGGCAGGAAATGTAAATTAGTCTTTGTTTACGACCTTTTCCATGAATCAAGATAACTCTTTCTGAAATTGCAATATCATTAATTGAGATTTCGGAAGCTTCCGCTACCCTGATACCGGTACTGACCAGTATATCTATTAGCGCTAGGTTTCGATTGCTTTTCCATTTTGCAAAAGAAGTAAGCGCTTGTTCTCTTTGTTTTGATAAATATACCATTAAAGTAGAAACTTCTTTAATGGTCAAAGTCTTTGGAAGTTTACGCTCCTTTTTGAATCTAAACTTGTGTTCTAAATAGTAATTCTCGTATATGTTGTGACTTTGATAGAGGTATTCAAAAAACATTTTTATCACAATCAACTTACGGTTGATCGTACTGTCTTTGAGTTCCTTTTGACTTAGGTATTGCACATACTTAAGTATTGTTTCTTTGCCTATCTCACCCTTATCAATAAATCTGCAAAAATCAGATAAATCGGACTGATATGCTGTGACAGTTTTTTCGGAAAGATTTTTAGTGGATTGCATTGTTGAGAGAAAACTTGATGATAATTCATTATAATTTTGCATAGTACACCTCAAAAAAGATAATTATTATTATTTTATCAGATTTTGAGGTAAAAGTATAATAATCTTATAATAACTATTAATTATTGTAGAAAACGTGTTTTTACAATATAGGGCTTGCTTTTA
>CAMHAH010000036.1 GCA_946183365.1 uncultured Clostridia bacterium
TGCAGTTCCGCGTCAAGGAATACGAGATCGACAACGGCATCATCACCGTCAACGAAGACGAATCCCCCTACGCAAGATTTGAGAACACCGCAGCCAACCTGCACAGCAGCTTGGTCGATATCGAGAACATCTTCAAGACCGTACTGAAAGAAAACGGCTCTATCCCGAGCAAGTATGTTGTCGCCGACCTGTATGTCTTAGACGGCAACAAGACCTTAAAGAAGGGCTGCACCTCCTTTATCGACGCTTGGTCACAGGGCATCGACAGCGGCAAGAACTTCAACATCGTCGTTCTCAAAATGAATCAGTATGTAAAGGCAGATGCAAAGAAGGGCTTCAAGCTCGATAACAATGTAAAAGGCTTGAACGACAAGGGCGGCTTTGAGGTTCCCGCAGGCAGAGTCATATACATCGACATGGGCACCAGACAGCATAACGGCTTTGACTGCTCCGCAAAGAGTGATATGGATCTGTTCACCATCAACAACGGCGCCAGCCTCGAACTCGTTCGTGCGAGGGTTTACGGCGACAACCGCAAGATCGTGATCCCGGACAACGCGAACAACACCACTGTAAAGACAAAATATGTAGATTTCAACGGTATCTCTATTTACTACAACAAAGCTAATCCCTGCATCTCCATCTCCAAGAAAGCCAATAACACCAGCCTCAGTTTTTCCTGGACTAACTTCAACGGCGAATGCACCAGCCGGATCCAGAACGACGGCAAAAACACCAAAATCAGCGAATGGTACGTCAAGCGCAGCTGGGAAAAAGAGGTTCGCGGCGACGAGTACTGGGGAACCTGATCAAAACACAAACAGAATATGAACCGTATATAACAAGCAACAGCGGGGACGGCAAAAGTCGTCCCCGCTGTTCGTATTTCAATATGGGTAGGACGACGCGAACGATACGCTTACGATCAAACTCAGGGTTTTGTATGAGAAAACATATTTTTCTTTGGGGAAGGATTCCTGCATACGAAGCAAGTAAGAAAACCAAAAAAAGCTAGTAAATATGAAGATGATAGGAAAAGAAAAAGGAAATAGAATAATTAGAATTTCTGTTAATCCGCCAGAATGGAAAGAAATACCTAAAACCATCAAAAGATTATTGGAGGAGCTTATCACTGAATAGTTCTGAAAGCAGAGTTTTTGAGCTATCACCGGAATCATGTTTTTGTTGACGGAAAAGGATAAACAACGGACAAAAAAGGAGGAAAACCGACAAAAACCAACAAAATCCAACGAATTCCAATAAAAAACAACGACAAAAAAGGATATAAATCCAACAATTATCGATGTATAATGAATACGAGGTGATAAAAATGAAACCAATAAAAATGGTCGTTGTTTGTAACAATGAGAATTGGTGCGAACAGCTGAACAAACAGATTATGAATTATCCATCTTTGACAGTGTCAGAAATCATATATGACTATAAAGATCTGGATCGAGCTATGTCCCGGTATATGCCAGAGATCCTGATATCTGATTTGGATCTGCTGATTTCTACAGGATACAAGTATGAGTTTATTGCAGAAAGGACTATGAGTTGGGATCCAAAGTTGCCGTTTGTAATGTCAATAGGGGATGACGATCACAGAGCAATTAATAATGGAATGAGAGACGTTTTTGATTTTTGGAATAATAAGACGCCGGAGGATGGATCAGTTGATGATGTATTAAGGATCCTTGAAGGTATCGCGCCTTTGTTATCAGAGGCAAAAGACAAATTGAATAAGATATAAAAAGGCAGGACTGTTTGGGCAGTCCTGCCTTTTTGTGAATGCATCTATAAAGCGTTGACAAACCTTCTTATGAGATCTAGTTTTAATAGACTTTGTACTTGGCAATTTTATTGTTGAAATTAATAGCTCGCTATGTTACATTAATAATAACAATCATATATTAGCATGCGGAATATAGGAGAAATAATAATGGATGCAATAGTTGCGATTCTGACAAGAAGAAGTACAAGAAGATTTGATAATAAGATACCGGATAAAGAAATGATTCAAAAGGTCGTTAATGCCGGACGATATGCACCCAGTGGAGCAAATAGTCAGACATCTCATTTTATTGTTATAACAAATAAAGAAGTCCTTAAAGAAATAGCCGAATTGGTTCAAGAAGAGTTTGCAAAAATGGAAATCTCAGAAGACATGTATGTTTCTTTGAAGGGTTCTATAAACGCATCCAAGAAAGGCGATTATGTATTTCATTATAACGCTCCTGTGCTAATAGTAATAGCAAATAAAAAGGGTTATGGAAACGCTATAGCTGATAGTTCTTGTGCGCTGGAGAATATGATGATAGCAGCTAACGCTTTTGATCTGGGGTCATGCTGGATCAACCAGCTCCATTGGCTTGATGACAATGAACGAATAAGGACCTTCTTGGAAGGTTATGGACTAAAAAAGGACGAAACCATCACAGGCGGACTTGCTTTGGGGGTTTCGGAAAATGGATTACCGAATAGAAAGCCATTGGATAGAAAAGGGAATGTTGTAACGTGGGTTGAGTGATTACATGATAGGTGTATTTTCCGATTAATTAAAAAGGAGAGCAATCAACAACCTTTGGTCATGTCTGTTCAATCGTCAGACGGACAATAATCTCGCTGACAGAAACGTTTCGATTAAAACATTAGGAGGATATCACATGAAAAAATCTCTTATCGCAATGCTGCTTGCGATCCTGATGCTTTTGCCTCTTGCTACGGTCGCCGGCAAAGCGATCACCGTCGAAAAAGACGGCAGGGAATATCTCCTGCGCTCTCCTGCTCCGACCGTCGGGGACGTCAATGTGCTGATGATCCGACTGGGCTTTGCGGATTATCCCGTTGACGACGAGGAGTACCCCGCCGACAGCGAAGAAACGCTGTTGAACTATTTTGACGGTACACAGGGAAGCGTCAACGGTTATTATGAGACCTCGTCCTACGGCAAGCTGCGCCTGCATTGCGACAAGGTCTATACCTACAACGCTCTCCGCGAACGTTACGAATACACGTCGTCTTACACCGTGAACGATCTGCTCGCCGAGGTCCTGACCGCTCTTGATGATGAGATCGACTACGGGAATTATGACAGCGACGGCGACGGCTTTTTGGACGTCGTGTGCTTTGACTACGCGGGTCCGATGGGGAACTGGAACGATGTCTGGTGGCCTCATGTTTCGTACAACGGCAATGTTGAGATCGAGGGCAAGAAGCTGTCTGTCTATTCCTTCCTTCGCGGACAGTCCGAGACCTTCAAGCATGAATTCGGTCACGTGTTCGGCGCGGCTGATTATTATTCCTACGGTGAAGCTCATCACGACACGCTGATGACCTTCGACATGATGAGCGTGAACACCGGAGATCACAACGGCTTTACCAAATGGAGCTACGGCTGGCTCGGCGAGGAGGATATCGCCTTTATCGATCGGGCTTCGGGTGGAGCGACCGTCGAGCTCGCTCCGATCGAAACGCCCATGGGCGACGGCAAAAAGATCGCGGTCATCGCGCCGTCCTTCAACAGCGAAACGCGCTTTCTTGATGAATTCTTCCTCGTTGAGTACGATTCGGGAGAGGGCAATAATAAGAGCGCGTTTGATGAGTACGGGCTGACAAGCGGCTTCAGGATATTCCACGTCAACGCAAAGGCGTATTACAATGACGAAGAGCTCACGGCGGCGTTTATGCAGTCCAACGACGCTTTCGGCATCAATCTGATCCATAATACCAAAAACGAGCTGGACGACCCGCTGCTCTGGTCTATGAGCGAAATGTTCTTCCGCGAGGGCGATTCGCTGACCTTTGAGGGTTACCCCAATACGGGACTCAGTACGGACACGATCTATAACGGCAGCTTTTCAGGCGTCAGTATCACGGATTTTGTCACGGGTGATCACCCCTCGTTCAAGGTCGGCTTTTCCGATGAAAAGCCCCTTTTGCCCGAGCCGAATTTCACGCTGAAATCCGACAGCCTTTCCTCACAGATCAAAATGACGCTCGTATCCGACCGCTCGCTTGTGCAAAAAGAACGCGGAGCGCAGGGCTATGAGGATCCCTATCTGCTCGCTTCGAACGGCACAAAGCTCACGCTCAGCGTCCGCCCCGTCTCCTGGAGCTCCAATCGGTTTGAACTGCGCTACGGCAACGCGGTCCCCGCCGTCGAGCCGGACACGGAATATACCCTCGTGATCCCGAAGGGCTACTTCCTGCACGGCTATATGCAGGAAGCTCCCGAATTCAGGGAGCAGATCAAAACAGAGAGCTTTCTGCCTAAGACGGAGATCGAGCGTTACATTTCTGAGACGGGAAAACGCTATTCCAATATCTTCTCCGTGACGGACGATACCTACGGCAGGATCGAGATGAACGCCGACACGAAGGAGTGTGCCTTTATCGAGTCCAACCTGAACGGCGAGGAGATCGCGCGGCATATTTTTACCGCGCCCGTGACCTATCCTTCGCCCAAGTATCTGCTGGGCTGCAGCGCGTATCGCCTGCTTGACGGAACCTATGCCTTGAGCGTCAACACGCTCGACAGTGTTTTCTACGTTAAATTTGACCGTTACGGCAAACTGATCAGCGACGTCTTTACTATCGCGGACGATCGGCTGAGCAAATATCTCAGCAACACGTCAAAAATCGATCCGAAGCCGTTCAAGGACGGCTTGATCATGCAGATGCATACGTCCGACTATCAGGAGGAGGTCGTGCTGACCGTCGATTTTGTGAATGAGCCGACCATCACCGACGCCGAGAACAAGACATATATCGCGCTCGACAGAGATCATTATATCATCAAGGAATATCGCGACGACAATGTGCATCTCGGCATATATGACCGCTTTGACAGACAGACAGCCGATATCATCATGAATGACCGCTTTACGTATTTGGGCGCGTTTATCAGGGACAATAAGATCACCGTACTGTCCAGCAGCCGCGAACGCGACACAGACGGCCGCGGGTACATCAAGCTGGTGCGCGACGAATACAGCGAGAGCGGCGAGCTGCTGCAAAGCGAGGATATCAGCGAACAGTCGGGCGATCTCAAGAACTATTACAAATTCGACCGCGTCATTCCTACCGGCAGCGGCTATTACGTTATGGTCAATAACGAGTTCGAAGAAAAGGTAGAGGTGATCGTCTGTGACCTTTCATGGAACAAGCTCGGCGGATTCAGCTTTTCTTCGTATGACGGTCTGGAATTTTTGGGAGAATGCGGGTTGAACGCCTCCTATCAGTATTTTGCGGAGGAAGGCGACAGCGCGTATATCATCTCCCGCTTCAATATCGGCGATTTTAAGATCGTTCCCAAGCGCGATCGGCTCGGCGACGCGAATCTCGACGGCGCGGTAGATATCACTGACGCGACGACCGTCCAGCGGTATGATGTCCTTATGACAGAGTTGAACGAAACCGCTCTTTGGCTTGCCGACGTAGATCGTAACGGTCAAGCCGATATTATGGATGTGACATGGCTGCAGCGATTTGAAGTGGGCTTAAAAGCTCCGATAGGGATCGGAAAACCGATTGCCGTATAATTGAAAGCATTTTACGATCTTGAATTTAGAATAACCATACAAATACACTAGCTGATCTCTTAGAGTATAACTGCCTCTTTACCGAGGACACAGAGTATCAATGATGAAGAAATAAGCGAAGATGAGTTTAACGAAATACCAAATGAAGCCCAGAACTGGACTCGAATACAAACCAATAATTGGACAGATAAGACTTCATTGGTCAATTATATAGACAAGTATTAATGTGCACCTAAAAGTGATAATGGTAGACGGTGAGGTTTGTTAGCAATGCAAATACTATTATTCCGTTATAGTGGCGCTGAACATCCAATCTGTTGTTTATTATAAAAAGCTTGTTATTGAGTAAAGATGATATAAAAAGCAAGGCTATGAGAGCAATCAACAACCTTTGGTCATGCCTATTGAAGCGGCAGACGGACAATGATCCTGCCGACAGACACGTTTCGATTCAATAACAGAAGGAGGATGTCAAATGAAAAAATCGATTATTGCGGTGCTGCTTGCGATCCTGATGCTTTTGCCCCTTGCCACGGTTGCCGGCAAAGCGATCACCGTCGAAAAAGACGGCAGGGAATATATCCTTAATTCTCATACGCCGACAACCGGAGACGTCAATGTGTTGATGATAAGGATCGGATTTGCGGATTATCCCGTTGACGACGAGGAGTACCCCGCCGACAGCGAAGAAACGCTGTTGAACTATTTTGACGGTACACAGGGAAGCGTCAACGGTTATTATGAGACCTCGTCCTATGGAAAGCTGCGGCTGCACTGTGACAAGGTCTATACCTATAACGCAAAGTTAGAGCGAATCGAGTACGATGATTATTATTCCTATCTTTATGGTATTGATTACTTGATGCGGGAGGCGTTCACAGCGCTGAAAGAGGAGATTTCCTTTGATGACTATGACAGCGACGGCGACGGATATCTGGATTTTGTTGCCTTTGACTATGCCGGACCGAACGGAGATTGGGGGACCACATGGTGGCCTCATGTTGACGCCGAATCCGATTTTGAGGTCGGCGGAAAACGCCTTTATTCCTATGCCTTCCTCAAGGGTAAAGCTTCGGTATTTATCCATGAGTTCGGCCATATCCTCGGTGCCACCGACTATTATTGTACGGACGGTACTTCCAGAAACGGGATCATGACCTATGACGTTATGAGCAATAATACAGGTGACCACGACGGCTTTACCAAATGGAGCTATGGATGGCTGGATGATAGCAACATTGTTTATGCCGATAGGACGACAGGTGACATGACGGTTACCCTCACACCGATCGAGACCCCTGACAGCGGTAAGAAGATCGCTGTTGTTGCCCCGACGCTTGATCGCAGCAATACGTTTTTGGATGAGTATTTCTTGGTAGAGTATGATTCGGGAGAGGGGAACAATGCCGATGTTTTTCGGGAGTACGGCTTTGCGCCCGGTTTTCGTATTTTCCATGTCAACGCACAAAGTACGTATTTTGACGGTGAACCTATTGTGAGATTTAACAAGAATAATGTGATGTTGCGCGATAACCTGATCCATAATGTCAGGAACGAGATGGATGATCCTGGTATGTGGCAGATTTCAGAGATGTTTTTCCGTGAGGGTGACTCGCTCACACCCCAAAATAATCCCAACACGGGACTTTGGTACGACGATGTATATAACGGTTTATATACGGGCATCAGTTTCACAGACTTTATGACAGGGGATGAACCATCCTTCAGGGTCAGCTTCAGCGACGATCCCCCGCCTGAGGTGCAGTTGAATCTTACGCTGGAATATGACGAGCTGAAATCCGACGCGCGCATCACGGTAAGAGCCGATAAAGCGGTGAATGTCCGCACGCTCATCAGCCCGGAGGAGAACGAAAAATACGCGCCCTATCTGTTGGATGATAACGGAACAAGGTTCCTGCTTTCTGCTGATTCAGCCCAGGACGACGTCTATTCCTGCTCTCTTGGTTATCAGAACGCTGACCCCACTCTTCAGCCGAACACAGAATATACGTTTGTCATCCCCGAGGGATTTTTAAAGACAGGGTATAATCAGGATGTACCGGAGTTCCGCCAGAAGGTGACTACCGCTGACTTCCTGCCGTTGAACGTGATCGCGACAGAAGCCGGTCAGAACATGAAAATGATTCAATCCGAACTTTTTACCGTGACAGACCAAACCTTTGGCGTGATACGATTGCCCAGATACGAAAAAGGCGATTTTGTGTTCACCGAGTACAATCTGAACGGCGAGAAAGTCTCTGAACTGACCTTTGATATTCCCGGTTATGACCGCGAAACAGATCAACCCTATAGGTTAGATGTGAAGCAGCTCAATGACGGTAATTTCGCTTTGATCATCAATTCATATGAAAATGCTATATATACAAAGATTGATCGTCGCGGCAATATTATTTCAGATGTGTACAAGGCAAGCATCGATTTGTTCTCCGATTATGTGGATTATATATGGGCTATCGATTATAATTTGTACCATAACGGCCTGTGTGCGTTGATTACGTCCAAGAACGATGAGACGGCGATGCTGGTTGTTGATTTCGAGTCTCAGCCCACACTCACTGAAACCGATTCAAACTACTATTATTATTCACTGGACAGTAATACCCATATGATCGAAAGATTCTATGACCATGCCAACCATCTTCTTGTCTACGGAGCGAATGACTCGTTGCTGTCCGAAATCAGGATTGAATCAGGCTTTCTCTGTGCGTTCAACGAAAATGGCAATATCACGGTCGTGAACGACAAATTTGACAACTCCACGGGAGAGAACACCATTTATGCAACCACTTATACCAAGAGCGGCGAGCTGATTGAGAAAAAAGACATTACCGCTCACGCTCGGGAGATCTATTATTACGGCGTTTTTGACCACTGTCACGCTAATTCCGGCGGCTATTATCTGAAAACAGACGATCTGGAACAAAGAGTGATCGTTGTCTACGATAAGGACTGGAATTTGCGAGGCTCCTTCAGTATGGATAACAATACATCCTACACCTTCGTCGAGAACTGCGGTATCATAAGAAAAACACAATATGATGTAGAATTCGGCGAAGTCGATATTATCTCACGTTGTCAGCTTGGCGATGCAAAGATCGCGCCTGTTCGTTTGCTCGGCGACGCAAATCTGGACGGCGCGGTAGATATCACTGACGCGACGACCGTCCAGCGGTATGATGTCCTTATGACAGAGTTGAACGAAACCGCTCTTTGGCTTGCCGACGTAGATCGTAACGGTCAAGCCGATATTATGGATGTGACATGGCTGCAGCGATTTGAAGTGGGCTTAAAAGCTCCGATAGGGATCGGAAAACCGATTGCCGTATAATTGAAAGCATTTTACGATCTTGAATTTAGAATAACCATACAAATACACTAACAAACAATAGTGGACTGTCGCAAAACTTCTCGTATTGACGACAGTCCATTGCTTTGATACATAGTCAAAAGGCGGAAGTTCTAAATATTGAGCTTCTGCTTTTTGCTAATTTTATTATTTGGTAGCGTCCGTCAAGTGAATACCGGTATATAATGCCCGGAGCTTTGTCGTCAGAGATAAAAACAGAATCGCCATCGAAACAGAATACGGAATTTCCGTAGATTTTAATATCGTTGACCGCAAAATTGCTCAATTTGTCAGACAAAGGATCATAGATGTGTACGATCAGCATATCATTTGGCACATCGTTGCTGAATAAGACAGCTTTGCCAAACCCGGCTGTTGCCGCCGCGATATCGTAATTCAAATTGATATAATATCCGTCACCGGAAGGATACAAAACTATATCGGCGCGTCTGCCGCTGTATGTCAGCTTGTAGGCGCCGTAACTGTCAGCTCCGTAGTAAGTATTGTTATCGGCTAAAGCAACAGCAGGCTCGACAGACATAAAGAGGCATACCATCATTACTGTCAAAGCCATAATAGATAATACTCTCTTCACTGTCATCACCACCGTATAAAAAACTATTATTCAAGCCGATCTATTCATCATCCTGAATATCGCCGTCATCAATCCCGATATCCTTTGATGAGCGCTTTCTGTTTCGGCTTGACTTACCGACTCTCGGCAGATTCCACCTAAATCGCGCGGCAAGTATCCTTAGCAGAACTATCGTCGCAAAGCCGCAAATTACGCTTATCTGTTCATCTATTCCGTAGATAGTCATTATGCCTGTGATCAGCGCGCCTATAATCGAAGCAAGAGCGTAAACATGCTTTTGAAGCACTTCGGGCACACGGCTGGCAAGGATATCGCGGATCATACCTCCGCCAACTCCTGTGATAACTCCTAAAAATACCAAAAGGAACCAGTTGCCGCCAAAGCTGCTGCTTTTTCCCACCGCTACACCGTCAACGGTAAACGCCGCTACACCGAGGGTATCGAAGATAAACATCATCATATCGTAAGCGGTAGTCAGCTTTTCCGGCATACGGGGATGAAAGTACATCACCAAAAAACATAACAATCCCACTCCGGCAGCTATAGCAACATAACGCGGGTATAAAAGAGCGTCCGGCGGAAGGCGGCCGATCAATATATCACGCAGGATTCCTCCGCCCGTAGCGGTAACGATAGCAAGGACCGCTACACCGAAAATATCCATTCTTCGCTTTATCGCAACAAGAGCGCCCGATACCGCAAAGGCTACTGTTCCGAGAATATCGAAGATCATAAGCATTGTTTGCAAATCCAAGCCCTCCTTTTTTCTGTAGTTTTCGACATCTATAGATTTATTATACATGAGTAGTATTAACTTTTCAATCGCACTCTTTGTTTTTGCTTATATTTTCGCACATTTGCCGAGCGGAAGGCAATACGGTGGTTTATTTGACGGTTACATTTGGTAACTATCTGTATGTGCAAGATTGCTAAATAAGACGCAAGGTTTTTGGATTGCAGATAAATCGAAGTTATGATAGAATTAGAGATAAACAAATAATAATCTCATTTTTCGTAACCACTGAGGATTTGTAATGAGCAACAATGATATAGCGAATCAAATCGCATTTCAAGAAGAAGAGCATCAACTGATTATTGTCGAAGGAATACTTGATTCTCTAATTGAAGCATCGGAGAAAGATGCTAAGTATAAGTATAATCAAGCTCGTTCTTATTCCGGACATGACGGAGATGAAAAGGATAATATCCAGTATTGGCAAAGTGCTAGTAATCATGACCGCAAGAAATCAAAATATTATAAGCAGTTTAAAGATTCGCCATATTTTATACATGTTGATGTGGTGTATCAGAACAAAAAGCTTATGAAAATGTCAAGAAAGGTAAACATTAGAAAAGAAGATCCAGAGCGCTTTGCAGTAATAAAAGCAGAGCAGGACGAATTGAGGAGGATTTACTCTTCGCCAATGGAGATGGTAAGGAAATGCCCGTATTGTGGAGTGTTGCTATCAGTTGTTCCTCGAGGCAACCATACATATACCAGACAGAGGTGCCCGGATTGTGGTGAACTTGTTACATTTCCGCCTCTGTCGTTCAGAATTGCATAAAATCACAGACATATTAGCTTAAAGAAACAACCTGATATAACTGTATAGTTCGATATTCGACACTATCGTAAACCAGCGTGTGAGCTTTGGAACCGTGTGGACAGCGTAGCTTTCGGATGGCCGCCTGGATTCGTTATATTGTGAAAGGGTTAATCGAGTATAGCTAAAGACAATAAAATAGTCCCTACAACCAAGGTCGTGAGCAACTTGGAGCCGCTTTGATGCGTGACATCCTATCTGCCGCTTGATTATTCAACCCCCTTGCGAGGTTATTTCGCAAAAACAAGGGGGAAGTCTATCAGTGACATGATGTCTACCATCAAAGCGGCTCTTTTTTGCTTTCTATAGAAAAACATATAAAAAAGAATATCTAAGCTGAGTGCGCAATCAGGCAAGGATACATATATTGGAATTAATCATGATTAATTTTCAGATGATTCCTGACTGTGCAGCCTTACTTTTGCGCACCTTTTTCAGGAAGATGAGTTTGAAGTAATCCCACGACATTTACCCTTGTCCTGATTCCGCCTTAGCGGAAAGGAAAAAGAATGTCGTACAACTATTGGATTGAAAAAAAAGAATTTGACAGAAAATGGGAGATTATTAGAAAGAAGTATGAAGAAGCAGGAATGGCTGAAGAAGACATTGAGAAAATGTATCAATATGATTATGAACGATTTAAAGCCGATCGTTTGTATCGGCAAAGAACTGAATTTATTGAACCGTCAGAGTATGATCCCAGAGAGGACTGTAGTAGCAAACTGCCTTTAGAAAAGATATCAGATACCGATGATAAGTCAGAAGCGCATTCTCGGTACTGGTGGGTAGAGGATATAGAAGATTCAAGACTGGCGGCATACATAAAAAGATTATCCAAATTAGAATTAGAGATTCTAACTCTGTATGCTTTCTATGGTTATGATCAAAAAAAAATTGCAAAAATGCTTGGTGTTTCTCAACAATTAGTCAGCAAGAAAATTGTGAAAACTAAACAAACTTTAGAAATTTTAAAAAAAGTGTGGTAAAAATGACGTTTTCCGTGCCTTGTAAATAGAAGGCTTTTTAAAGCCGTTCTAAGTTTATCAATTGAATATCATCGTATCCTCAACTTTCCCTGTGGTGTGTGTAACATGAGAACCACACAAGCTACTTGAGACTGAGAGGGGAGAAAGAGTCGCTCGCCACTTCTCTTTCAACCCTTTCGTTTACGTTTCTACCTTCGGGGCGCAACTCCGAAGGTGGCGATGACAGCCATAGGGGACAATGATACTTCCGTCCAGTCCTAAAGCCGAGCGAGATAAAACCGTCACAGCAAAGGAGGGCGGCTCCGGGAGACCCTCGGGGTGGTGAGATTCCAATGAGAGCCAAATGCATGGCTCGGTGGGTACGTTCCCTTATCACAGGGGTGTCGAGGACAAATATGTGAGAATCAATTGATACGACTAATCTGCTGTTTGTATGTAAAGGAGAACCAACTCAAACAGATTATCCGTAAAGGTGCAGACAGCAGATTTTACATAACACGGAGGTAACCAGATGATCATAAATCGAGGAGATTTATTTACCGCCAATTTGTCTCCGGTGGTCGGATCGGAACAGGAAGGAATCAGACCTGTTCTGATTATTCAAAACGATATTGGAAATAGGTATAGCAACAATGCGGGCTATGTGTTTTTAGCGTAGCTACGTTTGTGGCTGCGCTTTTTTTGTTATGTAGAAAATATGATGGATAAAGAGAAAACCGCTCTTTTTATTGGTAACAGGGATTGCTACCAAGTGACAAAAGCGGATATTGAAAACGCTATTATTACAGCAATAGAAGACGGAATAGGGGTGTTTCTGAACGGCGGTCAGGGATACTTTGATAAACTCTGTGCCTCCGTTGTTCACCGACTGAAAGAACGTTATCCATGTATTAGGAGTATCCTTGTCATACCGTATCGAGATTTCAAAATCTTTAATGACAGTCTGTTCGATGAGATCGTCTATCCATTCGAATCCCATACATTTTCATATTACACTTATAAAGGCAATATCCAGAAAAGGAATCGTCAAATGGTTGATTGGTCGTGTGCTGCGATAAGTTATGTGTATCGCTCCGGCGGAGCTGAAAAAACACTTGCATATGCAAAACGCCAAGGCTTGAAAATATACGACCTATTAGAAAAAGAATAAGGTAGCTGTCATACACAACTACCCTAAAATGTAATGAAGTAATTAACT
>CAMHAH010000037.1 GCA_946183365.1 uncultured Clostridia bacterium
GCTCTCTATGATGCCTTTCTCTCCTACCCTCTATATTTCTCTTTTACACTCAAGGTTTGAGCCCCGACGCCGACGTTGATTTGTAAAAATAAAAGCAAGTCTGCGAAGCGTTTGATCGGTATAGATCGGCATACAAAAAGCCGAAACAATCCGCGTATTTTGCGGACTGCTTCGGCTTTTCTCTTGTTATGACAGTATCTCGAGCATGAAGCGCGCTCCCGCTTTGAAGCCTTCGATGTAGGCGTCGCGCTCCGAAAGCGCGGTCAGGGTCGTTCGGTCTCGGAACAGCTCCTCAAGAAGTTCTCGCTGAACTCGCTCCGACTCGGGCAGATTTCCGATCAACATCTCTTCATCGTTCAGCACCTTGGCATTCATCGCCTTTGTTTCCTTGCTCTGCCGATACTCATACGGCGTGAGGTTGCCGTAGAAGAAATCGTTTAGTATACTCACGGTATCACTCCCTTACGGCTACAACACTACCACAACCCGCGCCGAATATCCAGCGGCAATAGCAACAAAGAAAGAGAAAGATTTTTGCTGAATGTGACAATGCACTGTTTGCCAGTCGAGAGCTTTTCTTTGATAAGGCGTGGTAATATTTGCCCGACTGTCTATTGTAAAGCACGGTGTTTTATGATATGATTTTGCTGTACAAGTTAGATGCGGAGGATGGAAGAATGGTCAAAGAATTAGTGCATGACCCGCTGTTTTTGGGGATCAAATCAAAGGATGCGACAAAGGAAGATATCCTCGTCGGGCGGGATCTTCTCGACACACTCATGGCGCACCGTGAAACGTGCGTCGGCATGGCAGCGAATATGATCGGCGTTACCAAAAGAATCATCGCATTCAATGATAACGGCAGATACACCGTGATGTATAATCCTGAGATCGTGAGCAAGTCGGGGATCTTTCAGACGGAGGAAGGCTGTCTCTCCCTGCTCGGAGGACCGAGACCGACGACGCGCTACAAGACCATCCGCGTGAAGTTTCAGGACAACAGCTTCGCATGGAAAACCGCAAGCTACACTGGATTTACCGCGCAGATCATTCAGCACGAGATCGACCACTGCAACGGAGTATTGATTTAAAGGTACTGTAGGATGACCTGCACACAGAGAAAATCGGTGATAAAAAATCGGCGATAAACACCAACAGGCTGTACTCTCACAACGAGGGCACAGCCTGTTCTCTATTCCGCCTCGAAATCATTATTTCTTAGCCTTATGGTGCGGTATTACTTTCAGGGATTTACCTCTTGCTTTAAATCAGCAGATAGTTCAGTAGTCCAGTAACCTGCCATAGTCATTCCATTCTCCGAACAATCGTCCTTTTTTTGTTTCCGCGATCAAGTGAGCAAGCGTTTGCTCATACATGGCTGGATTCCGCTTCTTGTAAAAAGCCACATTATACGCACGAACCCGCTGATATAATGGTGGGAAGCTCCGGAATTTTGACCAGCACCGCGCGTTTTTCATCGCTGTTTCTATATCACGGTCTACCTTAAAGCTCCGAGCGCCCATTGCGGGAAGGACTGCTCTGCCGGCGTCAGTCATCAAGCCCAGCTTTTCCAGACGGCGAACCCTCTCTTTGTTCAGTTCCGTCCACGGGCTGTTCTTTTTTCTCGGGGAAAACCTCTGCATCCGTACTCCGTCAACAACGGCATGGGTACTGTCAATCCAGCCAAAGCAGAGCGCCTCTTCAACTGCGTCCAGATAATAGAACACATCCGGGCTGATCGGTCTCCCGCGCTTCACCTTGATCCAGCATTCCGTTTCTTTTGATGAATGTAATGAGAGCCATTGCCTGAATTCATTGCGGTTATTCACTTGCAGGATATTCTCTTTCATTGCTCCTCACACCGATCGATTTTGTTCTCAACACATAAACAGATCAGGATTCACACGCAAATAAATCCTCTGAAACCGCGGGATGAATAATAAGAATCCGCTCCGTTGTGAAAGGTAAACACCCTGCCGTATCGGCGCTCACAGAACAAGGCTCCGCCTTTCTTTCTGATCGACTCTGGCGCATGGATCCAGCTCGACGTCTTCAAGTCAAATTCTCCGATCTGCTGTAATCTGTAATAGAGGTCTTCTGTCAGAAGCTCGATGCCCATTTCTTTCGCCAGCCGTTCCACACTGCCTGTCGGCGGATTCTTCTTTCGCTTTTGCAAAGCCTCATCATCGTAACACAGACTTCTGCGGGCGGCGGGAGATTCCTTGGAACAGTCGCAGAAGATGAGCTTCTCTCCGGCTTCATCAAAGCCGATCGTATCAGGCTCGCCGCCGCTTTCTTCCATATTCCGCAAAGCCTTCAGCGCGACGGCGTTATCCTTCAGTCGGCTTTCAACATATTCCCATTCGAGATTCGGGTGGCGATCCATATTTTCGTTGAACCTGTTTTTCAGAATTTCCAGCATTGTTTTGTCCTCCCTGACGTGACAGCATAGCCGATTAAGCAAATATTTTACTCATCCTACATTGATGTGTTTACCAAACAAACGGAATCACCTTATATTTTACTCTCTTTTTGTAGCCGGTATATCCTTCAAGACCTTCTTCAAGAATCTTTTCCTCGTTTTTCATACGTTTCGCGATAATGGGGATATAACACAGCAGGATCGCGACCGAGATCGGCGAGGCAAGCACAAAGCCCATTGAGATAAACAGGAACAGCGTCGCAGAGTACATCGGATGACGCACGATCCCGTACAGTCCCGTGTCGATGACCTTCTGATCCTCCTGCACCTCGATCGTCCGTGAAAGATAGGCGTTCTCCCTGAGCACCTCGGCGTACATGGCATAAGCAAGCAGAAAGACGACCGTTCCGATGATTACCGTCCAATTCGGCAAAACAAGCCACTTGAAACGGAAGTTAAGTCCCGCGATCACAAACGCCTCGAAGAACATGATTCCGCTTAACGCAACAACCTCTTTCTGCTCTTTTTGTTCTTCCTTTGCGTTGAGGCGCTTTCTCAGCAGCTCGGGACTGTGGAACATCATCACAAATCCTGCGATCAGCATTGGTACAAACAATATTCCGATGAACAGCCACGCCTGCCAGAATGCGAACGTCCCCGCGGGCAGGAACAGCAGCAGCCCCACCAAAATCAGACCTGCCGCAAACTTTATGATTGCTTGAATAAACAGCTTGACGGTCATTCGTTTCTCTCCCTTAAATCCTCACGACTCACGTTGATCGAATTCATGTACAAATCGTCAGGCGCGGTCTCCGATGTATATTCAAAAGTCGGAAAGATTTTGCTTATTCATTCGCTTTTTGGATATATGCCGCGACCACCTGACGGATCGGCGGAGAGATCTCGGACAGGTCGATCCCATCGCATGAAAAGAACCGCAGTTCTTCCATCTCGCCGTCGAGCGACTTCGGCTCGCCGTGCCATTTACGGCAAATATAGATGATCTCAAAGTTAGAGACCTCGTCGCCGTTCGGATAGATATAATGCGCCTCGGGTCCCGAATTGACATAGAAGAATGTAAGCTCCTCGGCAGTCAGCCCCATTTCTTCATAGAGCTCCCGTTTCGCGCAATCCTCCACCCGCTCGTCGATCTCGACAGCGCCGCCGGAATAGCCCCACATCTTATTGTCCGAGCGTTTACCCAGCAATATCCTGCCCTGTTCGTCAACGCAGATGATACTCGCCGCGCATTGTATGAGCGTTCTGTGTCCGACGAGCTTTCTCATTTCAGCAATATAACCTGTCATCTTTTGTTCCCTTCTCTCATTCTTCCTCAGGCATATCTATGAGCATCGTGTTGCGTGAAAAGCAATGCAGCTTTACATCGTGATCGGGCATGGTGAAGCTCAGGACAAAGCCCTTCTCCCGATCATAGTCCCTCATCAGCTCAGCGCCGTCAAGTGTGAATGAATAGTTCGTATCCGTGGCGATCATGTCAAAGTACAGCGTCACCTTTTCTCCGGCTCTGTACTCGTCCTTCGCGTTTGGATACGCCATCTTCTGACCGCAGTAGTCGACCTTGTATTTCTTAGCAAACAGTCCCATGTTGCACCTCTTTGTAAACGGTGTTATTGTGTCAATTCAAAGATGATAACTGATTTGTCGTCTGTTCGTAATCAGAATCTATCAGCTCGATCTGTTCACCGGCACATTGAAAACCGTCGATGATACTCCTGTTTTCTGACTTCAAGCCCTCTATCGTACAATCCGCATGGACTAATCGGGATTCTATATCTGACTCATGCGCAATGATTTCGCTGAAATGATCCTCTATATACTTTTCGCTCATAGCAAGACAGATAAATCGGATCGACGGTAAGTATCGTTCATCAAAATCCTTTCGCCATTCAAACGGGATATAACAGCCCTCCACGATCAGGTTTTGATCGTTCTCGATCGCGGTCTTTATCATCTCGCGCACGATCGGCCAGAGGTACGCTGTGAGCTTGTCATCGTCGTCCATCGGTGTAAGATCGGTATTGCCGCTGCGGATCAAGCCCATTTTCAGATGGTCGATCGACAGATATGGATAGTGATATTTTTCGAGCAGCTTCTGCGCCAGAAGCGTTTTACCAGTGTGAGATGCTCCTGTGATCAGTACGATCATAATCTTGCCTCTATTTCTTCCTTGACCTTCGTCAGATCACTGCAAGTCAGTATCGGGATCAGGTCGTTTATTTCGTCGATGCTTTTATCCCACCAGCGGAAGGACAGGAGTAAATCGATCAGCTCATCATTGAAGCGCTTTCGCACAACCTTCGCAGGATTTCCGGCGACGATGGTGTACGGTTCCACATCACTGCCGACAATGCTGTTCGCACCAATGATCGCTCCGTCACCGATATGAACGCCGGGCAGGATCACGGCATTTTGCCCGATCCAAACATCATTTCCGATGACGGTATCGCCTTTGAGCGGCATATCGGTCGCTGCCGGCGGCTCCATATCCCAACCCTCCAGCGTATAGAACGGAAATGTCGTCACAGCGTTCATCTGATGGTTCGCGCCGTTCATGACAAATTCCACGCCCGCGGCTATCTGGCAGAATCTGCCGACGATCAGCTTATCGCCGTTCCACTCATAAAGGTGTGTCACATGGCTTTCAAAATCAGAATCGGCGATATAGGAAAACTCCCCGACAATGATATTGGGATTGGTGATCGCGGGCTTGATGTAGATCTCTTTGTCGTACCCTTTGATCGGGTGGATGACGTTCGGATTCGGTTGCTTTCCGTTTTTCATATCATGCTCCTGTTCCGGATCTTCACACGCACAGCTCGAGATCCGCTTTCATCGTCTTGTCGAGGCACAGGCGAACATTCGGCATATCGCTGAACGCGACGAAGCGTTCCGCGTCCTCCCGCGTCATTCCTGTTTTCATCTTTCGCCCGATCAACCTTTCACGGAGCATATCCGCGTCCGCAGTGAGGGCGATCGTGTAGTCAGCGTATCGGGACAGGTCGCGCCAGCCGTCCGTATCGAGCAGAAGGTAGTTGCCCTCGATCAGCACGATGTCGGCGTCAATGGTGATCGCGTCGTCCACAGGATCGTGGAGCTGTCGATTATAGTGCGGCCAACGGCAGATGTTTCCCTCCGATACTTCCCTGATCTTCCTCGTGAGGGCGTCCAAATCGAAGGTGATCGGCGCGCCTTTGATCCTCGCCATGGGGATTGCTTCACCGTTCACCTCAACTGTGTGCGTCAGCAGATATTCCTGCCGTAGGTGAAAGCCGTCCATGCCGACGGACTGCACCCTCTTATCCGGGATGACCGACTTCGCCAGATGTTCCAGAAAGCTGACAAAGTGTGCTTTTACCTGTCCCCGGAGGCGCCGCAAGCATCACAAGGATGCGACGCTGTTTCACGTTATGCAGTTGCGCCAAGTGCTTGAGCAGCGGAATGAACACCTCGTTGACGGTCGTATCGCTGTACGTCGCGTTGACTGTTATCCCGTTGATATCGGCTGAATAGTTCATCGTCATTTGTTACCAATTCTCATATCGGCGATTCTGATTGATCGCCGCGATCCGCTGCATTTCCGTATCGCTCAACTCGAAGTCAAAGACAACGTAGTTCTCCGCAATATGATTGGGATCGTTTCGTTATTCTGTGTTGATCACGGATCAAGGCAATATGATCGCAGGGATCTTTCTATCCATGAGTTCCCCGACAGAATACGCGACCCCCTCTTCATCGAGCACTTCAAGAAACTCTTTCAAATACTTGTCATCCTTGCGGAGCGTCTGGAAGCTGAGGCAGAAGTCCTCTTCCGTCGCGTTCACCTCGATCATAAGATGCGAGACCGTGAACGTATAAACACCGTCGATATATGCAGCCAGTCCGCCCCATTCAATTCTTCCCACATAACTGATATTGAACGCTGCCGGGACGCCATGCGTAGTTGGACTGTTCTCTGCCGCGTAATCGGCCTTGCTGTCAAGATCAGGCTGAGCGTCTATCTGTCTGCGGAATTCCTCTACCTTTCGGCATTTGTCCCAGCTTAGCTCAGGCTGCATCTGAAGATACATACGGCTTCTGGTGACCGTCGACAGCTTTTCGACAGACCAATCCTTCATCCCAACGTCAAACTGCACATACATCAGTCTGACCATATCTCTGTAGGTTTCGGGACAACCGACGTCCGCCCGATAGTTGTTGGCGATACCGCAGGTGAACTTGCTCTCATCCGGAAGCGCCTTCACACACATTTTGAAGAGGATCGCCGCTAAGATAGAGTTCGGACTGCCGTCGTTAGCGCGAGCGTATTTCATCAGGGCTTTCTTCGGGATCTTGATAGGATAATAGCCGTCGATACCGTTAGGATCCTTCATTCTTGCAATATATTCGTTGATCATGACATAGGAATCTTTTGTAAAGTTGAAATTGCCGAGCGCCTCTCCCTCTGGCAGTGAAGCGACATCCGGCTGAGCCTGCTCTTCGTCAGTGATCGGTGTGTCGACCGTCATGATCCCCTTGCTGTCAATTTCATAGCCCGAATCGGTTAGATATTGCCAGAGAGTGGCTTTGATCCATCTCATCGCTCCGCAAGCGCCGCAGAAATTATGAGCAAAGTTGAAAAAGATATCGTTGCCCTCAAAATTCACGGCAAAAAGCAGACCGTTTGTTTCTTCGGTTCCGAGCTTGACCGCCACATCGCCTTTGATAACGGCGATCGGCTTGTTGCAGGCTTCAAAAATGTAGCCGCCGTCCTGATCTACGGCAACAGTTCTGCAAAAATACGGAAATCGCGTGAATGCCTTTTCGGCGGCAGGTTTCAGAATATCGCCGTTGACCTGTTCTTTCAGGATCACGCGGATCTTCACTGAATAAACATTGCGCTTCTTGATCTCATAAAGCGTATAGGAATCGAAATCATACTTAGCCATATCAATACACTTCTCTTTCTATAATTTCATTTTCTCTTTACCTTAGATATCATGATGATAAATGATACTATTCATTATACATTACAACAGCAAAATAGCAAGTATTAAGTTGACAATGATCCAACTATCCGCTTGCTTTGATCAAAAGAACCGTACTGACAAGACTTATATCAGTACGGTTCTTTTAATGGTTGATATTGGCTGAGTATATCATAACAGTTTTCGTTACCAATTCTCATATCGGCGATTCTGGTTGATCGCCGCGATCCGCTGCATCTCCGCGTCGCTCAGTTCGAAGTCAAAGATGTCGTAGTTTTCCGCAATGTGGTCGGGATTACTTGACCCGGGAATCGCGATAAAGCCCGCCTGCAAATGCCATCGGAGGATGATCTGCGCGGATGTTTTTTTATGCGACTGAGCGATCGCCGTGATCGTTTCGTTATTGAAGTTTTCCGAGGTGTGTCCTCTGCCACCGAACGGATACCATGACTCGACCACGACGCCGTACTTCTTGACATACTCCCGCAGGGCGGTATTTTGATAATAGATATGGTTCTCGTTCTGTATCACGGCAGGCGTGATCTCGGCATAAGACATGATCTCATCGAACGCCTCGGGTGTATAGTAATTCGAAATGCCGATCGAGCGCACCTTGCCGTCGCGCACTGCCTGTTCCATCGCCTTATACACAGCTTCATCGTTACTGCCGGGCTGGTGGATCAGCATCAGATCGACATAATCCATTCCCAGATCGGCAAGCGAGTCATCGATTCCCTGAGAGGCGCGTTCGTAATCGCTCGGCATGATCTTGCTGGTGATGAATACCTCTTCTCGTGTCACGATACCCTCGTTGATCGCCCGTCGGACTCCTTTGCCGACGCCGACCTCACAGCGATAATAGCGCGCTGTGTCAATCAGCCGATAGCCGTCTTTCAGCGCGTGATAAACGGAATTCTCCGCCTCATCGTTCGACAACGTCCATGTGCCCAATCCGAGTATCGGCATCGTATAACCGCTGTTGAGCCGAACGGTCTTGGTGGAGAAATCAAAGGTATTGTCAGCCGTGACCGCTTCGGTCGAGGGTGTCAATCCGCTTTCCGTTTGTGTGGGGTTTTCTATCGTTGTTGCGCTCGAAGCCTGAGTGGATGCTGTGTCTTTCGGGCTGTCCGCGCTGCACCCAACCAATGCCGTAATCAGGCAAACGATGACGATCCATACAGTGATTCTTTTCATCCGTTATCTCCTGTGTGAAATGTTGTGCTGCCGTACTCTACCGCGATCCGCTCGTTGATCTCCTTGTCCGCTGGACAGAAGGCGTAGTGCGGGATCTCGTCGGGTGTGATCCATGCGACGGCGTTGTGCTCCAAGAGCCTGATCTCACCGCTCTCGATTTGTGCATGAAACAGCGTGAGGTGAACCGTGATGTCGGGGTACTCGTGAACGACGTCTATAAATACGTCACCGACGGAGATCGTCACATCCAACTCTTCTTTACACTCTCTGATAAGGGCTTCCTGTTTCGTTTCACCGAGTTCGACTTTTCCGCCGACATACTCCCACAAAAGCCCTCGCGCTTTATGCTCCGGCCGCTGACAGATTAGGAATTTATCCTTGTCCCATATCAGCGCCGCTACTACCTCAACCATTGTTATACCTCCATTACCCCACTACCAGCTTGTTCGTCTTTTTCAGATACTTTGCCGGGATGGGATGGTCTAGCTTCCATGTGATATTCATCGGGCGGGAGCCGGTATGCTTCACATAATTTGCTGTTCCGAGATAGGTATAAGCTGCTGCGCCGTTGGCGATTCGATCAGCTTTGAACTCTCGAACGAACAGTAGTACCTTTGTGCCCTTTTCCTTATGATGAATATATCGTTGACCCGTGGGAGAGTTTTCTGCCGTCGTACTCTGACTCTGCCAATGGAACAGCTCGCTATTGATTGAATAGTCATTGTACATTGTTGTCGGCGAGTAATCTTTGTCTGCTTTGTTGAGCGTGACAAAGAACACATCCGTCTGCTTTTCAGGCAACCACTTGACACCCTCACGTACCGTTGAAGGCTTCATAAAGTCGAGCGCCACCAGTATCTGATCTCGCGTATATGTACAATGCAGATCGAGCGGACAATCAAAGCCAAGATCTACCGGCTCATCGATAAAGTCGATATGATTATAGTTGTATTGTAACAGCTCCAACATTTCACCCAGTAAAACCGGACAATCGGACAAAGCGTAGAGATTATCAAGAACTTCATCGCTGTTCCAGTCGTCAGCGGTCTTGAGCCAGATGGAAACATACAGCATTTGCATCATGCGCTTTTCGCTATCGCTGAGTGCATCGAAATCCACATCATCAAGCCGAGGCAAGATATCCAACAAAAAGCGAATAAGCCTGCGTGAGTCAATCGTCGCAAGGCGAACAAAGGCCTTCTTCATCGTTTCCTCTAAGGGCTCGTTGAAATCATCAATCACATCTGCGCGAGCGCACAAGCGAGAGAAGGTATCAAACTTATACAGAGAACGCACATCAAGGTGGTAGTAGTCGAGGAAGTTCTCGAGGTTCAGGGTTAAGCCTGTATCTTCTTCAAAGGAAGCGATACGCGACACAAGTCCCGCACTATTGCCGTAAGATGCACGGATATTATCCAGTATGTATTTAGCCGCCTTCTTCTCAAGCTGTACATAACAGCCCTTCGGCAGAGAGGTAAATCCGTCCTTGATCTCGCGCGTCACGCTGCGTGAGGTATTGGAAAGCAAAGCGGCAAATTTATCTTCAAAGTTATACTTTCTGTTTGCCTGGCCGATGAAGTCAAGAACGGTCAGGCATTCTTTATCTTCTGCTAATCTGAGTCCACGACCGAGCTGCTGGAGAAAGATCGTCAGCGATTCTGTCGGTCGCAAGAACAACACAGTGTTCACCTCGGGAATATCGACACCTTCGTTGTAGATGTCGACCACGAAGATGAAGCGCACCTCACCCTTCACAAGCTTATCCTTAGCCAGCTTTCTCTCCTCGTCGGGAGATTTACCGGTCAGAAACATGGACGGGATGCCGTGCTCGTTGAAATATCCGGACATAAACTCAGCATGTGCAACTGTCACGCAGAATCCAAGCCCCTTGACATCCTCGATGTCAGTGACATATTTCAGCAGAGAAGAAACAACATGATCTGCCCTTCGCTGAGCAATCGTTCCGCTGATGGTATATAGATTTGACAGTTCCGTTTTGTCGTAACCGCCCGACGCCCATTTGAGCTGATCGAGATCAACGGTATCGGTCACACCGAAATATTGGAAAGGACAGAGAAGCTTTCTGTTGATCGCTTCCGGCAGACGAATCTCAGCAGCAATACGATGGTTAAAATACGGAAGAATGCTCTTGCCATCCATACGCTCAGGAGTTGCAGTCAATCCGAGAAGGATCTGAGGCT
>CAMHAH010000038.1 GCA_946183365.1 uncultured Clostridia bacterium
TATACGCGGTCTCTGCAAAGAGAAAGGCTCAACAAAAAGGGCGCTTCCATCTCTCTGGATTACACACATAATCTCGACAAGATGTTCAAGGGGATCGCGTGGAAGATGGACGTCGATACGCGTTACGTGACGAGGATCCCCTTTCACAATGTTGACGCGAGGGTCGGATACTCCGTTCACGGCAAGCTGAAAAAGGAGATCCATGAAAAGGAGAATATCTACGCATTTGCGTTATGGCTCAAGGGTCAGAAGAACTCCGAGATCGACGCAGACGCCAATTATGTGTGCCCTCACTGCGGCGCTCCGACGGTCGTCAGAAAGCTCGCCGAAGGCTGCGAGTTCTGCGGAACGCGGTTCCTGCTGAACGATCTTTATCCGAAGATCACCAATTATTATACGGTCGGGACCTTCAGCTACGCCCGTCATGTACTGCCCTATGTGATTCTCGGCGGAATTCTCGGTCCGTCGATCACATATCTCACGAATATGGATTTGTTTGCACAGGCGTTCCAAACCGCAGACGTCCTCGGCATCATTCAATGCATATTCTATCTCGCTGTTGCCGCGGCGGTCGGTCTGGCAGGCGGATATTTTCTTCTTGCCATAGCGACAGTAGGCTATGTGCTCTTGAAATCGCTGATAAGTCTGCCGCTGATTCTCCGGTATCGTCGCGTCAGAAAGCATCTCCCGGGCTTTATGCGGAGTTTCGAACCGAATTTTTCCATCGATCATCTGCTAGGAAAGATCCTTTATTTGACAAGTATGATGGTGTACTCGGATAATTACGACGAGCTCTCAGTCTATGACGGGGAACCCATGAAAAATACCTTTGATGATATTATCGATCTTCGCTATGGAAGTCTTTTCGATGTGAAGAAATACTATGTCGAAAACGGCTTGGTATATCTGGATGTTGTAGTGCATATGGACGATATCCATTGCAAAGGCAGCAGGATCTTCAGAAAAAAGGATAAATTCAATCTCCTGCTCTGCAAAAGCACGAGCGCCGAGATTGATTACGGCTTCACGATCCACGCGGTATCCTGCCGCAGCTGCGGTGCAAGCTTCGACGCTTCACGGATCAGGCGCTGCCCGCATTGTTCAAGCCCGTATGAGCATTATAAGCACGATTGGGTGGTAAGGAGATTTGAGAGGGTGTAACAGTCAAATCGCTCCTCTCATATTTTGGAGGATTCGTTATGTATCTTAAAAACGGTCTTATTTCATTTTTAAAAGTGAAGAATGTCATTTTGCTGATTCTCGGCATATTTTTTACGGCGGCTTCTGCCTCTAATATGATTGAGCTGATCGTATATTACTTCGGTGACTGGTTCACGATTATTCACGCAAACAGCACTCTCGGTTCGGTATTTCTCTTTATCATCGGCGTGTTGATGATCGTATGCTCAAGGGGCTCGCGCAGGTTGATCAACGACGCCTGCTTTTTCTCAAGTTATTTTGAGGGCGATCTGAACGGCTATGTCGATTTTGCGGAGTTGGCTGAGGTGACGGGCAGAACAACGGCGCAGATCAAAAGCCGGGTTGCGCTGCTGCACCTGTTGTATATGAAAAATTTCAAGGTCATCAAAACCGTCAATTATCAATATCCCGAAATCATCGAACTGTACAGCAAGACTGTCACCTGTTCCTGCCGCAGCTGCGGCGGTTGGATGGAGAAGCGCGTATATTTCACGGGAATGTGTCCGTACTGCGGCAGCTCCGATCTGACCGCACAAGTCGTCTCAGGACAGAGAGTTTACTTTATCAACGACAACGCAAACAGAAAGCCAAATAATCCTGACTATTATAAAGCTCCTTCATTAAACGCAAAGCGAATTGCGTATGCGATCGGCTTCGGAATCGCACTGTTTTTCGTTTTCATCTTTCTGATCGTGTTCCTGAACTTTGTTTCCAATTATAATAACGAGGAATACCTGAGGGAAACCCTGCTTTCGGGACGCAGTTATTCTTCGTTCGAGCTGATAAGAGCAAGCATGATGAATGTGATCATCTTCTCTGCGTTTGGTCTTGTAGCCGTCGGCTCGGCGCTTGTGTTCACCTTTGTGCGGATGCTGTCCATAGAAACTGCCCAGAATTACGCGCGGCGTTTCGCTCAGATTCCCACTCCGTTTATTTCAATATCGGAGCTGGCGCAGATAAGCAGGGCGAATTCTCCGCTGGGACAGTCAAGCGGTATTACTCCCGAATGGGTTTATAAAAAAATCGTAAAATCAATTAAAGAGGGGTATCTGCGCGGCTGCGCTCCCGAAAAGCACGGCGGAGAGCTTAGGATCGCGCTCTCTAAGCAAATCGTCAAAGATCGCTGCCCGGGCTGCGGCGCGCCGATCGTGGGAGCGGTCACCGAAAATTACGCCTGCCGCTATTGCGGAAGGGTGATCACCGGCGTGATCCGTAAACAGTAAAAAAGAATAAGATAGTCATTTAAAAAAAGTGATAAATAAGCTGTTTTTGGTTCCGCGGTTAACACTCACTCGGTAGAGCATGCGGCTGTTAACCGCAGGGTCGTTGGTTCGAGTCCAACTCGGGGAGCCAAAAGATGTCACTATCAACAGTCTGTTGATGACGCAGGGGGTCCACCCCGCGTCCTCGCGGACTTTGCTCATTGAGAGCAGATTTTGCGATCCGCTCTCGTATCGCTTCGTCGCTCGTCCTTTCTCCAAAAAGCGGGGCTTTTCGGAGACCACTTCTCCCGAACACGGAAGTTAAGCCCTGTAGTGCCGAAGATAGTGCCCTGGCGTCGTGGTGTGAAAATAGGAGATACGCGTATCACGATGCCAACATTCGATAGTGAGTATTTCTTATGTAAAGACTTTATGAAAAAAAGACTTGCTGCATGGCAAGTCTTTTTTCGTTGTTGAAAAACTTATTATTTTAATACCATACGGCAAAAAAGAACAAATAGATACATATTAATGATTTTTATAAATTTATTTAAAATGGGGTACCCGTTTTTAATATATCTTACCGTATACAAGTGAAGAAAACTTGACTTATCCGATTTATATGGTATTGTGTTGTGCAGTCGGGAGCGTGAGCACATGAACGTAATCGAGGAATTATACTACGGAAACATCAGACCGTCGTCGTCGTGCGCTTCGCTTAGTCGCCGTGTCAGGTGTGACACGGCTTGTACGCTGCGCGGCTCCTCCTCTCCCCACCGCGCGGGCGCGTCGGGGTCCCCGTATAACCGCAGAGTGATGAAGCCAAGAGGGCATTATCCGAAGTTGTGAAAACGGAAGAAGCATTAGGTGAGATCTTTACGGATAAGGGGCAGAAAGAAAAAATATCAGAGCTTTCGGAGAGATACAGTAAGCTGATCACGCTGACCGAGCGTGATGGATTCCTGCAAGGCTTCCGTCTCGGCGCGAAGCTGATGGCTGAACTCATGGCAGAGAACAACTGAATAAAATAATGAACAGCAGATCGGGCGCGTACAGGCGCGTCTGACCCGCTGTTTCTCTTTATAAAACCAAACCGAATCCGTGATCGGATATCTTTTTTTCTCTGTACAGAGGATTTCTCGGCATTTCTCAGGTGTCAAAATATGCGTCGTCAAACAAAGAAAAACTGACTTCCACATAAGCCTTGTGGTTATCCAAATAGAATAATTTATTTTTTGAATCAAATGAAGAACAATTCAGCCATATGGAGAGTAGAGGTTTTTTCGTATCGGCAAATGTCTATAGAAAGGTTCTGAAAACTCTATGATCAACTTGCACAACCAGCGAACCTTTGTATTGTTCAAAACGCTGAAATTTACTCAAATCAAGAAAAAGTGTGTAAAATCGACGTTTTCGACGGCTAGTAAATAGAGGGGTATTTTTCCAATGATAAACTTGCACAATCAATAATCAGTTTTGTTGTAGATAATGCTGAATTTTATGAATCTACGAAAAAACCGCATAAAACTCACTATTTCCGTGCCTTGTAAATAGAAAGGAAATTTCAAAAACGTAATTCCTTTGTGCGTAGAATTTGACCTTATGTGCGACATGTCTATGAGAATATCCTCTCAGTTTGATGCACCTTGAAAACCGAATAACCTACCGTACTGTACTTCAGTACCGCCCTGCCATGACGCTTATGCCGAGCGGGGTGAGGGCTGATGACATACGAGCTTTGGTCGAACAGGATCGGGCTTAGGAGCAGTTACGGATAAAGGGTGTTTTACCTCTGTAAACAGAGGATGATATTTTGAAAGGAGGACTTCTATGTCCAAAGAAAAGAATTCAAATCAGGACAGCTATCCCTATGAAATCAGGGATAACTATCTCTTCGTTACAACGGTCTCAAAGCGCGGGAGCATCACCACGAAGGTCTGTAACTTCGTCCCGCGTATCGTCAGCGAGAAAACGGTCGACGACGGCGCGGTGACGGAAAAGACGCTGGTGCTAAGCGGTATTCATGCCGACGGGAGCACACTCCCGCCTGTCGAGGTAAACGGCGCCGATCTGAGCAACTTCAACTGGCTTCTCGACAAGTGGGGCGCGAAGTGCATCATCGAGGTCGGTCAGCGGTGCAAGGATCAACTGCGCTACTACATCCAGACGACCTCCGAGAACGCCGAACAGCTCACAGAGTATCATGTGACCGGCTGGAAGAAAATCGATGGCGAGTGGCATTTTCTTCTGCCGGGTGATGGCAGTCTCCATGTGACACTGAAAGGCAAGCTCCGATATTACTGTGGCGAGCGTAATTGGAGCAAAACCGATCTGCACACAACGAAGCTGTTGTATACGATGCCTCCTGCGAGAAAGGAGATCATCCATCCGCTTCTGGCGTTCGCGTTCCTCACTCCACTCAATGAGTTTCTCAGACAAGCGGGTTGTATGCCTAAATTTACTCTCTTCCTCACAGGTCGGACGGGCACCAGAAAGAGCACGATCGCCGCGCTGATACTCAGCTTCTTCGGCGCGTTTACCTCAACCGATTTGCCGATGTCCTTCCAGGATACGGCGAACAGTATCACGGCGAACGCCTTTACTCTCAAGGATGTGCTGACCTGCATCGACGACTTCTATCCCTCGGATAACGCGGAAATGAAGAAGCTCAACACGACCGCACAGAAGATTATGCGCGCTTACGGCGATCGAACCGGACGCGGGAGAATGAGAGCAGATTGTACATTGATGGAAAACCGTCCGCCCCAAGGGAACGCCATCATCACAGGCGAGCTGAGACCAGATGTCGGCGAAAGCGGTATCGCAAGATACTTCCCCTTGGAGCTGAAGGACGGCGACGTGAATCTCGCTTACCTCACGGAGTATCAGGAAGAAGCTGCGCAGGGCGTCTATCGCCGTACCATGTTCGCATACACCGAATGGCTCAAACGAAGATTTATTTGCGACGATGATCACGAGGAAAAATTCGTGAAAAGGCTGAGAGAATTATACGATTCTTACCGCAGTGATTTCCTCAGTCACGGCGTAAAATGTCACGGAAGATTGCCTGAGATCGTCGCGTGTTTGATGATCGGTATGAGATTCTTTCTCTACTTTTTGAAAGAAAACGGCGTGATTTTTCAAGACGAAAAGGACGAGGAAATCAAAAACTTTTCCGAGCTTTTACTCCGGGTTGCCGCACGGCAGGCAGTGGATATTGAGTATGAAAAGCCCGCAAATATCTTCGTCCGCAAGCTCTACGCGCTGATGGAAAGCGGAGATGTTGTACTGAAACGAAAGGGCAGCCACGGAGATTATACGCCGAGCTTTTTCAGCGGGATCGTCAATTCCGATTATCTCATGATCCATCTCGACAGCGTATTTCCTCTGATCAAGAAGCTCTGCAGCGACTCCGGCGAAGCGTTTCCGTATACCAAGAATTCGATCATGAAGGCTCTGGTTGAAGAAGGGATCGCCGAACCGGGCAGACAGTCGACGACCCGCGTCACGAAGATCCAAAACTTCTCGATGCGGTTGCTGTATCTGCGTAAGGACAAAACCGACGCGATCGCGGAGGTGAACGACGACGTTGAGGAGGTAGCTTAAGAAAGCGCGTTCTGCGCGCATTTCGCATAGCCATCTCCCGTTGCCGCACAGCGGCAAACCGGGAGGGCATACAAATCTTTTTTTACTTGACACGCGTGTCCTCAAACGAGCAGTCTCCTGTAAAGTAAAAAAGTGTAACTCTGTAACCGAGATTAAGAAAGCCGCTTGGCGATTAGAATTCTCAAATAACGCCGCTTGTAACTTCGGCTGTAACTCAACAGAAAAAAGTGTAACCGGTTACACTTACGGAACAGCTTGGTTACACTTTTACAGATATTCAAAAAGCTGATGAAGCCTTGACTTTTGTTTCGGAGTAACAGAAGTTACAGTTTTATGCAGAGCATACCCTACAGAAAGTGAAAAGATATTTTTTCTTTCTGCTAGAAAAACTATGAGCTTCTTTCAAGGAGAAGTTTTTCAGCCCGTTACTATGGGCAACTATCAATAAGTGACTTTTCTTTCTGCATCCCTATAGTATCCATCTAAAAGGGAGCGGAGGCAAGCAGAGCATCCGGCTGTCCGCCTTACGGCGTTCGCTCGGACACAGCTGGCGGGCAGTAGCCCGCACCCACTTATACAACCATTATGGAGGTGTTATTATCGCAAAACGAAAAAGGAATATCACATTATCTATCAGGCTTACACCAAAGGAAAAGAACATGATTATCGGGAAAGCAAAGGAAGCGGGCTTATCTGTAAATGAATTTATCATCACCTGCTCACAGCGGTTACAGATCGACTGTACCGATTACACTCCCGTGATTACAGAGCTGAAACGCATCGGCAACAACCTCAATCAGATCGCGCGGCGACTGAATTCGGGCGGTCATCTGCCGCCTGATTTCACCGAAGTTGTGGAAGGTCAGCGAAAAATCTATGATTTGATATTGGAGAATATGCGCTGATGGCTACGCTCAATTACATTCGCGAGACCAGGCAAAGCGCCTCGGCGATGAAGCGTGTAATCAACTACTGTACGCAGGATTACAAGGTGACTGATCCTAATTCGGGGCGGCGTTATGTATCGGGAATCGGGTGCGACGGAGAGAATTCATACACGGAGTTTATGGCGACAAAGAAGTGCTTCGGTAAGGCGAACGGCGTGTTTTTCTATCAGTATGAACAGAGCTTTTCGCCCGATGAAAGGATCACTCCCGAGACAGCCCACAAAGTCGCGTTGGAGTTTGCCGAACGCGCGTGGCAGGGTCATGAGGTACTGGTGACAACGCACGTTGACCGCCACCATCTGCACACGCATTTTGTGATCAACTCTGTGTCTTATCGGAACGGCTCAAAGCTCCGACAATCGCCGAAAACATTGGAGAAGCTGCGAGCCTTGAACGACGAGATTTGTCAGGCGCATGGGTTGAGTATACTCGAACCATACACCGGAGGCGGTATGCATATTTCCGCACGCGAATACCGCGCCGCAATGAAAGGGGAGAGTTGGAAGTTCAGACTGATGGCTTCGATCAATCACGCGATGGAGAGAAGCGGGACCAGGGAAGATTTTATCAGGGAAATGGAAGGTTTGGGGTATCAAGTCAGGTGGACGGCTGAAAGAAAATACATCACCTACATGTGCCCCAACGGAATGAAATGCAGAGACATCAAACTACACGAAGAAAAGTACCGAAAGGAGATGATGGAGCGTGAGTTCCAATACAGGACAGACAAACAAAACGGTCGAAGATTTGATCACGAAGAATTCGGCACATCTGGAAAAGATAGAGACGGCGCAGGAGCCGAAGATCGTGACGATGCCTTACGACCGCAGACAGGAGGAGATCGAGCTCTTGCGGACAGCGGTACAGTTCCAGCCGACGCTGTATATGCTGATCAAACAGCTGGCAACGCAGAAGGATATGGAGCGCTGTTTGAATCAGACTGTTGCGACGGAAGAAGAGTATATGCGGAAGACGGCGAACAGCTTCTCGGAGAAAGCTCAGACGATGACGAAAGAGGTCTCGGAGCTGTTGCAACAGGATGGGAAGCGTCGCGAGAAGTTTATTTCGGACTGCACACAGGCGCTTCAAACGGAACGGGACAAGCTGACGGCTCAGCTGGACAGTCTCAGGAAACGAACACGACGACTCCTGATCGCAGTCTCAATCACGGCAATTGCGCTCTCGGCGCTGGTATCTTATCTGGTCTGCCGCGTTCTGGGATCATAGATGACGACAGCGAGGACGAGGAAGAACGCAGAAAACGTATTCAGGCAGAGCAAAACGGCGCCGACCTCGGCGCGCTGATCGGTCTCACAGCGGGACTGGTCACGGAAATACTATCAAGCGATTCTGATAAAAATAATAATGCAGAGAGCGACGAAGGGGATACCGAAGGAGAATACCCCGCAGAAGATGAAAGCTTCACAATCGCTCATAATATGTGAATACTCACAGGAATTTTACCAAAAATAAGAATAGTACAGATCGCATAAACGGAGGATGAAATCTCAATTAATGGCAACGAAAAAACAAACAGTACGTTCGGGTAATATTGAATACGACCGCTGGTGGCTCAGACATTTTGCCACAGCCATCTTTGAAGCAGGTTACTTTGATGAGAAGCAGTACAAGGAAATGCTGAACATGATCGAGCGCGAGCTTTCACGAATGTACCGTAAAGCGGCATAAGGAAAATATTACCGTAAATGGAAACAGTCTCCTAATGCGTGGGAGACTGTTATCCTTTATAATGAAAATGACTGTTTTTATCCGAAATATGATAGCTATTTGAAAAAACATATGGTATTGTTACGTTTACAAAACAAGAAGGAGACGATCGAATGAATATATTGAAAGTCCGTCATCAGATCAAATCTGAGGGGATCAGCTTCTATGACCTGCCCCTGCGCGTCGCCTACTACGCTCGCGTCAGCACCGAGTTCATGGAACAGCTCAATTCCCTTGAAAACCAAAAGAAATTCTTCACCGACTACATCGGCAATATGCCGAACTGGGAGTTCGCGGGCGGGTACATCGACGAGGGCCTCTCGGGTATCACCACCAAAAAGCGTGAGCGCTTCAACGAGATGATCGAGGACGCCCTCAACGATAACTTCGACCTCATCGTCACCAAAGAGGTCTCCCGATTCGCCCGCAATACGCTCGACAGCATTCGCTACACCCGAGAGCTGCTCCAAAACGGCGTAGCGGTATTCTTCCAGAACGACAACATCAACACCATCGACGAGGACAGCGAACTGCGCCTGACGATCATGGCTTCGATGGCGCAGGACGAATCGAGGAAGATCAGCTCCCGCGTCAAATGGGGTCATCAGCAGGCGATCAAGAACGGTGTAGTGCTCGGCAGCAGCAACATCTTCGGCTACCGTAAAGCAGACCGCAGGCTCTATATCGACGAGGAACAGGCAGAGATCGTCAGGGAGCTCTTCACCCTGTATTCGACAGGCAAATGGACGATGAAGGGGCTGGAAAACTACTTCTATGACAAGGGTATCCGCAACACCAAGGGCAACAAGCTCTCGCACACCACGATGGCGAACATGATCCGCAACCCGAAGTACAAGGGCTACTATGTCGGCAACAAGGTCAAGGTGGTGGATATGTTCACGAAGAAGCAGGCGTTCCTGCCCGAGAGCGAATGGGTGATGTACAAGGACGAGAGCGGCGAGATCGTGCCCGCGATCGTCAGCGAAGAGATGTGGGAGCTGGCGAACAGAGTGCTTGAGATGCGGAGTATTGACGTCAAAACCAAACAGCATAAGACCGTCCATCAGAATCTGCTGACAGGCAAGCTCTGGTGCGCTCACTGCGGAAAACCGTATTACCGCAAGGATTCCGTCAGCCCCAAGGGGACGCGATGCTCGATCTGGAAATGCTCAAACAGAATCAAAAACGGTGCGGATTCCTGTCCGTCCTGCTCGATCTACGAGAGCGAGATCGTGCCGATCCTCGATGATGTGTTCCGCTCCGCCCAGGACAACATCGCCTCGCTGAGCGAACTGATCCAAAGCCTGTCGCGTGAGCTGCTGCAAAAGGATAACATGAGCGACGTCATCAAACAGCTCAACGATACCGTCGCGACCGAGCAAAAGAAGAAACAGAAGCTTCTGCAGCTCAATATCGAGGGCAAATTTCCCGACTCGGAATTCATCCGCATGACTGCGGAATGCGATGCCGAGATCGCCAAAGCACAGGAGGATATCGACAGGCTGACCGACTCCATCAAGCAGAAAAAGGACGTCAACGACCAGATGGAGCAGATCCGCAAGATCCTTCTCCTCGCGCAGAAAAGCCTGTCGAAAGAGAATATCGACCGCTCGTTCGTCGATCAGTTCATCAAACGCATCACGGTGCATATCGACAACCCCGAAGCCCACGAAAACCCGGTAAAAATGCGGCTTGAGATCGAATTGAACACAGGAAAATCACTCGAAAAATCCCTGATAAAAACGCTTATCCATAGAGGTCAGCGGTCTAAGAAAATGATCGAGTCCTATGAAAAGGGTCTTAAGTAATAAGATCTGAACGTTCACCTGCCCGACAGAGCTCTTGCTCTGTCGAGCGGGTTTTGGTCAAGAAAATGATCGAGTCCTACGAAAAGGGTCTTAAGTAATAAGATCTGAACGTTCGCCTGCCCGACAGAGCTCTTGCTCTGTCGAGCGGGTTTTGGTCAAGAAGATGATCGAGTCTTACGAAAAGGGTCTTAAGTAATAAGATCTGAACGTTCACCTGCCCGACAGAGCTC
>CAMHAH010000039.1 GCA_946183365.1 uncultured Clostridia bacterium
CTCTGGTGGAGCCTAATTATAGTCTCACAGCATCCAAAAAAGGCTCCAATTCTTTTCTGCTCTAGTAATGTCGGAACAAGAAGCATTTGCTGATCAAGCATATCCCATTCAATGTTTTTTCTACATTGACTTGCTCCTTCAGTTGATACAGCAAGGAAAAAATTTTTCGTATCTTCTTTTTTTATCCATGCTTGAATAAACTCGGGGTCACAATTAACAAGGTCATATGTTTTATATGCAGGAGATACTATCCCATGTTCAAAACGTAAATTAACATTGGCATTTCCCAAGTGTAAATTCTGCGTAGATAATATCAAGTCATTTTTCTTAACTTTCAAATACCCTATTGTGCTCGTCCCTCGAAAATGATCAAATAATTCTGAATTAAGGAACATACCACTTATAGCACAAGATAGTAGTACATCTTCGTTTTCCGCTTTAGTTTTTTCTCTGCGTTCAAAAAAAAGATCCATGAACTTTTTATAGTTCCAAGTCCCACTATATCCTTTGAAACGAAATTTAGGAACTCTCTCTCCTCGTTGTGGAAACATATTTTGCAGATAGTACTTTTTCATCAACTGCAACTGAGCTATCTTCTTTTCATAGCACTCGATTACCTTGTCTTGCGCCGAAAGAATTTTTGCGATTCTTTGCTGTTCCGAAACAGGAGGCACAAGGATGAAAGAGTTGAAGAAATCGGAAACTGATATATTCAGTAAGCCGTGATTACGCGCGCCCTCCTGGGCAAAAGCCTGAATCTCGTGGTTCATTTTTCCGGCTTCAAAGTATTGTTCATAGTACTCGGGACAAGCGTTGTCGGCGTTAGCTGAGAAACATATATACAGAGGAGATACCACGCCCTTATCATAACGACTCAGTCGTTTGATTGCGCCGAACGGGTAACCATTTGAATAGCTTTTATTATAAGCATATTCGCCGCGATGTAGAAGAAAGTAATTCGACTTATCATCGCTTGCGACCTCTTTTTTGAAAAACTCTTCCTGATTGATCAAACCGTATTGTGCGGATATTGTCAGTACATTGGTATTACCCTCTGCGTTCTTGCGGGACAATCTGTCAAATTTGTCTTTCAGGCGCATAACTTTCCAATCTTCCGGAATAATGCCGACCCTGGAATGCTTGTACCCTTCCGGCACCTCACCATTTCGTATTTGTTCAGTTTGTTGTTTGATTTCCGGTGTCATAATAATTATCCTTCTTTTTTATCATTTCCAATAAACTTCTCATCGTAGTGCCATTCTCCAGTAATTAGCCAATACTCATATGCGTTTAACCAAGTCGAAATCCATGGAATAAAAGTGGTTGCGATTGACATGCTATTATCCCATTCGTTATTTCCAGGATAGTACACACATAGCTTTGCTTGTCCAGACTTATATAGTTTATATATATGGTGCGGATACTTTCCATCTTTCTGCTCAAGCAAAGGAGAAAGAAGTATTACAATTGGGCTTCTTCCTTGTTGGCATATTAATTTGACCTTATATGTTGAACTATTATCAGACGGCATAATATTCATTACTATCTCAAAACGATTTCTATGAATAGTATCGCTTTCAATATTTCTGTATGTCCTTTTTATCTCTAAATACTGATTTATGAAACTTAAGTATGATGAATTATTTCTTTTACTAATAATATCACTTCCCAAAATGATGATTCTTCGAAACAGGAATACTCCCGGTTACAGACAGAGATCCTGTTACCGGATTAACTTTTGTATGTTGCTCTACAATACTCTTACGCTCTTCTTCAGCCATTGCACTAAATACGTGATGCTGAGTAACTTCGCCCATACTTTTTTTGATATTATCAGCCATCTTTATCCTTGTATAATTAAATAGTTGCTCGTCAATTAAGTCACTTTTGGCTTGTTGAATCCAATCTATGAATGATTCGGCACGGTCAGGATTTTCATTCCATTTGTCGGCAAAGTTTTCGGATTCGCCACCTGTATAACTAGGGTTGTTTATAAAGTATTTTCCTTGACGCATATGTGAATTGACATACTCTTCTGCTTTCAATAGGATGCTACATAATGTATCAAAAATGTTGTCCTCATTATTATAGAGGTCTGCAGCTATCGTGGTGATTATAATCGAAATTGGTTTCAGATTGTTTGCATCATTTTGAAACATAATGTCTCTGTGTCGCTTAAGAAGCTGTATGGCTTTTTGAAGCGGCGTTTTGTAATGATATTCTTTCAGCTTTTCGATATCGGCTTGACAAGTGATCATTTCTTTATGATCTTTGCAATACTGTTCACGTATGATTTTCCTTCTTCTATCCATCTTGCTACGGAACCATTCAATATATCCCTTTGGATTGCTGCCTATATACTCATACGTATCATTGTCCTCATTATGATCTGTGATTTTGATATGGCTGTTGCAATAAACAGCAGGTATAATATCCATGTGGAAGTTGGGAACATCCTCATATTCAACATGCCAACATCTACGCTTTTCTTCGATCTCACCGCGCGTTTTACGATATCTTTGCAGGAGTGGTTTTACAACGGAGCGTTTCAATTCCTCAGCAGTAAGACCATACTGTTCTGCAAATTCACAAACAAGATCCAAATCATAGTCGTCTGTTCCGGTTAATGGTTTTATTACCGTTCCAAGCGCAAATGAGCCTTGAGGATAAACGCCTATTTTGTATGTAGGTGTCTCTTTGTCTATCCATCGACCTAAGGACATATACTCTGTTTCGGCATCATCGAATAATTCGTTACTGATATCAATATCTTTTACAATTCTCTCATATAAATCATTTATCTGTGCTTTAGTATATCCACCCATTTTTATCCTCCTATCTGAATGGTGTCAAAAAAACCTTCATGAGCATTTGCTTGTTCATATAATAATAGCGGTAAATCCGCTTTTGGCATATAATCCATACCGGCTCTTACTGCCAAAGAATTTGGCATTGCTGGAAAAAGATGAATAATTTCCGGTGCCGGCCTTAGATTTTTTATCTTTTCCATCGCCTCACGAAAACACCGGACAAAGCCGTTTTGTATTTCTTGCGTTTTTACAAACTCACGATTAGGATTATCTATAGTTATATGAATGATAGTTACATCATCACCAAGAACGGAAGTGATTCTGTCGTCCATTATTATGGCGCTTAAATCTATAACAAGGGCAACTTTATCGTTAGTTCCGGTTTTTGTTTCTTGGATATGATAATTGACTGTATCCCCAGCGTCTTTCCATGCCCATTTGTGACCAGAACGGTGGCATTGAAAAGCTATCGCGTTATACTGATCGTTTATTAGCGTGCCAAGCTTAAATAACAAGGGTTGTGGTGCCAAAGCAAAAACGCTAATACTGTCTCGCTCTTTGATAATCGAATTAAAACGCAAAGAGAAATCCGACTCTAAATCTATTGTTTTTTGCTGCATAAGAGCTTTTGTTGGTTCATATTTTGTGTTCAAGCCAGAACAAAGATCGATAACGCAATCGTCCATTGGGTATCTTCCAACACCTAACACAGCTTCTTTCAACAATCTCTCAGAACTATACAATTGTTGATTGTCGATGTTTGAAAAGAATGTAATTATTTTTGTGGATTCTTTTTCAGAGATATTTGTCAATTTTCTTATCCTATCCTCATGCAGTTTTTTCTGATGTACTAAAAAACCATCTCCAAATTCTTCAGGTTTGCTATCAATTAAATGATGATGCGTAGGGCATAAAAGCATTAGATTATCGATGTTGTTTTTTTCTTCATTTGTCATTCCGTACTTGTGACGTGGTCCTCCCTCGCTTACTGCATGAATATGGGCCAATTCACCAAAGTTCCCATCATAACCTAATACACCATCGGTATATAAAAGTTGGTTACATATTTCGCATCTTCCAGCAGAAACGGCCCATAATTTCATTTTAACTTTTTCATCAATAGCTGTCCTACCAATTTCTGAATGAATTTTAGCCACTATAGATTCAACTCCTTCAAATACTCGTTCAGCTGTGCTTGCACTTCTGCTAACTCCGCCTCAATGTCAGCGATATTCTTCTTGACCTCGTCAATATCCACCAACTCTTCTTCCTCGAAGGTATCGACATAGCGAGGTATATTCAGGTTATAGTCATTATCTTTGATTTCATCACGCGATGCCAAATAACTGTACTTATCGACGGTTTCCTTAGCTTCATATGTATCAACGATGCGCTTGATATCTTCGTCGCGCAGGATGTTCTGGTTCTTGCCTTTTTTATAGTTGCCCTCACCGGACGCATCGATAAACAACACCTTATCGTCGGCGCGGTCTTTGCGGAAAACTAAAATACAGGCAGGGATGCCAGTGCCGTAAAAGAGGTTGGCAGGTAATCCGATTACGGCATCGAGCAGATTCATCTCGATCAACTGCTGACGGATCCTTCCTTCACTTGCACCGCGGAACAGTACACCGTGAGGGAGGACAACCGCCATCCGCCCGTGCGCTGAGTCTAAGCATTTCAGCATATGCAGCACGAAAGCATAGTCGCCTTTGGACGAAGGCGGTACGCCCCAATCGAAACGCTTCCATACATCGAGCGAAGCATTCATCTTCTCTTTTTTGCCGTTTTTTTTATTCTCGGAATCATTAGACAAGAATCCGCTGTCCCATTTATCCAGGCTGAAAGGAGGATTTGCCACCACTACCTGGAAGGTCATGAATTTGTCATCCTCAATATTCTGCGGATTAGCAAGCGTATCACCCTGCCAGATACGGGCATCATCAACACCGTGCAGAAACATATTCATGGTACACAACGCCCAAGTCTGAGCGTTCAACTCCTGACCATAGACAGCGACCTTTCCGCTTGGAACTTTTTTGTATGCTTTCAGAAGCAAACCACCGCTTCCGCAGGTAGGATCATAAATGCGGTCATTCTCTTTTGGCTTTACCAAGGAAGCAACCAGCTCGGATACCTGGCTCGGGGTAAAGAATTCTCCGCCTTTCTTGCCCGCATCGGAAGCAAAATTAGCAATCATGTATTCGTATGCGTCTCCGATAATATCGTCAGAACCTACCTGACTCGGTCTCAAGTCAAGCTCAGAGAAATCTTCCAACAGGTTGCGCAGGGTAGCGTTTTTCTCCTTGACGTCTCCGAAGTCAACCTGTGAATTAAAGTCAATCGCTCGGAAAACATTGCGAAGCTTGCCGCTGTTGTGTTCTTCGATATGCGACAGCGCAACATTGATCTTCTGCCCAATCTCGGTATCTTTACGGTTTTCATAAAGATAGTCAAATGTGGATTCTTTGTCAAGGACAAAGCGTTCACGGCTCATCGCGCGTTCGACGCGGCGTTCGTCGCCATCATATTGCCCCATGTATTGCGAACGCTTTTCTCTGGTCACATCGCTGAGGTATTTGACGAAAAGCATGGATAAGATATAGTCTTTATAGCGCGAGCAGTCGATTTTACCACGGAAGCTGTCACAAGCCTTCCATAACACTCTTTCTATATCATTTCTGGTGGTCATATCTGATTACTCCTTTTTAACTCGTTGTATGTATTTCGTAAGATGATTTCATAGTATTGTTCTTTCGCTTTTGCGAGCTGCTGAAGCAGTTTGGATTCGGTTTTTGCCAAGGTATTGATCGCTGCGATTTTTTGTTGTTCTGGAATTGGCAGAGGTGTTATTTCGTAATCAGAGAAAAACTTTGCCTTAATCGCGCCGAGCATATTACTGCTGGAGCTTTCGAACATTTCATGTTTAACAGCCGGCGTATTAAGCAGCCAAAACAAATACTCGGGGAGCAACGCTATTGGATCGGTCCTGACGATAACAAAATTAGATGAAATCACCATACCTTCTGTTTCGGTATCTATCAAAACCGCAGTATATGGGGCGCTGAGTCGAATGACAACATCTCCGACTTGCGATAGATACTCACTGGAGAGTTTTTCTTTGGCATCGTACACGTCAGTCTCGTTCAGATCAATAAACCCTTCCGGCGTTATCGAACGAAGATTTAGCAGCCGATATCGTTGCACGGGATTTTCGCGTGCCAGTTTTCGGGATAATACTAATCCGCTTCGCACAGAAGCAATATCTCCCAATTTCATTCTATCACCTCTTGTGTCATGTTCAAAAAATAACATCAATAACTCAAATAAAATAGAGTCTTCTCGACTTTAGTTGATATTATACCACATTATATTAAATTTGTCAAGTGTTTTTTGCGTCACGAGGCAAAAATGACGGTATTTTTCTTGTTTTTATCTTTTTCATGTGCTTGCAAATATTTGCTTTGGTGCTCATTGAAGTATTCTTCCGCATCCTCATAGCCCCAAAAGTCATCACGGTTGTCGTAGTAGAAATCATCCGGGTGAGCGTAGGACTTGACATCGTAGGGATCGGAGGATTTCGTTGCGGATGAAGATGATTTATATTTGCTTGAAGATAAGGATTTGGAGGTGTTGCTTGAGGCGGGCTTACTGCCTGATGAAGCGCTTGAATTGGGTTTGGATGACGAGCTGTAGGATGACTTGCTATGGGTTGAGTAGGACGTGCCGTAGCTGTGATTTGAGCTTGAATAGCCGGACGGACTGCTCTTTGAGCAAGAACCGAAAACGCCAAGTAAAAATATCACAATGCAGATCATCACCGCCCATGTTCCGCAGCCGCAGCCTGAGTTCTTTCTCGGAGGCTTGCTGCCCGATCCTTTCATACTATCCTCAAAGATTCTGTATCCGATATAATCGTCTAAGAAATCATCATGTTTACTCATAACGACACCTCCAATCAACCGTTACAACATTTCTTGATATTCCACCCTGACACAGCTATCCGCGCCCGAGGCGAACTCGATCCGTCCGACCGAGCCGACATAGTTCATCGTACCGTCGGGATGGATCGCATAGAGATCAGACCAATGTCTTTCGGTTGGTTTCATACCATCGCCAAAGGTGAAGCCTTCCGACTCTGCCTGTCGCAGAAAGCTCATTGCTGTTTCTTCGTCCTTGAGGTGAACATAGACGCGCTCACCCATGCTTGCTAACTCTTTGATTGTTTTCATAAATGACACTCCTTTTTTGATATATCCTAAAGAGTGCCGGGGTCACCTATCGGTCAAGCATTAGCACCTTACCGTCGTGAGATTCGGCAGGTTGCTGTGCGGTCAACGGGCTTGTCCCTCGCGCACTCTATATAGGTTGTTATGTATTTGTATTATCCGATTTGGAATGAGCCGTTCTGTCGGCTCATCAGCACCATATTGCAGAACGCCGCTTTGTCAAGCTCCGCAAAATAGGCTGTTTTCTGAAAATCATCGGCGTAATTTTCCTCGATCCATTTCAGCTTGTGTCTAAGCTCAAACAGCGCCGCGATCTCATGCTCACACATTCCCGCGCTGTAGCAGTCACAGGTGAGCTTGCTGATCTCGCCGTTCTCATAGAAGAACTCGACTGCATGATGACTCCTTCCCTTCACAATCGCTTTGCCTGCGCCGTTATCAAGGCTGAGATACACCACGCCGAGGTAATCGTCAATATCCTCATACACGCTCGGGTCGATGTCAGCCTTCCACGTTTCGGGCTTATCGAGAAGGATCGTGCTGTCATCCTCTCCACTGACGAACTCCTCGGGATCTGTCGGAGGGAAATACCATGACGCGATCTTGCCGAACGGAATGGTAGCGGGGGCGAATGAAACGACCCTTGTCTTGTGGAAATACAGCTGACCCTTCACGTCGGTATCGGCAACGCTGATGACGCGCTTGTAGTCTGACAGCTTGATCTTGAAATTGTAGGTAACGGCAACGATCCTGCCCGCGACTCCCTCAAGCTTGCCGTCGACAAAGACGGTATCGCCCTCATGCAGGTCGAAGCGGTCGTTATAATAGGTGTAGCTTTTGTAGATATCGGGGAAGCGGATATCCACCAGCGAGGGCTTCGGCTTGACCTCGGCCTTTGTTTCCTGTTTAACCTCTCGTGCAGTGTTCTCTTTCTTTTCTTCCGCGCTGAATCCGATCTTGAATTTCATGACATTTCCTCCTTATATGATGAAAAATCTTTTCCTTGTACACAGTATAACACAAGGATACGACGCTTTATTGGACTTTGAGCCCTGCTTGAAAACCGTTAATTGTAAAAGTAAATGCAAGTAATACCCACTATTTACTTTTACAAACG
>CAMHAH010000040.1 GCA_946183365.1 uncultured Clostridia bacterium
TCGTTTGTAAAAGTAAATAGTGGGTATTACTTGCATTTACTTTTACAATTAACGGAGAACTATACGGCTTCAAAGTCCATTTTATTGACACATCGATGTTGTATCATATAAGTGTACCCTCCCTAAATTGTCAAAGAGAGGTACAATAGATATACCAAGAATAGAACAGAACCTATATAGAGTGCGTGAGGGACAAGCCCGTTGACCGCACAGCAACCTACCGAATCTCACGACGGTAAGGTGCTAATGCTTGACCGATAGGTGACCCCGGCACTCTTTAGGATATATTATACGAGGAGTGTCATAATGAAAACGATCAAAGAACAAGCAAACATGGGTGAACGGGTGTATGTTCACCTCAAGGATGAAGAAACAGCGATGAGGTTTTTGAGGCAGGCAGAGTCGGAGAGATTGACCTTCAGCGATGGTGTGAACCCTACCGACAGGCATTGGTCTGACCTCTATGCTATCCATCAGGACAGTACGCTGAACTATATCGGCATCAACGGTTGCATACACTACGGTTCCGGCGCGGATGGGTTCGTAAGGATAGAATACGCAGAATAATTGTAACGACTGATAGGAGGTGTCGATATGAGCAATCACGATGATTTCGTTGATGACTTCATTGAATACAGGATCTTTGAAGAAAGCATGAAAAGGTCAGGCGGTGGCAAGCCGCCTAAGCGTAACAGCGGATGTTGTGGCTGTGGCACATGGACGAGCCTTGCTGTGATCGTGATAGTTGTCCTGATCCTGCTCGGCTCATGCACCGTCAGCTCAGCTAAGTCGGCTTCATCACAATATCCCCATAATGCTAATATAACGGTTGAAATAAAGCGTCTGGAGTGATATTATGCTGTATTTCCGATTGCAAGCGATTTGCGAAAATGAAGTACGGGATCGCTGAAAATATAATACAAAGCATAGGGGCTCTTTCCCAAAGCCGGGATCGAGCGCCCATTTTTAAGCAATCGTTTGATTGTTAGGCTAAAGTTTGCCTTATAGGGGTATCGTTTGTCTGCTGTAATCATTTTACCAACATTAAAAATGCTGAAAATTTTAGTTGGACAAGGGACTGAGGTTTGCGGTATTCTTATCGTGAAATCTATGCCCGTTTTTCTTTTGTTAGGAGATGATGAGTCATAGTTCATCATGCAAAACTTCGATAAAAATTCGAAAATAATAATTGAAATATGGAGTGATATCGTGATATAATGAATGAAAACAATACCGCACAATACCGGCGTGCGGATTGTCGAGATACATTTTTCGTCAGATGGGATAAATATTCAGTTCGTATACTGACGTATGGGTGCTGATTTTTGGAAAATTCGGCAAATCAATCAACCGGCAAGACGCGTGCATCGGATGGTTTGGTATTGCCTGACTATCATAATCTTTGGGAGATGGAACTATGCGACAACTCACTAAACCGATTACAAAAGTCGTGAGCATTTTTCTTTCGGCGCTGATGCTCTCATGTCTGTTTACCATCGTTCCGTTTTCCGTCGGAGCGGCGGGCGATACTCACACGCTTACGGTCGATTTGTTTGAACCGTGCCTGACCGACGACCATTATGAAAACATCGCGATCGAAACCAAGATCGGTGACAGCGCCGCAGAGGGAGGAAGTCACTCCGTACAGGCGGGAGCTCAGATCAGCGTGACGGCACGTTTGAAAAACAACGACTATCGTTTTCACGTGACGGGTATGACGATGACCTATACGCAGGACGGAGAGGCGAAAACGCTCGATGCGGAGCTTGAGATACTCGACGCTTACCGCAACGTCAAAGCAGAGTTTACCATGCCCTCTGCTGACGCACGTATTTCTGTTACGGTGGAAGAGATATATTATGTCAGGGTAACAAGCAACGCTTACGGCGCGGTTTCTGCCGATCGTATTCGTGCACGAAAGGGTGACTTGGTCAACATTTCGGCAACCCCGAACAGTACAGCAATGCCGTATTATAAGCTGTACGCAGCATACGAATGGGACACTGCGACAGAGCAGGCTGAGATCATAAACAATAACTCGTTTATCATGCCTGCAGGCTCCGATGTGACGGTATATGCGGAGTATTTTGACGCCGTTGCGAATTATATTGAGCGCTCCTGGGACGGAGAGAAGGTCGTTGCAAATGAGCGTATCCGTACTCCGTCAGAGGGGTATATCAAAATGTCCGAGGTTGCTGACAGCGGCACCCTGCAGGACGGAAACTGGTATTATGTCGACAGCAACGTGACTTTCAGCGGACGTATCCATACCGACGGCGAGGTGAATATCATCCTCGGCGACGGCGCGACGGTTGACTTTAAGAGAGGTCTCGAGGTCAGCGAAGGGGACACCTTGAATGTATATGACCAGAAGCAAGGTACCGGCAAGATGATCGCCTTCTGTGAGCGCTTTGCCCAGCGCGACGATCAGGATGAAGCCGCCATCGGAGGCGATAAAGGCCTCGACGGCGGCAGCATGAACTTCTACGGCGGTAATTTTGAAGCGACTACCAAAAGAGAAACCAGAGGAGCAGCCATCGGCGGCAGCGGCTTTCGCGCAGGCGGACGCATGATTTTTTATGCCGGCAATTATACTGTCAAGGCGAGATTCGGCGTCAGCACCGGTATAGGCGGCGGCTACAAAGGCGAAGCGAGCCGCTGCAGCGGCGAAGGCATCACGATCTACGGCGGCACCTTTGATATACAAACCTTCCAGTCGGGAGCCGGTATCGGCAGCGGCGAGGGAGCATACAGGTCGACCGGAGCTATCGCGATCTACGGCGGAAGCATCACGGCAAGCAGCCATAACGGCGGCGCGGCTATAGGCGGCGGCAAAAACAGCGAAAACGGTCCTATCTACATCTACGGCGGCGAGGTCAACGCGGTCGCTTACGGAAATAAAATAGGCGCGGGAATCGGCGGCGGTCAGGACGCGGAACAGGGCGATCCCATTTATATCAGCGGCGGTACGGTGATTTCACAGAGCGACAAAGGCGCGGGTATCGGCGGCGGTATGGGAAAAGGCGGAGGCTATATCGATATTTCCGGCGGCCTCGTGGTCGCGACTTCCGCCGCGGGCGGCGCGGGTATCGGCGGCGGCAAGGACGGCAGCAATCATATCGTCAACATTACCGGCGGTTATGTTATCGCCGCCTCATCAAGCTATACCAACTCCTCGGAAATGATGGAAATGGTCACAAGATATCTCGGAAATGCGCCGATGGGCAGTCAGTATCAGCGTACGGCTAACGCGATGATGGTGTCGGTCGCCGCTCTGGTCGATCTGTTCAGCAGCGACGAAGAGCTGTCCGGCGCGGGCATCGGCGGCGGTCACGGAGGCTCCGGCGGCGAGGTGAATATCTTCGGCGGCATCGTTATTGCAAAGTGCGGTCTATCCTCCGCCAACGCGATCGGCAAGGGCAAGGGCGGCTCAGACAGCGGAACGCTTACTCTCGGCAACAAGACGATGGTGAGCGCCGGAAGTGATGATAACAACGCTCAAATGAAAAAGAAGGATGAACGCCTGAGCGCCTGCCGTAACTGCAAGTTTGCCGAGATCAGACCTTGTGGTTTTTCGCATACAGACTACACAATGATCGACGAATACTGTCATAAGACCACCTGCGAATACTGCGATGCGGATCAGGATTTGGATCTGCATGAATATGACGCGTCAGGTCTTACCTGTACGCTATGCGGATATCAGCGGATCAAGGTCAGCTTTGATCCCGGCGACGGCAGCGGTACGATGGACGACGTATATCTCTCCAAGGGAGAGACCTATACGCTGCCCGAAAGCGCCTTTACGCCACCGGGCAACAAATACTTCTCCGGTTGGAGAGGGACGATCGGCTCGACAACAGACGTTTTCGTTCCCGGCGTCACCTTCAAGCTGAATGATAGCGTGACGCTCACCGCCGAATACGGAGACACCTATCAGCTGTGGGTCGGCGGCGTGCAGGTGACCGACGCCAACAGGAATGATGTCCTCGGCGACGGAAAGGTCAGCTTCGACCCCGAAAACTGCGTTCTGAACTTTGACGGGGTGACGATGCTTCCCGGTATCAACAGCAACCAGCGGTCGATGATCTATGCCAACAGGATGAACCTGACGGTCACCGGCAGCGGCGATCTGACCAGCGGACAGATGTTCTCGAACGGCATTTATGTCAATCTCGGCTCGCTGACGCTCAACGGAGATTTCAGCGTCACCGGTTCACAGGGCAACGCGTTTACCGCCACGAAGGATATACTTATCAAAGGAGGCGCGATCACCGCGCAGGCGAAAAGCTATGGTATCCACGCCGGCAGACGGCTGTATCTTTACGACGGTGTCACGCGCATCTCTGCCGACGCAGAACAGCAGAGGACGATGCATTATGACGATATCTTTGTCGATCCCTCGCTGCTCGTGACCGCATACAGCCCCGAGATTGCGCTGCGCCCCGACGGCACCTTTTACTACGATTACACCAAGCACATTGTCATAGAACGCGGCGCGGTCATCACCTACCGTCTGGACGGCGGTACGATGGACGGTCAGTCAGACGAGGTCAAGGCGGTCGTCGAAAAAAAATACGACGGTCGCCGAACCGGAACCTGTCCGTGACGGTTACTCTTTCGACGGCTGGTATACGGACGATCAATACAGCTCCTTGTTCGACTTTGACGATCCCGTGACCGGAGATATCACGCTGTACGCGAAGTGGACTCAAAAGCCGCGTTATACGATCTCGATGTCCGATATGGCCGGCGGCTATGTCTACGCGCCTTTTGACGCATATGAGGGACAAACGGTCAGGGTTTATCCCCACGAGGAATTCGGCTATGACCTTGAAGCCATCAGCTATACGACCGACAGCGGCGAGGAGACCGAGATCATCGGAGTGGACGACGCCTACAGCTTGATCATGCCCGATGACAACGTGACGATCAACGCGGTATTCCGAGGCGGCGAATATCAGATAAGAATAGATGAAGGCGTACCCGCGGGAGCGATAGAGGCTCCGGCGTCGGCACGCGCGGGAGAGAAGGTCTCCGTTACCGTCAGCGGCATTGACGGTAAGCATCTCGCGGGCGTCACGGTCAAGGATGCGGAGGCTCACAACGTCAGCTTCTACAGTGACAGTCATTCTTTTACGATGCCTCTGTCAGATGTGACGATCAACGCGGAGTTTGAAGCGCACTCTTTTGAAGATCCCACATGGACATGGGACGGTCACGACTCCGCGACGGCAGTCTTTCATTGCTCCGTCTGCAACTTTGAGCGCTCCTTAACGGCTCAGGGAGACGCGATAACCTATGAAACAACGACAGAGCCGACCTACACCACAGAGGGCGAGCGCGTTTATACCGCTTCGGTCACTATGAACGGCGTCACATATACCTCTGATATAACAGAAACGATCGAGAAAGCCTCTCGTATCGTCGAGGTCACTTATCTCAACCTGAACGGTGAAGAAAAGACAGTCACCGCCACACGGATCGTCGGCGACGAGACCGATCTGAAAAGCGGATGGTATGCCGTTGTCGACAGCGTGACCAATATCAACCGCATCAGCAACAACGGCAAGGTCAACGGCGGCGTCAATCTCATCCTCTGCGACGGCGCGACCCTTACAAATCCGAAGGGTATGTCGGTCAACGGCGGACGTTATCTGACCGTATGGGGACAGAGCGAAGGAACCGGCACATGGAACATCACTAAACCGGACACATCCTGCGCGGGTATCGGCGGATATGTCAATGTTTCCGGCAACATCACGATCAACGGCGGCGTGATAAATGTTACCGGCGCGGAAAACGCCGCAGGCATCGGGGCGGGAGGATTCGCTCCCGACAGCGATGGCGTTATCACGATCAACGGCGGCACCGTCAACGCGAAAGGCGGTCACAGCGGCGCAGGTATCGGCGGCGGCAACGGCAACAACAGTTATGCGGGCAGGATCGTCATCAACGGCGGCAGTGTTACCGCGACAGGCAACTCGCGCAGTGCGGGTATCGGCTCCGGGCATCAAAGCTACGCCGACGTCATCATCAGCGGAGGAACCGTGAAAGCTGCGAAAGGCAGCTATGCATCGGTGGGTATCGGCGGCAACGGTTCCACCGTCACCCTGACCTATACCGAAGACGTCAGCATCAACTCCGCCGACTACAGCGGTACGGTCACACTCGAAAAGCCCTTCACCGACGGCACGACTGTTTTTGAGGCGGGCGTTGTCGACAACAACAGCGTTCTCGCGGGTACGACTTTGACGCCGTCCGGAGGTATAGGCGTTCGCCTTGCCGGCCATTCGATCTCGCTTGACGGCGATATCGCGGTCAACTTCTACATGGAGCTTTCCGACAGTGTGATCGCCCACAAGGATACCGCCTATATGAACTTTACCGTCCCTAACGGCAACGGTACTACCGAACAGACGATGCTTGTCAAGGACGCGCTGATCAAGGAATGGAACGGCAAAAACTACTATGTGTTCAAGTGCAGAGTCGCTGCAAAGGAAATGACCTCACAGATTAAGGCACAGATCATCGACGCAGGCATGCACGGTACAGAGTACACCTACTCCGTCAAGGATTATGCCGATTATCTGCTGGAACACGCCGACGAAAGGGAAGATCTGAGTGCGGCAGTTCCGCTTGTCAAGAAAATGCTCAACTACGGCGCCTATGCCCAGCTCTACTTTGACAAGAATCCGGAAACGCTCGCGAACGCCGATCTGGATGATGCGGAAAAGCTGCTCGGTGACATAACGATCACAGCGCCGGATACCGTATTCGATTTACCGGATGGCGTGACCTACGCGGGAGCGACGCTCTCGCTGAAATCCGAGACCTCGCTTTCGCTCTACTTCAAGAGCAGTAAAACGCTCACTTTCTCGGTTGACGGCAAGACGGTAGAAACAGCAAAGTCCGGCGGCTATCAGATCGCACGTATCCGCGGCATCTCGGCAAAAGAACTGAAAAACAGCTTTACGCTGTCTGTAACGGCGGGAGAATCGAGCGGCAGCGTCACCTACAGCCCGATGAACTACTGCTATAACACGCTGAACGGCGATACGGAAGACGAAAACCTGATAAACGTCACCAAGGCGCTGTATCAGTACGCTCAGGCAGCGGATTCTTATTTTGATTAACGGAGGTGTTCTATATGAAAAAAGAAAAATATGAACACACCGAACTGGAAGTCATCCAATTTCAAACCGAAGATGTCATCCTAACCAGCGCCTTTGAATATGAATCCGATGAACTGCCGTTATCTCCGAATCGATAAACATTAAGGTGGATGACTGGAACTTGGATCTGTCGCCGTGGCAAGCTCCTGCTGTATTCGGTAAAGATGCCTTCGGCGGCGGAGCGAGCGATACGCTTTCAGCTATGCTTCCGTTATGCGAAGATAAGGCCAAGACATACTATATCGGCGGTTATTCCTTAGCCGGACTCTTTGCGCTGTGGGCAGCGTATCAGACTGATACATTTAAAGGAGTTGCAGCGGTATCACCTTCAGTATGGTTTCCAGATTTCGAGAACTACGTCTTTCAAAATAGGATACAGACGGAAGCAGTATATCTGAGTCTCGGCGGCAAAGAGGAGAAAACGCGCAATCCGGTGATGACACAGGTAGGAAACGCGATCCGGTCTATTCATCGTCACTTGGACGATAGTCATATATACTGTGCTCTTGAATGGAATCAGGGCAATCATTTCAAAGACGCAGATATCAGAACAGCAAAAGCGTTTGCATGGCTGTTGAACAGGTCCTAAAGAGCTTTTGTATCTGAGAAGATCGCCAAAGATAAAACATAGATTGTTTCCTTCTTCTGCGGGTATATAACACTTTGCGTTCTTAGCATTAAAACCCAGAGTCATTTGGTTAATTAAGAAAAGCCAGTAGATAAGCCAAATAGTCAACTTCTCTGCAGGACTTCTTCAAGATTGCAATACCATACACCCACTTGCAGCCTTGCAATCTTGCAATCTTACAGTTGTAAAATAGAAAAAGTAGTAATAAATAACCGACTCATTTTGAGCCGGTTTTATTTATGCTCCAATTCTTGCTCTAGAAATATAATACTGTTATGTAGTGACCGTTTGTCAATAGGCAAAAGTCACAAATGTAAA
>CAMHAH010000041.1 GCA_946183365.1 uncultured Clostridia bacterium
CCGCATATTCTGACTGTATCATTTCTATGGTGCAGAGCCAAAACAGCCGTCAAGCGTCTTGCTTGACGGCTGATATATAAATATGATTCCCTTAATTCTTTTCTTTTTAATTGTCTCAACTCTAACCTTTTCATTTTCACGCAAATTCAAAAACGGAAATGAGGTGTCAATTTCATTGAAAAATGATTTGATTACTTGTCTTTTGGCATTTGGTGCGATCGGTGTGCTGGGGGGGGTCCCTCTACCGGTATTTCTGGGTGTCGTAGAAAAGCATACTTAAATGAGGAAACAAGAAGATTTGAATGTAAAAATGTAAATAGGAATAGAAACCGTGAGGTTCGACTCCTCAGGCACCCGCCAAACAACCGCTGAGTTATTTTCTTAGCGGTTGTTTACTTGCCGCAGTTATGCAATATACAGTTTTTCTTTATCAAATAGAATTACCTGTGGATCATTATATAAATGATCCATTGTTTTTAGGTTTTCAATAAATGGTGATACATAAACTTTCTGTCTTCCAACTAATTGCGCAGCAATGTTTTCGTTCTTGCGAGTTTCCATCTCTTCCAGCTTGCTTGCGTTCTCGTTCATATCCTTATCTATATTGGAATCTTTAAACATCGGGATGCTCTTGATGACATTTCCGAAAAACTTGCCGGTCTCTCCGGCGCCTTTCATTACCAAAGATTCTACAGAACCACGAGAAAATTTCTCGAGTTTTGAATAGCATTCGGAATACCTTTCACGATATTCAAACGCATAGTTTTGAATTTTTTCTTCAATTCTCTGCAAATAAGCCGACTCAAAGTTCTCCAACATCAAAACGTCAACATAGGATGAAAATGCATAAAGATATACTGCCAACTGATAATCGGTAAATCTGGAGAACAGCTTTGCCGCTTTATCTTTTGCATCTTTATCAAGATAAAAGAGTGATTTACGCTCAAAGACAGTTTCTATTTGCGATTTGAACAGCGCAATACTCTGTTCGGACTCCTGTTTGATATCAAGCACCTTGATATGATTGCTGTTTTTGTACTGCGCGTTATTCCAGTTGAATTTATAATTGTTGATAACATCTGACAGGAAGCTGAGATTACCCAGGAGTACAGCCTTTTCTTTCATTTCAAGAAAAGCAAGGATGTCTTTTTGCGTATTATTGATATCATCCAGTTTACGATTGATTGACATAAGTGCAACCGCAATTACCATCATATATGGATTTATCGCAGCTGCAGATTGAGCAGCTTGTGGATTCAACGGGTTAATTCTCGCTTGACCAACTAACTGATTATTCGAGTTAAAGACTGCTCCAAGATTACCGGTCCCATCCTTAAATGACGCAAGATGTGTGCCTTTAGGAATAGTTACACGGCAAATCATATCTGTTGTCGGCGATAACGCCTTTCCGAGTGATGTGACCAAAGGACTGAATGCAGCACCTAAAGCTAACATTTCCGTAAACGGAAATGCTACTTTGTTTTGCAGATTTGATCTGTCATTTTCTATAATCTCTGCTTGAAAATCACTGTCAGTCATTGATTTTACAATATCCAGACTATTATTCTCATTCATGCCGCTTACTCCTTTTTTGAGATAATCTATCACTATTATAACACACTTCTTTTATAAGTAAATACTATCATTTTAGTTTAAATTTAATAACACATATGCCTATGAATTTATATTGCTTTGTTCTTTCCTCGCTCCCTTCTCCTTCTTGATCCTCGCTTTTACTTCTTCGATCATGGCGTTGAGCTTTTGCTCGCACTCTTCGTAGGTTTGAGCGTAAACGTTGTGGGGTTCGCGCTTGCCTTGCGCGTTCGTGGGCGTATAGCGTCCCTCGTAGAGATGGTCGTTCAGCTTGTAGATACCGCCGGTTCCCGATCGGCGGTATTTTCTTTTGTAGGGCTTGAACGGCTTCGGTCGCTCTCGCTTTTCGGGCTCGGGGAGCTTCGCTTCATGCTCTTCGAACGCGTCGCTCGAGCCGATACCGCCCTCGATCTTCTCCGCCGCTTTCTTCTCCATCTCGCTCGTGATGTGGCTGTAGGTGTTGAGCGTGGTCGCGACAGAGGAATGGCCGATGATCATCGACACCGTTTTGACGTCCATGCCGTATTCGAGAGCATAGGTGGCGAAGGTGTGTCGGAGATCGTGAAAGCGCACGGCTGTGATGCCTGCGTGCTCCATCACGTTGATAACCTTTTTGCGGAGCGCTTTCGGATCGCGCGGTTTCGCGCCGTCCCTCGGAGAGGGGAAGATCCACGGCGAGTCGGTCTTTTCTTTCAGCTCCCGCATGACTTGCAGAACAGTATCGGGCAGGTAAACCGTCCGCTCGCTCTCCTTCGTCTTGAGCGAGGCTTCCTCGAGACCGTTCTCGGTACGGATGATCTGCCGGCTGATGCGGAGCGCTCCCGTGGAGAAATTGAGATCGTCCCATTTCAGACCGCATAGTTCTCCGCGCCTGACGCCTGTGCTCAGCTCAAGCAGGATGATCTCATACGCGCCGTCCTGCTTTGCCTGTAACAGCAGATTTCTGAACTGCTCATGTGTGAGGATGTGTATCTCAGCCTGTTTCTTCGGCGGGAGCTTGGTGCCTTTCGCGGGGTTGGAACGCAGGAGCTTCTGCTCTGTTGCTTTCCTCAGCGCGGAGCTGATGATGATCCCCATCTTGCGGACGGAGGAATCAGACATTCCCGCGCCGTAGACATCGCGCAGGGTGAGCCTGCCGTTCTTCTTCTCGTTGCTGAGGAAGGTCTGGATATCCTCCTGGGTGAGCTTTGAGAGCGGGATCTCCCCTATCCGCGGGTTGATATGCTGATAGATGAAGGTCTCATACTGCATGTGCGTACCGATCTTTGACTTCGGCTTGACATACAGCTTGTACCACATATCGAGCCAGTCGGCGAGCTTCATATCGGGCTTTGCCTGCCGTTTGGAGACGCCGATCGCGGGAGCGTGTTCCATCCTCAGCTCCTTAAGTTTCGTCTCGCACGCGCGCTTGGAGCGTGCCGTAACGGTCTTGGTGATCGCCTTATCCTTTTCATCGTAGCCGATGATGATGCGCCCTTCCCAGCGGCCGTCTTTTCTCAGTCGGAGCGTTCCTTCGCCGTCTTTACGTTTCTTCGCCATCTTCTTCTCCTCCCGTCAGATCATCGAGAAAGCTCCCGACAATGTCCTTCGCTCTTTGGTGCATATCGCTGGTGACATGGGTGTAGGTGTCGAGCGTGAAGCTCGGATCGGTGTGTCCGAGGATGCCCGACAGCGTTTTCGCGTCCACTCCGCTTGCCAGCGCGTGGGTGGCGAAGGTATGCCTGAGATCGTGGAAGCGGATGTCGGGCAGGTCAGCCTTTTTCAGGATCGCCTTGAGTTTATGATAGGCGCTGTGCGGCGCGACAGGCACGGTGTTGTCAAAGAAGTCGGGGAACACCCATTCGGAGGCGATCTTCTCACAGCGCCTTTTCAGCAGGTGGAGCGAGCTGGGCGGAAGCAGGATACTGCGCTTGCCTGTGTTCGTCTTTGTCTCGCCGATCAGTATCGCTTTTGAGGTGCGCCTGGTGACGTTTCTGCGAACGCTCAGTCTGCCTGAATCAAAGTCGATATCCTCCCATTTCAGACCGCAGATCTCTCCCCTGCGCAGTCCTGTCGTCGCTTCGGTGTAGAAGAAGTCGTACCAGAGCGGTTCTTCCGCGATCGCTTTCATGAAGCGGTCGAGCTCCGCTTCGGTGAGGATCTTCTTCGGCGCATAGCTGTTCTTCGGTATCGCCACGCCGTCGCAGGGATTGGACGGGATCAGGTGCGCTCTGACGGCAGATTCGAGGATCTCGTGCAGGAGCATATGGATTCCGCGTATCGTTGTATCGGACAAGCCTTTGCCTTTTGCATGACGGCACCGCTGTCTGCCATTTGCCTTCTCGTTCGCGTAGAATCGGCGGATGTCTGAGCTTTTGATGAAGCGGATCACCTTAGCGCCGAGGTTCGGGATGATATGGCGGTAGACGACACCGCTGTATCTGCTTATCGTCCCGGGTCTCAGATTGGGCTTGGCGTAATCGTTCAGCCAGCGCTCGCACCATTCCTCGAGAGTCATGTCGCTCTTCTCGCTGAGATCGACACCGTCGTATTCTTCCTGCGCGCGGTGGATACGATCGATAAGCTCCTTCTGCGTTTTGGCGGTCAGGATCTTCTGGATCGGCGTACCGTCAGCCTTGTGCCCGATGATGATGCGCCCTTCCCAGCGTCCGTCGACGCGCTTGCGGACGGTACCGTCTCCGCTCGGTCTGCGCTTTGCCATATGACAATCCCCCTTTCTAAGTCAAACAACATACCACATAACGATTGAAATATCCAGCCTTTTTCATTGTTAATGCGGGGTAAATTTTTCCGTCGGATTGCACGAATAGTTTATCAAAAATATTGACATTCATAAAATCAAGTGTTATAATGACCTGCAAATTATGGAGGTACGCAACAATGTTTTATTTTGCTATTAACAAAATGAATCAGCAGCAAGCCATTGTCGAATCAGGCAACCGGCTTGTATTGTTGCGCGCATAATTTTGATTTTGTCAGCAACCGGTCAGTAGCCTGTAAAGCTTCTGACCGGTTTTTATTTTTCTTGAAAGGAGACGATAATATGTCGGAACAGCTCGTTCACCAACAAACAGGAACAGATAAAACAGACCAACATATTTTTAATTATAACAAAGGAGAAAGATATGAAAACAATAGACAACGCTGTTCTGGCTTTTTACGAAGAAGGCAGAGAATATAATAGGCTGAGAACAGGTATAGGCTTGATTGAATTTGAACGTTCAAAAGAAATATTGCTTGAAAATCTGCCGACACCGCCCGCTGCTATCTATGATATTGGCGGCGCATATGGAGAGTATTCTTGGTGGCTTGCTTCTCTTGGATATAAAGTACATCTTTTTGATTTGTCCGAAACCAATATCAAAATGAGCAAAAAGCTTGCGAAAGAGTATCCCGGCTGTTCGCTTGCCGCGAGTGAGGTTTGCGACGCCCGAAAAGTTCCGAGAGCAGACAACAGCGCCGACGCTGTACTTTTGATGGGACCTCTTTATCATATTATGGATCATACCGAAAGAATAAAAGCCGTTAAGGAGTGCCGTCGTTTGTTAAAGAAAGGCGGACTATTATTCTCGGCGGCATTAACACCGTACTCTGTTCTGCTCGACAAGCTGACCGTATATTCTCCCGAAGGCGGATCATATTTGGAAAACCCGGATTTCTTAGCGATGGTAGAGCGCGAGCTAAAGGACGGCTGCCATATCAATCCGAACAAAGAAGTATATGCAGGCTTGGGCAGTTCTCATTTGCATACGGCAAAAGCGCTGAAAGCCGAGTTGTGTTCAGGCGGCTTTTCCGATACAGTTGTACACGGAGTGATGGGCGGTGCTTGGCTTGCACACAATATTGACGAGTTATGGAAAAATGAAAAGTCAAGAAACGCTCTAATGAATACAGTTCGTTTGTTAGATACTCACGAAGAAATCATCGGTTTATCCGGGCATTTATTAGCAGTGTCTAAAAAGCCATATGATTAAGCAAGTCATATTTGCCGTCCTTCGGGACGGCTTTTCTTTTTACACCCACTTAATCCGGACAGCGTTACATTGACTGACCCCAGCCTTGACCTTCCTCTTCATCAAAGTCTTCGTCATAATCGTCGCCGTATTTCTCTCTGAGATATGCTTCATAATCCTCTTGGATTTTCTCCTCAGACGGTACATGAACACGGCGGAGCTTGGTCGGTTTCTTGTTCAGCAGGATAATGTCGATGGTATCGAGGAGCGGTTCAAGCGAAAAATTCTCGGTCGGCTCTTCCTCTTCTTTCTCAGAAGCTCCTCCCGATTTCAATCCGTGAGCGAGCTTCTTTTCATTGATCTTCTGCTGTTCCTTCTCCTCTCCGCGGACGGTTTTCCTGTTCAGAGCGTCGAGTTTTTTCACGGAACTTTGCGCGATCTGCTTCGCAAGCTGAGATAATAATCCGCCGATATTGCTGTAGTTTTCGGTCTGCAACTGCGTGAAATCCATCGCCAAAGCCGCTCGGATCACGGCGTTTTTCAGCGAACGAAACGCGCTGTTATCCTCGAGAGGAACGTCGTCTTCCTGCAGGCTGTCGTGGTACATACTCAGCTTCTGACGGTTGACTTCACACCACTTTTGATACAGCTCTTTGATGCTCGGATCGTTGGCAAACTGAGCGACGGCATAGTCGACAAAACGCTTCACTTTCTTCGGCAAATAACCGTAAACCTTCTTGCCTTTACAGCCGTCCAACTCCTTTCGAAGCCGTCCCAAAAGCGCAAGATAATACATCTGAAAAGGACTATCGGAGCGCAAAGTTTCTTCCAATAAATCATTGACTTCGCTCTTCAAACGATTACGAATCTCCGTTTGATTTGTGAACATACGGAACATTTCACCGCGAAAAATATCGTTGGTGAGCACGCTGCACATCTTCTCCATACCCTTCTTGCTGAGGTAGCCTTTACCTGATTTTGAGAACACAAGCATATGGATATGCGGGTGATGATCCTTCTCGTGGAACGCCGCGTACCACCGGATATCCGAAGGGGCCATGTGATGAATCTGCGCGAGCTCGTTGATATTTCTGCGTATCAAATGCTTCCACGCGTCGGCGTTATCGTAGCGCAAACGCGCGGCGTCCTCAGCCTTTAAACTGATGATATGATTCCATACATTTCCCTTGCGATCTTCCACGGTTTTGACCGCTTCTTCGAGATTGATCGGCTCGTCCGTCTGCGAAAACAGACCGTGAGAACCGATCTTTTCCACGCCGGGACGGTTGGCGATATACTTCATCAGCTCAGGGACGTTAGCGAGATCATCGGCGTGAGCGTCGAGCACCGCGTCGATAAACTCGCTCGCGCGGTAGCGTGTCGGCTCGTCGAGGAAAGCTCTAAGCTCAGGTAGCTCAGCGACGTCGGTAAAGGTAAAGATACATTTATCCATCAGCTCCTGCTGTGCTTTGGTATACGGATTGTTATACTTCTTCCCGCGCTGTTTCTCTACGCCGTCGCGCGTGGCGATATAACGGACGTATCTATCGATATGATAGCTCTGCGGATTCTTGTAATAATTCGATTTAATGATCAGCTTCGGCATGATGATCACCGCCGTTCACATACTGTTCCAGGTGAATGATGCCGTTGTTCTCGGCGACCTCGCGCGCGGTCTGAGCAGTCAGGCCTTCAAGATAGCTTCTCGGGATCCTGAAAGAATCCGCCAGAACGTGATTGATTTTTGAGAGCTCGACAGCAGTCTTGAACAGCATCTCGGACACCCTCTGCTCGTAGCTGTACTGGATCTCCTTCATCGTATCGGTAATGATCGGAGAGAGATAGTCGGCGGACTTTTTCGAGAAGATATAACCGATATAAAACTCGACCGCGTTTCGGATAAATTCGCTCTCGGAACTTGCATCACAAAGCTCCATCGCAGCGGTCATTTTCTTACTTAAATCCTCGTCAAGATAGG
>CAMHAH010000042.1 GCA_946183365.1 uncultured Clostridia bacterium
CCGCACCGGTGAACAGTGAGCTCATGGCGATCGAGGTCTCAGGGCGAACGATCTCAGCCTTTTCATTAACAGCGAGGATGTTGTTTTGCTTGTCCATGAGAGCGAGTAATTGCTCTGCTCTTTGTGCTACACTTCGACTATCAAATTCAGGTTCATGTGTTTCGGATTTGATCGTAGATACAATACGATTGACAAGCTCTACCTGAGAGCTAAGATCGCCACCGTTATCCTTAACATTCTCGAGACCTTTTTCAACGATCTCAGCAACATATTTAGAGAGGATCTTCGAGGCTTCTGCACTATCAATAGGCGCAGTTTGACTGAGCTTGTCTGTAGAGGCAAGCTCAGAATCCAGTTCCTTGCTAATTACCTGTTCATATAAGCCATCAAATAACATAGTATCATCCTTACTTTAAGTGAACGCAAAAGTGATAAGATATAGAAGTGTTTCTAACTTATCAGTTACAGATTATAGTTGAAATAGATTCTCTCAAGTAATCCCTTTCTCTCTTTCCAATCGGGCATCAGCATTGTTAGGAACATATAGAATTGTTTTGAGTGGTTTGGATGAATAAAATGGCAGAATTCATGCATTACTACATATTCGATACAATTCCTTGGTGCTTCCAAAAGACGTTTGTTCAGCGTAATGATTCCTTTTTTTGCTAAGCATGATCCCCAGCGTGTTTCCATGTTTCTGATTCTCAGATTCGGATAGGAAACACCATATTTTTCAAAAACAGGGTATATTGAGTGGATGATTTCTTCAAAAACAAGTCTACACTGTTTATTGAGAAATCGATTCACCATTCGCCTTTTTTTATCAAAGTTATCAGGATCTTTTACAGACAGAAAGATATATATTCCGTCAGATGAGATCATATCTTTTTCAGACTTTGACACCTGCAGTCTTAAGGCCCGACCTTGAATATAGAAGGTCTCACCACTAACATATTGTTTTGGCTGAGGCTTGTATTTTGCCATCTCGTTAAATCTTTCGATGGCATTAGAAATATACGAAGCCTTGCTGATTACAAACAGATCAATCTCATCAGTAGGAACAGCCGAATTAGCCGATACATAAATACTTCTGTCACTTCTGATCCTGAGGTTGAGATTTTTTACCGGTTTACGTTCCAGTTGATAGTGTATTTCTTGGGTCTCAACTTCTACGGTTCTGATGGTTACATTTTCCATTATATCAGAACCTCCGTAAAGCAACGGTTTTTACATTTTCAATAACCTTATCGATGAGTTCAAAAGAAAGAACCAGTCCTTTTTCTTTCTCGTATCTGTAAAACAGATCATCAATATCTTGCGAGATACGATCATGTATAGTTTTGTTGGTAGACCAATCCACTTGGTTATGCTTCGCAAAAATGGCGGTTATATCTTCTGCAATTTCCGCAACAAAATCAGGAGTTACAGCATTGTTTTCAACATCCGTAAAGATTGCATTCAAAACACCGTAAAACGCCTGTGCATGGACATTATTTTTAATGCGCTCAGGATAACTGACGGTGCTTTTTCCTGATTGATAGTCGTCAAGGATATCTCGCATCTTGGCAAGATACTCTGCCTCTGTGATTACCTTCTCCTTATACAGTTCCAGCGCTTCTTTAATACGTTTTGAAAAGCTGTCATAATAAGCAGGATTCTCATCACGGTTTTCGCTGATGCTCTTTGTCATTCGGCTTTTAATCGCATCAGCTTTTGAACGCATGGATCCGAGTTCTTCAAGCTCTTTTTTGAATTCATCCTTATCAAGAACGTCGATCGGATTGGTGATCTGTTTCAGTCCTGCTACAGATAAATGTGTATCCAACAGATTTTGCATCAGCGGCTCGTATTCTTTATTATCAATCGCATCACAATACCTGATTTTGACGCTTCGACGAACTTTGGAGAAATAGATGAAAGTGTCCTGATACTTCTTCCTCTCATCTTTTGAAAAAGCATTGTAAGCTTTTTCTGAGTTCAATACAAGATTCAGTGATCTGCCGAATTTGCAAAGAAGTTGATAAAACTCTTCACGTATATCATCATTAGCCAAGAACACTTCGACCGCTTCTGAATCTGTTATATCAGCAACAGGGGTAAATAAATCCATCAAATTTGTATAGGAATTCCGGAGGTCTCCGACAGCGGTCATCACATCAACGACTACGCCTTTCAGGTCACCGCTCTCAAAGTTTTCCAAACCGGCTCCGCTGTACATATCCATAGCAGAGTCCAGTTCTTCTATCAGACCGCGGTAATCAACAATCAAGCCGTAATCCTTGCCCTCACAAAGTCGGTTGGTACGCGCAATCGCCTGAAGCAGTCCGTGTTCCTTAAGCTCTTTATCGATATACAGCACTTGACAGATTGGCGCATCGAAGCCTGTTAACAGTTTACTGCATACGATCAGAATATCAATCTCGCCATCGCAGAATTTGTTTTTGATAGTTTCTTCATATCGATCGGCGTCACCGTATTGCCTCATCATTTTGTTCCAGTATGAAACAACCAAATCATCCGTTCCCTCATCGGCGTCGTCCACGCTTTCACGCATATCGGGCGGGGAAATAACAACGGCGCAAATCAGATCTCCGAACTGTTCAAAGCAGTTCAGATAACGTATCGCATCACGCTTATAGTTTGTCGCCAGCATGGCTTTGAAACCTGTATCCTTGAATCCTTCGGTAAAGTGTTCACTGATATCAAGGGCAATCCGTTTGATGCGTGCATCGGTAGAGGTCAAGCGTCGGATACTGCTCCACTTTCTTTTTAGATCTTCCTGCTGTGCTTCGGTCAAGCGTTTGGTAGTTTGCTTAAACCACAAGTCAATGTTTTCTTCGTCAACCTTTTGATCAACAAATCGACCTTCATAAATCAGCGGAACAATCGCTTTATCTTCAACGCCGTCTTTGATCGTATACTTATGAATCAGCTTGCCGAACTTTGCCATTGTATTCTTTTCGCTTTTCATCAAAGGTGTTCCGGTAAAACCGATATAACAGGCGTTGGGAAATACATTACGCATCTTTGTTGCCATCAACCCGTAATTGGAACGATGACTTTCATCAACCAATACAAAGACATCACGTGACAGATTCTTTGTTTTCTGATTCTCAGCCGCGTTGAATTTGTTGATGATGCTGGTGATAATATCCGCCTTTGAGCTATTCAACAATTCTATCAGATGACGACCGCTGGTAGCGCGAGCAGGGTTGAGTCTTGTATGAGCAAACGTATCCGCTATTTGTCTGTCCAATTCTTTTCGATCGGTAACGATGACGACGCGCGGATGACATTCAGAAAGCTCCATTAACAGATACTTTGCCAACATAACCATTGTCAGGCTTTTTCCGCTGCCCTGTGTATGCCAGATGACGCCGCTTTGTCGGTTACCGTTTTCGTCGGTTTCGTTGATGGTTTTGATGATCTCTTTGATCGCAAAGTACTGCTGATAGCGGCATATCTTTTTGATGTTGGCGTCAAACAGTACGAAGTAGCGTATCAACTCATATACGCGATTGATGCTGAAAAGAGAAATGATATTGCAGTCTTGTACCGTAGGTACACGATCCGATATCAGACGTTCTTTCTCTGCTTCAAGCCATTCTGTATCCTGTTCTTTCCATACATTCCAGAACTTTTTTGCAGTAGCGGTAGTCGCATATTTAACCTCATTTTTATTGGTTGCCATCACGATTTGGGCGAACTTGAATAGCTGCGGAATGTACTCCGCCTGCTGATTACGGATCGTCTGCTCTACTGCTTGATCTACCGGAATCTGAGGTGCTTTGCACTCAACAACCGCAAACGGAATACCGTTGATGAACAGAACGATATCCGGACGTGCGTTATGCTGCTTGTCCTGACTGTCAACGGCAAATTCTTCGGTAACATGAAATACATTATTGCCGAAATCATCCCAGTCGATATATTTCAGGTTGAAGCTGAGTAGCTTGCCTTCTCCGACAACCTCCTGATAGCTTTTGCCAAGCAGCAGTTCGTCATAAATTTTTTCGCTTGTGCGCACAAGACCGTCAAAAAGCGGCTCGTCAAGGTCATCTATCGCGCGTTCGATATTTGCGGAGGAAAACTCGTTTTCGGCTCCGGCATAAGTATAGCGATTCAGTCGACGAAGCTGACCGCGCAAAATATCCTTCAGCAAAACATGATACCTACTGCCGCGCTGTTTGGCGCAGTCCTCCGGCGATATATAGGTGTAACCCATGGATTCTAGCAATTCAAGAGCCGGATTCTGACTGATATTCTTTTCTGAGTAAATGTTTTTATCCATGGAGATTCCTCCTCTCGGTTAATTGATAGAAGCAAGAACAGCGGGGCGGAAAACCGCCTCGCTTTCTTGCTTATTATTTCTTATCCTTGGGTGGACATGGATCGTTGCCGTGACTGTCTGGATTAGAAATCTTTCCATCCTTGTTATGTATAACAAGCTCTGTATTCTGGTTCTTACTAATTTCTCTTCCTTTATTCATGGCTTCTTTCTTTGTTTCCGTATGAATACTGGCACGTTTACTGCCGTTGCGCTTTACATCCCAACCCCCATCTGGATTAGGGACAATATGATGTTCTTTTCTGGGCATATAGTTTTCTCTCCTTTTTTTACTTTTTATTGCCTATCGGTGGTTTGTAATTTGGATTTGGATTCGGGGTTGCTGGCTTAGCTGGTTTTCTGGTTACTTGTGGTTCACGAGTAAAAGTGGTACGTACCTTTTGAGGATTCTCATTTTTCATTTTCTACATTCTCCTTATTATAATCATCTATTTCAATTGAAAACTCCGATGGTGCTCTTGAAATATACACTTGTTCCATGTGATAATCACCATCGTTTTTGCTATAAACAGTAACATCCACTAATAGAAGCTCACGAAGAGCAACTCCATCAGAATACTTTGTTACGCAGCCATAATAAACATTATTGCTAACATAGTCGCGGACTATGATCCATGGTTGAGAATCAAACATACAGTCCCAAACTTCATCGTTATCTGTTCTTTTGGTAATATTTAAATAATTTGCAAATCTAAACAGAAGTTTTTTCTCCCTAAACAAAACAGCTACTGCACCAAGTAAAATTGAAGATACAATAGCGGCTAACAAATTAGGAATGGTGATTCCGTTCGTGTTGCCCGCTAAAATCTGTTCTACATCAGCAAGAGAAAAATCTACAGAGGGGATTAGATTAATCAACATAAAGAATAGATTTCCTAACACAAACGAAAGTGTAGAACAAATAAAAATAATAGCAACAGAAAGAAGATCCGTAAGAGGCTTTTTTCCGGTCAAGTAGCAAAACAAAAAATATGTAATAACCCCGGGGATTACAAAAAGAATAAACTGTTGAATAAAGTCAAACACACTCATCCACTAACCCTCACAATGCCTGTTAATAATAATTGTTGCAATGCTTTTTTCTTTTTCTTCTCCTCTTCATATTTACTCTGGTGGAGCCTAATTATAGTCTCACAGCATCCAAAAAAGGCTCCAATTCTTT
>CAMHAH010000043.1 GCA_946183365.1 uncultured Clostridia bacterium
CCGCATATTCTGACTGTATCATTTCTATGGTGCAGAGCCAAAACAGCCGTCAAGCTTGGTTATTGACGGCTGTTTTCATTGTTAAGGCAAGGTAAATTTTACATATTATGAATATCGTGTATAAGGGTTTGACATTCCCTTTGAAGTAATTCCATTTTATTACATACAGCACTTCGATTTGAACGAGACTCGCGAATATCTCGAATCTTATTATCCAAATCCGAAATTGGCTCTGCCAGAGATTTCTCAATTGAATTCTGAACAAAACCGCGGCCGAAATCTTCCAGTTCATTTGCTGCCGAGTTAAATTGGCTTCTGATATTTTGGCGGTTGTTTCTCATATCTATACGGATCCGATCGGTGTCAACATCTTCTTTTATCTGCATAAAAACATTTAAGCCTACACCGACGATGCCGAGAATATGTCCTCCTACTGCAACCCCTTTTGCAATTTTTACGGCCTGCCAAGGTTTGAACTTATAGCCGATCATCTTTCCTGCTTTCAAAACAATATCATGAACATTTCCACCTGCGAAATTCGCAAGTTTCAAACCGCCTTCAGCTCCGGCCTTATACGCGTTATTCACCAGAGCTTGTCCTGCCTTCTGTATTTCGGGTACGGCTGCACCAAACATTTTTTTGACATTTTCAGGAAGGCCGTCAAATTTGCCGCTCAAACGCATTTTCAATTCTCTTGAAAAAACTGAGTTTTCCATCTCTTCAATTTCCTGACCCATTGCAGTCAATCTCGTTTCAATCAATAACGCGGCATCCTGCTGACACTTTTCTATTATCTCATTTGATTGACGCACATTATTTTCAAGTTCAAACTCAACTTCTTCTTTTTTACACCCCTCATATATGAGATTAGCGGATTCAAGCCCCAGATTACGAACTTCGGACGCAGCATTAGAAAAGATATCTTTCACTTCCTGCTCTATCCTTACGCGTGCATCTACAAAAACATGACGTTGCTGTAAATAGTTCTCCTCCAGTGCATCTATATCCGCATCAGATGACTTCGGTCTCAGCTTTTCAATCGCCTTCTCTAACTTTTCATCAAGAATGTAAAGTCCGGTCGTCAGTTTAGCGGAAAGACTTTTTTCAGAAACAAAATGATTTAATATCTCAATAAAGTGAGAGAATCCGCTTCTTTCCACCAGTTCATTCACTATTTCAGGGTCATCCTCATCGTCCGTTTCGAGATAGGATTCCGCATCAAGAAAGCATAGATTCAATTGTTCGGGAGAATAAGGAGCAAGAACATCTCGCAGATCTTCACGAATAATATCCTGCTGTTCTTTCGTATTTCCTTCTGAGGTTCTCTCCATTTTGTTGACTACCAGTATCATTTCTCCCGCCTTGTCTTTTTCAATAGCGAGATTTCTGAAATGTTCTGCCAAAAAAGAATCGAACAGCTCATTGGTAACAACATATACGATCATATCCGCACTGGCAAAAGCTCTGTAGGATATTTCGTCATGATCATAGCGGATTCCTGTTCCGATACCGGGGGTGTCGATTACTTCCATCCCGCTCCATTCATAGGTGTGGACATCCTGTGTTGTAATACCGGCACCGACGGAAATATCCGAACGTCCCGTCAACATCTTAATGATAGACGACTTACCGGCGCTGTACTGTCCCGCAAAAGCCAGTCTGATAATATCTGTGTCTCCATCAGATTCCGTAAAATCCATATTCGCCTCTTCAAAAAGCTGTTTTGCCCGCTCCTTTAATTCTTCGCCTTTTTTTGAATACTCTGCAATGATAAACATAATGTCACCTCATTCATCGGTTATCGCTATCTGAGTTAATTGCTGTGCCATTCTGATTTTGTTCTTCAGATAAGGAGATCCGTTCTCTGTTTTTATATGAGCAACTCCGATCTTTTCCTCGATAGAAACAGATCTTATGTCTGCTTCATTCCCTATCACTCTTGAAATCATTATCTCTTTTTTATCGGCACGATCTATTGTGCTGATTCTCTCTGACATCAACTCTGCCATCTGTTTCGTTAGGTCTTCAGAAAATGTTCTATCGTTATCCAAGCATAAGATATTTTCGGTTCCGGGAATACGGGCAACGCTCATTATACTGTATTCCGAATCCTCAACACCGATAAACCTCATCGCTTCCGATGCTGTTTTGTAGTTCAGATCCAACAAATGATCATTCAGTTTCCACGCAAGTTCTCTTTGAGTATCCGCCAAACGAAATACGACTGAATCAATTCTGCTCATTTCCATGATAAGAGCATCCATCCTCTTTGTAATCAGAGCATCCAGATAATCATTGCTGTCCTTATTGATCTTATCACATACCTTATTTACATTTTCCTGCAATTTCCTTTCAAGCCGTTTTCTTGCCTCATGTTCTTTTTTGGAACGCTTAGAGAAAAAGATATCTCCTACAACTGCAACGCCTGCAACCAAAACCGCAGCAGCACCGAGAGGCGTTGCCACAGTTGCTCCTAACAGTCCTGCTATTGCGGCTGCTATGGATAATCCTCCTCCTATTAAAACTGCCGCCCAATTCCATATCTTCTTTTCATCAATAATATGATTCATACGAAGCGTCTTGTCCGCACTGACAGCGGAGATATAATTCAATTCGCTCGTTATTTCTCTGGATACCTCCATGATCTTGCTGTTGCATCTCTCTTCAAGCTCAAACAACAGATCCTGACATTGTCCGCTGACATCGTGCTGTCTTATGACACGATTCCATGCTTTATCCGCCTTAGAATCATCATAATGCTCCTCCGCAAATGCAGCTATCTCGGAATTCAACTGGCTTCGAATGTTAATCAGCAATGATTCGATGCGCTTTTTTCCGTCACGATGAAAGTCTTTTTTCCATTGATTCAGCTGTCTTTTTTTTGAAAGGATAATGCGACCCTGTTGACTGTTCAGCAAGCTCTGATCAAGAAGGCTTTCCATGGATCTAAGGATAGGAACAGAGATAGAATCAAGGAAAGTCTTTTCTCTGTAAAAAGCTCCTTTTTCTCTGACCTGTTCAATTATCATATTTTTCAGGTCGTCGATCCGACTGACGGTATTCAAGCCATCTGCCAGATCACGATCCTTTGTTTGCTGTGCCAAATAAGCCGCTTTCAAATGAACATATACAAACGGCACAGAATTCCAATCCTGACCGAGTTGCTGAGCATACTGTAAAAACTGACGGCGAATCGCGTCAAGACGCTCGGTATCAAAACGCTTATTGATGTCCCTGATGATGAGTTTCTGATTCTTTCCTTCGGGCATTGCAACTTTGACATTCATCAAACATATCAATGGCTTTCCGAGATCAACTAGTCTTCCGAAACATTCCGCTTCTACAGCCTGAGGTGCATCATCCGTTATCAAGAAAAGAATTAGATCAGATCTTTTTGCTGCTTCGTACGCAACGTTCTCGTCATCTTCGCCACCAAAAGCACCCACCCCGGGAACGTCTGTTATCTCCAGATCTTCCCAGATGTAAGTTCTGATATCACGAGTTGTTCTTTGAGCCCCTTTTCCGATCGATGCACCGTCTCCGTGTGTAAGGATCTCCATCAGAGTTGACTTCCCTGCCATTGTTCTTCCAAATAATGTTATGGAGAACTTGGATAGTTTTTCATGAAGGTTTTGTAAATCTTCAGTAAAGGCAAAAGAAACTGTATCGAAGGAGTTGCTTATTTCTGTTAATTGGTCGGAGAGCATTTCTGTTGCACCCGAAAAATAACACTGAGAAGTCTGAAACTCTATCAGTGTATTCTTGATCTCTTCCTTCGCTTCAGCTAAGGTATTCTTTAATTCCCTTTGCTGTTTCGTTGCGATTCTATATCCGGCAGAAGCGCTTTTTTTACACTCTTTTAATACAGCGTTTAAATCATGCTTTTTCATGTGCCCCACTTTAGAAACAAACAATACTAATTGTTAATCTGCATTACAACGGTTTATTCTTTATTTTTCAACTAATATGTACAATTATATCATATTTTTGTTTTGCTATGTATACAAAACTCTTCTATGATTTTTAGACACAATGCATAAGTGATATACATAATCACAATGTATTAATTGAAATGCACTTATTGTTTCGACGAATTCCGTTGCTGCTTCTCCGCCTTGATCCTCGCTTTTACCTCTTCGATCATAGCGTTGAGCTTTTGCTCGCACTCTTCGTAGGTTTGGGCGTAGACGTTGTGGGGTTCGCGCTTGCCTTGCGCGTTGGTGGGCGTATAGCGTCCCTCGTAGAGATGATCGTTCAGCTTGTAGATACCGCCGGTTCCCGATCGGCGGTATTTTCTTTTGTAGGGCTTGAACGGCTTCGGTCGCTCTCGCTTTTCGGGCTCGGGGAGCTTCGCTTCATGCTCTTCGAACGCGTCGCTCGAGCCGATACCGCCCTCGATCTTCTCCGCCGCTTTCTTCTCCATCTCGCTCGTGATGTGGCTGTAGGTGTTGAGCGTGGTCGCGACAGAGGAATGGCCGATGATCATCGACACCGTTTTGACGTCCATGCCGTATTCGAGAGCATAGGTGGCGAAGGTGTGTCGGAGATCGTGAAAGCGCACGGCTGTGATGCCTGCGTGCTCCATCACGTTGATAACCTTTTTGCGGAGCGCTTTCGGATCGCGCGGTCTCGCGCCGTCCCTCGGCGAGGGAAAGATCCACGGCGAGTCGGTCTTTTCTTTCAGCTCCCGCATGACCTGCAGAACAGTATCGGGCAGGTAAACCGTCCGCTCGCTCTCCTTCGTCTTGAGTGAGGATTCCTCAAGACCGTTCTCGGTACGGATGATCTGTCGGCTGATGCGGAGCGCGCCCGAGGAGAAATTGAGATCGTCCCATTTCAGACCGCAAAGCTCTCCGCGCCTGACGCCTGTGCTCAGCTCAAGCAGGATGATCTCATACGCGCCGTCCTCCTTTGCCTGTAACAGCAGATTTCTGAATTGCTCATGCGTGAGGATGTGTATCTCAGCCTGTTTCTTCGGCGGCAGCTTGGTGCCTTTCGCGGTGTTGGAACGCAGGAGCTTCTGCTCTGTCGCTTTCCTCAGCGCGGAGCTGATGATGATCCCCATCTTGCGGACGGAGGAATCGGACATGCCCGCGCCGTAGACATTGCGCAGGGCGAGCCTGCCGTTTTTCTTCTCGTTGCTGAGGAAGGTCTGAATATCCTCCTGGGTGAGCTTTGAGAGCGGGATCTCCCCTATCCGTGGGTTGATGTGCTGATAGATGAAGGTTTCATACTGCATGTGCGTGCCGATCTTTGACTTCGGCTTGACATACAGCTTGTACCACATATCGATCCAGTCGGCGAGCTTCATATCGGGCTTTGCCTGCCGTCTGGAAACGCCGATCGCAGGGGCGTGTTTCGTCCTCAGCTCCTTGAGCTTCGTCTCGCACGCGCGCTTGGAGCGTGCCGTAACGGTCTTGGTGATCGCCTTAT
>CAMHAH010000044.1 GCA_946183365.1 uncultured Clostridia bacterium
GTGCGGCAAGTTCATTTGTTTTGGCGGTAATCTTGGCGTAAAGTGCATTATAATCTCCCGGCGTTTTATTCCGAAGCAATTCAGTAAGCTCACACAACGGGTCGGCAATCGGCGTGAGTGCCATATTATTTACGCCGCCTTTCAGTTTATGTGCGATAAAGTATGCTTTGTCGAGATCACCTGCTTCTAATGCTTCTCCTAGCGCACCGGAGGACAGCTCCTGAATGGTGATGCCAACGAGACGAAGATACAGAGCTTCGTTACCGGCGCAGCGCGACAGACCTGTTTTCGTATCCGCGCCGTATTCCTGAAGTCTTTCAATAGTTAGCATAAGTGTTCCTCCTTTTTCAGTTCATTGATGATCAATTTTTCAAACTCTTCTTTTGGAAGCGGACGGGAGAAATAATAGCCCTGGATAATATTGCAGCCCATAGCTTTCAGCTCGGCATACTGCTCAGCTGTTTCCACGCCCTCGGCGATCGTCGGTACTTCAAAGGATTTTGCAAGCCCGATCATTGCTTCGAGGAGTCTGGTATCCTTCTGCTCTTTGAATGCACTGCGTATGAACTGTATATCCAGCTTAAGAGCATCTATCGGCATATCGATCAGCATACTCAAAGAAGAATAACCGCAGCCGAAATCATCCATTTCGATGTAAAAACCAAGCTTTCGCAGATTTTTGACTGTTGTAATGATTTGATCGGTTTTTTCCGTATATGCCGATTCGGTAATTTCAAGTAAAAGGTTTTCAGTGGTCAGTCCGTTCATTTCAGTGATATTCAGGAGCTTGTCTGTCAGTTTCGGGTCGTACAGATTGATACGGGATACGTTTACCGAGACAGGCAGGGTAATATTCAAGTTTTCCTTCCAGTCTTTGATCTGTGATGCGACCTGCGACCAGACGTAGTTATCAAGCTCCTGGATCAGTCCGTTTTTCTCAAACAGAGGAATAAACACACCGGGACTAACCAGTCCAAGCGTAGGATGTTTCCAGCGTACCAGTGCTTCCGCGCTGCTTAAAACCGGAACGTCCTGTTTTACATCGAATTTTGGCTGATAGTAAACGACGAACTGCTTTTCACGGAGTGCTGTGTGAAAACCGTCGATCAGCTGTTCTTCAAGGATCTCCGCTTCACGCATTGAATGATCAAAGAAGCCGATCGGAGCATTCAGATGATCACGGGCAGTATCCGCCGCCATTTTTGCGCGGTCAAATCTGCGTTCTATGTCAACATTTTTATCAGCATTGACGTAAACGCCCATTCTGAGACGCACACGGTTTCCGCTTATACTGTCCTCGTCGAGACAGGCAGACAGACGTGCGAGCAGTTCTTCGTAATTGTCTGTGTGTATGCAGTACATCATAAAGGTATCTGCTACGCTTCGGCAAACGATGCCGCCGACCTCATTCAGATATGACCTTGCATTGTTTGCGATTTTTTTCAGAAGCTCGTCTCCTCTGGCTTTTCCGTAACGGTCGTTGTATGTATGAAAATGATTGACATCAAACACGATCGCATCCGTTGGTGCTTCTTTGTGATACAGATCGAGCTGCGCTGCATAGTGATAGAAGAATTCCTTGTTGTAAAGACCGGTCAGCTGATCTCGTTCTGTCAGCCGGAGCGTCTCCCTGTCTTCGGAGAGCTCTATCGTTCGCAGTATGCGGGCTAGGATAACTTTTGAAGCAGGGTACGGCTTCGGTATAAAATCTATTGCTCCAAGTTTCAGGCATTCTACCTCCGCCTCGTTGTCCGATGTCATCACAATGACCGGAAGACGGGAATATTGTGGATCATTTTTTATCCTGCTGAGGACGTCGGTACCCTGAATGCCGGGAAGATTGAGATCGAGCAGAACTATACTGATAGTTTCATGCTGATTTTGAATGATTTCCAGCGCTTCCTCTCCGGTTTCCGCGATCACGATGTCATATACATCACCAAGCGTCGCCTTCAGCATTTCCTGATTCACATAATCGTCCTCGACAAGTAAAATACGTCTTCTTTCTTCAGATATACTAAAAGAATTTTTAGCATTCATAACTATGTTCCTTCCTATTCATAACTTCCATACATTGCGGCGGCTTCATCTATACTAAGCTCACCTTTTCCGACTTGGAATGCCGCGACACGCATCTGGACCGTGAGCGGATCCGTGATCCCGAGCATTTCCGGTGAAATAATGCGATCAGATGGTATCTGGCCGAAAGGAGCGTAAACCGAATCAAAGGACAGATCCGTGGTAGGCGTCATCAGACGCTTCAGGGATGCCATATTATTCAGCTCTTCTTTTGTGATCAGAAATCTCATAAATTCATTTGTCATATCCAGATTATCACAGTTCTTGTTGACAGAGAACTCGATGGATGGACTGTCAATAAAGTATCCGCCGTCATCTGTCAAAGGGATCGGTGAAAATGAATATTCAAAAGGTGCATTGATGAACGCTTCCGACTGGCTTTCTCGTTTCTTCGTGCCGGATACAGTATCCCCGGTACAGATCATCATCGGTACATCGCCTTCAAAAAAACGCAGGATCACCTGGGTGTAGTTGTCTTCAATTTCATCACACGCATTGAGATCAATACATCCGTTTCGGATCAGCTGTTCTACTGTGTTCAGTGCCGGACGCATATATTCTCCTGCCGCAGGATCTAATGCATTGGCAAGTTCAAGGGCTTCCGGGTTCGATGCAAGTGTGGCTGCAAAGGCAGGATAAGCGACCGTGTTCATAAAACAGCCGGAGGACTTGAGACTGTAACCCATCATGGGACTGGTGTAACCTTTGCTGTGGAATGCTTCGCACACGGTCAGCAGCTCTGTCCATGTTGACGGGACGTTTAGACCTTCTTTTTCGAACAGATCGTTGTTCACCAGCATGCCATAAGTTCTGGAAAAAACAGGTATCATCACCACTTGGTCATCTTTATCATGGTTGATCAGACCGGAGCGAATGCAGTCGAGATTCAGCGACAGCTCAGGGTCAGAAAGATCCTCCGCAAGCGCAAACATCTGATCGTATTTTGTGTTTCCTTTCATCCCGGCATTGGAGAAGAAAATGTTGGGCGGGTCATTTCCTTGCAGTGCCATCGATATCGTATTGTTATAGTCATCCAGTTTCACATAACTGAGTCGTACATTCGGATATACTTCGTTGAAGCGGTCAAACTCCGCTTCCAATGCTTCAAAGTTATCATAACTTCCCGCTACTGTGATGCTGCAGCTGGTATTTGTATCGAGATGCGGCTCGAATCCTGAGTCTGATTCTTCATTCATTTTGCTGCCGCAGGCCGTCAGAGATACGGCCATGAATATAGCTGAAATCATACAGGAGAGCTTTTTCATTTCTTTTTTTCCTCCTTGATTCTGTAAATTTCCTTGATGACGAGCTTAATGTCTACCGGTTTTGAGATATGTCCGTTCATACCGGCGTTCAAACATTCGGTGACGTTTTCGGAAAACGCATCCGCCGTCATGGCGATGATAGGAATGGATGATGCCCACGGATCATCCAGCGCGCGGATATTTTTAGTGGCATCGAGCCCGTTCATCTCCGGCATTTGTATATCCATAAAGATAAGATCATAACTTCCTTCTGCTGCAGATTTGATTTTTTCGACGCAGATACGTCCGTTTTCAGCACGTTCTGTATTGATCCCATACATTTCCAGGAGGGCTGAAATGACTTCCCAGTTGACATCAAAATCCTCTGCGATCAGGATGTTCATTCCATGCAAATCAGAATAGTCATTCTCAGGCTCAGCGGATTTTGCACCTGTGCCGAGAACATCGTTGATTGTATCGTAAAGCGTGGAGCGAAACAGAGGCTTGCTGATGAATGCGTTTGCGCCGGCTTTCTTCGCAGCACCCTCAATATCTGTTCTGTCATAAGCGGAAATCAACAGGATTGGGATGTCCGGCGAAACCGTCGAACGAATGCGGCGCGTCATTTCGATGCCGTCGATATCAGGCATTTTCCAGTCGAGTATCACAATGCTGTAATCCTGTTCAGTTTCGTGTCGATGTGAAATCATTTCGAGAGCTTTGGACGCACTTTCCGCACAGTCGGCAGTCAC
>CAMHAH010000045.1 GCA_946183365.1 uncultured Clostridia bacterium
GGACGGCAGAGCCGACCGTTTCGCCGTTTGTTGGACTTTTCCTTAGGTGGGTTGCGAAAGGGTCGTCCCGATTCGGAGGTTTTAAATGAAAAAGAACAGATTCAATACCTATCTTGACGAGGATTTAAGTAAGAAAATGACCGCTGCGATGGAGCTTTCCGATGCAAGTTCCGAGAGCGAATTCATCCGAAACGCGGTCGAGTTTTATATCGGTTATATCTTTTCGGAGAAGTCCTCCGACTATCTCTCTCCGACCATCACCGATACGATGAAGGAGATTCAGTACAGCTACGAGCAGAGAGTGTCCGAGATGCTGTTCAAGACTGCCGTTGAGCTGTCGAAGATCAATCACGTTCTGGCGGATTCTTTCAGGATTCCGAGAAGCTATCTTGAAGGTCTGACCGCTCAGACCGCGCGCGAGGTCGCCGAGAACAACGGCATCATTCATATTGAACAGTATGTAGACGGCGGTGATCATCATGCCGAAGCTGATCATTAAATCGAATTATTATAAGAATCCGCAGAGCTATCATATCGATAGATACGTCCGCTATATCGCCACGCGCGATGGCGTAGAGAAACAGCGCGGGAAGAAGGATAACAATCCGTATACCAAAGCACAGCAGGAGCTGATGGATAAATGTATCTTTACCTTTACCGACGTCGCCGAGATGCCTGAGCTGCAGGCCTTCCTTGACGAGCCCACACGCTACCGCGCAAGCGAGTTTATCGACGCGGTGCTCGACGCTCACGCCGATGATCTCGCCGACATCCCCGAGCTGATGAAGTATATCGCCAACCGTCCCGGCGTGGAAAAGATCGGATCTCACGGTCTGTTTTCTCAGACGGACGAGCCGATCAATCTCGAAGAAGCGGTCAAAACCGTGGAGGATCGCAAGGGAAATGTATGGAATCATATCATCAGCTTAAAGGCGGAGGACGCCGCGCGTTTGCGCTACGATAACGCCGACGCGTGGAAGCATTTGATACGCAGAAATATCAATGAGCTTGCGCAGATTCATCACATGGATCCTTCGGATATCCGGTGGTACGCGGCGTTCCATGAGAAGGATCATCACCCGCATATCCATATGTTGGTGTTCTCAAAATCAGGCAAAGGCTACCTCAGCAAGAAGGGTATGGAGAAGATGCGCAGCGTGCTTACCAACGATATTTTCCGCGGTGAAATGTTCCGTATGTTCACAAATCAAACGGAGATTCGTAATCGTTTAAAGAGCGAAGTCAACGATTTATTGGAAGAAACTATGCGCTCCGATAGTCCTTTTCAGATGTATTATCTTGCGCTTTTGGGACGGCTTAAAAAGGAATTGGACGGCTGTAAAGGCAAGAAGGTTTACGGTTATTTGCCGAAGAAAGTGAAGCGTTTTGTCGACTATGCCGTCGCTCAGTTTGCCAACGATCCGAGCATCAAAGAGCTGTATCAAAAGTGGTGTGAAGTCAACCGTCAGAAGCTGAGTATGTACCACGACAGCCTGCAGGAAGATGACGTTCCTCTCGAGGATAACGGCGCGTTTCGTTCGCTGAAAAACGCAGTTATCCAAGCGGCTTTGGAGATGGATTTCACGCAGTTGCCGACCGAAAATTACAGCAATATCGGCGGATTAATCTCTCAGCTTGCGAAGCAGATCGCGCAAAGTTCCGTGAAAAAACTCGACGCTCTGAACAGGAAATCCGTCCGCGGAGAGAAGAAAGAACAGCAGAAGATCAATGAAAAGAAGCTCGCTCACGGACTGAAACCGGGAGGAACTTCTGAGAAAGAAGAGGAAGAGCCAACCGAGAACTTCTCGCTCGAACCGCTCCTCGATACCGTCGACATTATCCTGCTGAACAATAAGCCGACCAAGCTCCGCCGTGTTCATCTGCCGTCCGAGGAGAAAATCCAAGAGGATTATGAAGCATATCTTAGAGAGAAGTACGGCGACGATTATGACGAAGATGAAGGTGAAAGCTGGGGTCAGTCGATGTAATTGTATATTTAAAAGCTGGATATTCTTAGAGTTATGTGATATTGTGTTCAACCAGAAAGGGGTGGATTTATGCCAAGAATTATTAAAGAGTATTATAACTCCTATTTGAAAGAAGTGGAAAATCTTTCGGAAAAGGACGATTTGACATGGAACTGGCGACGAGATTTCATAGGAGTTAATGGGATTTTGAATCTGATGGAAAGCACAGAAAAGCATCCCGGAAAACAATACGTTTACATGAATTACAGTAGCTTTGATCAATACGGGTACTTACGCACATCATGCGGGGAGATTGATATTACAGGTGATCAGTTAACCATAGTGACTAAGAATAGCAAATATGTTTTCCATCTTGGTACAAAGTGACTCCTGAATAATAACAAAAAAAGCCGTCCCGAAGGACGGCAAAACTAATGGATATAATTAGAATGTATATTCCTTAATAATACACAGCTCACCCTGCACGTCATAGCGCATGGTGCAGTTATCGTATACGACCAGGCAAGCGCAGTGACCGCCCGGTACGGCTGTGTTGGCATACAGATTATATGTAACGATGTGGCGGTCGCAGTGCTGGGTTGCTTCACAGCCGGGATACAGAAGCATGGATTCAAGTCCCAGATCACGCGCAGCGAAGGCGGTCAGAACCGCTCCCTCAACGCACATGACCAGATCATATGTATAGTGATCCTTTATGTATTCGGCGAAGGCTTTCATCTTTTCCCTGTCGGTCATGGACGAAGTCCAGCACGCTTTCTCAGCCGACCGAACAACGTTCAACGTCTTTTCAATATCATCGGGAGCACGGTTGACGTCGATCTTGATGTTCACACGTCGGATCAGCTCACCCTTATAATACAGCTCGATCGGAAAGCTTCCGTGAGCCTCTCGGATACACTGAATTGTCGTCTGAAAAGGAAAGTATAGTCCGCTTCTATAGTGGGCATACACATATGCCAGAGGATTATCCTCACTGTCGGTCACTTCACAATCGTAGCCGTGTAGGATACCGTTTTCCTTTTCAATCAGGTAACTTTCCTTGAAACGGCTGTCGGTATAGTCGATCTGATTAATGTAGTGACCGTTATTGACAACCGTCATGATATCGTGCGGATCGATCTCGCTCTTAGGCAAGAGCATCAAAGTAATGCTTTTATCTGTAAGAGTGATCTCTGACGGAACTTTCTTCAAATCGAAGGTGACGCCCTCGACCGTGACATACCGATCAGTCGGCGATGGTTCATAGACAGGCTTTGCGATCGGATAGCTGTCTGATACATTCACCATCCATCGCTGTAAATGAGATGCGTCCATCACGGTCACGGCATGGTCGCCGTCAATGTCAGCGACAGAAGAAGTAACGGCGACAGGCGTTTTGATCCCGACCGTGTACCGCTGAATGACTGTCGCGTCGGTGATGCTGATCTCGCCGTCACCGTCGACATCGCCGAGTATACAGCTTTCGGCATAAACGGATACGGACATCATCATCGCCATACAGAGTGATAAAGACAAAACGGATTTGATTTTCATAACAGAAACCTCCTTCACGGTTTGGTGTATTTTAGCTTAGGTTAGGAGGTTTTACAAGTAGAAAAACGCACAGATTATTCGTGCAATCCGACGGAAAAATTTACCCCGCATTAACAATGAAAAAGCTGGATATTTCAATCGTTTTGTGGTATGTTGTTTGACTTAGAAAGGGGGATTGTCATATGGCAAAGCGCAGACC
>CAMHAH010000046.1 GCA_946183365.1 uncultured Clostridia bacterium
GTGTATCAAGAGTCGGGTGTTTACTGGTCTTGCCCTTCATGTGGAACTCATATACCCCGGGTGTTTCGACTTTATTCTCATAAAGGTAATTGCAGATAGCTCTGACGCCCTTTCCCTCTGCACAAAGCTCGAATATCTTATGAACTATCGGTGCGGTTATAGGGTCGGGAACAAGCTGCTTTGTATCAGAATCTTTCAAGTATCCGTATGGAGTCATTGTTCCGACACGCTCACCGCGCTCTCCCTTAGCTCTCTGGACTGCTCGTATCTTCTTCGATGTATCGCGAGCGAAAAAGTCATTAAAATAGTTCTTTATGCCTGACATTTCATTGATACCATTAGCTGAATCAACGCCATCTGTGATCGCTATAAATCTGACATCGTGGGCTGGAAACACAAGTTCCATTAGTCTGCCTGCTTCAAGATAATTCCTCGAAAGTCGGCTCTGATCTTTCACAATGACTGTTCCCACAAGCTCGTTCTCAACGTCATTAAGCATTCGTTGGTAGTCGGGACGGTTGCTGCTGACTCCACTGAAGCCGTCGTCAATATAGAATTGACAGTTACGAAAGCCATTCTTTTCAGCATAATCCATGAGCATTTTCTTCTGATTCTCTATTGACAGCGACTCGCCCTCGCGCGCATCTTCCTGTGAAAGTCGGCAATATAAAGCTGTAATTAAATCATTGTTTGGTTTCATTAAAATCCTCCTTCTCTGGAAACCAAACCGAATAGGACTCTGTTGGCGTACCTCTCGGTACACCAACAGTATACTCTAACTCGGTCGGTTTGTCCAGTATTTTTCGTTAATACGCTTTCACAAGTTCGCGGAGCTTGTCCGCCGCAGTCACATTCGTATCAGTCGGCGTTGCATTTATCACGGTATAGGTCTTGCCGTCAATCGTGACCTTTCTTATCTCAAACTGTGTTCTGCGCAGTTCAGCGTACTTATTCGTTGAAGTTTTATTTTTCTTTTCAGCCATTCAATAACCACACTCCTTTTTCTTCTCTCGTTCATGTTTCGTATGTGATTTGAATTGTTCATTTTAAAATACTCCTTTACTTTTTTAGTTTGGGTGTCAGCCTATGTGTATTCCGAGAGTTTCCTTGCGCTCTCGTTCCTCAGCAAGCGCCTTGCTGTCAACTTGTTCCCGAGCGTACTCGGTATCGTCGGCAGGCTCGTCCTTTATCAGCGAAGCCATAATTGTAGACTGTTATGCACATGATTCTGGTTGCCATATGGTTTCACCTCCTCCATGAGGGTATAAAAAAGCACCTGCTTCTCAGCAAGCGCTTGGTATATATTAGTTATTAAACTGTTCAAGGCATTGCAAAAACAATGTATTTAATAGCTCCCAGTCATTGTTTTTATCATCCTTCATCATATCTGCTGAAACCTTAATGCTACTGATTTCTGATGCAATATAATCCTCTAATACTGAAATTCGTTCAATCATTTCTGCTTCAATGGCAGTTTGTTTTCTGGAAATCAAATCCTGAATAGCAATAAATAATTCATCATCAGGTTCCATTTCGTTTAATAGGCTGTCAAACAGAACAGGCGGTGGCGTTCTATGTGTTAATATCCAATCACAAGCCATAAGTGGTCGCAATACATAGAAGTATTTTTTTAGCTTAACTTTCTGCTTATTATCGATATAGCTCTTGTAATTTGCTTTGGCGGTATTAAAATAATGATATAGCCCAGCTTTACAAGAAAAGAATGAATCAATCTGCGGAGTAATTTCGGCAATGATTGGATGTGTAGTATAGACAATTGGAGAATGTACCCATTCAAAAACTGTGGGATTTGAACTGTGCATTAAGCGGAAAAGTTTTTGAATGTCCCAGCCGTTGATATCATATACATCATTCAATTCCAACTCCATAACATCGCGAGTATCCTCCAGCTTCAGATACCATTTCATATCATGTGCATATATAAAACGAACATCATAGTCGCTATCTGGAGATGCAAATCCCCACGCCCGACTGCCGGACTCCACTGCATGGAGAATTTTAATACTGTGGTCTGATTCGGAAGCACTGAGTTTTTTCAAAATCTCATTTCTTATTTCCATTTTCATCACCCCTCTATACTGGAATTATAGCACAAAAAGAAGAAATAGTCAATCAAAATACATTGAAATCCGCGTATGTTAAAACGTTCTTCATGCCGCCAGCGGTCTGGGTTTTGTTGTTGATGAAATGGATGATAGGCATTATCTCACCTCCTTGGCTATGTCGCAGACGGCTTGGGTAACTGCCTTGTGCTGATCCAACAGCTCGTCCAAGTGAACGGAGTGAAGCCGTCCCTCATGAGCAAGCATTGCTATCTGGTTGAGGTTTCTACCTATGGACTTCTGCTGCCTTGCGACCTCGTTAAGTCCGTCTGCCACGACTATCTTTTTGTCAAGTACAGACCTGAGAACGAAGTCGCTCAGCGACAGCTTATGCCGTTCTGCTTTGTGATGTATCCGCTCATACTCATCATCGGTACAGCGGATAGTGATCGTTCTGTTCCGTTTTCTCATTGTGATATTTCTCCTTTCTTTGTGCGATTTTTGAGAGGGGTTCGGGGTTTGCCCCGACCAGCAAGCGTTCGGCGGACTGCCGAATGCGATGCTGGCATTTCATACCAACGTCACCGATACTGCTCCGTCAGCGTTAGTTTCCTCCCTACGCCAATGCCGCCCACACTCGCTCCACGTTGCGCGACAACCGCTTCTGTGGGTGTAGGTGGGATACCTGTCCGCTTGGGATATCGGCGGCGAAAATGTGCTCGTTTGTGGGTGACGGTAACTTTGCCGTGACAGTAACTTTACCGTCACCCGACTTTTTAGCGGTATACAGACTTTTGTCAAGTATAGGTGACGGCATGGTCAGCATTTTCACCACCTCCATTTTTACCGTCACCCTGTTATTAGCAGAGAGAGGACTGCCTCCATATATATACCGATGGGAGAAGACAAAAACGAAGATTTTGAATTTCACAAGCAAAAACTTTGTAGAGTTTCACAATCAACAGGCTTTGCAATATATTGCCTTTGGCAATCTTTACCAATCGGTTGAAAAGAAAAAATCCCCACAGCAATGCTGTGGGGAAAGGTTTACGCCGCCGGATCTTTATCGGAAGAACCAGTTCGGATAACAGTATCCTCAGGCGCTTCGTTTTGCATAAAGACGATCTTACAACGTTCAAATAGTCTCAGTATCCGTTTATAGTTGTAGCTGACTAATCCCGGATAGCCGCAGGCTTTGGCTTCTTCGTAGAGCGAGATATACTCATCACGAAGCTTGTCCAAAGCTCGT
>CAMHAH010000047.1 GCA_946183365.1 uncultured Clostridia bacterium
GCGATTGGCTTAGTGTCACTGCTGGCGCCTGTCAACTCTTGGGGTCCCCATAACGCCCCGCGTTAGGGTGGGGTCGTTAACGGAACATTTATATTATCTACTTGGTCGGAAGGCGTTTGCCCTCCGACCATTTTCATTATGCCGCGATTATGCGGTAAAGTCAAGTTCTGCAGGTTCGGGGTTGTCGGCTTTACTGAAGTCGTCCTCTTCAAGACCGAACATGACAGCGAGTTGCTCGGGTTTTGTTATCTGGAACTTATAGTAGATCATAATGGGATTCTCTGTTTTGCGGGAATTCTTGTCGATCTTTTTATATACATCTACCCTTTGAATAAAAGTATGGAGCAACTCAACGGTCAGCTTCGGCATCTTAGCATACGCTTTCGCCTTATCAATAAAATCCTGTATTGCATGTCGCTGTTGTGAGTACAGAGACAAGTTGTTCTTCAGTTCTGTCTGCTTTTGTTTGAGCTCAGCCATCTCTTTCTCATAACCGACCACCATCTCATCATACCGTTCCGGGGTAATTCGTCCGACAACTCTGTCCTCATATAGACAGCGGATAATACTGTCGAGCTGCTTAAGCCGCACTTCAATATCTGCTTGCTGCTTAACTGCGCTTTTCTGTATCTTTGCTGCCTCGGTTTTACCTCTTTTTAAAGCCATCTCATAAAACTGTTCAGGCTCAGAACGCGCGAATGAAGTTAACCTTCTCAGATTACTGAGTATGATTTCTTCAATAACATTTTGACGGATGTAGTGGATGCTGCAATCTGTCGTATGTGATTGGTATCCTCCGCATTGATAGATATTATTGCCTGCCTTCTTTTTATAGGTTCGATGCAAATACATACGCTTACCACAGTCTCCGCAATACAGATAACCTGCTAGCATGTCCAATTCACCGGTTCTATTCGGTCGCTTTCTGCCTTCAAAGCGCTTTTGTACGGCATCAAACACACTGCGTTCAACGATTGGCTCGTGCGTGTCTCGGAAGATCAGTATACGACTCGAATCGTTTCTGATGCGCTTTTTCAGTTTATTGGACTTGGTATAAGTTTTGAAGTTCACCGTATCCCCACAGTAGAACTGATTGCTGAGCATTTTTCTTACAGTCCGTTCAGACCAGTGATACGGTCGGTCAAAGCTCGGTGTGCCGGATTTGCTTCCGGTCTTGCGGAACAGATAGACACTTGGACACAAAATCTGTTCTTGCTCAAACGTTCTGCAAATCGCATATGGGCTTAATCCGCTTGCATTCATATCAAAGATCCGTTTTACTATAGGCGCCGCTTCTGGGTCGATAATCAACCACGGAGCTTCCTTTTGGTTGCCTTTATACTCTGGATTTTTCAGATATCCGTAAGGTACTGTTGTTCCCACAGGCTCACCTCGCTCACCTTTGGCTTTCTGAACGGCTCGGATCTTCTTAGATGTATCGGCAGCGTAAAAGTCGTTGAAGTAGTTGCGGATGCCGGACATCTCATTCAAGCCGTTAATGGTGTCCACTCCGTCGTTCACGGCGATGAAGCGAACGTCGTATTGAGGGAATACCAGTTCCATCATCGCGTCGGTCTCAAGATGATCTCGCCCGAGTCGGGACTGATCCTTGACAATGATCGTTCCGATCAAGCCTGCTTCCATATCCTTTTTCATTTGCACATAAGCAGGACGCGTGTTGTTTGTACCGCTGTAACCGTCGTCAATATAGAACTTGCAGTTGCGGAGCCCCAATTGCTCAGCATGCTTGCTGAGAATGAGCTTCTGGTTAGTTATGGAGTTTGACTCGCCTGCCAGAAGGTCCTCCTGCGAGAGACGACAGTACAGAGCGGTGATCAGATTGTTATTATATTCGGTAGTGTTCATAGTTCCATCCTTTCCGAGCAGGGCGCTGCTCTGTCACACCGAATAGGATACAAGCACACTATACCCTAAGTCGGCGCAAATATCCAGTGAAATATCTTATTTCCCCTGAACTAATTTCATCAGCTTTTCCTCTGCCGAGGGAAGAGAGCAATCGGCGGTGCCAAGTGGTATCGCCGCCACGACAGGATAGCTCTTTCCTTCGATTTCAACCGACGATCCGATGTAGGTGTAGCGCATATCATCGGGGATGGTTTCTTCTCTGTCATCTGCTTGTGTAATGTAGTTTTTATCGTTCATTCTATCTCCTTTCGGTAAATCCCTTTTTCTTTGTATGACAGCTCAATTATTGACGCGGTTAGCTTGTCATATTGAACAATTCTATGAGTTAATCTTTTACTTGTAAAACCTCCGAACCTAAGCTAAAATACACCAAATCGTAAAGGAGGTTTCTGTTATGAAAATCAAATCTGTATTATCTTTATCGCTCTGTATGGCGATGATGATGTCCGTATCCGTTTATGCCGAAAGCCGTATGCTCGGCGACGTCGACAATGACGGCGAGATCAGCATCACCGACGCGACAGTTATTCAGCGGTATACGGTCGGTATCAAGACGCCTGTCGCCGTTACTTCTTCTGTTGCCGACATTGACGGCGATCACGCCGTGACCGTGATGGACGCGTCGCACCTGCAACGATGGATGGTGAATGTATCAGACAGCTATCAGATCTCGAAGCCTGTCGCAGAACCGTCACCGACCGATCGGTATGTTACGGTCGAGGGCGTCACCTTCGATTTGAAGAAGGTTCCGTCGGAAATCACGCTGACCGATAAAAGTATTACACTGATGCTCGTACCAAAGAGTGAGATCGATCCCCACGATATCACGACAGTGGTCAATAACGGTCACTACCGAAGCGCAATAGACTACACCGACAGCCGTTTCAAAGAGAGTTACCTGATTGAGAAAGAGAACGGAATCCTCCATGGCTATGACTGTGAAGTGACCGACCGAGAGGATAATCCTCTGGCTTATGTGTATGCCCACTACAAAAGCGGACTGTACTTTCCTTTCCAGACGACGGTCAGCTGTATCGGAGAAGCTCACGGTAGTTTCCCGATTGAGCTTTACTACAAGGGTGAGCCGATACGCCGAGTGAATGTCAAGGTCGACGTTGATCATGCTCCCGATGATATTGAAAAGACGTTGAACGTCGTTCGTTCGGCAGAAAAAGCCTGCTGGACTTCGCCCATGACAGACAGAGAAAAGATGAAAGCCTTTGCCGAGTACATTCGGGATCACTACACATATG
>CAMHAH010000048.1 GCA_946183365.1 uncultured Clostridia bacterium
TACGAAAAGGGTCTTAAGTAATAAGATCTGAACGTTCACCTGCCCGACAGAGCTCTTGCTCTGTCGAGCGGGTTTTGGTCAAGAAAATGATCGAGTCTTACGAAAAGGGTCTTAAGTAATATCTGACCTGAGGGGAGCTGTCCGGCGGTTTATCTGCCGGGCGGCTCTTGATTTTTATATACATAATACCTCTATTAAGCTTGAATTTCTCTATGGGTGATGTATAATAAAGGCAATACCCCATCGGGAGGGATGTTCATGTACTTTTTGATAAACCGAACCTTAACGCCTGTGAGCTTTGAACAGCTCAGGAGCGGCACGGCTCAGTATGTCGCGATACTCACCGCGGCTGAGTGGAGGGCTCAGAAAGAGAGCTTTGACATGGGTATAGATATCGAGCCCCAGACCGCCGAGATACACTCGACCAAGGCTGAGGTCAACTACGACTCGCTGACGGGTACCTTCAGCGTACCTACCCGCGATGACCCCGAGACCGAGCTTCAGTTCGCCTTCGCTATGGATGAAAAGGGCATAGTTTTCATCGACGACAGCGACTCGGCGGAGAAGCTGATAGATCAGATACGCCGCACCAAGAAATGGCGTTTGCCGAGCCTTGAGCGCTTCTTATACGACTTCCTCGAGCAGATAGTGGTCAACGACAGAGACCTGCTCGAGAGCTGGGACAGCGAGCTTGGCAGGATGGAGGCGGCTATAGTCGGCGACAAGGACGAGGTCACCTTTGAGCGCGTGAACGATATGCGCGACAACATCCGTATACTGAGGGTGCATTACGAACAGCTGTTGGACTTCTCTCAGGAGCTTGAGGAAAATGAGAACAACTTCTTCAAGACAGAGAACCTGAGATACTTTCGCCTGTTCACTAACCGGATAATGAGACTGAAGGACTCCACGGTAGCCATCGGCGACCACGCGGCTCAGCTCAGGGACATATACAAATCTCACCTCGATATAAAGCAGAACCGCATAATGACCGTGCTGACCATAGTGACCACGATATTCATGCCGCTGACCCTGATAGCGGGCTGGTACGGAATGAACTTCCGATATATGCCCGAGCTCGACAGCATATGGGGCTACCCCGTGATAATAGCGCTCAGCTTAGTGATAGTCATAGGCAGTCTGTTGTTCTTCAAAAAGATAAAATGGCTTTGATAATTGACAAACCGAGCCATATATATTAAAATCAGCATAAGTACAATAATGTACACATATGAAAGGAATGATTGCTATGTTCTGTAATAAATGCGGCAAGGAGCTGCCCGACGGCTCGCGCTTCTGTAACTTCTGCGGCGCTCAGCTGCCCGAGGCAAGGCCGAGACACTTCCGCCCCGACTCCGAGCCCGGCTATGTAAGCTCTAAGTACACCGACCTCAAAGACACCGAATACGACGTTGCGCCGAGCGCTGACCAACCCGCGGCGAGCGACCTTAAGAGCCCCGTCGACGACGCTACAAGGGTATATAACCTCGGCAATTTTGAGAACAAAGACCCGAACTCAAAGCCCGAAGAGATATCCTCGGTCTCAAAAGAGGACACGGGCGATAATTATGAGAACTACTCAGACGGCGAGGACGACGAGACCCTGATGGATAAGGTCGACAACAAGCTCAGGAGAAACGACGACAAAAACAAAAAGAAGAACAGTAATACATGGCTGTGGGTACTTATCGGCGCTATCGTAGTGATAATCGTGATAGCCATAGCGGTAGTCGCGATCAACGCGGGCAAATCGAAGAACAACGGCAACACAGACCCCTCGGCCCCCACGACCGCGACAACGGCGACCCAGAAGCCCACAGAGACCCAAAAGCCGACCGAGAGACCCACAGAGAGGCCGACCCAGAGACCCACAGAGAGACCCACTCAGGCTCCGCAGACGGACGCCCCCACTCAGGCTCCCGTAACACAGGCTCCGCAGACACAGGCTCCCGTGACCGAAGCCCCCGCGACAGAAGCGCCGGCAACAGACGCTACGGTGACAGACAGCGAAGTCAGCGGTTGGTGATTGATAGTTAGGAGTTAGGAGTTAAGGTGCTGTCCAAATCTATGATTTGGCTAACAGCACCCATGCAAGGCTCTCCCAAGAAGCGGAGAGCATAGCTCGAACGCTGATTGGCTGAGAGCTACTGCGAGGAGTGAGGAGTTGAGGGCGGGCTTTGCCCGCACCCGATTGTAAAACAGATATTTAAAGCTTAAGCTCCCTTGGAATACAGGGAGCTTTTTTGTCGGGTGTACACGAGCCTTTCCATCAGGGGGAAGGCTTAGTTATGTCCCTACAAATCAGGCGCGGACAGCGTCCGCCCTTCATTCTTCATTCTTCATTCTTAATTATTCACTATTTCTGCCTGAACCCTCCGCCCCTGTCGGGGCACCTCCCTTAGAAAAGGGAGGCTTATATAACTCCTAACTCTTAACTCCTAACTCCTCGCAGTGGCGCTTAGCCAATCGCTTCGCTCTTGGAGCGCTGTTGCATGGGTGCTGT